>CAYUII010000020.1:0-73830 GCA_964444785.1 uncultured Bacteroidales bacterium | reverse complement strand
TATACATCTCGGTCCTCTATCATCGCCACAAACATACGAGGAAGCGAAGAGGTACCACCTAAAAATAAATTTTAAATTCAATATTTTATTTACCAATAACTTATCATATTATTTTAATAACCCATCTCTTTAAAAAAAGTTTCAAAACCACACACAAAATTGTAAAACATATTTCAGCAATAATTATCTTTGGAACAGCGCAGTCTGTTTTTCTTCAGCAACAATTATTAATCGGTTAATTCATCCTCATTAGACAATATCAAGATCAGCTATTCCCCATTTACTGAGAAGCAGCCTTTTATTAGAGAAACACAAAGAAAGTTTTTGTTGAACAAGAAAAGCAAAAAGCATCAGCTCTTTAGTCCATGATCACAAATGCCAGGCAATGAGTTTATCAAGAGGAACTAAGCTATTTTTCACTACTAAGAAACTAAAGGGGTTACTTTTACTCGTAATCATCTTGATTGGCTCAATAGCCATCTATACTACAAGTAAGAGCGCAAATGAAAGCCTCCGGGATGAGATATTAACCCACGCCAAACTGGCTGCCTCTGCTATAAATCTGACTCGTATAGAGGAATTAACCGGCACAAGACAGGATCTCCAAACACCCAATTATCTTCGTCTGAAAGGCCAGCTGGCCTCTATTTGTAAAGCAACGCCGAAATGCCGTTTTGTATACCTTGTAGGGCGTAATAACAAAGGGGTCGCCTTCTTTTACGCCGATAGTGAACCACTTGGATCAAAGAACGAATCGGTCGCCGGAGATATCTACACCGAGATTACACCGGTAGAGGTTAACCTGTTCACCTCAGGAGAAGCTATTACCATTGGCCCCACCAGCGACCGTTGGGGCACATGGATTAGTGCAATGGTTCCATTAATAGATCCTCAAACAAAAAAGATCATCGCTTTCATTGGAATGGATTTTGACGCCAAGAACTGGAATTGGCTTGTTGCTGCCCGGGCAGCCTTTCCAGTCGGACTGCTTCTCCTTGTCACCATTACTGCGATCATTGCTTTTATGTTTGGATCGGTTATTATTGACAAGAGGCGTACCGAAAAGCTTCTGTTGGAGAGTAAATCAACCCTAAATATTGTATTAGACTCGACAGCTGATGCTATTCTTGCTGTTGATCTACATGGATCGACCCTCTATTCTAATCGAAGATTTTCCGAAATATGGCAAACTCCTCTTGATTTAATTCATTCTCAAAGCAAGGATCTTCTTCTTAAGATTGTTTCATAACAGCTAACCGATCAAACCCGTTTTCTCAGTAAGATTCAATCGATGTTTGCTTCGAATGAGGAGTATTTTGATACATTTGAATTAATCGATGGTAGATATATTGAGTTTCTATCACGCCCTCTCTTTAAGTTGACCACGGTGGTTGGAAGGTTATGGACCTTTCGCGATATCACTGAGCGTAAAGCCGCTGAGGCGGAGACTCTTAAAAACCAAGAACGCTTAAGTATGGTTGCCGAAAACTTCCCGGGAGGAATCATCGTGCTTTTTGACAAAGAGTTTCGTTACCACTTAGCCGAAGGTCAAGGCCTGACCACTCTTCAACTCTCTAAAGATGATTTACTGGGAAAAACCATTCGAGAACTCTTCCCTGAAATTGCTGATAATCTGGAAGAGAAAATTAGTAATGCCTTTTCCGGCAAACAAGAGACCTTCGAGATATTATTTAAAGATCTGATCTTTTCTGAAACAGTACTCCCTGTAGTCGATCACAATGGAAAGATCGACTATGTGTTAGGCGTTATCGTTGATATTACTGAAAAGAAAAAGGCAGAAGATTCTCTGGCATCCACTTATAACTACATCAATAATCTTTTAGATTCGGCCTCGCAAGTCTCTATCATTGCAACCAATAACACCGGTCAAATTACGGTTTTTAACAAAGGAGCCGAGAAGATGCTAGGCTATTCGCCGGAAGAGATGATCGGAGAGTCGCCTATTAAAATCCATGTCGCCTCAGAAATCGAAAGCTATGGATCTGAGTTGAGTGAGAAAACAGGACGAAAAGTTGAAGGATTTTCGGTTTTCGTTGGACAAGCTCGTGATAAAGAATTTGAAGAGCGCGAATGGACATACATACGAAAGGACGGAAGCTCATTAACGGTCAGTCTCACCATCACCGCCCTTCGTGATCAAAACAGAGAGATCACTGGCTTTTTAGGAATTGCTCAAGACATCACCGAACGAAAACTCGTTGAAGAGAAAAGCAAAATCGCAAAAGAGACCTATGAAAGTATCTTCAACTCGGTCTCTGATGCCATCTATATTCTAGATCAAGAGGGAACGTTCGTTGATATCAACCGGGGTGTCGAGATCATGTATGGCTACACCAGAGAGGAGTTACTCGGCAAAACTCCGGCCGCTGTTTCGGCTCCTGACATGAATGATCTTCCCTTAGTTCAGAAAAAAATTGAAGAGGTATATGAAACAGGCGTTTCTCAAAACATCGACTTCTGGGGAGTGCGAAAAAATGGAGAAATCTTCCTAAAGGATGTATCCATTAATAGAGGGAAATACTTCGGTAATAATCATATTATTGCAGCCTCCAGGGATATCACTGACCGAAAAAGAGCCGAAGAACAGATTTCTAGCTTGGCCGAGATGCAACAAACGCTAACCAAGATCGCCAATACCTTCATTAATGCGCCCCTGGATCAGATCGAAACAACCATCAATGATGCTCTTCAGTTCATGGGTAGGTTTACTCAGGCAGATCGTGTATACGTTTTCTCGTATGACCTTGCATCAATGGTTGCCATAAACACTTATGAATGGTGCAACGAAGGGATCGCTTCAAGAATTCATGACCTGCAAAGCATCCCCCTCGACCGAATCACTGACCTGATTGAAAAGCATATTAATGGAGATAATGTCTTTATTCACGATGTTAATGCCCTATCGCCTGAGGATAGACTACATACCATATTTAAAGAACAGGGGGTCCAGAGCATGATGGGTGTGCCTCTTATAGACAGTGGAACCTGTAAGGGATTTGTCGGATTTGAAGCAGTAAGAGAACTCAATACTTTCGGTGAAAAAGAGCAACAGATCTTACATCTCTTTGCTCAAATGCTCGTCAACCTAGAAAACAGAAGAAAAGTCCAAAACCAGTTGCTCTCAGCCACCAAAGAGGCCGAAGCAGCCAGCAAGGCTAAATCGGAGTTTCTTGCTAACATGAGTCATGAAATTAGGACTCCGCTTAATGGAGTCATCGGT
This sequence comes from uncultured Bacteroidales bacterium, assembly GCA_964444785.1. Lineage (GTDB taxonomy): Bacteria > Bacteroidota > Bacteroidia > Bacteroidales > TTA-H9 > JAJTBW01. The sequence goes on along the minus strand of CAYUII010000020.1, from coordinate 70,589 downwards.
TTTACTGATCTTTTAAGAACGACAACGCTAGATGAAACACAACAGAAGTATGTTGAAAATGCTAATATCTCAGGACACACTCTATTAGGGATCATAAATGATATCCTTGACTTTTCGAAAATAGAGGCTGGGATGCTCGACATAGAACCGGTTAAGACGGATATGATAGAACTACTTCAAAACTGCATCGATATTGTCAAGTTTACTGCCGGAAAAAAAGAGCTGGAGCTGCTACTCAATATTGACCCAGAGATGCCACGTTTTGCTGATGTAGACCCGGTACGTCTAAAGCAAGTTCTAGCTAATCTTTTAAGTAATGCTGTCAAGTTTACGGAAGCAGGGGAAGTTGAGCTTAAAGTTAAATACAATGCTTTTAATAATGTAAAAGGTAAACTATCCTTTTCGGTCAGAGATACTGGGATTGGAATCAGTGAAGAACAAAAAAAGAAACTATTTAAAGCCTTCTCACAAGCTGACAGTTCTACAACCCGAAAATATGGAGGAACAGGCTTAGGACTTATTATCTCGGAGATGATCACGGCAAAAATGGGAGGAAAGATCCAGTTCTTTAGTACCCCTAATGTTGGAACCACTTTCTTCTTCGAGTTAATCATCATGGTTCATCATGGAGAGAATTGGGATGTTCGAAAAGTAAAATCCATTAAAAGGTGTTTAATTATAGATGATAATATCAACAACTATCGTATACTTGAACAAATGCTAAAACAATGGCAAATTAGTTGTGAGTATTCAAATAACGGAATCGATGCGATAAAACGAATTAAGACCTCTCTCCCTTTTAATATCATCATCTGTGATTATAATATGCCACAAACGAACGGACTAGAGACGATTCGTATTGTGAGAGAAAACCTTAAGATAAGTAGCGAAAAACAAAGAGTAATCTTGCTTCATTCGGCATTAGAATCTAATGATTTTCAAAAGAGATGCGATGAGATGGGAATCATTTATAAGCTAAGTAAACCCGTTAAAAGTAAAGATCTTTTTGATTGTTTAGTCGATATTGCTCAACAAAAGAAGAAGATACAAAAACAGGAAAAGCAAGATATCGCACTGACTCAAACCCTGAAGGTGAGCGACAAGCAAAAGGTAAAGATTCTTATTGCTGAAGATGTCTCTTTAAATATGATCTTAATTAAAGCGATCCTATCAAAGCATTTAAACCATGTGGAAATTCTAGAAGCAACAAATGGATGCCAAGCAATAGAACTATACAAAGCAAATGACCTTAACCTTATTTTCATGGATGTTCAAATGCCAGAATGCGATGGGATCGAAGCAACCCAAAAAATCCGAGAAATAGAACGGTTAACCAATAGACATGTTCCAATTATTGCCTTGACCGCCGGAGCCCTCAAAGAAGAACGAGAAAAATGCTTCGAAGCGGGTATGGATGATTTCCTTACCAAACCAGTAGAACAGGAAAAAACAAAAGCGGTAGTCGACAAATATTTAATCAATATCTCAGACTAAGGGGCAAATGATTAGGTCAAATCAAGATTCGTGATTCGTGATTCAAGATTCGTGATTCGTGATTCAAGATTCGTGATTCAAGATTCGAGAATTCAATATTAGCAAAGAACCCAACGGCTGCCTGTGGCCAGATGCCAAAAGCCAGCGGCCAGTTCTAATATCAGTGTTCTAATCAATCCGTGGCATCCGTTAAAATCCGTTAAATCCGTGTGCCTAGGTCCGATGCACGAAGTGCATCCACACTGTGAAACACTGTGACCCAAAATATCCGTGGCATCCGTTTAAATCCGTAAAATCCGTGTGCCTAGGTCCGATGCACGAAGTGCATCCACAATCTCTCCAAGTATAATCCGTGAGCCTATATCCGATGCACGAAGTGCATCCACTCTGGGGACAAATGTCTATGTTTATATGGGCGGAGCCCATTCCCCATATAATACATTTTATTTCCAAAATGCACTATATTTACAGCATAACAGAAACAAAACAGAGAAATGACATTTCTAGAGTTTAAGAGTCAACTATTCGATTTGGCATGCTTCAATATCTACCAGGTATATGCATGGCAACCCGATTTTGACCGGAACAACCTTACCCGTTGGACAAAAAAAGGGTATCTTATTCGATTACGGCAGGGCTATTTTGCGTTCTCAGAGTATAAAAGCAAGTTGGATTATTCTTTTTATTTTGCTAATCGAATTTACCGTCCTTCCTATATCAGCCTACACACGGCATTGTCGTTCTATGGAATGATACCGGAAGCGGTGGTGCAAATTACCAGTATAACATCACTAAAAACAACATCATTTGCGAATGATTTTGGCGAATACTCTTATAAGAATGTCAAAGAAAACCTAATATTTGGTTATAAATTAAAGCCGATGGCAGACAACCGCAACCTACAGTTCGCCACTCCTGAAAAGGCATTGCTTGATTTGCTATATCTCTATCCGTTCTATGATAGTGAGCAGGAATTAAATGAGCTACGCCTGGATGATGATTACTTACATGAAGATTTAAACAAGAATCTACTTATGGATTATTGTGCCAGGTTCAAAAGCAAGGCGCTTGACCATCGGATAAGTCTACTTCTTAAGACCTACAATTTATGATACAGATTGATCAGATTAGAAATTACTTTCCAACTCAAATCCGTGGAAATTCAGTCTTCGATAAGTATATTTTGAAAGAGTATTTGCAGTTAATGATACTGGATTATCTTTCTTTCACACCAAGCATCCAAAAGATATCTTTTATCGGAGGAACAAGCCTTCGTTTAGTAAAAGGGATTGACCGGTTTTCAGAAGATTTGGATTTCGACTGTAAAAACCTAACAAAAGATGAGTTTATTGATATGACCAATGGAGTAATCCAGTTTTTGGAACGTTCAGGATTGCGAGTAGAATCGAAAGAAAAAGATAATCAGAAACTGACCGCATACCGGCGTAATATCTATTTCCCGGAGCTGTTGTTCGATCTGAAATTGAGCGGACATAAGGAAGAACGTTTCTTGATAAAAGTTGAAAGTCAAGACCAAGGAATCATTTATCCCACGAATATCACATATATCAAAGGTTGCGGATTCTTTTTCCCTTTTCCTGTTCCTTCTGACGGCGTATTGTGCAGTATGAAGATTGCCGCTATGCTAGCCCGCGCCAAAGGCCGTGATTTTTATGACTTGATGTTTTTGTTAGGACTAGCCAAACCCGACTACGATTTTCTTGCAAAACGTTGTGGAGTGCATAATTTGCAAATGTTCAAGCAAGCAACAGCCAAACTACTAGAAACAGTTGATTTGAAGAGTAAGCAAAGGGATTTTGAACACTTACTTTTCAAGAAGGCAAATAGTGAAATGATTTTACGTTTTGGAGAATTTGTTAATTCGCTAACAGAATAACTCAACATGTAAAGCACAATTCAAAAGGCCGCTTCTATTCAAATCAGTGTAAATCTGTCTAATCAGTGTCATCTGTGTTCTAACTAATGCGTAAAATCCGCATGCCTAGATCCTAATACACACCATAGGATCCGTATATATCTTCGTTCTCGGCGTGCCTATGTTCAATGAGCGGAGCTTATCTATTTAAATAATTTTCATATCTATCGATTTTCCTTCTTTCTGTATTATATTTACACTTTCATCCTTTTTCCCTACCCCGTTTCACTTAAATAAACGGTTTTCATGAGTATGACCACTGAATCGGACTCTAACAATGCAGATACTTCTTTAAACAGAGAGATCGAAAACCCATTAGAGGCGACCCCTTTGACCTGTTGCACCGGACGTTTGATCCATAAACTCTCTGTCAATTCCCAATATGACCCTCCCGAAAAATGCAGTAGTTGTCCGATGACTCTGGAAGAAAACAGCGGACTCGTGCCAGAATGCATTTTAAGTATCGCTCACGACCTCATCTGTTTCTTAAATCGCGATGGTTTAGTTTTAGAAGTTAGTCATAACTGGACGACTCTTCTGGACTTCTCCATCAAAGAATCTATTGGTAAACCACTTACTGATTTTGTAGCCATTGAAGACCAGCTTATAACCAATGAAATCCTTAACATAACCCGACATGATCGCCCAATAAAAAACTTCATTAACCGGTTAATCGATCGAAAAAAAGGCATCCATTGGTTCGAATGGAATTTCGTTGCAGCGAGTAATGAGAAGATCATCTTTGGGATAGCCAGAGAAATCTCACTCTATAAACAGATTGAGAAAGAGTATCAATACAAAGCCAACATCCTGAACGAACGCCTTAAAGAGCTGAAATGCATTAATGAGATAACCCGGCTTTTGCATAATAACAAATTAGATGCGGAACTCGATATCAACAAGATCCTTTCTGAGATTAAAGGAGCATATCAGTTCCCTGAAGCTACTCATGTAGCACTAGTCATTGATGAGAAGAGCCATTTTTCTGAAAATTATAAAAACAGCCAGCTAAAGCAGAGCGCAATCATTAAGATTGAAGAAGTAGAAAGAGGTCACCTTACGGTTAACCTCATACCTGAAGATATAGCAGATAAAACATTCCTTGAAGATTTTTCTGAGCCATCGGATACAATTCCTGAATCAGAGCTTTACTTCCTTAATGAAGAGCAGACCTTATTATACTCTCTGGCAGAGCTTTTAGCAGTATATCTTCAAAAGTTAGAGCACAATAAGCAGACTCATCTTCTAGCAACTATTGTTGAAAACTCAGCGGATGCGATAGTCTCAGCCGACTTCTCAGGAAAGATCCTATTTTGGAACAAAGGAGCAGAAAAGCTCTATGGTTTGCCGGCTTCAAAGGCTATTGGCTCAAATATAGCTCAATTCGATCCGAATAGAAATGGTCGGGATCTTGAGTTTTTTATTAGAGAGTGTAGTCAGGGTAGGTCAATAAAAGGTTATGAATCGGAGAGAATAAAACCTACCGGAGAACGAATCATCATTTCTTTGAATGTCTCACCCCTGGTTAACGATCGAGGTGAGGTAGACCATTTCTTGGCGATGGTCAAAGATATCACCTCTCAGAAAGCTCACGAACAGGTTTTAATACGTGAAGCAGAGAAAGCGGAGGAGATATTAAGAATGAGTAATGAACTGATGGAGCTAAAGGAGAAAGCGGAGGAGTCGGCTAAGCTAAAATCGTCTCTTTTACTCAACATGGGGCATGAGCTTCGTACACCACTTAACGGCATTCTAGGTTTTTCATCCTTAATAAAAGAGATGACCATGGATGATGATATGCGCGACATGATCGAGTTCATTAACATCTCGGGGAGAAGATTACTCGTAACACTCTCCTCTATTTTAGATCTATCGCAATTAGAATCAGATACTCTTCTTTTCTCGCCCGCCGAGTATAAGCCTTCAGAACTGCTTGACCATACCATCAATGAGTTTGCCGATAACTTAAAACATAAGAATCTCCGACTTTCGTCAAATATTGAGGATTGTGGGTCGATATTAGTAGACAAAAAGCTAATTACTTCCATATTTTATCACATTATAGATAATGCCATTAAGTTTACCGAAGAGGGACAAGTTTGGGTTTCACTAAGGAAGGAGACGATGAAAGGTCGTAATGGAATAAAATTCTGTGTTAAAGACACCGGAGTGGGCATCTCATCAGAGATGATGAAGTATATCTATGAACCATTCAGGCAAGGCAGTGAAGGAGTGGGGCGAAGTCATGAAGGAAATGGATTAGGATTAACCCTATGTAAGAGCTTCCTCGATTTAATGGAGGCGACCATCGATGTTGATAGTGAAGCCGGTATTGGTTCGACATTTACTGTTTGGATTGATATATCGCACGCCAATGAGGCAGCTCTCAGAAACTACCGTTCTAAGTTCACGATTAGACCCAAACCCGTAGCAAGGCTCAATGAACAACCCGGTTCCGTACCGGTATCAGCCAATCTGGATATCGGGTCAAAACGCAGGCCGCTAGTTAAATCAAATAACCATCTAAAGCCTCGTCTAATGGTGGTTGAAGATAACGATGTCAATGCAAGCCTGGCTGAGCTAATTCTGAGAGAAGAGTTCACTGTTGAGGTTGCCATAAATGCATCAGTTGCCATAAAATTAGCAACATTAAATAGCTATGACCTGATTCTAATGGACATCAATCTGGGAGTTGGCATGGATGGCATTCAGGCTAGCCGGGAAATCTGGAAAATACCAGGAAATGAACATCTCCCTATCATCGCTGTTACAGGTTATACCTCTGATTATGAGAAACAGCTCATCATGAGAAATGGCTTCTCCGCTTTCATGGCAAAGCCTTATCAAGCCGATAAATTGCTCGAATTAATCCATGAGGTTCTCCAAATCATCTCATAAGTCAGCTCTTCTTATCAAATTAAATATGACCTCGCCTGGATTTAGGTAAATAATCCTAAAAAAGTAATCTCAATCAGACTATTCCATGTAACAACTTAAACTGATTAAAACATCATGAAAAAGTTCCGACTTTATCTCTTTATTTTCTCAATAATATTGGTTCTATTAACCGGACTGCAACAAACATGGTGGCAGAAAGAGAAGACCGAGAGATTCTTTAAGCAGGAGCTTTTACAAAAAACGAACGATATCGCCAGAACAATCAATCCGATCCTGGTAGAAAGGCTTACATTTACCAATAATGACACCTCCCTTTATGAGTTTAGAGTAATAAGCGACATGCTGATCTCATACTCTGCCATTATAGAAAATGTCAATCTCTATACCCTTCAACTAAAAGATAATGTTTTATACTTTGGGCCTGAATCATCTGAAGTAGGCAGTATCCATCATATTCAACCAGGAACTCGATATAAGCGACCTCAAAAGGAACATTTTTCCATATTTTCAACAGGAAACCCTGTTTGTATCGGCCCCTATGAAGACGAATATGGATCATTTATCACATGCCTCTCGCCAGTTATAGATCCAAAAACCGGTAAAATACTAATGATTGTTGGGCTGGATATCTTCGCCAGTACATGGTACCAAACAACACTCCAATCTATTTTCATCCCTTTACTAAGCACTCTTGCCGTACTATTCCTCATAACTATTTGGTATATATCGACAACAAGACAGCACAGAACCAGTGAAAACAACCATGAGAAAAAGGCTAAATACAACCTATCGGAAGCCATCTTTGCTGCCATCATTGGAGGTTTTATTACGTTGGTCTTTTTCCTCTCCAGCTATCGACAAAGTAAAGAGGATAATCGTCTGCTTTTTGACCTTCACACAGAGAACTTCTCTAAATATTTCAGATCTCAGTTAAACTTTATTGCACAACAATCTGTCATTGTAAAGGACTTCTTTAATGCCAGTACAGAGGTTACCCCTTCCGATTTTCATCGTTTTACCAAACCGATAACCGATGAGAGATTCGGCCTTGCTTTCGCTTATCTAAAGAAAGAGCAGACAACGAATGATACCGCAACACTAAACACCAATAACTTATCCTACCGGATTACAATGGTCGCCCCTGATCCTCTCAAGCACTTTCCAATTGGCTTCAATTTTTCAAAGTATGACCTCTTTAACCATTGGATTAATCAAAAAGAACATTGCGATAGAATGGTCAGCTTTACCCCAAAGCAACTGACCATTGACGGAGATCGGCAATACACCCTCATTAGTGTCTCACCTCTAAAAGCACTCTATTTCGACGAAAAGGTAGATTACTTGATCACGCTAACAGGAATGAAATCACTACTTTCCCGCTTGACCAATACCATATATCATGATATTCCTGAAATAAACATTGATCTGGTTGATGTATCAGAGCATAATAAAGTCATCCCCCTTGCCCGTTTCAGTCCTAATTCGAAAGACGAGCTCCCTCAAATATTGAAAAACGACTATTATAAAGAGTATCACCTTTATAAAGTCATTCCATTTCAGTTTATGAACAGATCGTTGGCTATTATCTACTATCCTGATAATGCATACGGACTTTTATACCAAACCAGTTACTGGTGGCTAAGCGGAACCGTAATGGCCATTTTAACAGTAATACTAACCATCCTTATCCTCTTCCTGCAAAACAGGGAGGCTTTTCTCAGCAAACTGGTTGCAGAAAGAACGATTGAGTTGAAGCTTGCCTTAGGAAAGGCAGAACAAAGCGAAAAACTCAAATCAACCCTCCTCCTCAATTTTAGCCATGAACTAAGAACCCCGCTGAATGCTATACTCGGCTTTTCAGACATCCTTACCAGAGAGCTTACCCAACCCGAAAAAAAAGAGATGGCTAACCATATCTCGGTCATGGGGAACCGTCTTCTGGTTACTTTTAATGCGATCATTAAACTGGCCCAACTTGAAACAACCGGGAAACCTCAGAATCTAACACCCATAAAAATTAAGCCTATTACTCAAGCAATCCTAAGCCCTCTAAAAAAAAGAGCCAAATTAAAAAACATTTCATTTAGCGACCAAATCGATGCCCCTATGCCTGTTCTTATCGATTTAGATAGCTACCACGATATCCTCTTCTCCCTGTCAGATAATGCCATTAAATTCACCGAAACAGGGAATGTATGGATCTCTGTATCTCTCAATAATACTGATGAACCACCCACACCCGCTGCTTCTTCTTCTGATAAATTTACCCTTACCATTGTCGTCAAAGATACTGGAATAGGTATCAATAAAGAACAAATGGAGTATATCTTCGATGACTTCCGGCAAGGGAGTGAAGGAGCCGACAGAATATATGAAGGCTCTGGTATAGGACTGGCTCTTACCAAAAAACTTATTGAGGCTCTCAATGGTACGATCTCCGTTCAATCTACCCCTTTTGAAGGTAGTTCCTTTACTGTCAACTTGCCAGTTGATTTAGCACCTCCAGATTCAGAAGCATTAGAACAATTGCCAAGCCAATATCATCCATTCTCAGGCACCAACTCTATTTTTACCCCCAATATACAGGTGGATGAATCAAAACCAACCCTTTCAGAACCCATAAATGAAATAGACTCCAACCAAATCATTCAAAAACCAATAACTAAACCGCCGACGACTTTAGAAAAAAACAGCAACGACAAACTCAACTTAATTAAGAAAACCGACAATACCACCTCTTTACCAAGTAATAATTACATTTTACTCATCTCAGACAACCAAGCTGATAATATCATTACAGAACACTATCTTATAGATTTCTGTCGTCTGGATATCGCCACGAATGCTAATCTAGGCTATAAATATGCGCGCCAAAATTACTATGACATTATAATGATCGATGCAGCCCTAAAAGAGGATCATCTCGCCGCCCAATCAATAAACCTCCTTAGAACTATTAAGGAATATGAAAACACCCCCATCATAGTTATATCAAACTTTTTAACCCCAGAGGAGCGGCAAACTTTAATCACGCTTAAAGTGGCCATTGTCATTTCTAAACCCTTTACAAAACAAGACTTAATCGACTATATAAAACGTCTATCAGCCCGGTAAAAAGCCCCCTATACGATCTTCTAAAATAGATTATAATAACTCGATATTGGAGATGCGAAATCTCGTATCAATACCATAGTGCGTCTATAGCCAATTGAACCCAGATTGAATTGAAACACAATGGAGGTGGAGCACTAGGAAAAGGTAATTACCAAAGTGTCGCTTCTAAAGATACCAATGGATACTATACTATTAAAATTCCACTGAGTGCCGTTAATTCAGCGATCGACTTCACTAAAATCCAATATTTCGATTTTCCCAATAGCAACGACTCTGGAGCCTTCGATCTTCAAGTTGCCTCCATAAAATTCGATGGAGGAGCGACTACCTTTGATGGTTACACCACCGTCTTTGCTAACAACTCTAAGTCTTTAGGTTGGCCTGATTGATTTGATGTCGGGAACAAACCGAACCTAAAACACAACTGGTTTCGCAATTTAACCTAAAATCGGATGCTAATATTTCATCGGCATCCATGAATGGTAACGGGGAGATCACCTTTAAAAATACCCCCGAAGAGAAACTCATCAACCTTGAATGGAAAAACCCACTAATCAAGACTAATATCGGCATCAACAACCTAGAACAAAGAGAATCCAGATGCACGCTACTTCCAAACCCATGCTCAACCCAATGCGTATTACATGTTAGTGGCCTATCTAAATCCTATGCCACTAACCTTAAGGATGGCTTTACGCAAACACTTAAATTGGTTAAGATTTGATGGCGGGTGGCTACTGGCTTCTAGCTTCTGGCTACTGGCGGCTAGAAGCCAGCCGCCAGAAGCTAAAAGCTAAAAACCAGCCGCTAAAAGCCTCCCCCCTACTCTGCTCCTCCGCCGAGGGCTCTATAGAGGTTAACACTATACTGTAACTGCTCCAACTTATCCTTTACGCCACTTAACTGGGCATTGAGAAGGCTCTGTTGGGCATTAAGGACCTCGGTATAGGTAGCCTCACCAGCTAAGAGAAGTTGCTGGGTATAGTCAACCGCATTGGTTAAAGAAGAGATCTGCTTATCACGCAAATCATTTTTACCAAGAGAGACATTAAGCCCATATAAAAGATTCGAGACCTCTTGTCCGGCTTTTAGCATTACATTACGAAACGAGATCAACGACTCCTCTTGTTGAGATTGAGCAATCTTCAGATTCCCCTTTAGCTGTTTCCTATTAAAGATAGGTTGTGTAATTCCGCCTACCAACTGAAGGGCGAGGTTCTCAGGAGCAAAATAACCTGAGAAGGTACCGGCAGCCAACCCAAACGATCCAGTGCTTAAGACAAGAGAGGGATAAAAAGCAGCTTTAGCACTCTTTGTAATAGATAAAGCCTGCCTAACTGCCAATTCAGCTTGTTTTACATCGGGTCGGAAAGAAAGAGCGGCCACAGGAAAACCTTTAACAAGAACATCGGGAGTTCTCTCATTGGAAAGAGAGCCTCTATTCACCGGACCAGGAATCCTTCCAATTAAGAGAGACAACGCATTCTCTTGTTCTCTAATGGCCACCTGGAGTGTCGAGACCGAGATTTCGGTGGAGTAGAGCAAAGCCAAACTCTGTTCTACCGCTGCAGCATTTTGTTGTCCTGATTCCTTTAAAGCGGTCATGGTCTCAGCACTCTTCTTTAATAACTCAATCGTTTCACGAGTGATACGAAGCTGCTCATCCAAAGCAAGAAGATTATAGTATCCATTCGCAATGTTTGCCACCAGAGTCGTCTTAACAAGATTTCGATACTCCTGCGTCTGAAGGAAGGCTGCATACTTAGCTTTCGACTGATTACCTAGCTTATTCCAGATATCAGCCTCCCAGGTGATGTTAACCCCTAATGAGTTTACATTAGAAGTATAGCCAAGGAATTTCTCTCCTTCATTCCCATTACTTAAACGAGTATGGTTAATCTGAGCGGCTCCCATGACATTAGGCGACAAAGCAGCTCTACTGATCATAAGAGTAGCCTCACTCTGCTCAATACGCTTCAGAGCAAGTTGAAGGTCTATATTGTTGGTAAGACCCTCAGAAATGAGCGTTTGTAAATAGGAATCCTGGAAATGCTGCCTCCATTCGACCGGCTTAATCGCATTACTATCACTTTCAACAGGCAATTCACTTCTCAGCATCCCCTCAGAATTAACTTTAGGAGCCTCAGGTAGCTCTTTATAGGTACCACAACTGCCTAATGCTACCAAAAGGATTAAGGCAAAAGATACAAGTTTGAGCTTTATATTTAATTTCATCATTTTAGTCGGAAGTTTATCTATTCTTCAATAGTCTTTATCTTATGGCGACTGATCCTCTCATGAAGATTTTGGAAGAGCACAAACAAGACCGGAATAACGAGGATTCCAATCACGGTTCCAATCAGCATACCACCTATCGCACTAATACCAATTGACTTATTACCAATAGCACCCGCTCCGGAGGCAATGGCTAGAGGTAATAGTCCAAAGATCATAGCAAATGAGGTCATAAGAATAGGACGCAATCGAGCCACTGCACCATTAATTGCGGCTTTGGTAATCGACACGCCCTCTCGTCGTCGTTGCAAAGCATATTCAACAATCAAAATCGCATTCTTCGCCAACAATCCTATTAGCATGATCAATGAGATCTGTACATAGATATTATTGATGATCCCTGTACCACTCATCATCGCCCCAAATACAAAAAGATAGATACCAGCCAAGCCTATAGGGAGTGAGAAGATCACAGCCAAAGGCAGAATATAACTCTCATAGAGGGCTGCAAGAAGCAGATAAACAAAAATGAGACAGAGCGCAAAGATAATAGCCGTTTGACTACTGCTATTCACCTCCTCACGAGTCATTCCTGCATAATCATATCCATACCCCTCAGGTAAAGGAGTCTCACCTATTGCTTTAATTACATCGGAGGCGGTATATCCCTTCATATAGTTAGGAATAATTGTGACATCCATCGATGAGAAGAGATTAAATCGGGTTAAAGCCTGAGGACCGGTAACATCGGTTATGGTAATAAACTCAGTTATTGGAACCATTGTTCCATTAGCAGCCTTCACCGAGATTCCATTAAGATCTTCAACCTTGGTTCTAAACTGCGGATCGGCTTGAACCACGACTCTATATTGCTTTCCATAGGTATTGAAGTTTGAGACATACATACTTCCAACATAAGCCTGAAGAGTTCCCATAACCTCCGTTAGAGTTAAGCCAGCGTCCTTTATCTTGGCGATGTTAGCCTCAATCTGTTTCTGTGGGAACGTAGGATCAAAAGTGGTCATGGCCATCATTACCTCTGGTCTCTTCCTCATCCTTTCAAGAAAATCGGAACCAACCTCATAGAATTTATGAATGTCGCCACCGGTCTTATCCTGAAGCTTCATCTCGACACCAGTGCTTATACCGAACCCCTGAAGAGTAGGCGCTGCAAAGAACATAAACTTTGCTCCGGTAATTGAATCCGTATGAGCCTTTAGGATTGCGGTGACTTCATTCGTAGTGATATCACGCTCGTCCCATGGCTTCATCTTTATCAATACATTCCCATAAGAACTACCGGCACCACTCATAAAGTTTATCCCTGACAAACTAGTCACACTCCTTAAATGGGGGATGTTAGCCTCGGCTATCTCAACCACCTTCTTTGTGATGCTATCGGTTCTTTCCAAAGAAGACCCGGGAGCTAAGGTAACCATGCCCATCACGGTGCCACTATCTTCCGAAGGAACAAAACCCGAGGGTATCATTCGTAATAAGAACCAAAAAATTAATCCAAAGACAGTAACAATGGCTACAGTAATCCATCGATGGCTTCTCTTGGTAAGAAATTGTAGCGTACGACGGTAATTCTCAGTTAATGCATTAAACGAAGTATTAAAGAAGAAATAGAATCTTTGGACTATATTTTTCTTTTTAAGCTCATCATTGTGATCGACCTTGAGGAAGATGGCACATAAGGCCGGACTAAGAGTTAAAGCATTAATAGCCGAGATAAAGATGGCGACCGCAAGTGTTAAACCGAACTGTTTAAAGAAGACTCCACTTGTTCCCCCAATAAAGCTAACAGGAATAAACACAGCCGACATGACCAATGTGATAGAGACAATAGCCGGAGCAATCGTATGGAGCGCATTATAGGTCGCCTTTCTAACATCTTTCTCCCCATTATCTATTTCCGCATGTACAGCCTCTACCACCACAATAGCATCATCCACCACAATTCCAATGGCGAGAACCAAGGCAAATAGAGTAAGTAGGTTAATTGAAAACCCAAATAAAAGCAAGAAGAAGAAAGTTCCAATGATGGCTACCGGTACCGCAAATGCAGGAATAAGAGTAGCCCTGAAATTTTGTAGAAAGACAAATACCACAATAAATACCAGGACAAAAGCCTCTAATAGAGTCTCAAGAACCTTTTTAATAGAGGCATCGAGGAAAGCGCTGGCATCCATCTCATATTGATAGCTAACCCCTGGAGGGAAGCTATTAGAGGATACCTCCATGATATGCTTGATCTCATCGATAACCTCTTTAGCATTTGAACCGGCTGTCTGATTAATTGCAATGAGAACAGAAGGAAGATTATTATTGCGGATGAAGAAAGAGTACGATTTTGCACCCAGCTCGACCCGAGCTACGTCTTTAAGGCGCAGAACCTTTGCGTTAGATGAACGGATAATAATATTCTCAAAAGCATCTGACGTTTTAAGTCGACCGGTAAACTTGAGTGTATATTGAAAAGTCTGTTCACTATTAGCCCCAAGTTCACCAGGAGCACTCTCGATATTCTGATCCTGAAGGGCGGCAATAACTTCATTAGGAGTTAGGTTATAACTCCTCATCACATCCGGTTTTAACCAGATACGCATGGTATACTCTTTTTCCCCATAGACATTGGCATCGCCAACCCCGTTAACACGTTTAATTTGAGGAACGAGGTTAATTGCAGCATAATTCTGCAAAAATCGGGCATCGTAGTCACTGTTATTTGACTTCAATAGCACCATTAGGATGGTACTACTCTGCTGTTTTTGAACAGTAACTCCATTCTTGGTTACGTCGGAAGGCAAGAGAGAGGAGGCCTGTGAAACACGATTCTGCACATTAACAGTAGCAATATCAGGATCAGTACCTTGTTTGAAGTAGATATTGATTGTAGCAGAACCACCGTTGGCAGCAGAGGAGGTCATATAGTTCATGCCCTGCACCCCATTGATAGACTCTTCAAGGGGGACAATAACGCTATTTTGTACGGCATCGGCATTGGCGCCACTATAGACCGTTCTTACAGATACCGTTGGAGGAGCAATATCGGGATATTGTTCAATTGGCAGGCTAGCAATACCGATAGCGCCAAGAACAACCAATAAGATGGAGATGACCGTTGATAAAACCGGTCGTTCTATGAAAGTCTTTAACATAACTAAAATGTTAGTTTTTTACTTTGATTTTTTTGCCATTCTTTAAGGTAGCTACCCCTTCAGAGACAATCTGGTCACCCTTCTCTAACCCGGAGAAGACAGCATAGCTGATTCCATCAGGGGTTGATCTTGCCGTAACCACTCTCTGAACGACAGAGTCGCCCTGAAGTTTAAAGACCAGGATCTTGTCCTGTTGTTGGAATGTTGCCTTCTGAGGAATAATAAATACATTCTCAACATAATCAGGAATGATGACTTTCCCACTTGTGCCAGATCTCAGAAGTTTATCAGGGTTATTGAAGGCGGCACGGAGGGTAACAGAACCCGAAGAGGCATCAACAATACCCGAGATGGTCTCAATCTTTCCCTTCGAGTTATAGGTAGAACCATCGGCAAGGAGAAGTGTAACCGGGGGCATGTTCTTGATTTTTTCAAGTTGAGAGCTGCCTTTTGTACTATTTAGGTAGTGATAAAGATCTTTCTCATTCATCGTAAAGTAGGCAATCATCGTTGATGTATTTGAGACAGTAGTGAGAATGGAACTATTATTCACCAGGCTACCTCCACGATAGGGAATGGTACCAACGACTCCATCAACCGGACTCGTTACGGTTGTCCATGAAAGCGTTGCCCTTGCTTGATCCAAAGAGGCTTTAGCTGAGGCCAATGTATTTTCATAGGCAGTAAGTCTGACCTTAGAGATAATACCCTTTTCGGCAAGGGGGCGCATACGCTCGACATCAAGTTTAGCAGTATTATATAAGGCAGTAGCATTCTCAACACTTTGAATAGCCGAAGGGGAATTGATCTTAAAGAGAGGTTGACCTTTTCTAACCATGGCACCCTCATCAACCAGAACAGCATCTATAAATCCATCAATTCTGGGCTTGATATCAATATCTTCCTTTCCCTTCAACACTGTTGGGTAAATGGTTTGCAATTCCACAGAATCAGGCTCAACAGTAATGGTGGCATAACTCTTAGCCATATCAGTATTCTGTACTGCAGATTGCTTCTTACCACATCCCCACTGAAATAGTAACAAAATTGAAAGAACCAATAGAACGTGTTTGTTTTTCATCTTTATTGAATTTCAAAATTTAACTTTTGCGAATCACCAATATTTGTTTCGAAAAATTGGAAAAACAGGGGCTAGTTGACTATGTCAACTAACTATATATTTAGATATTCTCTGATTTCATACGAATATGATTGAGGACTAGGAAAAAGTTGTTAACCTGATCTTCGCTGAGGCCATCAAGCACCTCTTTAGAGAATGAGACTTCAGCCTCCAGGAAACGTTTAATGACACTCTCCCCTTTTTTAGTAACGAAAAGCTGATTTTTTCGCCGATCATTCTGCGAAGGGATTCGTCTAACCAACTCCTTTGATTCGAGGGTATCAATGATTCGCAAAACCGCCGATTTATCCTTTCCAAGCTTCTCAGCCATCTTTTGTTGAATCACCTCTTCATCTTCACGACTCAAGGCATAGAGCAATCCAAGTTGCTCATTTGTTAGGCGCATATCGCCAGTATCACCGATACTTTTTTTAAGTGATCTAAAATACTCGGCTAATGTCCGACCTATGACAAAGCCTAATGGGTGCTCCCTATCTTCCATCTCAAACTTTTAAGAGGGCAAAGGTATACAAATATTAGTTGCATGTATCAACTATTTTAAAATTTAACATTTCGTTAAACTTGGCAATTCCACATCTAACCAATATACCATATCTCTTATAAAGTGTATATAAAGGAAGAACAGACCATACTCCAATAACATACTCATCCAGTCAATTAAACAGAATATTAAATTGCAAATTGGTCAATGACGAATACCAATTAACACCTTATAACGGCACAAATTGCATATAAACAACTGATAACCAAAAATTAAATAAAACAGAGTAAACACATTAAAAACGCTCTGTATACTTCTCTAACTCAAGGATGAGCTTTAACATATAGTCAATTTGTCTATACTGACCACTTTGAGGCAATAGTGATATTTTTAAGCGATTAAGTAGATCTACAACTTGATTAAAACTAGAAAGAGCCTGTTTTTTATAAAAAATCCCACGCTCTTCATCATAGAAAGTAACCATTAAACTAGTCTCATTATGTAGAATAATCAGTAAACTAATGGTAGAGTCAATTAAAGGATCATCTTTACTCGAGAAAGCCAGCGACAGCCCATATAGTTCTATCATTCTTTCTTGAAATTTCACAAAACTAACAATAATCAACTGCTCCCTATTTACCTTGTTATCAACACTTACATTGTAACGCATCACTATCAATTCTTGTTTACTTTATATTCTAAAGGGAAGAGACGTTGATTGTAACATCTCTTCCCGTTTGGTCTAAAACTCGTATTTATAGCTAATACTGGGAATTAAGATTGCCTCTCGTTCCTGCTCTGCGATGTTCTTCTTAAAGTTAAATCGATAACCATAAAACTCTTTGTAACCTGTTACATTCATCACCTTTAAAGATATCTCATGTGATGAACTCTTCCGATTAATCTTATAGCCAAATGAAATATGACCTAATAACACAGGGGAAATCTGCTTTGAATAAGGATTAGTAGCATCATATACGACATCCTGAGCGGCCTCAGAGGCTTCATCATTAACTGGAGTGAACCTATCTCCGCCTTGATATGAAAGTTTTAAATTAATATTTATAACATTCTGTTTTTGCTTTCCAACAAGCCACTCTTTACCAACAAGAAGATTAAGCACATAATTACGATTGTAACGGGTATTAAACCACTTATCAATATTGGTCTTATACTTTGAATCAAAAAGAGAGGTTGTGAACAAATAATAAAAGCCCCTTGACATAAATTTCTCAAAAGTGATATCGATTCCATAGTTTAGGCCGACCCCATCGTTAGATAAGTTATTAGTCAAGAACCAATCCTCTTTTCCCGATAGATTAATAAAAGAGTATGTGGAGTCTTTAATTACGGGCACATTATAGAGATACTGAATATAGGGTTCAAATTTAAGATGGTAATCTGAACCAAGACTATAATCCATGGCCACTGATAAATGGTGTGCACGGGTAAAATCAAGGTCTCGGTTGATCTCCTGGCCGTCGGCTGATTTTGTGAAATAATAGTTTAGCATCTCCAACCGACTATGCATTCCATAGGCAAGTTCGAAATCAATTTCAGGGCTAAACTGCCATTTTATACCTAATCTTGGTTCAATTGCATAGTGATTATTCAGAGTAAACCATGAAATATTAAAACCGGTATTAATGGCCCACTGCTCATCGATCTTAAATAGAGAACTTGAATAACCTGAGATCAGCGAACTAAAACCAGATTCATCATTTACTAATTGAAGCGGTTGGCCAATTACCTCAGCGTTCTTCATAAGTAGATTATAGCTAAGCCCAGTCAATCTAATCCCAGACTTATTTGTGTGACATGAGCTAAATTTTTTATTAAAAGATGTATTAAAGACAAAATTCCAATTAGTGTTTTTTATAACATCTTTAGGTTGAAGAACTCTATTACCATCCATCTCTTCAGTGTGCATATCAAGGCCACTAATTGTGGCTGCCAGAGTACTTTTAAGATAACCATTTGTTCCAAGACCAATTCGATGAGCAATACCAAAAGCACCCATATATTGTTTAACATCCTGGTTTTGCTTATCCTGAGCAAACTCCCATTTATCAACATCACTCTCAACATCGGTACCTGATCTATCTATCAAGCCGGTACCCCACAATGAGAAAGCACCACATTTTTTTGTTGGTAAACTTATCTTAAATGATAAATCCTGGTAACGAATTCCCCCGGCGTCTTCTGGCATTAAAGACGAAAGCAGGGCTAATGTTGAGTATCTATAGTTTATTATATAAGAACCATCATAGCCTTTTTTAAATGGACCTTCTGATGCGAAATCGAGGCCAAGAGTACCAATTTGAATAGTATTTTCTCTGCTCTGACTATTACCAGTCCTCATATTCATATCAAATACACCTGACAATGCATTACTGTAATCAGCTGGGAAGGCACCAGTAAAGAAATCTGAATTACCAAGCACCTGACTACTCAGTGAGGTAAAACCTCCTCCTCCAAAACTTGTAACGTCAGCAAAGTGATTTGGATTAGGGATCTCGACATCCTCCATCTTCCATTGAAGGAACTTCGGAGCATTACCTCTAACAACTATTCCATTATTCCCCAGAGTACTTGTCACCCCTGCGAAAGATGAGGCGAGCCGTGCTGGGTCATCCATGCCCCCTGCAAAACGGCTGGCTTCTTCAATACTTAAGAGTCGTCCTCCAACCAAAGCCATTGAGTTTATATTCTCCGTCTTGTTAACATCAGGCTTCACAACCACCTCTTGCAGTTGAATGGCATTCTCACTCATCCTAATTGTTACCACTGTCTCTTTTGCAGTATTAACCACAACCTCTTTAATGATAGTCGGGTCATAGCCTACGAATGAGGCCTTAAGATCATAACGACCAATTGGCACCCTAGCCATAACGAATCGGCCCATCGAATCAGTTGTTGCACCCAGAATAGGATCTGTATTTAAAATCACGACCGTTGCATAAGGGATTGGGTTCTCAGCATGACGATCAATCACAATTCCCCTTATCTTCTGATAATGCTGACCAAACATTTGTGTAGTAACGAATACAAGAAATAGCCATATAAAAACTCTTCTATTATTCATAATGCATCGAATTAATGATTACGATGCAAAGGTCTTGGCTTGAGATATTTCAAACAATACTGATTTATCAGTAATTAACACCTAGACGAGGATCAATAGCAGCAAATGGAATCGACCTTCTTCGAGTAATTTATATTTATAACTCTATAAATCAATCGAGAAGACCCAAGCTAGTAGCGAACCGAATAGCCTCTATGGAGGTATCTACCTGCATCTTTTCAAGGATGTGTTGTCTGTGGGTATTTACAGTGTGCAGGCTAATATTGAGTTCATTTGATATCTCCTTACTAAGCTTTCCTGCAGCAATGAGTTTAATAATCTCAACCTCACGAGGAGAGAGAACCCGACGCTGATCAAAGTACTTATCTATCGGTGTGAAGACTTCACCTGTCTTAAAATTGATAATCTTTGAACTAATCGAGAAATTATCCGATTGATTAGGTGAAATATCAGCAATACTTAGGCTAAGCCAAAAACGACCCGCTTTATCAACTTCCAATAACTGCATGTTCTCTATAACTCTCAAATATCGTCCACCAATTAAAGCCCGAAACTCTCTGATTAACTTTATATCCCGGGCATGCTTATTATGCAAAAACAGATGCCGAAATGCTGCTATTCCATTCTTCATCAGTGGCATTAAATCATCAGGATGAATTCTCACCTCTCGATATACCCCGTCCTCATCCTTAAAAAGCTCACGATGATAATCTGATTCATAAATATGGCACTTCAAAAAGCTATCAAAAACAGAAACAGCACTACTCCTCAGATAGACAGATGAGGCTAATTGCTCAATATGTTTCTGCTGAAGAGAATAATCAAAGTCCTCTTCTTTGAAAGATTGTGACTCAAGTAAGCTATTGTACTCTTTATATAGCTCGTCCATGTTACAATTGGTAATCTATCAAAGTTAACAATATTTGATATCAATCATAATAACATGATAGATAAAGAATCGCAGCGGATAAGGGTAGAATACCCTGCAATCAAAAAAGCCCAGAACTCTACTAATAGCGACTCTATTACAAAAGCTTAAGAATCTGCGAAGGAATGGAAACAATATAATCCGCACCGGCTTTACGTAATTCAGATTCCCCTCGAAAACCCCATAAAACCCCTACCGATTTTATTCCTGCATTCTTTGCGGTAATGATATCCACATCCGAGTCGCCAACATAGAGCACCTCCGCTGTAACAACGCCCATCTCCTGACATAGCCGTAAAACCTCTGCCGGATTGGGCTTCTTAAGCTCCTCACAGGTATAACCCTGTACCCTATCCATCATTCCGGGAAGTAACCTATTCACGATTATCTCAGTAAAGGGATGTGGCTTATTAGAGAAAACTGCCAACTTTAACCCTCGAGCTTTTGCCTCCTTAACCAACAGCTCAATCCCATTATATAACTCGGTATGGTCTGTACAATGGATACTGTAATACTCCATCATCGTACTAACAACTTTATCAATAATCCTCTCTTCACGTGCCTCGACCGGAAGTGCCCGCTCAATCAAAGTTCTAATCCCACTGCCAACAAATCGCTTATAATCATCTTTCTCATGCACTGGATATCCATAAGATGCTAAAACCCAATTCATCGATAAGGCCAAATCAACTAACGAGTCAGCTAACGTGCCATCTAGATCAAACACAATACCCCTATATCCCATCAATCAGTTTTTTTGTAAAGATAGAAAAACTAAAACCATACCTCCATTATAGATCATCAAGCCTTTGGTCTAAAATTACTACCTTTCCAAAAAGAAAAACCACTGACCTATGGGTGCCTTCTATATAGAAAATGAAGAATTTAGCAAATTAAACCTAGAGAACTTCCCTGAAACCAAAGAGTTCGAACAATGTACTTTCAAAGATTGCGATCTTACCCATGTCAGCTTTAATAAAAGAGTCTTTTCCGACTGTATATTTATTAACTGCAACATCTCTTTGGTCGATCTTACAAAATGTTCTCTGAGAATATGCCACTTTAAGGATTGTAAACTCTCGGGTATAAACTTCTCGGATTGTAATAGTATCGGATTAAAGATTGAGTTCTCCAACTCATTTCTACAACATTGTATTTTCAATAGCATCGGTTTGAAAAATACCCTTTTCTCTACCTGTAGACTTTTAGGAACTGATTTTACTGGATCTAACCTCTCAGGTTCCAAATTCACCTCCTGCGAGATGAGTGATGTGCTCTTCCTCAATACAAACCTTGAAAAATGCGAATTCATTGATTGTACCAATTTAGTCTTTAATCCGACAGAAAATAAATGTCGTGGACTGAAGATCTCAACGGAAAATGCCATTGATATCATGTCAGTATGGGGAATTTCTGTCGTATAAACCTGTAGAGATGCGGCATGCTGTAGAGACGCGGCATGTTGTAGAGACGCGGCATGCCACGTCTCTACCAATTCCAAAAATGTAAATTATGTACTAGAGACGCGGCATGCCACGTCTCTACAATTGCATCAGATACCGTTTAGTGATTGCATGCATGACCATGGTCGTGGTCATGGGAATGGCAAATATCTCCACTACTTACAAGAGTGCCATTACGATAACCTTCAACAATGGGGAGGGCTTGTCCATGACAGCCACGGATTACCTCAATACCATAGCTACCCAGGACATTAATTGCGCCTTCTCCAATGCCACCGGCCAACATCACAGAGACACCTTTACCAGCAAGGACAGAGGCAATATTCGATTTACAACCACATCCATTAACAGAGGGTAGAAATTCACGAAAACGAATCTCATTAGATTCAGTAATCTCGTAGATTCCATACATCTCACAATGGCCAAAATGATCATCGATCTCTTGGTCATTTCTCATGGGAACAGCAATTACTTTATTCATAAAATATTTTAAAAGTGACTTTTTAAATAACTTAAGCAATAACTATAGTTTATGCTCCTTAAACGGAACTAACTCCTCATCACCAAAAACACGGCATCCCGCACAAGGCACATGATTCTCCATCCCAGGTATCAACTTATGGCACCGCTTGCACTTATACCACTCCTGGTCAAATTCATAGTTGCCCCCCTGAATGCGAATAATCCGCCCCTCAACCAAGGCCCTTGCAAGCTTATTTAAACCATTATTGTAAATACGGGTTAATGTCGGCCTACTTACCTCCATGCTCACCGCTGCATCCTCCTGACTCAGCCCTTCATAATTCACCAATCTGATCGATTCGTACTCCTCAAGCTGTAAATCAATACTTTCTTTCGGACAAACCGCTATCCCAAACGGCTTAAAGCCATGCATCAACGGAGGTGATAATAACTTCCTACTCTTTTGTGGTCTTGCCATATCTATAGTTAGCTCTTTTCTTCGAAATTAAGAAAAGAATGCCTATTGCAGCCGCCGGAGCAAAAAAGGTGCAAAAACTCAATGTACAGAATGAGCCGTCAGAAACCGAATCCCTTAGCCCCATCCTGCACAATGAACAACCAATAATAATAGTTAGCAGGAACCCTAAAAAAAGTATCACCGAACTCAAAAAACCATATATCAATACTTTATTTGCTTTCATGTTATCTTCTTTTTTTGAACTTACGTTCATTTCACACCACAAAGATAATGAACCTACGTTCAATAAAACACGACAAAAGAAAATATTCTTTTAGAACCAAACCCTAAACTCGCTCTTCCCCTTCGTCGAGGTAAAACTAAACCTGATGTGGTGCTTATTAAAAATCTCTCTAATCATGATCAACCCAATGCCTTGTCCGTTGGGCTTAGTCGAAAAAAATGGAGAGAAGAGCCTCTCCTTAACCTCCTCTGTTATCTCTACCCCTTCATTTGATACCACCAAACACCGCTCCTCTTTCAACCAATGAAAGGTTACCTCCCCATTCTGCATAGAGGCCTCAATAGCGTTCTTCACCATATTTATAAAAGCCTGTTCAAGCATTGAATAGTCGCCTTTCACTAACAACACCTTCTGATTAAGATCAAAAACAAGAGAGACGTTACGTTCTATGGCTAGAGCTCTATTCAGAAGAACCACTGAATCGAGCAATCTAATTAAATCAAACTCTACGATGGAAGGTTGTGGTAGTTTAACGACATTGGCAAAATTGCGCATAAAGAGATCTAACCCTTCATTACGCTTGATTGCCACTTGCAGCGCAGTAAGATAAGGCTCCGATTCACTCTTGTAATTCGAAGTCTCGATGAATTGCACCATAGATTGCAAGATGGAGTTGATTGCACCTACCGTGTTATTAACCTCGTGTGACATCATTCGAATCACACGGGTGTAGGATTCTCGCTCTGTATTGACCATCTCTTGAGTTAACTCTTCAATAATAATAAAGGGATGATTAAACCCTCGGTCGTAGAAGCCAGCGCGACGGATATGATACTTTTGATAACCATTTAACCTTACGATTACATCTCTCTCCTCATCAATACTAGAGATTGCCTGACACAACTCGCTTTCAAAATCCTTCAGATGACTTCCCACCAATTGATTGGTTTCAATCCCAATTATTCTGGAAGCCGCAGGATTTACCCTAGTTATCTCTTCATCAAAGCCAAGAATAAGCATTCCTAAAGGAGAGGCATCGATAAGCAGATCAAGAAAATGGTGTTGGCTTCTAATATGAGCCCGTTCTGTTCTGATATGTTGCATCATCTCGTTGAAAACTCTTATCATCTGATCGGTCAGCTGATCTCCGGTCTCTTCTAGGCGAACGGTAAAATCCTGCTCTTTCAATCGTATTAGCCCCTCTGAGATCTGTTTGAGTGGCATCATCATTCGCCTATAAACCATCACCATCGATACCAAAGAAAGAACGAGCAGTGCCTCAATCCCAATGATCATCATCGGATTATTCGGAATAAGGAGATAAACCAGAACAAATAAGGCGATGTGAAGAAGGGTAATCCACACTAATAAACTAGCTCTTAGATTCATAGGGGATATTAAATTTATCGAGTCTACGATAGAGAGCCCCTCTACTTATCCCGAGTACCTTGGCTACACGAGTAAGGTTATTCGGATAGGTTTGAATGGCTTTCAAGATAACCTCCTTTTCTGCTGCATCCAGCGACATCACCTGCGTCAAACTGCCAGGATGAGTAGGCTCAGATTCAATCATCGACTTAAACTGTGAGGCAGTAAGAGAGCGCTCAGAAGAGAGCAACGCCGCTCTTTCAATAAGATTCTTAAGTTGCCTGATATTTCCCGGATAGTTCTGTTGCATCAGCCACTCCTTGCCATCGGGTGAAATCATCAGTCCTGCTCTATTCTCCCGCTCCGCTATGTTAGCAAGGAAAGACTCAGCGAGAAGAGGGATATCCTCTATTCTTTCTCGTAAAGAGGGAAGGTGAAGCGTGATCAGATTGATTCTGTAATAGAGATCTTCGCGAAAACTACCTGCTTTTATTAATTGAGGGAGGTCTCTATTGGTAGCACAGACCACCCTCACATCAACCGTTTTTGGGCGACTATCGCCCAAAGGTTCAAATGTCTGATCTTGCAAAACCCGTAATAGTTTCACTTGTGAAAGAGGATCTAAATCTCCTATCTCATCAAGAAAAATGGTTCCCTTATCGGCCAGTTCAAACCTCCCTTTACGGTCAGCATAGGCATCAGTAAAAGCTCCTTTTCGATGGCCAAACATCTCACTTTCAAACAGCGACTGAGTCAACCCTCCAAGATTTACCTTAACAAACGGATGCCCTTTCCTTTTAGATAACTCATGAATGGCCTGCGCTATCATCTCTTTACCTGTTCCACTTTCACCTGTAATCAATACCGATGCATTCGTTGGAGCAACGCGCAGGATAGAGTTTAAAATAGCAATTAGTTTAGGTGATCTGCCCACTATAGAGTCAAAAGCCTTGATCTTCTTGATCGCCTCTCTATGATTATCTGTCATAGATGGCTCACTAGCCGCAAGCTCTATTGAGGTTCTGACGACATCCAGTAATTGAAAGTTATTCCACGGCTTTGTGATAAAATTCACAGCTCCCCGCTTCATCCCCTCTACCGCTAATTGAATGGAGCCCCATGCAGTAATTAACACCACAGGAACTTGAGGTTGAAAGATCCTGATCTTCGACAATAACTCCAACCCCTCCTCCCCACTAATATTAAGAGAGAAGTTCAGATCTAAAAGGATTAGCTGAGGCTTTGACCTCCGCACAATAGCTAACGCCTCATCTGGTGTTGCCACACTTTGAGGTTCAAACCCATTGCAGCTAAACAAGAGAGATAAGGAGGTTCTTACCGCCAAGTCGTCATCGATGATCAGAATCATATCTATAAAATTACAACAAAAATAAGATAGCTCTTGATTAATTAATCGGCATGAAGGGCTATTGCTGGTTGAGTTGAACCTGCAATCTTGCCCGGATACCATGCCGCTACTATGATTAACCCTGATAGCAATATAAAACTAAAGACAATAGAGAAGAAAAAGATAGGTGTTTCAAATGGATATAAACCCATAAAATAAACCTGCAGAAGCAAAAACAGAGCAGGCAAAACACCAAACAGATTAATAACCAATGACTCCATAATTAACTGTCTTCGTATCGAGACACTGGTGGCTCCAAACGCCTTTCTCAATCCAAGCTCACGCCTTCTTTGATTAGTGTTATACCATAAAACGCCAATGAAACCTAATAATGCATTCACAATTATAATAACTCCGACCAAAGCTCTACTCGTAAATCGCGATGAGTAGCCTGCATTCATAGAGCGTCTCATCTCTTCCAGTGAACTCACACTCCATAAACTCCAAATATTGGGATCAACTACCTTAAAGATCTCCTTTTCTATATTTTTAAAATAAGTCTGTTCTCCTCCCTGCTTTAGCTTAACCATAATGCCAGCATATCCATAATCATTACTACCTGGTTCATATAACAAAAAGATACTAGCCTGTGCCTTATCATAATCATGTTGCTTAAACGAAGGGGTAACACCATAGACCACATATCTCTTTTGTCCTTCGGTCTTACCAAGCTCGCCCCGATAAAAGACCTTTCCTATGGGGTCTTCTTTACCAAAGAGAGTATCGACGGCTTCAGGCGACAGCAGTGCTGGTCTAGGATCCAACTTTGACTCGGCCAGCTTAGGCCATCTCCCTTTCAATAATTTTAGATTTATTAACCGGGAATAGTTAGTATCCACCTCTCTTAAATAGAGCCGTAACTCTTTACCATTATAATTAAATGACGAAGTAGTGTATGAATCTTCAAAAGGGAGATTAGTTCTATTGAAACTTACATTCTCAACATAAGGCAATTGCCTCAAGTGCCGATCTAAATCATTATAAGTCTTCTTAATCATCGTGGTGTTCGTATCTTCAGTATATAACTTGAAAGCGCCCACCCCATTAATCTCTATGGGCATTGGAATCAACCTTTTTGAGAGATCACCACTTAACAGGTACACCGTTCCAAAAGTCACCAGAAAAACAATAAAGATCTCAAATACAATCAGGAAGTGTCTTTTTTTCTGGTTCCACATCAATCGAAAGATATGTTTTATCATTTGCTACCTCCTTTCAAGACCTCGGCAGGGTTAAGTTTAGACATCTTTAAAGCCGGCAATATACCAGAGAAGATGCCAAAAATAAAACAAACCATTAAGGTCAAAATAAATGCACTAAAGTTTACTGACACCGCAATATCTACGTCGCCCATATCGGGTGAAACATTAAACAATTGATAAGAGAAGATCTTTAAAACACCATAAGCCATAGAAAGGCCAACGATTCCTCCCATTATAGTCAGGATGATGTTCTCTATTAAAAGCTGCTTAATTAATACGCCCCGACTTGCTCCAAATGCTTTTCTTACGGCAATTTCGGTCGATCTCTCCCTTATACGAGTTATATTCAGACTCATCAGGTTGACTGATGGAAGTAATAAGAACAGTAGGATAAATGCCGTCCATTTAAGATAGAATTGGGTAATACCCTTAAACTGCTCCTCATCTTGATAGCCCCTTACATATAATGTCAAAGCATCATCCGGACCTGCCAGGGTAACAGTGGTTTTTTTTGAAGCCAATCTAATATTTAGCTTCCTCATTAGATCATTTACATCCTCTATTACTTTCTGCTTATCTGCTTGGGTATTTGGTAAAAGCGTCACATAACACTCTCCCGACCAATTACCTGACCCCGCTGTTTCCGAAGGAACCTCAATCAGTGATGAGGGAACCCATGCCTGAGCGAAACAGTTTGAGCTGGTATAGGGAGGGTTCTCTACAACCCCTAACACTCGAAATTCCTGTGATCGTAACTTTATCATCTTCCCCACAACCTGTGTTGAGCCAAAGAAATACTCAGCCAATGAGCGACTGATCACAATAACCTGTGCTTTCGCATTAAACTCGGCTAAACTAAATGGTCTTCCCGTTACAAAGTCAAAATCATAGATCCTCCAATAATTAGGGTCGGTTGATAGAACTTGCTGAGAGATGAGTTTTCCTTGAAAGAAAATCTCAAACCGATCCATAGAGCTTACACTAACCAAAGCCGGGGTCTTTAGCTTTGCGATATATTCTATTGCCAACCTTCGTCCAACATTGCCTGTTGAGACCGACTCATCTTTAACGACCACCTTCACTCTTTTAATGAAAAGCATCTCTGAGAGCCTACTTTCGGGTTTCTTAGCAGCCGTTGAGTTTTCGAAGATCAGTACCACCGTCATCACGATCATCACCGTTGAGCTTATACCAAAGAGGCTCAGTGCGGTGAAGAACTTATTTCTTCCCATTCCGGCAAGAACCATTTTAAGATAATTAAACCACATGATTGTCTGGTTTTAAAGAGTCATTGATCTGGCTAAACACTTGTCTTCCATCAAAGAACCGAAGAATACGTCCCGTCTGTTTGGCCAATTTCTCATCATGTGTTACCATGACTATGGTTGTTCCCTGGCTATTTAAATCGAAGAGGATCTGCATAACCTCCTCACCCATTCGGCTATCAAGATTTCCTGTAGGTTCATCGGCCAATAGAATGGAGGAACCCGAGGCAATAGCTCTGGCAATAGCTACCCGTTGACACTGTCCACCTGATAACTCAGAAGGAAAGTGTTTAATACGATGCGCCAGACCTACTTTTTCAATGGCATGTACAGCTTTCTCCTTTCTCTCCTTATAAGATAACCCATTGGAATATAGCATTGGTAACTCAACATTATCTAAGACATTCAGTTCGTTAATCAGATGGAAACTCTGAAAAACAAATCCGATCATTTTATTTCTAAAGGCAGCCAGCTCTTTATCCTTCATGCCCTCTGTTGTTCTTCCATCGATCAAAACCCTACCTTTTGTAGGAATATCAAGCAAGCCGGCGATATTCAGTAGGGTACTTTTACCGCAACCGGAAGGGCCCATTACCGAGACAAACTCACCTTTTTTTATTGTGACATTCACCTCCTCGAGGGCCACAGTTTCTACGGTTGATGTTCGGTAAACCTTTTGGATGTCAATTAACTCAATCATATTATCGATTTATTTTAATAGTCTTATAATTTGTAAAACTTTTCATGTCATTAACCAGAACCACTTCGCCTTGTTTCAAGCCAGAGATCACCTCAATAGATTCAAAGTTCGACCCACCGAGTTCGACTTGCCTTGGGTGGGCTGTTGCTCCTCTTACGATGAAGAGCGTATAGATACCCGGGCCATTATAGAATCGACCGTTCTTGATTATTAAAACATCTTTTTTAGTTGCAGTAATCAGATGAACTTCAACCTTCTGATTTAGTCGAAAGCAGGTAAATCCGAGAGAATCACCCATAATAGAGAATTTGATTGAGGCATTATCAACAGAAGGGATGACCTTATCGACGACACCCTTGGCCTTCAGTTGGTCATATTTCACAATGGCCTTAACACCGGGTCTTAAAACAGAACCATTTGCATCTGCCACCGAAGCCTCTACCTTAAAATCGCCAAGATCTGAGACCCGTACAAGCTGTTGACCTTTAGTTACGCTACTCCCTATTCTATTCTCCATCCAAGTGATGGTACCTCTATTTGCTGCCTTAATTGTTGCTTTCGAGATCTCCTGTTCTTTAGCCTGGATTGAAGCATCACTTAGCTTGATATCTAAATCGTATTCATGAATCTGAGACGACTCAATTCTCCTTCTGCTTTCCCTTTGGTGCCTGAACTGTTCAAGTTTTAGTTCAGAGACCTCATAGTTTGTTCTCGCCTTCTCTACACTCTCTTGAGAGGTTCCTCCGATGCGTGCAATGTTTTTCTCATTGATATAATCCGCCTTCAGTCCGGCACTCTCTAGACTTTTAATCTTCAACTCTGTAGCGTAAGCCAGTTCACTCTCCTCTGTCTCAATCTTAAAGCGATTCAGTTTGGTCAGTTTTAGCTCCTTTTCATCCTTCAGTCGTTGAAGCTCATTCTCTTCGTATTCCGTATCGAGTTGGATTATTGACTCATCGACCTCAATTTTATCACCCGAGTTATGAAAAACAGTCCTCAACCTACTACTAATTGGGGAAGTGATGACCTCTTCATATACAGGGACAATAGTACCATTGGTCACGATCGTCGTCTCAAGATCGCCAGTCGTTACATCAGAAAACATCAAATCATCGACATCAACAGATGGCGTAAGCCATTTAAAAAAAAAGAAGGAGAGCGTAACCACCCCTACAATAGCCAAGGCGACCATTATAATTAATCGCCGTCTCCTTTTCTTAAGATACAATGGGTCTATGGGTCTATCCATCTTTTTATCCGTTTTCTACCCGATGGGCAAGCCCTGTGCCTTAATACGCATAACCCCTATTATCAATAGATTACATTAAAAACAAATCGGACGAACCGTCCACAAATGGACGGTTCGCCCGATTATATCATAACCCAGAAGTGCTTTAATGCAGTGTATAAGGAAGATGAATCATCTTTTCTGAACCCTATCTTTCAGGAAACCGATAAAGATGGGTAATAGAGAGATCCCGATGATCCCGATCACGACTATTGAGAAGTTTTCTTTAACAATAGGAAGGTTTCCGAAGAAATAGCCACCAACTACGCAGACGGTTACCCAGATAATCCCTCCGCCAAGATTATAAGCCATGAACTGACGATAATTCATGCTACCGATACCGGCCACAAAGGGGGCAAATGTTCTAATGATTGGGACGAAGCGAGCGATTAATATGGTCTTTCCACCATGGCGCTCATAGAACTCTTGGGTTTTAATAAGATGTTTTCTTTTAATAAAACGATAATCCCGTTCAAAGACCTTCACCCCAAAGTATTTACCAATACTATAATTAACGCTATCGCCTAGGAAGGCAGCCAGAATTAATAATCCAAGTATTAGCCAGAGGTTAAGCAAACCGAGAGCGGCCAGAGCACCAACTGCAAAAAGCAATGAATCACCAGGCAAGAATGGAGCAACCACTACTCCTGTTTCAAGAAAGATGATCAGAAACAAAATCAGATAGATCCAATTCTGATATTTGGCGGTAAGGTCAAACAGATACTGATCGAGGTTTAAGAACAGATCGAGTAATTGGTCGAATAACTCCATACATTTTGTTTTTAAATTAAAATTATAAGCCTGCTTTTCGAGAATAGGCTGATTTATAACAAAAATCAAACCAAAAGAGCACCAAAACTCTAGTTGCGAGAAAGAATAATAACTAGAAGTTAGCCACCTCTCCAGTCGCTCTTCGCTCCTTCTTCGCTCTTTCTCCATATTGAACACTAAAAACGTGTAAACCCTCATCGTATTTTTCCGCATAAAAACGAAGCAACAACGCAGCGGAAGCGAAGAAGAAGCGCAGAGGTGATAAAATGTATAACTTTGTTAAAAAATAAACAACGACATGTTTGGTAGAGGAAACATTGTTGGTAAATGGATCATCTTAATAATCCAGAGTCTTATACTATTCTCTTGTTCAGAAGAGAATGAAGATCAAACAATGTGGGTAAATCAGCCGGCGCGTAATCAAGCCATCGCCAATAAAGTAATCTGGTATGAAAAACAGATTAAACGAACCTACTTTGCCTATCCTGATTCCTCAATCAATCTGAGTAAAGAGGCAGCACTCTTCTATTTAAAAGAGAAGATGCCCGTAAAAGCCTTTGAAGCATACGTTTACATGTCTGAGATTGCCCTTCAGCGAATGGGAAATGAATACAAGGGAATGTTATATTATATGGAGGCCTTCAAGATTCTTAATTTATATAATGGAACCGACTCCCTCAATCCGTACTTTACCATTGATATAGGCAATTTATTATTACGTCACAATCTGGTTGAGCAGGCTTTAACAAATTATAGAAGGGCATTGGAGTTAGCTGAAACACAAGGAGGAGATTATGTAAAGACGGTAGTCTACAACAATCTTGGTTTAACATTCGCTGTAAAAAAAGAGTATGATTCAAGTAGGTTTTTCTTCCATAAAGCTTTAGAGCTGCGTAAAGGACTAATTCCCGTCCTTTGCGCCCATTCTCAAGCCTATTTATGTGACATTGCAAACGAACAGAAGATGGCCGATTCGGTGTACTATTACACTCAGCAGGCCATAAAATCCTTAAATAAGCAATTGGAGACCTTCCAGAATAAAAGTGAGCTGACCGAGCCGGGTATAAAGGTTACCGGGTATGAAGTTCTCGCTAAAATTTGTCGCATAAATTCAGACTTTGAGAAAAAAAAGAGTAATCTTAATCGTGCTATGGTTTATGCGCTAGCCGCTAAATCAGCTGCCGATACTATTAATCGATTCGATATCTCTTCGAGCAAATTATTAAACGTTGCTCAACTTATAAAAGAGGGTGTTGATCCATTAAAAGCGATCGATAATGAGAAATCTTTGACTGATTCTTTAATTCAGTTCAATGTTTTTACGTTGACCCGGCTTAAAGAGAGTTGGGACAACAGCTCGATACCTGATATAGTTGCAAAGGCTATTGAGAAGGCGCATGCAGCTGGAAGCCTTCCTCTGGAAATTGAAGCCAATCGATTCTTAGCTCAATATTTCGCTGATCAAAAGAATCAAGCCTTGGCCGCCACCTACTTCAAATCTAGCCTTGAGCTGAGTGATAGCCTTATCCTTTTTAACACATCAGAAAAAGGTCTATCAGAACAGTTAATGCTCGCTAATGCCAGAATCTTAGAGGAACTTAAATCCAGAAAGATCCATCTTACGGAAAAAGCCAGAGTAATTCAAGTTCAGAACATCTCATTGTTCTTCTTAACAATCGCTGTACTATCTCTGGGCTTGATGGCAGGTCTCTTATATCAGCAAAAGAAAAGACTCTATAATACCAATTTGAAATTAATTGGAAAAACAATAGCTCTAATCCAATCAGGAAAGAAGCTCTTCGTCATCCCGGGTGAAAACCAACTCCATCCAGCGTTTCAGCTCTCAATAAAAAGAAGTGAGCAGAATGGGAATAACTCAGAACGAAATGCAGAAAAACCATACCGTAACCTTGCAACTCGAGAGGAGGATAAAACCGAAGAGGATACACTGGTTCTCGGTAATTCTATCTCATCAAACCTATTCTCTGGTGTCAAACACAACAGACAGGTAGGTATTGTTCCTCCAGTTTACACCTGGCTCTCTTCCTCTGAAATGAACCATAATAAACCCCTTTCTGAAGAAGAGAAGCTCAACAACTATTATGATTCTCTAATCATCTCTATTGAAACCCACATGAGGGAATCTAAAAGTTACCTTTCGGCTAACCTATCCCTTAATGAACTAAGTTCAGCATTAAAAATAGACGCTAAAACTGTAGATGAGGTCATCCAATTAAAAATGGGATGCTCATTTAATGATTACATCGATGAATGGCGAATTCGTGAAGCTTGTCAAATCCTAACTACCGAAAATCAAAATAAGGAGCCTTTAACCAATTTATGGATTACTACCGGATTTAAAGATTCGACCGCTTTCCACATGGCTTTTACTAAACTAACCGGGGTTTCTCCTGAGTTCTTCCAAAAAAACTTGAAATAAGAGAGGGGCGGGAGGATTCGAGGATTCGAGATTCAAGGATTCAAGATTCGAGGATTCGAGATTCAAGGATTCAAGGATTCCAGATTCAAAAAAACTGCGTCGTCTGTTTGTCTTTGACTATATAGGCTGAACCCATTCCATATCATCAATAAGGCTATGTCTATAAAGACGTAGTGTATTTTGTTTCACTAATAAAAATCATCATGAAAAAAGAGTACGACACTGGTCTTGGTAAAAGCGAGATCAAATTACAAGTAGAAGTAGGGACAGTGGCCATTGCCTACACAATAGTATCGTTGCGAAAGAAAGGAGAGACCTTTATTGACATTAAAGAGTCGAATGCGACTTCTGGAGACATTCCAGCATTTTTTTTAAGTCATGCCGATGAACTTAAAGGGGCATCATTGGTCATCTCCACCCAACTTGACTTTGCGTTTTTATCTGAAAAAGAACGCGAGTTAGCCGTTTCTAAACTTAAAATCAGGTATACCCTTTCAGGAGGGTTTTCCGCAACCTACTCCTTTGGTTTTGATGCTGATGATCTCGTAACCTCCGACAACAAGAAGCTGGCCACCGTCTCAAAAGCGATTAACCTTATTTAAAGAATACAAAGGGCACTGAAGCCCCCCCGAAAGTATTATTCTTCATCAGTAAGGGGGGTAGCATCAACTTAAAATGCAATTAAATCAATGAAAGATGAAAAGAGTTTTAATATTAATATTTATTCTTGCACAGCTCATCAGTTATGGGCAGTATAAGGAGAGCATCACCCTAAAAGAGCTCGAGGTGCCTGAGTCGCCGGCAATGACTCTGCTCGATGAATCACCCTCGATTGTAAATCGACCCAATAGTCCCAGGGCTTTCATTCTGAGTATTGTCAACTCATTCCAAGGAGATTATAGTGGATTGCCCAGAAATTACGCCGTTGAGTTTACCCCGTTCTGGTTTTTCAGCCACGAGAAGATGAATTTCTTTCGTTATGCCGGGTTAACAGAGAAAGGGATGAATCCATTTTCAGCCATCAAGATGACCTCAATATCAATAGCATATATTAATAAGGATGGCAAAGATGAGCAACCCACTACCAGTAATATCTCCATAGGATTGAGGACTACGTTACTAAGGTTCTATGGGAACGACTATCACCAACAGCTTATTGAGGCCAACTTATATTCTCAAGGTCGACTAAAAAGGCTCAGAGATGCGCAACGGGCAGCCGGCGCCACCCAAAGCCTTCTTACAGACAATCCAAAGCTATACCATCAAATATTAAAGCGGGTTCTTGATTCAGTAGCAAACAGTGACTCATTGCTTGAGATGGTATCGAAGCTTAAAGAGAAGCCCCTTTTTGCCATTGATGGAGCAGTCGCTTACAATGCCTATTTCACGGATAACGATTTTTCATCGAATACATCGGGTCGATTCGGAGCCTGGGTTACCTTGAATTACGCTCAGAAGTTTTCGAAGAGCAGCACCAACTATATAAATCTTTATGGCGTGGGGCGATTTATCAGTGACAACAGACCTACTGATGATGACCTAAAGATGGAGAGGAGGGAATATTTCGATTTTGGAGGGAAGCTGGAGTTTGAATTTGACAAACTTACCTTGGGTTATGAATTTATAAGGCGGGTAAGTGATGGAGCAGGCACGTATCGGTCCTCCGGATTATTGAAATACAAGATCAGTGATGAACTCTATATTACAGGGGCATTTGGAAGGAACTTCGGTGACTCAGACAATCTTATCACTTTATTGGGAATAAACTGGGGGTTAGGGAATACGGGAAAAGAGAATTTCAGATTTTAACACTCAATATTACCAATTCAACTACCTTTTGACGCCATTCGACGCTGAACGGTTGGCTATCTCTTGTATAGATCCTTTTTTTGCAGAAAAAAAGATCAATGACAAGAATGAAACAAGTTTTCCTGATTTTTCTCCTTTTAGGAATCGGCTCAGCCATTCAAGGACAAAATGCAACGATTAGAGGCAAGGTAAAAGATGGAGATAACCGTCAACCTCTTCCCGGGGCTAATGTTGTCATTATTGACATGATTCCATTCACTGGTACAACGACCAATGAAAACGGGGAGTTTAAGATCACCGGATTAAAACCTGGACGTGTTAGTCTAAGGGTGAGTTACATTGGGTATCAACAGAATGTAATATCTAATATACAGGTAAGTAATGCCAAAGAGGTTGTATTGGAGGTTAATCTGACAGAGGCAATCATTACGGGGCAAGTAGTAGAGATAGTGGCGAAGAGGGACAAGCGAGGGACCATCAATCCAATGGCTACCATAAGTAGTCGGGGCTTTACCGTTGAGGAGACCAATCGTTATGCCGGATCACGGAATGATGTAGCTAGAATGGCGATGAATTATGCTGGGGTAACGGGTGCCAATGATGCGAGAAACGACATTATTGTACGGGGAAACTCTCCATTAGGGTTACTTTGGCGCTTAGAGGATGTCGACATTCATAATCCTAACCATTATGGATCATCGGTAGCCACAGGAGGACCTGTCTGCATGTTGAACAATAATATGCTGGCTAACTCCGATTTCATGACTAGTGCATTTGCGGCGGAATATGGTAATGCAACAGCAGCTGTTTTCGACCTAAAACTAAGAAATGGAAACGATAAAAAGCATGAGTTCTTAGGGCAGGTGGGCTTTAATGGTTTCGAGTTGGGGGCAGAAGGTCCATTAAACAAGGAAACAGGAGCCTCGTATCTAGTAAATGGACGCTATTCCACTTTGGAACTAATGGATAAGTTAGGCGCAGATTTAGGGACGGGAACCGGCATTCCAAAGTATAAGGATTTTGCTGTCAAAATAAATCTGCCTGCAACCAAGTTTGGTGATTTCTCGGTTTTCGCTTTTGGTGGAGATTCTGATATCGAGATTTGGGATAGCAAAGCCGACACCACTAAAGAAACCATTGATTTCTATGGAGGAGAAGGATATGACCTTACCAATGGAAGTCAGTTGATTAGTGGCGGAGTAACTCATAACATCGGCCTAACAAAGAATAGCTATTTAAGGACAACGGTTGCTTCATCTTATCACAATTTCAAAACAATCGTCGACTCATTATCCCCAAATTATTTGAATAAAACATCAATCTATAAAAACAACTTTAATGAATCATTTATAACACTTCAATCTTTTATCTCTTCAAAAATCTCAGTCCGCTCACATTTAAAAGGTGGCTTCAGACTCAAACAGCAGATGTTTGATTTAACCGAATCCATCTGGTTCAACGAAGACCAAGCACTTAGACCTACTACCGCCTTTAATGGAGACGCACTTTTAATACAATCCTATCTTCAATGGCAATATAGAATAACTGACCGTTTTACCCTAAACAATGGTTTTCATGCTCTTTATTATGCCTATAATAACACTTGGAATATTGAGCCAAGGTTAGCACTAAGATGGGGAATCAGTGAACGTCTCAGTCTAAACATTGGTTACGGATACCATAGCCAACTTAATCCCATAACAGTCTATTTCAGACAGTCTCTTTTACCTGATGGTACTTACAAACGATTAAACAAAGACTTAGATCTTCTTAAAGCACATCATTTTGTTATTGGAGGCGATTATCTGGTTGCAGAAAACACAAGGATAAAAGCCGAAGGATATATTCAGCTACTCTCAGGAGCCGGTGTTAATGGAAACACCAATAATTACTATTCATTGTTGAATGAAGGAGCCAACTTTGGATTTGGATTCCCTGATACCCTTGTTGCCACCGGGAAAGGCAGAAACATCGGATTAGAACTAACCGTTGAACAATTTCTTTATAAGGGTTTCTATTATCTTGGCACCCTCTCTATCTTTGATTCTAAATACAAAGGAAGCGATAACCTTGAGCGATCTACAGCCTTTAACACAAATTTTGTAGCGAATCTCCTTATTGGCAAAGAGTTCATCTTATCACGAAAAGAAAATGGCTCCTCAACTCATTCATTAGCCTTTGATTTAAAAAGTACATGGAGTGGAGGCCAAAGATATACTCCATCTCAAATCATGGCCGATCCTGACAAACCCGGCTACTTTATGCGGAAATATGACAACACCAAAGCCTATGAGCTTCAATATCCAGACTATTTCCGCACAGACTTCAAGGTGGTCTGGAAATGGGAAGGAAAAGGCATAAGCCAAGAGTTTGGTATAGACATTCAAAATATCTTTAATCAACAGAATGTCTATTCTGAAAAATTCAATAAAAAAACGGGGGAAACAGGTTATATTTACCAAACAGGAATTTTAGTAATTCCCCAATATCGAATTAACTTCTAGACTTATTACGATACACGCTGTAATATCAACTAAAGAATCATTCATGAGGGCACCACAGTTTTACCGAAATGAAGGCAGTCCGTTAGACGATCGTTGGATTATGTTGGTAGGCATCCCATTAATAGGGATTGCCTTACCAACAACCACCTCATTACTTTTAGGGGCAGATCTAAAAGGTTTATTGTTGAATGTTGGGCTGACCTTACTCACTACCCTATTATTGTGGTTAGGATGCCGATGGTTTATTAT
This sequence comes from uncultured Bacteroidales bacterium, assembly GCA_964444785.1. Taxonomy (GTDB): domain Bacteria; phylum Bacteroidota; class Bacteroidia; order Bacteroidales; family TTA-H9; genus JAJTBW01. The sequence continues at coordinate 32,483 of CAYUII010000020.1, read as the reverse complement.
GAAATTATGGAGTTGGCTTCCTTGGCATAAAAGACCTTTACTTCACTTTACCATCGAGTTACTAGTCATCACTACCTATACGCTACTCGTTTCTCTTACCACCTTCATGGTCATCTACACTTTCGTTAATACCACCGTCTGTTCTTGGCTTGGGATGTGGAAGAATTTTGGTGTCTCTTTATTTATATCATTGGCGGTTACTTTCTTTCACGAAGGGCTATATTTTTTCACCCAATGGAAAGAGAGCTTGATGCGTAATCAGTTTCTTGAGAAAGAGAACTTAGTGGCACAGTTTGAAACATTACGAAGTCAGGTTAATCCTCACTTCCTCTTCAATACTTTTAACACACTTCTGGCATTAATAGAAGAGGACAGACAAAAAGCGATAATCTATGTTCAACGTTTATCCGATTTCTATCGGTCTATATTACAAGTGAGAGATCAACCTTTAATTCCCCTTAAAGAAGAGCTTGATCTCATTGATAATTATATGGAGATTCAGCGACAACGATATGAGGAGAGCCTTCAGATGGAGTATAGTACTAACATCAAGGGAGTTGTTGGTTTTGTAGCCCCATTAACGCTTCAAATGTTAATTGAGAACGCAATAAAACACAATACAATAACAACCGCCAGTCCGCTATTAATCAAAGTTGAACTCACCTCTCAAGGCTATATAACAGTAACAAACAACCTTCAAAGACGCATATCAAGTGAACCGGGTGCCGGCCTAGGACTTCAGAACATTCGTAACCGATACCATTTCTTAACTGACAAGCCTATTGAGATCATCAATTCCAACAGACATTTCTGTGTGGCTATTCCCCTAGTAACGAGCGATGGAATCAACATCCATCCCAAAGAAACCAGCGGGACTAGTATCACCTAAGTCAAGATTGTAGTTATAAACGGACAAAGAAGCCCAATGTTAACGAGGTTGTAAAATTAAACGAGGACAAATCCATTTACAATGAAAGTTTTAATTGCGGAAGATGAAGCGGCTGCGAGTCGTAGATTAGAACGAATGATCAGGACGATTAAGCCGGATTATGAATTAGTAGGGATAATAGAAACCGTAAGTGGTTTAAAGAGTTGGTTTCAAACCCACGCTCAACCCGATCTTTTTCTTTGCGATATCCATTTAGCGGATGGAACATGCTTTGACTTCTTTTCATCCATAGAGGTCACTTGTCCTGTCATTTTTATTACAGCCTACGATCAATATGCCATTAAAGCGTTCAAGCTTAACAGTATTGATTATCTTCTCAAGCCCGTGAAAGAGGAGGAGCTCAACCATGCCTTCGAGAAATATCAGAAGAGGCATTCAGATAATAACCTCTTACCCCTCTTGGAGCAATTACTTAAACAGGGGAAAAAAGAGCCGACCCGAATAATGGTGAAGTATGGCCATTATATTAAGAGCATCGCAATTGACACGGTGGCCCTCTTTTTTGCTAAAGATGGAGGAGTCTCTATGATAACTAAAGATGGGCAGATCTATCCGGCTGATCAGACACTTGAACAATTAGAACAACTATGTGAACCTAAGACATTTTTCAGAATCAACCGACAAGTGATTCTAAACATTGATTCTATCTCGAAGATGTGGATTCACTCCAAAGGAAGGATAAAGATAGAGCCCAGAATTAACAGTCCGGTAGAGTGTATTGTCTCAGTCGACCGGGCAGCGGCCTTCAGAACGTGGCTAACCGGGGCTGTCTAATTTTCATCTCTTAACAGCAGAATAAAGGGTAGCGATACCAAAAGTAAATCGTTTATATTGTGGGTCTGAATAGCCAGCCTTAACCAAGAGATCACAGAAATTCTTTCCTTGGGCAAAGGCAAGAGCGGTCTCAGGCAGATAAGTATAGGCCGTTGAATGTTTACTGACCAGACGGCCGATCAAAGGCATGATCCATTTGCTATAAAAGCTATAGAGTGGCATAAACCACTTATCAGGTTTAGAAAACTCAAGGACAAGGATTATCCCTCCGGTGGCAGTCACCCTACACATCTCACTTAACCCCTTAATCGTATCCTCGAAGTTTCTAACCCCGAAGGCCACCATGGTTGCATCGAAATGTTGATCATTAAAGGGTAGGCACAAACTATCGCCCTCCAATAGCTTTATTCGAGTATCTAGACCCTCATGAACGACCTTCACCCTACCGGCATCCAACATGCCGGCCGAGATATCGACGCCAATAATCTCAAACCGATTATTCCGTTTAGCTGCAGCGATGGCTAAGTCACCCGTTCCAGTGGCTACATCCAAGATATGCTTTGCTCCTGAGTCGATTAACTTATCGATTGTCCTTTTTCTCCATCTTTTATCAATACCCCAAGATAAGAGATGATTTAAAAGATCATATTTCGGGGCAATCTGATTAAACATAGAGGCGACGTTAGACCTCGCTTTAGAGTGATGCGACATTATTTTAAACGATTTTGAGTATTATTCAGAAACCCCGGTATATAGCTTTATAGTCTCTTGTAAAAGCTTATCCGCATCCACTGGAACCACTCCAACCTCCTCACAGACCAATCCGCCGGCCAGATTAGAGATCCGTGCGATGGTAGTAACATCACATCGAGCGGCTAGGCAAAGAGTAGCTAAAGAGATCACAGTATCTCCGGCGCCCGAGACATCGGCAATATTCCGTCGATGAGCAGGCAGACGGAAGGTATCATAGGTTAAGTCAGATTTTCGTTTCCTGAGGTAGACCCCATTTTCAGAGAGAGTAACCATAACCATGTTGAGGCTCATCTCATCCTGTATACGCGATGCTGCTATCTCTAGCGCATCAAAATCACCCCGATGGATCGTCATCTCCATGCCCTCCCTCAGCTCTTTTAAGTTAGGTTTAAAGAGATCGACATTCTTATACTGCTTAAAGTTTCTTTTCTTCGGATCAACGGTGATAGGCAACCCCAACTCGTTCGCTTTGGTAATAATAGCACCTATTAAACCAGGGGTAAGAACCCCTTTATCATAATCCTGAAAGATAATGGCATCAGGGTGATACCTCTCAATAAGCTGCTGGAAATAGGTGAAAAGCTTCAATTCATCAGAAGAGGTCAATGGAGACGTATTCTCCTCATCTACTCTCAGTAGTTGAACATTATTCCCTATGACCCTAAATTTTGTGGTTGTTATTCTCTCCTTACTTCTGAGAATCCCATCTGTAGGCATATTTTCATCTTTCAGGAGTCTAATAAACTCTTCCGATCTATCATCCTGGCCGATGACCGAGCATAACAGAGCTGCTGCTCCCATTGCCTTTAGATTAAGTGCAACGTTGGCGGCCCCGCCTAGTCTTGAGCTCCTTTTATTCACAGAAACCACGGGTACAGGGGCTTCCGGAGAGATCCGATCCACTTGCCCAAAGATGTAAGCATCAATCATCACATCGCCAATGACAATGACCTTCATCTCTTTAAATCGTTCAAATAGTTCTTTGTAGTATATGGTGTCAGACGACATAATTGGAATCTTTTGCACAAAGGTAATTATCTTTTTACCACTATACTGCTGATGGTACCAGCAGAGGTCTGCGTTATAACCCTATCTCCATCGTTTACCTGATCGGGACTCTTGATGATCTCGCCGTTAGAAATCATATAAGACCAGCCTTTTTCCATCATTCTATAAGGATTGATCAGGTCGATCTCCCTGCTCAAGGTTTCAATCCGGCGCTGCTCTTCAACCAATTTTCTCATACTACTATCCATAAGCTTTAAGGAGGATAGGTCAAGTCTTGAGGTCTCTCTCTCTAGCCTCAATAAACAAGAAGAGGTTACATGATATTTCAGAGAGCTAAGTCTCATCTCCTCAACAGAGAGCCTTCGATGAATCATACCCGGAAGAGAATCAATGATCCTATTAATCCGAGACTCCTCCCTCTGCAGCTTAAAAGAAGAGAGTTGTGAGAGTCTATAGGCCGAATCGATCACCTTCTGCAACGCTATTTTAAACCAGTTAACGATTTTAAAGGCTACATCACTCGGAGTGATTCCATCGAGATGAGAGACCATAGTAGCCACCAATTGATTCGGAGCATGACCGATTCCTGTGATAATAGGTAACGGAAAACTAGCTATAGCAGCCGATAAATCATAGCTATCATACCCGGCAAGGCCAGCCTCTCCCCCACCACCCCGGAGAATAATAACCAGATCGAACCGCTCGGCAATCTCCTTGATATGTCCCAATCTAAAGATAATAGACTCCACATTCTTCTCACCCGTCATTACAGCCGGAAAGAGCTTAGTGGAGATACGAAAGTCTTTTCCTTCCCGATTTATGATATTAAGAAAATCAAGATATCCATTACTACTCTCAACACTAATCACAGCAATGCGTGAAGGGGGCTTAGGAAAAGGGAGGCATTTATTTCTATCGAAGAGCCCCTCGCTCTTTAGACGTTCGATCGTTTTAAGTCGTTCAACGGCTAATCGTCCAATTGTATACGACGGTTCACAATCCACAATAACCAGAGTAATCCCTCGCGTCGGGGTAAAACTAATCTCCCCAAGGAAGAGCCATTCAATACCATCTTTCAGCTCTTCGCCGGTCTCAGACTTAAACTTCTCAGCGATCATTTTAAAGTTAGACGCTGCGATGAACCCACGCATGGAGGCTACGATACGATCTTCGTGCTTTTCAATAAGCTCAGGATAGCAATGGCCAGTTGATTTGACGAAGCCCAATCTCGCAATAGATCCAATAATCCAGAATCGAGAGGAGTAGTTCTTTTGGATGACCCTCGACAACGATTGAGTAACCTGGGAGAGCCGCCAGGTCTTCTTGTTATCAAAAATTTGGGGCTGATGGAAATCGGCCTTGTTTAAATCACTATTCTCCATTTTAAGAGCTATGCCACATCAAAATCCTTAAAAATAGCCAGAACTATCCCCCAGCGATTAAGCTTCAATGGGGATAGGAGGGTTAAAGTTAACCCTTTTTAATTTAACTGATTTATACGATAAAAAATGGATGTTAAATAAAATGTTTAATAAGAGTTTATATCTTCCTGATGAAAGGTATAAAGCAAATTTTAAATCTTAATACACTCTGTAAAACATATTAAGATTTGCGTTACATTTGCCTTAGTATATTAGTAGATATGAACAATACCAAACCTTGGCATGTAATATATACCTTAGCGCACAATGAGAAAAAGGTATTTCAACAACTTGAACAACTAGAACTTGAGGTATATCTTCCACTCCATATAACCATTAGAAGTTGGTCTGATCGAAAGAAAAAAGTAGAAGTTCCCCTCTTTACCAGTTATATTTTTGTTAGAAGTGATGAGAGAGATTATAGATCTATCGTAGAGACTTATGGCGTTTCTCACTTCGTCTATTATTGCGGTAGACCGGCGGTTATCTCTGATAAGGAGATAGAAGCTATAAAAAAGTTTCTTACTCTGTCGGAAGGCTATTCGGTGAAGGTGGAGATGAACAGTGAAGTCATCATTAATAAAGGCTTCATGGCTGGAAAAACAGGAAGAGTCATTAAGATAGGTAAAGACAAATTAAAGCTACGTATTGATTCATTAGGAGTTATAATAACTGCCGATGTAGAACGCGATAGTGTAGTTTTATCTTGACCTACTGCCGATACTCGATAAGAGTTTTTATTTCACACCACTGAGAGGGTGAGGTTTGATCAAAGTAGCAACGGCAAAAGCTGCAATCCCCTCCTCTCGGCCGGTAAAACCAAGATGTTCTGTTGTTGTAGCTTTGATATTAAGATTGGCAACGGGGATATCGGTTGCTTCAGATATGGCTTCCAACATTAAAGGGATATAACTCCCAATCTTAGGTCTCTGCAAAACGACGGTTGAATCAATATTACTAATCTCATAACCCTCTGCTTTAATTAACCTGACGGTTTCCTTAAGCAACAATAGACTATTTATCCCTTTAAAGTCAGCTTTTGTATCGGGAAAATGGTAGCCAATATCTCTTAACCCAGCTGCTCCCAATAAAGCATCACAGATCGCATGAAGTAAAACATCCGCATCAGAGTGTCCTAATGCTCCTAAATGATGATCAATATCAACCCCTCCTATTCTTAAAGGTAATCCCTCTTTTAACTGATGAACATCGTATCCTATTCCCGTCTTTATCTTCATGTTTTTTTTACAAAGGTCGTAAACAGACCTGGATTGATCAAAAGCTATTCAACTTTTTATACTTCTCGACTTCACTTCTAAAGTAAAGATAACTCGATTTATTCTTGAGCTTGATATGAAGATCGCCTCTATGGGTAACCCGTGATAAGGTAGCATGGCTAATTCCAAGTAAGGCACAAACTTCATTACTGGTAAGATAAATAGATTCTATATCAGAGAAATTATCTTCTGTTTTATCCATCATTTCAGGGTCAGACCCACCAATATACTCTTTTGAATCAGACAAAGAACCAACCTTGGTAGAGGGGCTCGAACGATCAAAATCGAAAATTGAGATAATAGGAATAGATAATAGTACATTTTTCAATCGATTAACAAAAGGAGCAAGCTCTTCGTCAGATAGTTTCACCTCAGGATACCTAAAAAAAACACAAAACTCAGGAGATCGAAAAATCAATTCACTTTTGAACTTAAAAATCAAAGATCTTACAAAGAGTGTTAAAGCAGCTAAAACTAGCTCCCGATAGGGTAACCCGAGTAACCCCGGATCTTGATAGTCGCCACACCTCTTCCATAATGATATTAGTGAGATCAACGCACTATTCAATTTAACTCCTTTCTCTTTGTTCTTTATACAAGTAAGAATCTCATCCGAGAAACGCCGAAATAATGCGGTACACAACAAGTACAACATAGTAGAGCGTAACCAGAGTGACGGACGAAGCATCTCTGATCTAAGTAATACACTAAACCGATGATCAAAATTTGTTCCATCTAACAGTAGAGTTGTGGTCTTCCAGCCGTAGAGAACCTTTGCCCTATCAGCGAAGACCAAATCATGAGATAGAATAGACGATTCCTGCTCCATTCTTGCAACTATTGCTTTAGCTAACTGACTTGGATAGATATACGATGTCTTCAACAAATTACTAAAGTATCTAAGATTTAGCTCCTCATCCTTAGCTTCAGGTAATAGACCACTACCGGGATTACTTATCAGATCTTCTATTGAAACTATTATAGAATCCATATTTAGCTGTTTTGTTGGTTAATTGGGAATCAACATAAAGTAGTAAACGTAAGGAGTCTAGATTAGTAAGTAACAAATGTAACTAATTTCAGACCCAATGTGTGAAATATCTAATTTTATATTAAATAATTCTTCATATATATGAGTTATTAAATGAAATTATAATCTCAGGCTCCAAACGAATAGAAACAGTAAACAACAATAAAACAAAAAAGCAGATAACTTTCTTATCTGCTCTAACGGGTGACTCTATAAATCCGAACAGCTTAAGCTCTTTCCCAATAATTAAAATTCGGGGAAGAGGCTCAAGGCTATAGAAAGGGAGAGGTTAGGAAGAGGTTAGGGAGAGCTCATTTAAACCAATAAAGATCCAGCGGGTTACAATTACCTTCCTATGAGATTAAGGACTCCAAAAATTAACAAATTATAGAAAGCTATTGACCCGTGGAGGTCATATCCTCATCAACCGTAAGGATAAAATCGGCACCCTTAAGCTCGTCTTTAGGAGTTTCATTAGGATTTTTAACTGAAATCGTAGTAATCGTAACGATCTTCAGATTAGGTTTATACTGCTTTATATACCAGATGATGCCTTCATAATTATCTGAATGGTAGCTGCCATTAAAATGGAGAAAGAGATGCTTATCTTTAAGGGTACGAGCAATAGACCAAGCCATTGTAGCATCTTTTGCCGCTTGGGCCTTTGGCAGATTGGCATTAACATGAGCCATATCCCCCATTTGAAGCATTGCTGAGTATCCGGGCAACGTGCTATCATAGTTAAAAGGTAATGGAGCAATTAAAGATTTAGCTCTATCATCAAGGTTATCAAGAGAAGAGAATCCTCCCTTGCTAACCATAGCAGCATAACGTCTAGGAATGTTTGTAGCAATAAAAGGAACCTTATTCTCCTTAGCCAAATCAACTACTGGCTTATAATCGGTGACATAATTCGGCCATAATCGAGTACCTGATTCAAAATCTTTAGCTCTGATCAGTCCATCTAGATACTCATCAAGAATAAGTTGCTGATCTGTCTCGAACATCTCTGCTCCAAAAATCACCCTATTCTGATTCACATACAGAAGCTCTTTCGAGAGTTCTAGTTGCAACCAATGGGCGATAGGGTTATTATGCAGCTCCCCAAAGAAAACCACATCAGCCGACTTCAACTCATCGACCATCTGACCAAATGATACTTTTTCACCGGAAGATTTATAGATAAGATAGGCAGGTAGATCGGCAGTCATTGAGGTAAGTAAGCCAAAGGCAAAGAGAAGAATTGTCATTTTTTTCATTGGATGCTAGTTTTGAGTCATCGGCAACACATCAAGAAAAGGTAAATGAGATTACCAATGACATGGTATTACAAAGCTGTTTTTTTCTTAAACAACAACAGAGGTTAAGGGCATTTGTTAAGCAATGAGAAAAATTATGTCTAATTAATCAAAAAAGAGTTGATTTCATAGGATATTCCCTGAGATTTGAAGCTCCAATTCAGAAAGGATTAGTAATTTTGCAGGAACAACGGAAAATCAGACCAATATCATTTGATCTGAAAGATTTTAAATAAGTTTATTTAGACCATTTCAATTCACCATTCAAAAATTCTTCATGAAATAGCACTACTTTGATTCCATTCAATCCCGGGGTGGTATTAACCAACGGCCTGTTTCATGAGACCAATAAAAAACAAATTTACAACACATGAACCTCATGCAAAGCATACGCGACAATGCGAAGCTTCATTCAAAGCGCATTGTACTTGCGGAAGGCACGGAAGAACGAACCTTAAAGGCGGCTGATATTATTTTAAAAGAGGAGTTAGCCCAAATAATCCTTTTAGGTAATCTTGCTGAGATCGAGAGGAAATCTAAGGCGTTCGGATTGACGAATATTGGCAAGGCAAGAGTGATTGATCCTGTTTCCCATGCCAAGAAGGAGGAGTACACCCAGATGCTATATAATATCAGAAAGAGCAAGGGGTTAACGATGGAACAGGCTGGTAAGTTAGTAGAGGATCCACTTTATCTTGCTGTACTATTAATTAAAGCTGGAGAGGCAGATGGAGAGGTAGCTGGAGCATTAAATGCGACAGGGGATGTCCTACGGCCAGCGTTTCAGATTGTAAAGACATTACCTGGAGTATCTGTGGTAAGTGGTGCATTTGTAATGATCATGAAGGATACACAATGGGGTGACAATGGGGTGATGGTTTTCGCTGATTGTGCGGTACATCCTAATCCGACAGCTGCTGAATTAGCTCAGATAGCCGTTGTAACCGCAAAGACAGCTAAGGCGATTGCTCGAATTGAACCAAGAGTTGCCATGCTAAGTTTTTCGACCAAGGGGAGTGCAAAGCATGAGATGGTTGACAAAGTGGTTGAAGCTACCCTACTGGCTAAAGAGATGGATCCTTCGTTAGTTATTGACGGGGAGATGCAGGCCGATGCGGCTATCGTATCAGCAGTAGGAAAGAGTAAAGCTCCTGGTAGTGAGGTTGCAGGCAGAGCAAATGTATTAGTTTTTCCTACGCTTGAGGTGGGTAATATTGCCTATAAATTAGTACAAAGACTGGCCGGAGCCGAAGCCGTTGGTCCAGTACTTCAAGGAATGGCAGCTCCAATTAATGATCTCTCGAGAGGTTGCTCAGTTGAAGATATTGTTAATCTGGTGGCAATAACTGCAAATCAAGCAGCCGGAATATAGATTTTCAGGAGAAAAGGGGGCGATGCACCCTTTTTTTAAGAATAGACGCAATCGATTGCAGACAACCTATTTTTTTACGATCACCTATTATATTACAAAATGAAAATTCTGGTTTTAAACTGTGGAAGTTCTTCAATAAAATACCAGCTATTTGCCATGAACGGACAGTCTGAGGTACTTGCCCGCGGGCTGGTTGAGAAGATTGGGTTAGCGGAAGGCACATTAACCCATAAACCTAACGGGAAGGCTGACTTTGTCACTAACCGTCCTATTCCGAATCACCAAGAGGGGATAAATCTGGTGATAGAAGCATTGATCGATCCTGAACATGGCGTTTTAAGTTCGGTTAAAGAGATAGAAGCTGTTGGACATAGGGTTGCGCATGGCGGAGAGAAGTTCTCAAAGTCAGTTATTATTACCAATGAGGTAGAGAAAGACATTGAGCGTTGCATAGAGTTAGCTCCTTTACATAACCCGGCTAACCTACGTGGGGTCTCTTCAGTAAAGGAGATCTTACCCGGTGTGCCCCAGGTAGCCGTCTTTGACACCTCATTCCATCAAACATTACCAGAGCATGCCTACATTTATGGTATCCCCTACTATTACTACGAGAAATATAGAATTCGTAAGTATGGATTTCATGGAACTAGCCATAAATACGTTGCCCAAAAAGCATGTGACCTCTTAGGATGGGACATCAAAGATAAAAAGATCGTTTCTTGTCACCTTGGGAATGGGGCATCAGTTGCAGCCATCAAGTTTGGCGAGTCTGTTGAGACCAGTATGGGATTTACTCCTGTAGAAGGACTTTTAATGGGAACTCGTTCTGGCGACCTTGATTTAGGGGTATTGCTCTATTTAATGGAGAAAGAGCAGATGTGTTGCAGTGAGCTAAACGATTTGATCAATAAGAAGAGCGGAATGCTTGGTGTAACAGGAGTATCCAGCGATATGCGCGATGTTGCAGCCGCTTCAAAAGCAGGTAACCATAGGGCAACCCTTGGCCTCGAGATGTTTGCTTATGCTGTTAAAAAATATATCGGTGCCTACGCTGCTGTCATGAATGGAATAGATCTACTTATCTTTACCGGCGGTATCGGAGAAAATGATTGCGATACACGCCAACGCATCGCATCTGACCTCAACTATCTCGGTATCCATTTCGATGAAAAACTTAATGATGGCCTCAGAGGTAAGGATGCACCCATTACCTCTCCTGATTCTCCGGTAAAGGCAATGGTGATCACCACCAACGAAGAACTGGTCATCGCTACCGATACCTTTAACCTCGTCAATAATAACTAAACGATATTTTTCACTATACCAAAACTCTGTTTGAATTGATGTTTTCCATGAAAGGGCAGTGAAAGCTGCCCTTTTTTCTTGATGGGGAGGGATTCAGGGATTCAAGACTCAAGGATTCAAAATTCAAGATTCAAGATTCACAAAAAAAAACTTGCGTGAATCGAACGCCGCCTAAAGAGGAGGGGTTCAGAATCACGCAAGATTCTATAATAAAAGATCAGAAAGATTATAGTCTTCCGTCGACCTTTTCTTTAGGCCAAAGGCCTTTGATATCGTATACAACACTAGCGGCTTTACGTTCAGCAAAGTTGAATTCGGCGAACTCACGATGTGAAACAGCTAGAATGATTGCATCATAATCTTTGACATTATAACTTGGAGCAAGCTTTAGATTGTATTCATGGAAGACCTCATTAGCCTTAGCCCATGGATCGTATACATCGACCTGCATTCCAAAGGCCTCTAATTCATGAACCACATCGACCACCTTAGTATTTCTGATATCTGGACAGTTCTCTTTGAAGGTGATACCCAGGACAAGAGCTCTCGAGTTATTTACAGCGAGGTCTCTACGAATCATTAGCTTTACGATCCGAGCAGCGATCCATGCTCCCATACCATCATTCATTCTACGGCCTGCGAGGATGATCTCAGGGTGATAACCGGCCTCCTGAGCCTTTTGAGCCATATAATAGGGGTCAACACCTATACAGTGGCCACCGACTAATCCGGGGGAGAACTTTAGAAAGTTCCATTTGGTGCCTGCTGCTTCAAGAACATCACGGGTATCAATATCCAGATGGGCACAGATACGAGCCAGTTCATTAACGAAAGCTATGTTAATATCACGTTGTGAATTCTCAATGACCTTTGCTGATTCTGCAACCTTAATACTTGCAGCCTTATGAGTTCCAGCCTTGATAATAGTCTTATAGAGAACATCAACCACATCGGCAATTTCAGGGGTTGAGCCCGATGTTACCTTATGAATGGTTGTTACGGTATGCTCTTTGTCACCAGGATTGATACGTTCAGGAGAATATCCTGCAAAAAAGTCAACATTGAGTTTCAATCCGGAGGTACGTTCAATAACAGGTAGGCAATCTTCCTCAGTACAACCAGGATAAACGGTGGATTCATAAATCACGAGATCGCCTTTCTTAATCACCTTTCCAATGGATTCAGAGGCTTTAATAAGCGGAGTAAGATCGGGTCTGTTATTTTTATCAACCGGAGTGGGAACGGTAACGATATAGGTGTTACATGAGGAGGTCTCTTCCAAACGAGTGGTTAGATAAAGGCCTTTCTTTTCAGGTTGAGCATTGACTAAAACCGATTTGAGGTTATCATCTTCCACCTCTAAGGTACTATCGTGGCCGGTATTGAGTTCATCAACCCTGCCTTGGTGGATATCAAAGCCAACTACAGGAAAAAATTTGGCGAATTCTACTGCCAAAGGAAGGCCTACATAGCCAAGTCCGATCATACAGATTTTATGGTCCATTGTTTTGTTGGTTTGGGGTTCAAAATAAGAACTTACTTTTCACAAGCTGTACGACAAAATTATAAAATTATTCGTTAAGCGCTCTCTTTAAAAAGCCAATAGAAAAGGCTTTCTGTTTTTCCAATAGTTCACCCACCCTATCATAGTCTATAGGTTTATTAATCAGCTCTCGATTAACCTGATCTGATTTGAAAACCAATCTATCTTCCAGTCCAAACATCTTTAAAAGAGATTGAAATCTTGACATCCCCCTGGATTCATTTCCAATAGCAATGAAAGGTTTTCTAAAGATGATGGAGAAAACGGTCCCATGAAACGAGTCGGTAACAACATACTCAGAATCTCTAAACCCTCTCAACCATTCTGTAACTGAGGGGAAGATGCATGACTCTACCCCTTTACTACCTACCTGAGAGAATTTCTTCTGTGGCATTACCGCCACCACCCTTAACCTCTTCTCATCGGCCACCTTATTAATAATCTCAAGTTTATCTGCCGATTTATCTAAGACGTAATGGTATAGAACATTCTGTCCTAAGTTAGCGTGTTCCCGATCAACCATCTCACTATATACATCACTATTGATGAGTAGAGTAGGATCAAGAGTATGTTCAGCTTCCACGTTAAAGTACTTTTTGCATAGATCGACGCCAGAATCCTCACGAACAGATATCGCATTGAACTCTTGAGCTAGTGAACTACAGATCTTAGTCATTTTCTCAGAAAACTCCCAATCATCAACGCCAAAAGAGGCTGCGTAGGCTACTCTTTTCAAGGAGGCAATTCCTTTGGTAAAATCGAGGAAATAGCTTGGCATACCTGGAGTATAATACATACGCCACACTTGATCACTACCAACCACATACCCATCAAATCCCATCTGATTTAACTTATAGTACTCTTCGGGTGAGTTTATTGCCTCAGTCAACTGAATATATCTTTCTATAAACTTATCTGTATGTTGTGAGATAACCCAAGCCTCTTCATTGCTAGGCCAATCCTTTACCACCAAATCAAAACGACCCAAAAGATACTTTTTGATCGACCTTTTTATAAAGGACTCCATCTTAACTAAAAGCTTCGGCTTCGATACCCTATGAACAGTAACAGCTTCATAGCCCAAATCCTTTAAGACCTTTTGTAATGCAAAAGCTTGAACCAATCCTCCATAATTTGTATGCAGAGGGAGGGTCAATATCCCTATTTTCTTCATCTCTTAACAATTTTAGATTTTACCATTAGAAAAGCTGATCTGACCTTCTCTTTCTCATCTTTTTCAAGGCCAAAGAGGTATATCGAAATTCCAAAAGCAATAAAAGTAACAACGATATTGATAATAAAACGAAAATCAATGACTATGTAATGTGATATCAAATACGAGACTGCCAGGGCAACGATTGTTGGTATCATTGCCTTAAAAAACACCATATAACTATAATTTCTAATAGACATCCCAGCAAGTACCTTTAGGAAAAACAATCTAAAAACCAGACTTAATAATTCAACAATAATGAAACTAAAAAGCACAGAATAAGCAGCAAAACCGAGTTTAAGCAACACCCAAGCGGCAGGAAGATTCAATAACAGAACCCCTCCTACTACTACCTGATAGAGTCTAATCTTACCAGTAGCCTGAGCCGCCGATTGTAATCCTACGGTTAATTGTCTTACCAACGAAGCGACCAATATCAAGATGCAAAAGATCGCTGTATAATCGGGTACCGTTTTAAGCCAAAAAGCCAAGATATGATCCATCTCAAAAATAAAAGGGATAGAGATAAAGGCCAGAAGATAATATCCAAACCGGCTAGCTTTCATACTTAACCAAAGCATTCGCTTCCTTTCACCGGCTCCCTCAGCTCTCATAATTTGAGGGTTCATGGAACGTAACATCGATAACGAAAAGAAATTTAGTTGTCCGCTCAACTGATTGGCTATTCCATATGCCGCATTAATGATCGTTCCAAAAAAGATATTCAGGACAATGGCTATTCCTTCGGCTCTGGCAACGCCACAAGCGGCTCCAAAGAGATTCCAACCAGCAAACGAAGCAAGCTCTTTCATTAATGGTTTATCTACCCTGCCGCCAACGTTTAAGGTCACCTCCTCATAATACTTCAAACAATATACACCATATAAAAAGACCACAATAACACTTACCGCTGCAACAATCACCGAATAAAAAACCAGCTTATCTCCTTCAAACCAAAAAACCAATAATGCAACACCCAGTTTTAATACCACCTCAACAACACTAACGATAGCTATCCACAGCATATTCTCATGGGCACTCAACGAGGCATTATATGGCACTGAAATGACAGAGAAAAAAATGGTAAAAGTCATAGTGTGGTATATGATCTTTGCCGCCCCGACACGATCGGCCGGAATATTAAGAAAACCATCAAATAAAAATAACCCCGCTATCTCCAGAACAATCACCATGATTATCCCTATTACTATATGCAGAATAAAACTGTTACTAAACACTCTCTTCTGCATCTCTATATCATCTTTACCCTGATGATAGGAAAAAAATCGCTGAGTGGAGGTGGCCATAGCCGTATTCAAAAAGGCCAGCATCGCCACCACTCCGGCAATAAGATTATAGATACCATAATCTTCAACTCCTAATCCCTCCAAAACAAGCCTTGTAGTATACAGTGTAATACCGGCAGTCAATATCATCTTCAGATAAAGAATCCCTGTGTTAAGAGCAATCTTTTTGCCGCTTCGCATGTTGATTTGTGTATCTTGATTAATAATTATCGTAAATGATCACAACCTCTTCGCTGATTTCTGACGTCATAGCTTCCATGAACGCTTATCCCATTGTTTACTCAACAAACATAAAGATAGATAAATTTATTCCGGTTTAGTATAGTTCATCTATGTTTTACAAAGTATCATCTGATCCATTAACCCGCTCCAGAAGAGCCAATGTCTCCACATGATGAGTCAGGGGAAAAAAGTCATATCCAATGACCCGGCACAAACGATATCCCAAATATCTCAGTTGCAATAAATCACGTGCTAATGTTCCAGGAGAACAGCTCATGTATGCTATTCTCTCCGGCCTTAATGTCCGTCCAATATACGCAGTAACTTCAGGCTCCATACCAGTTCGAGGCGGATTGGTATAGACTAAAAACCTAGCCTTCTCATTCGCTTTACGCCATAGATCTATCTGTGGAAGTCGCTGCAAACAGCTACCTCGAAGTACCTGAGCACCCGAAGCATTTACCAAAGAGAACCGAACAGAATCTCCGGAAGACTCAATACCCAAGACCACCGACTGCTGTGCTAACCAACGCCTCAGGCTCGCTCCATTACCACTATAAAGATCCAGGACAGCTGTTTTCGAGTCAGGCAACAACCAAGATTCGGCTTCATCTAATGAATTACTATGTAATTCAGGAATGAGTTGTTGAAAGGCAGCCGGACCATAAGCAAGACCATCTGACATCAAAGATGCCTCCTGGCCGAAAACAATTGAAAAGTATCCTTTTCCAAACACCCGTTTCCCTGTTGATGGATTTAAATGGATCCACAGACCCTCATTGCCGAGTTCGAAAAAACGCTCTTTAAATTCTGGTGTTATCCAGTCTAACGAGGGCAACGACGATGTTTTAAAAACCAACGTGACCTGAGCACCCGTTTGACTGAACCAGTACAAGGGGTAGTCTGTCTGCTTCGGAAGAGTCGCACGCAATAGCGTTAGGGTTTCTTTTACTTGAAGCGAGTGAACCGGACAGTCATCTATTGGTACAAACTCTTTGAATCGTGTCACCCCAAAATGCCACTCATTAAAAAGGCAAAAATCTGCCCGTAACAGAACCTTGTTTCTGTAGTGTAATCGCTGGTGTTCAGGAAGAGAGCGTACAGATCCATCAAAAACAACCTTTTCTAAAAGATTATGCTCCTCAATAACTACATTTAACTTACTATAAATAAAAGAACCCTTTTGTTGTAAGCTTTCCTGAAGAGACCAACTTCTATGACGACAAGCCGGGCAAATTGAGTTACAACCAGACGGAATTGGAGATTGATTTAACATCCTTTAATCATAAATGAAACCCAAAGTTAAAATCTTTTAAGAATCATTAAACCCAGGAAAATGTAAGGTGGTCATACCCTAACAAATAAAACAAACTAAGTCACATGAATAATCTATTTAAATTAATAATTGTAGGAGGGTTTTTGCTCTTTTGCACTATATCGCTCCAGGCTCAAGAGCCGCAAGAGAAACTGACCGCTGCCCAAAGAGCTTCAAAGGTGACAGATAAACTTAAGAAGGATCTTAACCTAACAGAGGAGCAAGCCAATAAAGTTTTGGAAGTCAATAAAGATTTCTTTAGCAAGATGGAGGCTCAGAGAGCTCTTAACAAGGAAAACAGAAGAACTTCCCGCGATGAAATGAAGAAAAACGACGAAGATCAAGACAAGCGCATGAAAGAGATCTTAACGGCAGAGCAATATAAATCATATCTCGATTTAAAAGAGAAAAGACGAAACGATGAGCGACATGAAAGAGGAAAAAGGCCAGAGGATAGATCTGGACGTCATGAAAGGACAGAGTCTAATTAGTAAAATGTAGTTTTATCGGATTTATTTGGATGAGGAGCCGGCTGATCGGGATGATCATTCCGGCTTTCTTTTTCTTTGCCTATCTTTGCAAATCACTGCTTTCGTGTTTAAGTCACGCATAAACAAATTCAACAAGCATCTAAATATGTCAAACAAAAAAAACGCTTTAATAATTCTTTTTCTCTTAGCTGCATTTTCTCTTTTTGCCCAACAAGAGAAATTTTTACTCGGTCTATCTGCGGGTTATGACCCAATGCAGGTTAAAAAGCCTGGTTTTGGAGTAAAGGGCGTTTTGAGCCTCACTCCTATTGTAGCCATTGTTCCAGAAGTAATCATCTACTCCTCTGACAAAGCTTCCAATGCTAAGATACGCTATTATGAGGTTAATGTCGCTGCTGAGTTTAGAGTACAAAAATTCAAAAGTAGTTATCTAACATTGGCATTGGGAATGAACCTAACAAGAGAAAATGTCGAAGCAACCGATGTCTTTTCAAAATCCAGTGCCAATATGGTAAGCTTTACACCTGGCCTCTCCTATTACTTACCGGTTAGCAAATGGATCATCCTGGATGCCACCACAAGGTATTATTTGGGAAAAGAGGGACGATATTACATAGGAGGAGGAATACTAATCAACCTGAATCCTGATAAAACAACAACAAAAAGACCACGGAAATAGTACAAAATCGTTGAAGATCACTATAAAATCGGAGAACCGATAATAAAAAAGGATTGCCTGAGTATTGATCAGGCAATCCTTTTTTATTGGAAGATAAACCAGAGTTTAGTCTTGGATCTTCACTTGAATCTTAATAGTACGGGTTGCAGCAGAGGTGCCAGAAACTTCAAGCACTTTAAAGATACCCTTACGTGAAGCATAAGTTGAGGTTGCAGCCGTTTCAAAAGCAACAACATCATTAACAGTAAGACTAGCAACCTTAGTATCTGTTAACCCAGTAGCCTGAGCGGCGATCACTGAATCATCAGTAATACCATCGAAGTCAACGCCAGTTACTTTTTTAAACTTGGTGTCATTCTTGGTTGTCCAATTTGTGAATAGGCTTTCGAAAGCAGTATTAGCATCTGTATTAGCAGGAGCTCCGATAGCATAAAGACTAGAAGTGCCATACCAGAAGACAAAGTCAACCGAAGATTGGTTTGTTACAGCACTAGCTTGGAACATAACGGTATTGTCTTTTGAAGAATAGAAACTTCCTGCATTTACGTTGCCTTGGCCACCCATCAATACAGCTGTGTAACTCTTAATGTCGCCAGCAGCGGCAGTGGTAGTAATATTAAGAGTCAACTCCTTAGTAAGACCTGCATCATCAGTAATAACAAACATAATTTTTTCTATACCGGTACTCTGATTAGCAGTGAAGGTAGTATCAAGAGAATAGTTACTCTCTTTCATAGAACGGTTTGAAATAACAACAGGAGTGTTGTTAAAGATGCGGGTGATAACTACTTTTCTGATTTTTTCACTTGTGCTTGAATTAGCAGAAGCATTGATACCTACCTTAAAAGATGAACCTACCACGAAACTGGCATCAGAAGAAACATAATTTGTTCCACCAACGAATGTCAGGTTAGGAGTTTTATCAACAATAGGATCATCCTTGTCATCAGAACAAGAAGTGAAGAGTGCTGATGTGGCAAGCATTACAGCCACCATTAAGAAATGGATTTTTTTCATAAAACGTAGTGATAAATGGTTAAATGAATACTTAAAGATATACCTTCAACAAAGAAGGTCCTTTTTTGTTAGATCAAAAACAAAAATACTGCCAAAACAAATACATATAAAATTTTTGTGAAGTTTTTGACATTTTTCTTTGTAAGTGCCCATATAGAGATCAAAAAAACAAGCTACTGGGGCAACGATAGTAGCTAAAAGAAAAGAAAGAGCTATCTTTGCAGTTCACAGACCATCAGGGGCTGACTGGTATTGACAGCAGGACGGTGGATTTGTAAGCATGCAGGGCGTTGTCGATAAGGCCCTTCAAAACCATCGGCAAAGCCATAACTGGCAACAATTACAATTACGCACTGGCTGCTTAATCAGGACGATTAGGTCGCTTGCTGTTCCCCGGGAAGCCCTGTCCTACGGCGTCCCGACCGGAGCATCAAAAATGGAGGACTGGTCAGAATAAGATCCTGGTGTTCTGATAAGATAAAAGGAATAAGGAACAGATAGGTTGGCCTTTTGCCGGTTTGTTCTCGAAAACTAACTAAAGGATAAGCATGTAGAAAGCAGGTTGGCTGCCTGTTTGGACGCGAGTTCGACTCTCGCCAGCTCCACAAAAAACCCTTGTAAATTACAACTTACAAGGGTTTTTTATTTTTAAAGCAAGTTCAATTGTTGTGTAATGAGGGGATAAGGAAAAGAGGTTTAATCTCAAATGTTCTGTTAGAAAACTCGATTTATGCATTAGAGATCTATTCTGTTTTACTCTTTAAGGCACTAAGTTGTCTTCTGATATAGGCCACCTCCTCAGGAATTGACAACGATAAAATCTCGAGTAACTCCGTTATTCTACCCGCTTTATACCTATTTTTTAGTAGGTTTTGTGCTGAAGCTAAAATAATTTCGATAATCTTTTGTTTGGTTCTTTTCCCTTTCATATAAAGAGCGACCTCCGTTATCCAAAGTAAGATTGGCAAGTAAACAGTCTTATCGCTGCTCATCTTCTCCATGGATAACAGATTATATCTATTAGCGATTGCCACCACCCTATCATATTTCTCAGCATGTAAAAGCGCCTCTAGATAAGCTGAAAAAAACAGATGCCATCGTGTCTCAAACACCTCCTTCTTATATGCTTCTAAAAATGTGGAGGCATAACTAACCGCCTTCTTCGCCATGTTATTATACACCAGTGTTCGAGTATAAAAGCTAGCAAAACCAATGCGATTATAAATACTTCCTGTATTTTTTAAATCTGGGATAGAGGCGCTCATTAGCTTTAAAGCCTTCTCATATTTTCTGGCTCGTAGCAAGACCCCACAAAGATTAGCCAGATAGAAGAAATAGTCACTATTCTTTTGAATGATGCTAAAGTAGCCATACTTTTCAGCGGTCTCCAACTCATTTAGCTTAGAGTGCATCATGGCTCTATTCGAATAGTAATTAGCTAGAATCCGTTTTGAATAAAAGAGATTTGTCTTGAATAGCTTATCCAAGTCATTATATAAGACTCTTAGCTGCTCAAACTCCCGGTAATTATAGAACAGAAAAGTCAACCTGACAGCTGCGCGGTATCTAGTGTAACCATCCAGGGTCTCATCACTAAAAGTAGATTGCAAGAAGTCATTAAAGGTGATTGGGTCTACGTCGAAAGTCTCATGCTGACGAATAATCTCCTCAGCTGCACGATTAAGGTTTTTATTAATAGCAATACTTCGTTGATAGGCCACCTCATACTTCTGCAGGTAATTATTAGTCGGTCTATAAAATCTATTTCTTACCCGAATCAGCAGAAAATCTCTAAAATGCTCAATCAACTCATAGAATCTGAGAAAATAGTAGTGCGATGGGGTAATGACATTTAAGTTTTCGATGATCTCTTTCTCTTCATCGGGTAGGATAACATCGGTCATAACCTGCTTTTCAGCATTAATAAGCCATTCATAGAATTTATCGACGTCGGCCTTATCAAGCATCTGTGTGATCCAGTTCTTCATATAGGAATAGGATCGCTTATCTATAGTTGGGTCAAACGCACGTTGATCTTGTTGATGATAGCAATTATGATGAATAGTTTTGAGGATATGAATGTTTACTGGTTTATTAAATTTCTGAATACCCATCAAATAATCGGCTTCATGCGGATAAAGGTTACCGGCAAACTCACTAAAAGTATCAAGTTTATGCTTCATTAGATACAATCCTAATCAGGGTTAATCTATCAAACAATCGGATATAAAAATATAAAAAAACGGGGGTGCTTTCACACTCCCGCTCTTTTATAGATGACATTTACTAATTACAGATCATCTGATTAATCAATTGATAAATGCGGAAGCTTCTTTGTTAAATACATCGGCCTTTTCAAACATCATAAAATGGCCACAATGAGGTACCATGATGAGTTTGCTTCCCTTGATTTTTGCTGCGCCTTGCTCTGCAATTTTACTAGTAAAACCTGGATTTAAATATCTATTGGGAATGAGTAAGTCGTTTTCACCGAAGAAGATTAATGTTGGTACTGTAATCTTATCGAGTTTATTTAAGACCGGTTCATCCACCATACCAGCAACCGATCGTGAAACGGCGAGGCAGTAGGCTTCAAAATCGGAGGCATTACGCCAGGCAATACGATCTTCAATCATGAATTTTGCATCTTTAGGCATTCTATAAAAGTTAGATGCGAGATTCGTTTCAATAGCATCAACTGAGGTTAAACGAACCAGATTAGGAGTCATGACCTCTTTAAACCAATCTTTCTGACCAGCATGAAAAGCCTCAAAGCCGGCTGGATCAACTAAAATAAGCCGCTTGACTAACTCAGGATGCTCTATTGCCAAAACCATCGAGATCTGTCCACCCATCGAGTGACCGACAAGATTAACCTGCCCAAGATTCATCTGCTTAATAAAATCGACAATTACACCTGCATAGAAAGACATCAGACCACTATGGGGTGCTTTCGAAGATTTACCATATCCGGGTAGATCGATCGCAATGACCCTATATTTTAAACTCAACTCAGCAATATTCTTTTTCCATGCCTGCGAATAGCTGCCTAGCCCGTGAACCATTATTACCGTTTCACTTCCTTTGCCTTCATCCATATATGCAAGCTTAATATCACCGGGTAAGTTGGCATAATGAACATCATAGACATAAGAGACATCGCTCATTGATTGAATTTTCATGAGATTACGATAAGGGTTGCAACTACTCATTACGAATAAGAAAACAAAAGCTGATGAAACTATTTGAAAAAACAATCTTTTGTTCATGTGTGATAAATTTGTTTTGAGGTAATATAAGAAAGCCTTGATAGAGTTAGTTCACAAATATGACTGTAAGATAGAATCCATCGCAACTCCTCCACTGTTACCTTAAAGTTAGTTATTAAAACATCAGCCATTTATAAACGATAAATGCCGTAAAAGGATTAACAGGACGTTCAGTTGCTCCGCCATTGATTGCAGAACCATGAGAGTCATCCTGGCTATCGAAGAAATCGCCGAGCCACATATAAGCGCCATGAAGTTCAAGGCTCATAAAGGGGCCGAGTGTATAAGATACCGATGCGTTTATTTCGTTACCGAGGAATCGGCCACCCCCTTGAGGTTTAGCATGGCTAAAAGCTAAAGCGCCACCCACTTTTCCGTTTAGTTTATGCGGGATAAAATCGTGGGTTAGGTTAACCGTACCCCCCAATAGACCGTAACCCATATTAGAGATATCGGCAACCACCGGGGTAAATCGATTAACAACATTACCATGAGGGAAGAGAAGATAAGCACCTGTTCCGATGAAAATAGAAGCCGGCATACCCCAGGTATTTCCAGTAATCACCCCGGTATATTTCTTATCTGTAATACCATTGCCATCTCCTTGAGCAAAGATAAGATCGGCTGAGATATAATCATTGATTGTGGTACCATACCGATAAGCGGCTCGTAAGTTAGCTGCAACACCTCCTATATCAGCAGCTTTCTCATAACCAGAGCCCGTATTATCTCTAACACTCCCCAGATTATAGTTAACAAATCCGGTTAACTGAAGAGGGTCGAGTAGAAAATCTGGATTACGACTAAAATTAGCACCTAACCAAACGATATCAGCTTGATAGTCTTTAGCAATATCAAATACAAAAGAGCCATTATAGGCAGCTAAGACACTATTCAAGCCTTCCCCAAAAACAGAGACACCCCCTTGGCCTTTACCCCTATCGCGTACATAATAGAGAGAACCACCCAGGTTCCATGCCATACTTAGTTTACGTTGATAAGAGAGTTCAAAAAGAGCTACATCGTCATTAAGCTCGGTATTATTTTCATAAAGAAGATAATAACCAATCTTTGCCTTCTGAAAATCGCCATCATAGCGTGCTGAGATCCCGACGCCATCGGTACCCCAGTAGGCCATACGGTAACCAGTCGTAAGCATCTTATCGAAGACTGTTCTATAAGGATTATAAGGAGTATCAAACATTCTTTGTAATCCAAGATTGATGGCATAGTTCTTAGCCGGAATCAATTCAAGCTCGACATTTTGAGTTTGAATATTGACCTGATCAGCACTAATAGCACTGCCTTTGTTTCCACTAACACCATAGGCCTGGTCACCCCAAGTCCAGTCAATCTCGAAAGAGGCACGCAGAATAGCCCTTCCATTAAAGAGTTTAGGTTGATAGATAAAGAAGGGCAAGATTCGTTGCTCAAAATATTGGGAAGTGCTGGTATCAGCGGTAGATGCAGAGTTTGGCCCAAAGAGACGACCCACGAGTTGGCCATTAAAGAGACTAGCCTTCGGGTAGGTATTGGTTGTTACACCCTGAGTAATAAAATAGGCCAGGAACTGAAATTCTCTATTCGATCTAACATTATAAGGCAGATCATAAGTAAGGAGATTAAACTTATTTACAGTCTCCGATTTCTCCTCAACTTTCTCCTGAGCTGTCAGACGACCCGTCCATATAATGGTTACCAACAGAAGCAGTAATGATAGTTTCTTCATCAGATGAAAAATTTAGATTTTAAGAGCAAAGCTGCCAAATGGTCGTATGACAGCTTTGCCAACAGAATAATCTTTATGCCTACAGAAAGCGGGTATGCTTTACTGGCGAACATATTTTTGAACATTCATAACCCCAAGAGTACCGCCGTTGGTGCTACCAAATCCACCGGCAGGGGTTGGAGGAACATTTTGTGTACCTGTAGTTTGAGCTACCTCATACCATAACACCTCTGGGCCAGTTTTCACCTCAAAGATACCAGAAGCAACAGCAGCGTATGGAAGCTCCTGATTGCAGGTGATAGTCCAGATATTACCTACATTTGATTTTTCAATCTCATAGGTACCACTGAAAACTAGGTCAGGAGTGGTTGTTGTATTGCCAATATTAAACTGATTGACAACATAAGTGTAATCGGCCTTGAAATCAGCAGTGACTTTAGCAACATTAAAGTAAGTTACCAGTAAAGGTGCAACATTATCTCCTTCAGACAGCCAGGTGCCTATAATACCTAAATCTTTGGTTAAGGCATTAGATTTTACAACCTCAGAAGCCGACATGGCAGAACCTTCCTCATCATAGATCGCCGAGCCAGAAGCTGGCTTGATGGTGAAGACCTCAGTACCCTGCACAACGGAAGTAATGGCAATGTTGATCGTTGCTACTGAGCTACCAGCTGAATGAGTAACATTATAAGTAAACTCTACACCTTCAGGAGCTGTAACCAATAATTTGGTGGAGTCAAGATTTCCACTTTTGGAAGATTGGGAATAAACTGCCTCAGAAAAATTAACCGTTATGGTCTTGTTGTCGGTTGAAATGGAAGCCGACTTAAACGTTGGAGCTAGGTTCTCATCATCTGAGCATGAAGTGAAACCAAACATCAAAACTGCAGCCAATGTGGCAAGGAATAAAAATTTGTTCTTCATTTTTTTGGACGGTTTAAATGTTAAAAGGATATGTTAAAGGTATTTTAAAACAAAACCAGTTTCTTATTACTGATATAATACACAAGGTTGACTTTAGTACTATTTAATGAAAAAACACACAGCTAATCATTACAATTCAAATAGTTACAAAGACACCCAATACTATTGACCATCTATTGGCCCCCATTTAATTACATTTGCGCCCCAAGCGTATCCAATACCGGCGGCAATCATCGAAAGGACTGTGCCATCCTTTACTTTCCCCGTTTGAAGGGCAAGATGCAATGAAAGGATCTGATCTATTTGACCTAAGTGGCCAAAGTGTTCAAGGTAGATGGTTTGATCGGGGGTTAATCCCAGACCTTCTACCATCGAAAAATACATTGATCGTTTAAAATGGAGACTAGCTAAGTAACCCAGCTCTGATTTAGCAATTGATGCCTTTTCAAAAGCTCTATCAATACAAGTCATCCAATTCTTCATAGAGACCTCATTCAAACGGTCTTTCATGTGTTTTTCATCGAAGACCTTGAGCGATTTATACGCAATATCAAGGTTAGCACAGCTAATCATATTTTCAGTACCACCCACCTCAACACCGGCATCGCGAGCCATCGAGCCATCGGTTATAATATGAGTGCCCAATAAGACATTAACGTCGGCATTTCTTTTTAAGATTAGGGCACCGGCACCGGCGCCAAGATTGAACATAAATGAGACTGAAGCATCGGTAAAATCAATAAAGTCACCATTACGGTACCCTCCCGCAATTAAAACGGTCTCGATCTCAGGATCAGCATACATCATATCATGGGCTATCTTTATTGCAGCCACTGCCGTACAACATCTTTGCTGAAGGTCAAATGCCCATGCCTTTTCGGCTCCAATACGATCTTGAATATAGATTGCTGTAGTGGTTAATGGATACTCTTTCCACTCTTCCCCGATTGATATAATCAAATCGATCTCAGAGGCATCAACCCCAGTGTTCTTTAAACAGTCTAAAGCAGCCAATGCCCCCATCTCCTGAGTCCCATCCTTTTCGCCGGGAACAGATTTCTCAACGATCCCAAGCTTCTCTATCACTGCCTCTTCACTCCAAACCCCTTTCGTAGCCTGCGAGATCTCAGCAGCTGTCATTCTACCTTCAGGTATATAGACTCCAGTCCCGATGATTCCAACGTGAAATTTACTATATGTCATCAGGTCAATTTTTAGAATTTAAACAGATTACTTCCAACGGCCAGTCCTGCACCTGAAGCCATAAATAAAACCGTATCCCCACGTTTTATTCTCCCCTCCATTACAGCATGGTGGAATGCCATGGGCACACAACCAGAACCGGTGTACCCATACCGATCCATCACCATGGTGGTTTTAGAGAGAGAAACCCCTAGCTCAGCCATGACATTTATGATAACTGATCTATTGATCTGGGTAAAGACAAAGTGATCAATCTCATCTATAGCCATATCATATTTGTTAAGGAGATGCCTGACCACGTTAGGCCATAACCTTAAGTTACGGTCGCCTGGTAAGGGCTTAAGGCTTAACAAACCCTGTTGTCCGGCTCTCAAAACATCCTCTGTCACTGGCTGCTTGGTACCCCCGGCGTAGACTCCGATAAAATCGAACTGAGTTCCATCAGTGAGGAGCTGACTGCCAATATAAGCGGAGCTAAGAGAGTCAGATTTACCCAGGACCACAGCACCGGCGCCATCGGCAAAGATAGAATGGCCGAATGCATCATCAGCACGTAGGTAGGCCGGCATATTATAAACACCTATTACGACAGCATATTTAATTGAGGAGTCAGTGGCCATGATTCGAACCGCATTGTCTAAACCAATGGTAAAGCTGGCACATGAGGCAGCTACATCAAAGGTTGAAGCCCAAGACTCTTTAGCCTGAATCCGACCTTGAACAATGATTGAAGTAGCTGGAGAGATATACTCTGGGGTGTCCGTTCCAACGATAAAGAGGCCGATTTCATCAGCATCCACCCCGGCATTTGCGATTGCAGCCATGGCCGCTTTTGTAGCAAAATCGGCTGTAGACTCTTCAACATCGTTATATTTAGCCATATGACGGCTAAAAATACCTATTTTATTCTCTAACTTTTCAGCATCAAACTCCAATCCACTTAGTCGTTTAAGATCGAGGTTTGTTATGGGTTCACCCGGAACATACAATCCGGTTCCTACTATTTTTATGGGAAGCATAATTCAAATATTATGTATAAAACAAAGTTTTAAATAAACCCGAGTTTCTCGGCCTCATGAAGTAGTTGTTCTCTAAAGTCAGGATGAGCAATAGAGATAAGCATTTTTGTTCTTTCTCTAATGGTTCTGCCTGTTAATCGCACGGCACCCCATTCTGTGACCACCCAATCGGTGTGACTTCTATGAAGGGTCACGGCACTACCCGCAGGAAGAACAGGAACAATCGTACTGATGGCACCACCTCTTGCCGTTGAACGACAAGCAATGATCGATTTACCCAGTCCGTCGGTTCCTTCAATGGCTCCGGTAGCCGTATCGGTTTGCCCGCCTGTACCAGAATACTGCTCTATCCCAATAGACTCACTAGCCACCTGCCCAGTGAAATCAATCATAATACAAGTGTTAATCGACACCATCTTGCTATTATTTCTCATAACACAGGGATCATTCACATAGCGTCCTCTAAGAAACTCCACAGCAGGATTATTATGCATCCATTTATAGAGTTTCTCACTACCCATAGCGAAGGTGCAAACAAATTTATCCTTGTGAATAGACTTCGCTTTATTGGTTATGACACCCTGTTCATAAAGTTCCATCATGCTATCCACCAGCATCTCGGTATGAACACCCAAATCCTTCTTATGCGTCAAAGAGAGAGCCACAGCATTGGGTATTTCACCTATACCGAGTTGAATAGTAGACCCATCATCTACCAAATCAGCAATATGCTCCCCTATTCTAATAGCAATATCATCGGGTTGAGGTTCGGGTAGCGTTGGAGGAGTCTGATGAAACTCCACGAAATAATCTACATCGCTAATATGAACCTGGGTATCCCCAAAAGTACGTGGTAACTGATTATTTACCTCTAATACCGATATTTCAGCTGCTTCAAGAATATCCTTCTCATAAGTAATTCCAAGAGAAAGAGAGACAAATCCATTTTTATCAGGAGGAGTACACGTACCAAAGAAGAGGTGAGGTTTTCTGACCTTCAATCGATCGGTAGCCGCTCTATGAAGCATATTTGGAACATAGGTTACCGTTCCGGTCTTTGCCTTCAAAGCAGCCCGACTGCCAGGAGCATGAAACCAGCTACATAACTCAAAATGGCCTTTCATCTCAGGGAGCATATAGAAATCATAAGCCTTTAGCGTTAATACAGAAAAGACCTTAACTTCACTTACCCGCTCCTTGACCAAATGAAACTTCGACATACATCCTTGAGGCTCTGACGCACATTGAGCAACAATAATATCCGAATCAGATTGAATCAATTCAACCGCCTCCTCTATTGATATTAACTTGCTCAGATATAATTCTTCCAATGATGACATAATCATTAATTTTTAATCGTTTTGCTTTTTGTAATCAGATAATGTAAAAAACTCACCGCAACTGATATCACAATGGCAAAGGAGGCCGCAATTGCTGGGTTCTGAACCTTCCCTGAAAAGTAATGATCAAAAAAGCCCAGACTTACTCCTTTAGAAATAATTAACCAAGGAGACAGATAATAAGTAAAGAAATAGACGCCAAGTGCTGTCATGGATCCAACTAATGCACTACTTAATCTGATATCCTTCAGGAATATTCCAAACACAATGGGAACAAAAGCGATACTAAAAAAAGAGTAAACCCCATTCTGGGCAAAGATAGCCACACTAAGGTTCGGACTAATAATCTGTTGATAGGAGGCAAAGTATGCGGCGATAGCGATAAGAACAATAACCACCCTATTCACTATAATATAACGCTCATCATTCTGGATAAACCTCCCAAAAACCGGTCTAAAGATATCAGAGGTAATTGTCGTACTAAGACTCTGAATCAGCCCTTCGATGGTCGACAGTCCTGCGCTAATCAGACCAAGAACGATAATCAACCCGACTGCTATCGCAACCCAACCTTGTGAAAAGACCTTTACCACATAAGCCGAAACCACCCCATCTATCCCAAGTGGTTGCCCATTTACGGCCATATCCGGGAAGGTCAAGCGTGCATAAAACCCGGCAAAAACAACAAGAAAGAAGAGTCCCTGAATCAAGACCGCAGAGATCAAATACTTGTTTACATCACTCTCTTTTTTGAGCAATAGGGACTTAGTTATAATATGCGGTTGACAAACAACAGCCACTCCGACAATAATCTGAGCAAACGCAATCTCAAAGAAGTCGCGGAAAAGCGGGCTTGATGGGTTAGTGGGCTTTATCAAATCAGGATTAATAGCTGCAAGCCTCTCGAAAAAAGCAGGTAGCCCATCTTTAAGATATGGATATCCTGAAGCAATAAGGACAATGGCCACCAAGACCATAATCAATGCCTGAATCGTATTGGTATAAACCATCGAATTTGCTCCTCCAAACATCATATATCCAAACACAAAAATGACTGTAAATAACAATATTGTTGTCTCAGATACATTAAGAGCTTGCCCTAAGACTTTTGATATAGCAACTAAAATCAAGACAATAAAGGTCAATAGCAACAATGACATCAGGGCAATAAAAAGAGCATAACCCTTACTTTTATAGCGATTACCAATCCAACCAGCTAAACTGAGAGCCTTAACATTAGCGCCATACTTTCTAAATGATTTAGTCAGAATAATCAATGATACCAAGGCTGCGACAGGGAAGAACACTCCAAAAGAGAGAAACCCGCTTAACCCATAGGCAGCAATCAAACCCGGATTAATAATAAATGTAGCGGCACTGGTCATTGCTGCGGCTAAAGATAATCCTACAAACCAAGGTGAAAAGTTAACCGAGCCTAAAGCATACTCGCTGATGCTTTTTGTGCGTAATGCTCCCCTAATAACAAAAAACAGAATCAGAGCAGCATAGAAGATAATTAATACCCACGCACCAATAGCCTGTTGTGATGAAGCCATGTTATGTACTGTTAAATTGGTCAATTATTGTCAAAGATATTTTTTTAATGAATTTAATGCTATTTAATCCAACTCGTCGGAATAAAGGAAGTGGGCAATAATTATTCTTTTCACTATCGCCACACCTCCATCAGTTATGCATCCTAACGAAACCACATTTCCTGAGTATAATTAAATAACAATGCCTCCATCGACACTTAAGGTGGCCCCATTAATATAGGCCGCTTCATCGCTCGCCAGGAAGAGGTAAGCTGAAGCAATCTCTTCGGGCAACCCTAATCGGCCAACAGGAACCTTCTCCTCCATCGCCTTAAGCACATTTTCAGGCATCTTTTTCACCATCTCGGTGGCAATGAATCCGGGAGCAACAGCATTAACCGTTACCCCTTTTCGCCCCAACTCTTTAGCAAGAGTCTTAGTTAGTCCGATAACTCCAGCTTTCGTTGCCACATAATTGGTCTGGCCGAAATTACCATAAAGAGCAACCACCGATGAAGTGTTAATAATTCTACCATAACCCTTTTCAACCATTACAGCACTGGCACACTTTGCACAGTTGAAGACCCCAGTTAAGTTAACATCAATAACCTGTTGCCAGAGTTCTGGAGTCATCTTTTTTATCGTTGAATCGCGGGTAATCCCAGCATTGTTGATAAGGATATCTATTCTGCCACACTGTTCAATCACCTTATTTGTAGCCATCTCAACCTCGACATAAAGCGCCGTATTCACCTTCATAAAATAGGCAATACCCCCATTTGCTATAATTTCCTCAGCACTCTGTTGCCCTTTCATTTCATTCATATCCCAAATGAAAACCACAGCACCCTCATTGGCAAACTTAACTGCGGCAGCCTTGCCTAAACCATCTGCACCACCGGTAATAATTGCAATCTTATTCTCTAATCTTTTCATAATCAATTTATATTATATGTTTTCAACGATTAACGAAATTCCCTGACCTCCACCTATACACAAGGTGGCCAAGCCGTTTGCTGCACCCACTCTTTTCATTGAATAGATCAATGTGGTAAGAATTCGTGCTCCTGATGCCCCTATTGGATGGCCCAAAGCTATTGCACCCCCATTAACATTTACTTTACTGGCATCCAGTTCTAAATCTCTTGCAACTGCAATGGATTGAGCGGCAAAAGCCTCGTTTGCTTCTATCAGATCGATGTCTTTAATGGTCATTTTAGCCCTTATAAGAGCCTCTTTGGTTGCCAGAGCCGGGCCATACCCCATAATTGCCGGATCTAAAGCCGCATTTGCATAAGAGACAATCTTAACCAATGGAGTTAGTCCCAGTGACTTAGCTCTTTCGGCCGACATAACCACCAACATGGAAGCTCCATCATTAATACCAGAGGCATTACCCGCTGTAACGGTTCCATCCTTTTTAAATGCAGGCTTCAAAGCACTTAACTTTTGAAGCGTCATCCCATGTTTGGGAAACTCATCCGTATCAAAAATCAATGCATCACCCTTCCTTTGCGGTATCTCTACCGAGACGATCTCATCTTTAAAAAGCCCCCTCTTTTGAGCCGTTTCAGCTCTAAGCTGACTCTCTAACGCAAAAAAATCCTGCTCCTCGCGGGTGATGCCCCACTTCTCGGCTATGTTCTCGGCTGTGATTCCCATATGGTAATTACCAAAAGCATCGGTTAGCCCGTCATGAATCATACTGTCAATGATCTGACCATGGTTCATACGATACCCGGTTCTACCTTGAGGCAATAAATAGGGGGCATTCGACATACTCTCTGTACCACCGGCTAAAACAATCTCTGCATCACCCAACATAATAAACTGAGCAGCCATCGTCACTGAACGTAACCCTGAGCCACACAACTTATTAATGGTCATCGCAGGACTTGCATGTGGTAAACCCGCCTTAAGAGCCACTTGCCGGGCAATATTCTGCCCCAAACCAGCTGATAATATATTACCAATGATCGTCTCAGAAATATCCGCCGCATCAATACCAGCCCTTCGAATAGCCTCCTTTGCAGCAATAACTCCTAAATCAGTGGCAGATAAACCAGAGAGTGCCCCCCCAAAATTTCCTACAGCTGTACGAACAGCCGAAACGATTACAACTTCCTTCATGGGTTATTCTTTTATGTTCGGTAATCAGGTTTTAAATGAAAAACCACCTTTTCTTAGCTGATCTGATCACTTACCTTAATCGCTAAATTATCCACCGGTTTGTTTTCCAATTTGATTGCGAAGAAACAGAACAACCCTGGCTACTGCCACCTATTTCAAGATAATTAAAGGTTGACATAAACAAGAAATCAGCAGGCACACCAAACTAATACAACAGTATATCAATACATTACACACATGGCACCCTAGTGAGACCACAACTTAAACAAATCTTTCCCTAATCACGCTCTTAATTCACCTTCCTTCGCTTCCTCGTATGTTTGTGGCGATGATAGAGGACCGAGATGTATAGCTAAT
>CAYUII010000019.1:7014-74953 GCA_964444785.1 uncultured Bacteroidales bacterium | reverse complement strand
AATCCGTTAAAATCGGTGTCATCCGTGTACCTACGTCCTGATGCACGAAGTGCATCCACACTGTGATACACCGTTTTCCACTGTGATACACTGTGACCTAAGGTGTCATCCGTGTGCCTATGTTTAATGCACGAAGTGCATCCCCTGAGCCTAAATTTATTTTATATTTGCCCTGTAAACATAGTACAACTGACAACCAACCACTCAACTGATGAATCGTTATCTCTATTTGGTATTTTTCTTTATTATAGCCTCCTTCTCTACCGCTCTCGGACAACAACTTAGTGTTAGATCATTCCGTGCCTTACCTAACGACATGGATGCCCGTCAAAACTATAAAACGTTAGATCAAAACGGAGAATTATGTGCAATTATAAAAGTTGTGACTTCCGAGAAAGGTTTTCGATTTGATATAGGCTCTCTCGGAATCACAAAAACAGAGCAACAGACCGGTGAGATTTGGCTCTATGTACCTCATGGTGCCAGACGGGTCAGTGTTTTTCATGAGAGCTTAGGCGTCTTACGTGATTATCAGTTTCCGGAGAAGATAGATGAAGGGGTCTGTTACGAGTTGGTCTTGGTGTCGGGAAAGACAGTCACAACCGTTGTTGCCAATGAAATAGAGCCGCAGTGGCTTATTATAACCAGTGAGCCGACGGGGGCTGATGTGTTTATTAATGATGAGCCGGCGGGAGTGACACCCTACCAGAATCTTTTACCAGTCGGGAAATATAACTATCGACTACAGAAGACGCTATACCTGAATAGTGCAGGTGTTGTAGAGTTGGTAAGCGGGGGACAAAAGCAGAAGATCAATGCGAAGCTAGAACCTAATTTTGGGACAATAGATGTCACCTCTTCTCCTGAGAGAGGCGCTTCGGTTTTGCTTGATGGAGTTGAAACTGGCAAAACAACGCCTTGTACCTTAGAACGGATTCCGTTAGGTGAGCACAATATGACGGTGAGTCTGGAGATGTATGCTACCGCTACTCAGAAAGTGGCAGTAAAGGCAGGCCCACCTCAATCAGTCAATATAGTGATGCGACCGGCGTTTGCGGAGGTCGCTGTGAAAACAACACCTAAGGGAGATATCTATATTAATAACGCATTGAAAGGTACCGGGGAGTGGAAAGGTCGTCTCATTCCAGGGTTATATAACTTTGAGGCGAGGTTAGATAAACATATTTCAGCCACAGAACAAAGAACGGTGGTAATAGGTCAGCCTCTGGAACTCACGCTTCAACCAATACCTCGCACCGGTAGTTTGAATGTCATGAGCAATCCAATCGAGGCTACTATCCGAATCTCAGGCAAGGATTATGGCACCACCCCTAATACCATCAAGAACCTTTTAATAGGTGATTATACCGTAGAACTTTCACTTCCGGGATATGCTACCGCTTTCGAAAAGGTAAATATAACCGAGGGGGCGACCTCTACGATCAATGCCACTTTACAGAATGGACGGGAGGTTACGATCTCAAGTACCCCGGCAGGTGTTGATTTATATGTGGATGATAAGTGGGTAGGAACGACTCCGTATAAAGGTTCTTTGACTTTTGGTGCACATAAATTGAGCATTTCTAAGGATGGTAAGAAGAGTGAAAAGCAGGTTAATATAGCTCAAGCAGGAGGTGAATCGAGTTTTACTTTGACGTTTGGCCCCGAACCAATTAAAGAAACCGTTAATGGGGTAAGTTTTGATATGGTTGCCATTGAAGGTGGTTCGTTTATGATGGGAAGTAATGATGGGGAGGCGGATGAAAAACCGATACATCGAGTTACTGTTAGTGATTTCTATATGGGCAAGACGGAAGTGACACAGGCACTATGGAAAGCGGTTATGGGTAATAATCCTAGTCGTTTTAAAGGAGATAACCTACCTGTTGAACAGGTTAGTTGGAATGATGCGCAAGAATTTATTAAGAAGTTGAACCGTTTAACAGGGAAGAAGTATCGTTTACCTACGGAGGCAGAGTGGGAGTATGCAGCCGGAGGTGGTTCTACGAATAGAACAAAATGGGCAGGAACGGATGTGGAGTCTTCGGTGACAAATTATGCATGGAATAGTTTTAATTCCGGACGTCAAACGCATGAAGTAGCCACTAAATTTCCCAATTCTTTGGGTCTTTATGATATGAGTGGAAA
The DNA here is from genome assembly GCA_964444785.1 of uncultured Bacteroidales bacterium. GTDB lineage: Bacteria > Bacteroidota > Bacteroidia > Bacteroidales > TTA-H9 > JAJTBW01. Next base: position 72,805 of record CAYUII010000019.1, on the reverse strand, counting down.
TGTTTGGGAGTGGTGCAAAGATGGGTATGGTAGTTATTCTTCCAATGATCAAGTTAATCCAAGAGGGAATATTGGCACGATTCGCGTGCTTCGGGGTGGTGGCTGGAACTTCAATCTGTCGTATTGTCGAGTTGCGAATCGTGGTTACAGCAAGTGTGACAATCGTGACAGCAGCAAGCCTGGCGATCGTAGCTTCAGCCTTGGTTTCCGTCTCTCTCTGGTTCCCTAGTTCATGGAAGAGGCTGCTGGCGGGATTGATTCAAGGATTCAAGGATTCAAGGATTCAAGGATTCAAGAAATAAGTACTATTAAATTAAAATATAAGAGTTGATTCTGATATGAACATAAAATACTTTCTAATCCCTCTCTCTCTTCTTCTCTGGCTTAACGTTTTTAGCCAAAGTGCCGAAGAGATAAAAAACAATAGAAAAGAGTACATCTATGGCGAGGGTGTAGGCTCAACTGTTCAACTTGCCGATCGTCAAGCGCTGAGCGAATTGGTTAGTCAGATATCGGTCACTGTTGAGAGCGATTTTACCCATGAGGTCATAGAGGAGGGGCAGGGCAGTGGGAAGTCCTCTTTCCATGATCGAGTGCTCTCAGTGGTCAATACCTACTCTAATGCTACTCTTAATAGCACAGAGCGCCTAATCGTTAACGATGAGCCCGACGCCCGTGTCCTTAGGTATATCCGCAGAAGCGATATTAGTAAGATATTCAACCAACGAAAGCAACGAATCAATGATTTTATTGAGGAATCGATCAAGTATTGCGAGAAGGCTCAGATTGCCGATGCACTAAAATACTACTACTGGTCGCTTCTCCTTCTTCGTTCTCATCCCGATGCCAACAGCCTGACCCTCGAGAATAACCCATCTCACCCGCTCCTGATTAACTGGATCCCCGCCCAGATCAATGATATCTTCTCTAACCTCACCCTCTCGGTCAAAAACTGGAAACAGGAGAGTAACTACTTTTCTGCGGATCTCCAAATAAACTATAAGAGGATCCCGGTAAGAAATTTCGACTACTCCTGGTTCGATGGCCGTGACTGGGGCGCTGTGGTCTCGGCTAAAGATGGCGCTGGCTTTGTAGAATACCCGGGTAACATCCAACCGGAGTCCATCAAGATTAAGGCTGAATATATGTTCGGCGGGGAGGCTCGTGCCGATAAAGAGCTGGAACAGGTGATGGCTGCTACCAATCCGGTGCCATTCCGAAATGCGCTCTTTATCGTCGGACAGGCTGCCTCAAAACCTTCAGACGAACCTAACTCCTCTTCATCGGTCGTTTTGCCCTCTAGCACTGGAACGTTATCTGTGATCACTGAGGTAAAGCCCTACGAAGAGGTGATCAAGAAGGTTGCCACAGCCTTGGAGACAAATAACCTGGCTCCTGTTAAAAGCCTCTTTACCCCGGAAGGCTACCTCATGATGACTCAGCTATCGGGCTATGGCAAAGCGAAAGTCTTGTCATCTAACTCACTCAAGGCACTTAAGTCAAAGGATCGCACCATGGTTCGTTCGTTACGCATGGCTTTCAGCTTTAATGATAATAAACGGTTTGTTGAAGATCTGGTCTTTACCTTTAATGATCAAAAGAAAATCGAAAGCATTGCCTTTGGTTTGAATCAAACAGCGCTGAGCGATATATTAAATAAGGAGGCCTGGCCGGTGGAACAACGCATGACGATCGTCTCGTTTCTTGAAAACTACAAGACGGCTTATGCTCTAAAGCGTCTCGACTACCTTGAATCTGTCTTCTCTGATAAGGCGTTGATCATTGTCGGTTCTTACCTGAAGGTCAACCCAACTCCTGAAAATCGCTTCCAGAATAAGGTGCTTCGCTATAACCAAATGACAAAGACGGAGTATCTGAAAAACCTGGAGTCTTCTTTTAAGAGCAAAGAGTATATTAACATCGAGTTTGAGGATAATGAGATCAGAAAGGCGATGTCAAAAAATGGGGCGGGCGATATCTATGGTATCCAGATTAAACAAAACTATTACTCCTCTAACTATGGCGATGTGGGTTACCTCTATCTGCAAGTGGAATTCCCTAACCCCGATACCCCTGTTATCTATGTTAGAACCTGGAAACCTGAGAAAAACCCCGATGGAAGTATTGACGGCATAAGTGATTTCTAATTCATAACTTTGTTGTGAATTAAAGGATATGCAACATATACGACATCTCTTCTTTGATCTCGATGGAACCCTCTGGGATTTTCATCGAAATTCTTATGATACGCTTCATGAAATATGGCTTAATACGCCACAAATCCATAGAGTTACGGTCTCATTCGACCGGTTTGTCCATACTTACCACTTGATTAATAATGAATTATGGGATCAGTATAAGGCTGGATTGATCGATAAGGACTTTCTGAGTGTGACTCGGTTTGAGAGAACCCTTAATTGGTTTGGCTATTTTCATCCCACCATAGGTAAGAAGATGGGCGACGACTACCTAAGGCTTAGTCCGCTAAAAACCCAATTGATCGATCATGCGATTGAGACCCTTGAGCAACTTAAGGAGCATTATACGTTACATATCATCACCAACGGTTTTACGGAGGTTCAACATAATAAACTAAGGAAATCTAATCTTTCATCCTATTTTGCCACAGTAACTACCTCGGAGGAGTCAGGCATCAGCAAGCCACATGGAGGGATCTTTTCTTATGCGTTGAGTAAAGCCGGGGCATCTAAAGATAACAGCCTTATGATAGGCGATGATATGGAGGCTGATATTGCAGGGGCTAAATCGGTGGGGATACGAGGAGTGTTGTTGTCCTCTTATGAAAACCATGCAGGAGATTGTATTGTGATAAAGAACCTTTCTGAGTTACCAAAAATATTACTGGGTCATGCAACTGTTTTACCATCCTGATCTCTCGCCTGAGTTGGCCTCTGGAGGGGGGTATTCCGTTACGCTCTCTGAGACTGAGTCGTTACATGCCACCAGAGCGCTTCGTATAAGAAACGGCGATGCTATCATCTTGACTGATGGCAATGGTTTTTTCTATGAAGGAGTTATAGAGCATGCTGATTCCAGGGCTACCCTTGTGGAGGTGACTAATGTCAGAAAAGATGAGCGTTCTTATTCACCTGCATTAACCCTAGCCATTGCTCCGACGAAGAATCCTGACAGGATAGAATGGTTGGCGGAGAAAATAACGGAATTAGGGGTCGCAAAGATCATTTTGGTGAGATGTGAACACTCTGAAAAGGATCGGCTTAATCTGGATCGGCTTAATCGGTTGCTTATCTCAGCCATGAAGCAGTCAAACCGGTCTGTTCTACCTGCCATACAGGGCAACCTCCCCTTCGCTGAGCTGATGAAAGAGGGGTTACCCGAGCAACGTTTTATTGCCTGGTGCGAGACGGGTGAGGAGGCTCATATCAAACATCTCTTTAAATTGCATTGTGATACCGTCATTCTTATTGGTCCGGAGGGCGACTTCTCGAAAGAGGAGGTTGACTTGGCCATAGAGAATGGTTTTAAGCCGGTAAGTTTGGGGTCATTCAGGCTGCGCACCGAGACCGCCGGGCTTATGGCCGCTGCTTTCTTTAATAATGCTAATAGCTGATAACTGATGAATAGATTGTTTACCACTCTTTTCCTGCTCCTTGGAATGTTGGTCGTGTCGTCGGCCATGGCTCAATCTAGGGTTCGTATTGCTTTATTGCAGTATTCAGGTGGAGGCGATTGGTATGCTAATTCTACCTCGCTCCCCAATCTGATTGGTTTCTGTAATAAGGAGCTTAATATGAATCTCGATCCTGATCCGGCTAAAGTAGCCCCTTCAGATAAAGGGATCATGAGTTACCCATTTATTCATATGACGGGGCATGGAAATGTAATTTTCTCTGATGCCGATAGGAATAACTTAAGAAATTATTTGAAGGCGGGTGGCTTTTTGCATATTGACGATAACTATGGAATGGATGAGTTTATTCGTCCTCAATTAAAACAACTCTTTCCTGAATTAGAGCTGGTAAAGTTGCCACCTAGTCATCCAATCTTTAAAAAGCCTTATAGCTTTCCTAAAGGGTTGCCTAAGATTCATGAGCATGACAATAAACCACCTGAAGCATGGGCTCTCTTTTTTGAGAGGAGAATGATTGTTTTGTATACCTTTGAATGTGATCTAGGCGATGGTTGGGAGGATCCCCGTGTGCATAATGACACCGAGCAGAAACATATGGATGCTCTTAAGATGGGCGCAAATATTCTTAACTATGTTTTTTTGGCTCGTGATTTCGAGTCGCTTGATAATAAAGCCAAATAACCTTTATAGCCATGCAATTTGCAAACCCTGCTTTTTTATATGCGCTTAGCCTGGTGGCTATTCCAATCGCTATTCATCTTTTTGGTTTTAGAAGATATCAGAAGGTCTATTTCTCGAATGTCAGATGGCTACAGGTGTTACAGCAAGAGAATAAGAGCAGTTCAAGACTGAAGAGGCTCCTCGTTCTGATTAGTCGTATTTTGGCCATCGTAGCTCTTGTGGTTGCTTTTGCTCGTCCTTATATTCCTCTTGGGGATAAGTTACCCCCGAGTGCCGATCTGATGGTAAGTGTGTTTGTGGATAATTCTTATAGCATGAATCAGGTTAATGAAAAGGGTTCATTGCTTGAGGAGGCTAAGCAAAAGGCTCTTGAGCTTTCTGATCTTCTCCCTATAAATACTCGTTACCAGCTTTTGACTCATGACTTCCTTCCTGAAAGCAACCAGACCCTCGATAAAGATGGTTTCCGTAAAGCCATTTCAGCGGTGGCCAGCTCATCGGCCTCACGTTCCATTAATGAGATCTTCCTCCGACAACAGAACTTCCTTGCGCATGCGAATGATAAACGGAAGCTAGCCTATATCATATCCGACTTTCAGTCGCCAATGATGGATCGCCCCACTATCACCGACTCGCTCATTCGTCTAAATCTGGTGAAGATAAATAGTCTCTCTTCCGATAATATCTCCTTAGATAGTGTGGTGGTTACCTCTCCAATCCTACAGGAGGGGCTAATGGCTACTCTAAAGGTCTATGTTACTAACCATGGAGGTAAACCGGCTGAGGCTTTACCCTTAAGTGTATTGATTAATGGGAAGCAGAAGGTGGCTCGGCAGATAGATATCCCAGCCGGCAAGAGTTTTTCTACGGAAGTTAGCTTTATTCCTTCAGGCCGGGAGAATCAATTGGTGGTTTGTCGAATCACCGATCATCCTGTTACTTTCGATAATGAGTATAGGATTGTGCTTCCTATCAGCGATCGGATTAAGGTGATCCACCTTACCGGTTCTGAAGGTAATCGGTTTCCGGAAATGCTTTTTCAGAATGACTCTACGGTGCAGTTTGGTCGATATTCTTCTGAACAGTTCAGCTATAGCTTGATTGATCAGAGTAATCTCATAATTGTTGATGGAGAGGCCCCCGTCTCTTCAACATTAGAGGCGGCTCTTACTCGTTTCCTTAAAGGAGGAGGATCGCTTTTTGTGAGCATAGGCAGTTCGACGAAGTCTTCCGTGCTTCTTAAGTCACTTGGCGTTAACCTCAGTCAGACGGCCGATACTACTGCTATAAGAGTTGGGGTAGTCGAGAAGAATGCTCCTTTTTTTGCAGGCACATTTGAGGAGATCCCGGAAAACGCCGATTTGCCGGTGATTAAAAACCACTATAAGATTTCAGGAGCACTTCCTGATGGTTTCATGCCACTAATTAAGTTGATCGGGGGAGATCCTCTTTTTGTGGAGGTACCGGTGGGAGAAGGTATGCTTTATCTATATCTTGCTCCATTGGACTATAACGGGGGTTCGATGGTAAAGAACACCTTGTTTGTTCCACTGCTTTACAACGCCGCTCTTTTAAGTATGTCATTGCAAAAGGGCAACTTCAGAACCTCAGAAGCCATCTCCGTTGATATAAAATCGACTGGAGAGTATCGTCAAGAGAATTATTTTAAGGTAATTCCGCCACAGGGCGGAGATGGTATGATTCCTGTGGTTACTCCCAATGAACGAGGGATCAATCTGTTATTGCCGGAGGGGATCGATGAGGTGGGTTTTGCAAAAGTTATGGCCGGAGGGGATGAGTTGACACAGATAGCCATAAATCATAACTCGGTGGAATCTTCGGCGACAACCATGGGTGAGAAAGAGCTTATTGCTTGGATCGAGCAGCATGGGATCAAGAGCTCAAAGGTTATATTAGATGAGGATAAATCGTTAAAAACCAATATAGAGGAGCAGGTACAAGGCAGGCAATTGTGGAAAACATTTCTCAAACTTGCTTTGATATTCCTCGGTATCGAAGTAATTTTACTTCGTTTTATGCCTCTTTCTTCAGGAAAGAAAAAATCACAAAACATAAATTCGCATGATTCATCAAAAAGTTAAGCTCAGCAACGACATTTATTGGATTGGGGTGAACGATCGTCGCACCCACTTATTTGAAAACCAATGGCCTTTACCCAATGGCGTTGCATATAACAGCTATCTGATTGTCGACAAATTCAACTGTATTGTTGATACGGTTGAGATGTGCAAACTTGACACTTACATTGAGAAGATTTATGAGATTATCGGAGAGGGCGGAAAGGTTGATTATTTAGTAGTCAATCATATGGAGCCTGATCATTCAGGAGCGATAAAGGCGGTACTTAAAGAGTGGCCTGAAGTGAAGATAGTGGGTAACAGTAAGACTTTTCCGATGTTAGAGGGGTTCTATGGGATTACTACAAACTATTATAAGATTGAAGATGGTGACTCTATTGATCTGGGTAAGCATAAACTTAAGTTTGTTCTGACTCCTATGGTTCATTGGCCTGAGACGATGATGACTTACGAGGAGACCACCGGCATTCTATTCTCTGCTGATGCTTTCGGCAGTTTTGGGACTCTTGATGGAGGTATTTTTGACGATGAGGTCAATTTGGCATTCTATGAGGAGGAGATGCGACGGTACTACAGTAACATTGTTGGTAAATATGGGTTACAGGTTCAAAAGGCGATGGATAAGGCGTCAGCTCTTGATATAAAGATGATCGCCTCAACACATGGTCCCATATGGAGGTCGCATATCCCGACGGTTATAGACTATTATAATAAATGGAGCCGGTATGAGACCGAAGAAGGGGTTGTCATTATTTTTGGTTCAATGTATGGTAATACAGAGATAATGGCTGAAATCGTGGCTCGCACGTTATCAGAAGAGGGGATTAAGAACATACGAATTTTTGATTCGTCAAAGACGCACAACAGTTATATTATTAATGCGCTGTGGAAATATCGTGGGGTGATGTTAGGTAGTGCTGCCTATAATGGTAGTATCTTTACCCCCATGAGTGATCTTATTCGTGAGTTAGAGCATATCATGCCGAAGAACCATCTTTTGGGCTATTTTGGCTCAATGAGCTGGGGAGGCGGAGCGGTAAGAGCTCTCGATAAGTTTGCTGAGGCCATTAAATGGGAGGTTGTTGCTCCGTCGGTTGAGGTTAAACACTCGGCTAATAACGACGATTCAGCTCGATTGGTTGCTATGGCTAAAGCAATGGCTAACCGCTTGAAGGAGTTTCGTAACAGCTAATGTTACTACTGATCCCATCGGCTTAGCCTCCTTATTGGGATCGCTTAAGCCGATGGTCTCTTTTTGTTTCCTGACTCATATCCAAACTACACTATGCATAACGACGACGAAACGAACGATTTTATCCAACCTGAAGATCAATCAACCGAAGAGGCAGTGGTTCAACCTGAATTTAAGACGGTTGCTTTAAAAGGAATGTTCGAGAACTGGTGGCTCGATTACGCCTCCTATGTCATCCTCGAAAGGGCCGTGCCTGAAGTGATCGATGGGTTAAAACCGGTTCAACGTCGATTAATGCATGCTATGGATGAGCTTGATGATGGTCGCTATAATAAGGTGGCTAATATCATTGGTCATACCATGAAATACCACCCTCATGGCGATGCCTCTATCGGAGGTGCTCTGGTAACCCTAGGACAAAAGAATATCTTAGTCGATACACAGGGTAACTGGGGTAATATACTCACCGGCGATGGTGCAGCGGCTCCCCGTTATATTGAAGCCCGTCTGTCAAAGTTTGCCCGTGAAGTGGTCTTTAGCCCGAAAATTACTCAATGGCGCCCCAGCTATGACGGACGAAATCAAGAACCTGTCGTTCTTCCGGTGAAGTTTCCCCTTTTATTGGCTCAAGGGGTCGAGGGTATTGCGGTGGGACTGGCTTCTAGTATCCTTCCTCATAACTTCAATGAGCTTATAGATGGGTGCATCGCTATCTTAACCGATAAGCCCTTTGATATTTATCCTGACTTTCAAACAGGGGGGCTAATAGATGTGAACCGTTATAATGATGGCGCTCGAGGAGGTAAAGTGCGGGTAAGAGCTAAAATAAAACAGGAGGATAAGAAGACCCTGGTCATCACCGAGATCCCTTATGGCTCTACTACTATCTCGCTTATTGAGACAATCCTTAAGGCTAACGATAAGGGGAAGATAAAGATTAGAAAGATTGATGATAATACGGCTGCTAATGTCGAGATCGTTGTCCACCTTGCCGCCGGGGTCTCTCCTGATGTCACCATTGATGCTCTCTACGCCTTTACCGATTGTGAGGTGTCCCTTTCGGTTTATGCTTGCGTCATTCATCAGAATAAACCCATGTTTACCGATGTCAAGGAGATCTTAAGAATTAACACATGGCAGACGGTTGAGATCTTAAAACAGGAGTTGGAGCTGAGACTTAGGGAGCTTGAAGAGGATTGGCATAGCTCGTCACTTGAGAAGATCTTTATTGAAAAGGAGATCTATTTGGATATTAGAGCATGTACCTCTTTCGAGGATGTAATTGAGACGATTGATAGGGGGTTGATTCCATATAAGACCTTATTCCGCAGGGAAATCACCAGAGAAGATATTGAGCGTCTTACCGAAATAAGAATTAAGAGAATCTCGGCCTACAACACTTTTAAAGCCGATGAGCACATTAGGCAGTTGGGTGCCGATATGGATGAAGTTAAGAATCACCTAGCTCATCTTATTGATTATACCATAAACTTCTTCCACCAGATTAAGAAAAAGTATGGTCATCTCTTCCCCAGAATGACGGAAATACGCAATTTCGATGTTATTGAGGCGGCCTCAGTTGCCGTTGCTAATGCTAAACTCTATATTAATCGTGAAGAGGGCTTCATTGGTACTGGCTTGAAGAAGGATGAATACCTCTGCGATTGCTCCGATATTGATGATATTATCATCATCAGAAATGATGGAACGATGATGGTCACAAAGGTGGCCGATAAGGTCTTTATTGGGAAGAATGTTATCCATGCAGATGTCTTTCGGCGAAACGATGAACGCACCATTTATAATCTAATTTATATCGACGGTGCGACCCATGTTAGCTATGTGAAACGGTTTGCGGTTACCTCCATAACCCGGGATAAGGATTATTACCTGGGTTCTGAGGCTAAAGGTACCAAGGTGCTTTATCTGAGTGTCAACCCTAACGGGGAGGCTGAAAGGCTGAGAATTGCCCTTAGACCTAAGCCTAAGTTACGTAGATTGATTATTGACTTTGACTTTGCAACGCTTGAAATCAAAGGTAGAGCTGCGAAAGGAAACATACTAACCCGCCATGCGGTGAGAAATGTCATAAAGAAGGAGGCAGGTGTGTCAACGCTAAAGGCTCGTGATATCTTCTACGATGATTCGGTGATGCGTCTTAATACCGATGGCAGAGGTCGCCTGTTGGGCTCTTTCGAGTCTGATGATCGAATTATTATTATCAATCAAACAGGTCATTATAGAACGATAGTGCCTGAACTGACCCTCCATTTTGAAGAAGATCTTATCTTGATTGATCGATTTGATCCCGAACAGCCTCTAACCGTGATCTATCGCCAAATCGATTCAGGCCAATACTTTATTAAACGTTTTGTCCCGGAACAATCGGAAAAGAAAAGTGCTTTCTTAGGGGATGACGCAAACAATCAACTTATCGCCTTTAGTTTGGATTACCTCCCTCGCCTGTTGGTTCGTTTTGATACCGCTGCTAATAAAAAGGAGATCCCTGATGAGGATATCGCTGTCGCCGACTTTATCGAGACAAAGAGCATTAAGGCAAAGGGCAAGAAGATAAGTAGTTTTGTTATCAGTAAGATTGAGTTTATGGATCCTTATCCTTACGAATTGGATGAGGAGGAGTCTGATGCAGAAGAGGAGAACTCTCAAGATGACATTCCCGAGCCAGAGGTCACGGAAGATGGTACGATAAAAATGAAATTTGATTAGCCTTAGTAGTTGGTAAGCCCAGCTTGTTCGGCGCACCAGATCAGAAAGAAGGAGAGCGCAAAGGCTATAATGGGAGCAATAGCCCAGATGACCCAGAATCGTCTGACGGTGTTGTTCCCGAAGGTGATCTTTCCGCCCTCCTTGTGTACACTGATCGCCATTATGGCCAAAGAGTTTAGCTGTACTAAAGAGGTGGGAATCCCTTTGGTTAAAGAGGCTAATAAAAGAAGAGACGCCGTTATGATGGAGACGGTGTTGGCCTCCATAGGGGTGAGGTTGGTAATCCCCTTGCCAGCTGCCTTCACTACCCGATAGCCAAAAATTGAGCTTCCAATGCCGAAAAATGGAGCTATCATGAGAGTAGCCAATATCGTGATCATCTGCATCCGGTTAGTGTCAGTGGGGTCTATCTTCATCTCGTTGGATACCATAGAAAGCAATGGACCAGTTGCATTGGCCACATTATTTGACCCAATGCTGAAAGCAACATAACATGCTGAAGCAATTAACAGTAACCTCGAAAAACTGTACTTCTCCAATCTCCCGTATGATAAGGGTGGTTGAGGCCAAAATCTATTGACAACCTTTATAATAAGAAAGGTTAAAATAAATGAAATAATGGGTAGTATAAACCAAACAGGTATGATCTCTGTGAATATAAGTTTGAGATCAAGATTACCGTAATATAGCCCGGGCCCTGCCAATGCAAAAACAGTAGATTGAGAAGTTGATTGAGGTACACCAAGTAAATTGGCGATGAGCAACGATATAGAAACAGATAACAGAACCACGGTCGCTACCGTCATCCGGATCTTAGCTGCAGGAATAATCCCTTTTCCCAAAGTGAGTACCACTTTATCTCCGGCTAATAAAGCTCCTAATATCACAAAGACTCCAAATAATCCGGGAATGGCAAACCTCTTAATCACATTGGCCCCATACGCCGCACTAAACGAGGGTGCTGTACCACTCCCTCCCATATTGATAGCCAGAAAGATTCCAACTAGTAAGGGTAAAATAATCGGGGTGAAAAACATTCTTGTTGGATTTGTATTCTCTTGCGTGGCAATTTACCTATTTTTTATGAATTATTCCTCCTCGTTCTCTTAACATTAACCTCTTATGAGCCTAAATAAATACCATTGTTCCCGATTATCTTGTTGTTTTCAATTGTTATTTTCAATGGGTTTGGATTAATCCTATCAAAAATTGGATCCTGAACTTTCTTGGTTATCTAGTTTAAAATATCCTTCATAAAAACTTGACTTTTGGATAGGGATAATGCTATATTTGTGATATAAAAATGATATCATACTTATATCTTATGGAACAAGAAAAATTCGTTAAGCCGATGAATGGCTATTCTATGTTGTTCATTGGATTGGCTTTGATCGGTGGAGCCATTGCGACCTTGATAAATGCTGAGGAGGATGCTTTGTACATCACCTTGGGGGTATTAGGAATCATAATTGGCATATTGATTTTGCCGGGGTTAATAGTGGTTAATCCGAATGAATCAAGTGTTTTAGTTTTATTTGGTAAGTATCATGGTACTGTGGTAACGAATGGGTTTTATTGGGTGAATCCGTTTTATATTAAGAAGCGTATATCGCTGAGGGCACGGAATCTGAATAGTGAGCCGATAAAGGTGAATGATAAGTTAGGTAATCCGATTATGATTGGGATTGTGTTGGTATGGAAGGTCAAGAATACCTTTAAGGCAGCGTTTGAGGTGGATGATTATGCTCATTTTGTCAACATTCAGAGTGAGTCGGCAATAAGGCGATTGGCGGGTCACTATCCATATGATAATTTTGATGATGAGATGCATGATTTGACCCTTCGATCAGGTGGGGAGGAGGTTAACTCAGCGTTAGAGCAGGAGTTAGCTGAGCGTTTAGCCATAGCTGGGATTGAGGTAGTAGAGGCTCGTATCAGTTATTTGGCGTATGCATCAGAGATTGCAGGAGCTATGTTACAGCGTCAACAGGCGACGGCTATTGTAGCTGCGAGACAGAAGATTGTTGAAGGAGCTGTTGGTATGGTTGAGATGGCTTTAGCACAGTTGTCTGAGAAGAAGATTGTAGAGTTGGATCCTGAGCGGAAGGCTGCAATGGTGAGCAATTTGATGGTTGTATTAACCTCTGATAAATCGGCTACCCCGGTGGTAAATACTGGAAGTCTATACTAAAATGAGCTGATGGGAATAAAAAAGACATTTCTATTGAGGTTAGATCCTGCGGTACTGGCGGCTATAGAGACTTGGGCAGTAGATGAGTTCAGGAGCTCGCAGGGTCAATTGGAATGGATCATTACGCAAGCCTTAAAGGCACATGGTCGTTATCCGGTCAGTTCGACTGATGTTACCGATGGGAAGGCTCTGAAGGAGTCGAACGAGGAGCTTGGGTAGTTTAGGAAAAGGGTTAAGAGACCTTGCCTATAGGGTGAGGTCTCTTTTGCTTTAATTGTGCTACTTTTGTGGTAAATATTCTAAGGGTGAAAAACAGTTTTGATAAAACGGTAATGGTGGCTAAGACGCTACCGGGTTTTGAAGATGTTTTGGTTGGTGAAATAACGAAAGCTGGTGGCATTGAGGTACAGGCAGGGGCAAGATCGGTAACTTTTACTGGTGATATGGCGGTGCTTTACCGGGCTAATTATACGTGTCGGACGGCATTAAGGATTTTAGTGCCAATTGCTGAGTTTCAGGTATTAGATGAGCAGATGCTTTATAATCGTGTACGAGCGTTGAATTGGAGTCGTTTGATGCGGCCTGATCAGACCATAGCGGTTGAGGCTACTTTGGTTAAGTCATCTATTACCCATAGCCATTTTGCTGCTTTACGGGTAAAGGATGCTATTGTGGATTATTGGAGAGATGAGAAAGGTGTTCGACCCGATGTTGATACCCAGAAGCCTGATGTGTTAGTTCAGTTGCATATTAATGGAACGGATGCTCATATTTTGTTTGATTCTTCGGGAGAGCCTCTTTTTAAGAGAGGCTATCGCAAAGCAACGGGAGAGGCTCCAATGAACGAGGTCTTGGCGGCAGGTATGTTGTTGATTGCAGGATATGATGGAAGTCAGGTTTTATTTGATCCGATGACCGGGTCGGGTACTCTAGCAATAGAAGCAGGGATGATTGCTCAGTCTATTCCGGCGGGATATTATAGGGAGCATTATGGCTTTATGTCTTGGGATAATTTTAATAAAGAGCTTTGGAGTGATATTAAAGTCGATGCAGATGAACTAATCTCTGATCAAGATGAGGAGATCTTCTGCTCTGATTTATCCTCTAAGATGGTTGAAATTGCTCAAAGAAATATCAGAAGTGCCCATCTGCATAAAGATATTACGCTCTCACAGGCGGATTTCTTAAACAATGAGGCTCCAGCCGATAAGGGTATTTTAGTGATGAATCCTCCATATGGAGAAAGGCTTAAGAGTGAAGACTTGGAGGCTTTCTATAGTGCAATTGGTAGCACGCTGAAGCACTATTACTCTGGTTGGCAGGCTTGGATTATTAGTTCTGATTATGAGGCGTTGAAATACATCGGACTAAAGCCTTTTAAGAAGGTTACGCTTTTTAATGGCCCATTGGAGTGTCGTTATGCGGGTTTTGAGCTTTTTGAGGGCAAGAGAAGAGAGATGTTAGAGAAGAAAAAGGAGATGTAATGACTCTTTTAGAGGAACCATTAGTAACCTTTGCAGATGTTATTTTACCTCTTTCCGTAAGAGGGTACTACACTTATCGTGTACCCATGGATATGGAGGGGGAGATTTCTGTTGGGAGTAGAGTAGTGGTTCAATTTGGTCAACAAAGAGTCTACACCGCCCTGGTAAGGCGCATTCATCATAATATACCGGCATCGGGATTGACAAAGTATGTTTTATCGGTTCTTGATGAGAAGCCGTTGGTGAGTGAGTGGTGGCTTGAGATGGTTGATTGGATTTCCGATTATTATATGTCGTCTCCTGGAGAGGTGCTAAGTGTGGCTTTACCATCGGTATTAAAGATGGCCTCTGAAACCAAGATCTCAATCTGTCCGGGGTTAACGGAGATCCCTTCCGGATTATCGGCACATGAGGATCAGATCCTTGAGCTTTTGATGCAGTCGAGTGCCATCTCATTAAAAGATTTGTCAAAGGCAATTGGGTTAAACCGTATAGTACCCGTTGCCCGAACTTTGATGGATAAAGGGTTGGTTGTACTAGAGGAGCAGATGGAGGAGAAGTTGAAGCCTCGTTTTGAGAAGTATATCTCACTTTCTGATACCTTTTGTACTGAGACGGCTCTTCGTGAGCTTTTTGAGCACCTTGAGAAGCGATCACCCCGGCAAGTTGATATTTTAACAGCCTATATTACTCTCTCCGGGTGGCCTAATGAGCCTTTAAAAGAGGTGACCCGTAAACAGCTTTTGGAGGCTTCAGGTACTACCTCCACTGTTTTGGAAGCAATGATTCGAAAGTCTATTTTTGATTCTTCGAGTAGTGAGGTTAGTCGGTTTTCGGAGGAGGCTGCGTTGAGTTCTGCCCAAACGATCTCGTTGAGTTTGGAGCAAGAGCGAGCCTATAATGAGATAAAAGGACTATTAGATGTTAATAAGCCAATTTTGTTTCATGGCATCACCGGTAGTGGTAAGACAGAGATCTTTATCAAACTCATCGATGAGGTAATTAGCAATGGAGGGCAGGTGCTCTATCTTCTTCCTGAGATTGCATTAACTACGCAGATTGTGGGCAGATTAAAGCATTTCTTTGGCGATAAGGTAGGTGTTTACCACTCTCGTTTTAATGAGCAAGAGAGGGGAGAGGTGTGGAAAAGGGTTGGTTTTGTTGATTATGCCCATTCTTATCAGGTTATTTTAGGGGCAAGATCATCACTCTTTCTTCCCTTTAGTAATCTGAAGTTAATCATTGTAGATGAAGAGCATGATGGCTCTTATAAGCAGTTTGATCCAGCGCCTCGTTACCAAGCTCGTGATACCGCTGTTGTGTTAGGTCGTAAGGTGGGTGCCCAAGTGATATTAGGGAGTGCCACCCCCTCTGTTGAGTCGTACTACAATGCCACTTCAGGCCGGTTCTCTTTGGTTAGGTTGATGCAACGGTATGGTGATGGAGTGCTACCGACGATAGAGATCGTTGATGTCAGGCTTCAGCGGAAAGCTAAGACCTTTCATGGAGGGATCTCGGCTCCCTTGCTGGCTGCCCTTCGTGGTGCATTAGAAGGGGAAAGGCAATCTATTATCTTTCAAAATAGAAGAGGTTTTTCGCAGCATTTGGAGTGTGAGAACTGCGGTTGGGTTCCCACCTGTCGGAATTGTGATGTCTCGTTGACTTATCATAAGGCACTTAATCTTCTTCGGTGCCATTACTGTGGATATAGTACCACCCTTCCTAAGCATTGTGAAGAGTGTGGTGACACGAAAATCAGGTTGGCAGGTGCCGGCACAGAGCGTATTGAGGAAGATTTGGGCCTACTTCTTCCAACTGCTAAGATTGCCAGGATGGATATTGATTCAACCCGATCGAAGTTCTCTTTTCAGAAGTTATTGGAAAGCTTCTCCTCTGGTGATGTGGATGTATTGGTAGGGACTCAAATGGTCACCAAGGGACTGGACTTCTCGGGAGTACAGGTTGTTGGGGTGGTTAATGCAGATACGATGTTAAACTTTCCCGATTTCCGTGCTTATGAGAAGTCGTTTCAGCAGCTAAGTCAGGTTGCAGGTCGAGCTGGTCGTAAGGATAGTACGGGTAAGGTTTTCATTCAAACGAGTCAGGGCGGAAATCCTATTCTCAGTTATGTGATGTTGAATGATTATAATACCTTTTTTAATAATATTATTGAAGAGAGAAAGCAGTATAACTACCCCCCTTATTGCAGGATGGTCTATCTCTATCTACGACATGCCGACTCAGAGGTTGTTACCAAAGCTTCAAATCTACTTGCTGATCGATTAAGGCCAAGATTGGGCAAGAATCTATTAGGCCCTGTTTTTCCGATGGTGGCTAGAGTAAAGAATCTCTATATTAGGCAACTGATTTTTAAGTTGGAGAAGAATAATGCACTTGGAGCCCAAAAGCGCTTTATATTGGAAAATGCCTTAGCCATTGTTAAGGAGCCCGGATTGGGGAGGGTATTGGTTAGCTTCGATGTGGATCCCGGATAAAAAGACTTAGCAGGAGCTAATTAATCTTCGGTTAGAATATATACATCTTCATTTTTCCTTTTCATTAGGTATCGTTCGCGAGCGAGTTTCTCAAGCACTTGTTTGTTCTCAAGATATGCTTTGACCTTATCCTGGTTTTCTGCAGCACCACTTCTTAGGCTTTCTACTTCATTCTTTAGTTTTAAATAGGTGTTTACCTTTTTAATTTGAGTGATAACAGAGTTTTTATCAAACAAGAGCATCCAGATGAAGAAGATCGTAAATGTTAAAGCGTACTTATTTCGGAGTGGTTTAGGTAGCTTATTCTTTATTTGTATGAATAGGTTTTTCATCTTTCAATTGACTTTAACAGAAGTAGCTGATATATGAGTGTTCTATATTGAGCTAATTTAGTCAGGTTGCTCCATTCTTTTCATTACAACCAGAGCCAGTTCGGCAAACTCGGGCAAAGTTATACCACAAAGCTCAATCTCCATAATATTTTCTCTTTTTACGCTGGCTGCGAAATTTTTCTCTTTCATTCGTTTGATAACAGAGGAGCTTTTGACAGAGGCAATTCTTTTATCAGGATAGACCAGCGCTGTTGCAGAGATGAGACCGGTGATGGTTTCTCCAGCAGCCAGGCCATGATCGAAGAGAGAGGTTCTTGGAAAGCGGGAGGCTATTTCGTTATGGGCTTCAATTGCATGAAGAATATCTTCGTTAAGCCCTTTATCTTTGAGGAGATCGACGGTGATTAAGCCATGGGTGGAGGGGGTATCTCTTGTAATCTCTACATCGAGGTCATGTAGTAGTCCTGCCAGGTACCAATCGTCGGCGTTTTGATTAAGTTTAATGGCAAGGGCTTCCATGACCGCGGCTGAAGCAAGGCAATGGAAGTGCATTTTTTCACTAGCGACATGGTTTGTTAGAAGTTCAAAAGCTTCAGATCTAGTCATAGCGTTTTGTTTTAAAAAAAGCCGGCCTATTGACCGGCTTTGGAGTGCAAAAAAAATAGAGAGAGTTAAATCGCCAGAAGCTTTTTTACAAGCTCTGCGACCACTTTATTGTCGGCTTTACCTGCGAAGTGTTTAGATGCTGCACCCATCAGTTTGCCCATGTCTTTGATAGAGGTTGCACCTATTTCGGCAATGAGTTTTTTAAGTTCCTCTGTAATCTCCTCTTCATTCATTTGATGGGGGAGATAAGCCTCTATGATCGAAACTTGATAAAGTTCCTCTTCAGCTAGTTCGTTTCTTCCGTTATTGGCATAGACATCTGCAGCCTCTTTGCGTTGTTTAACGAGCTTGTGGAGGAGTTTAAACTCTACCTCTTCGGGGATCTCTCCACCTGAAGTATCTTTTCCTGTTTTTTCAAGCAACAGGGCTGCTTTGATAGCGCGTAAAGCCTCGAGTTTTCGTTTATCAAGGCTAAGCATTGCGCCTTTTATATCGTTGTTTATCAGTAGTTCTAGTGACATGATCTCGGTATTAATCGACTATTTTATGGATAAATGTATTCTGTTTTAGCTCATTATCTTTGTCGAGAGCCATTTTTGGTACAACGGATTCAGAAGCGGGAGGGGCATCATTTAGTTGGGTTCCTCTTCTGAGGTAGGCGGGTTCGGCTTCGTATTGGTTTACGTTTTCCGGGGTTTTATTTCCTTGGCTTATTGCCCGAAGCCTTTTGATGCTTTGTTCTCTTCTGAGAGCTTGTTCGGCGGGGATCAGCTCATATTGTCCGTTGTTAGCCACAGCGGTTGGTGGGAGTTCACTTATACTTGATCTGGGGTCTTCTCTAAGATTAGCACTTTGGAAGGTGTTTTGAAGGGGTTGAGATCTTTCGGTATAGGAGGGAGTTGGCTGCGTTTGAGGAGCCGGTTGGGTGCGGGGTTGCTGAGTTGAAGTCTGAAAAGAGGGTTGAGGAGCGGCATAAGCCTGAGGCTCTTGGTTGAGCGTGGAGGTTTGAGCCGATGGTGAGGGCTGAGAGGCAACCTGATTTTCTGAGCTTCTGGTAAAGACGATTGGTTCAGTAAGGTTGTTAAGATTAGGATCAACTAGGGGTTTGAACGGATTTTCCGGTTCATTAGTTGCCATAGCAGGCTCAGTAGAGGCAGGCTGTTTGGGTGAAATCAGGGTGATTTCAGTTATATCCTGATTAATGTCGTGTCTGATAGGCTGAGTTGCGGGTTGAGGCCGTTCGACGGGTTTTTCGATGATAAGAGGGGTGACATTTTTCGAAGGTCGGTTTGCTTCGACGGCTTCGAGGGTTTCAAATCCGGTAGCGATAATAGTGATAGCTACGTTTTTCCCTAATGTTGGATCCGTTCCTTTACCCCAGATCATGTCGGCATCAATGCCTGCATGTTCAGTGATGTAGTCGGTGATTTCAGTGATCTCATCCATAGTCAGATCCTCTTCGCCGGCAGCCATGTAGAGCAGTATGTTTCGAGCTCCATGGATATCGTTGTCGTTGAGGAGAGGTGAACTGAGAGCTTGTTCAGCGGCTTCGATAGCGCGGTTGGGGCCTTCGGCAAGGCCTGAACCCATGATTGCTCTTCCGCTGTCTTTCATCACCGTTTTGACATCTTCAAAGTCGACGTTGATATAGCCTCTGACGGTAATCAGTTCGGCGATACCTTTGGCCGCCGTTGTCAGTACGTTATCGGCTTTAGCGAAAGCTTGTTCCAGTTTAAGATCACCGTGAAGTTCACGGAGTTTATCGTTGTTGATGACCAGGAGAGTATCAACATATTTACGCATCTCCTGAATGCCTTGTTCTGCTTGGCGGCGGCGACGCATTCCTTCGAAGGTGAAAGGGATAGTCACAATCCCGACGGTTAGAATATCGAGTTCTCTGGCCACTGAGGCTATTACCGGAGCAGCACCGGTGCCGGTACCACCGCCCATACCGGCAGTGATGAAGAGCATCTGAGTGCTTTTACTGAGGATTTCGCGTATCTCCTCGATCGATTCTTCAGCAGCCATGCGGCCAACCTCTGGTTTCGCCCCGGCTCCCAGTCCACGATTGCCCAATTGCACTTTAATGGGTACAGGACTTTCGTCTAGGACTTGAGCATCGGTATTGCATTGAATGAAATCAACTCCTTCAATACCTTGACGAAACATATGATTTACCGCATTGTTGCCACCTCCTCCAACACCAATCACTTTGATGATGGAAGATTGCCCTTTGGGTAGGTCAAACTTTAACATGTTATCCATTTTTTTTGCTCTCCTGAAATTACTCTATTCTATTTCTGTTTGTTATGGTCTATAATTGAATTTATTAACAAACTGCTGTTGATAAGCAGTTGCTATTCTGTAGTGTCTTCGAACCATTTCTGCATGCGTTCAAGAAATCCTCCTTGACGTCGTTGCTCTTTAGGTTGCTCCATACGGGGTAAATCCACCTTTGGAGCGGGTTCGGCAGTTTTCTCTTTCTCCTTCGGTTGAGACGTGCTGCTCTCTTTAGCATGCTTGATCGCCTCTTGTTCGTATCGTTTGAACCCTTGAATAACTAAGCCTATACCGGTAGCATACATCGGACTGGCCATCTGTTCTGGGCAACCTGGCGCAAGATGTTCGTTGGGATAGCCTATCCTCACGTCCATCCCGGTCATATACTCCGTTAGTTGTTTGATGTGTTTTAATTGAGCTCCACCACCGGTTAAGACTATTCCGGCTATGAGTTTCTTCTCATAACCTGAGTTTCTGATCTCATACCAGATGTGTTCAATAATCTCCTCCATGCGTGCCTGGATGATGCTGGAGAGATTTTTTAAGGTGATCTCTTTAGGGGGGCGTCCTCTCAAGCCGGGGATGGCTACCAGTTCATCATCGCGGTTCTCTGTTGAGAGGCATGATCCAAACTTTACCTTTAGCTCTTCCGCATGCTTCTTGATGATGCTACAGCCTTCCTTGACATCCTCTGTAATGATATCTCCACCAAAAGGAATAACAGCCGTATGCCTGATGATGTGATCCTGGAATATCGCCAAATCAGTAGTACCTCCTCCGATATCTACTAATACCACTCCAGCTTCCTTCTCCTCATCAGATAAAACAGCGTCTGCTGAAGCTATGGGTTCTAAAATCAGATCAACAACCTCCAGTCCGGCTTTCCTTACACACTTATAAATATTCTTAGCTGCCGCAGTCTGCCCAATGATAATATGAAAGTTGGCCTCAAGGGTATTGCCTAACATCCCTACCGGATGTTTAATGCCTACCTCATTATCTACGATATACTCTTGTGGAATAACATCAATAACCTCTTCTCCGGGATTCATATTGAGGTTGTACATGTTGTTTATTAGACGATCAAGGTCGCCACGAGAAATCTCATCATCGGCATTCTCTCTGATTAGATTGCCCCGATGCTGTAAACTCTTTATATGCTGCCCAGCGATGCCTACATTGACATATTTAATATCAACACTCGACCGCTCCTCAGCCTCCTTGACTGCAATACGAATGGACTCAACTGTATTCTCAATATTTGAGACTACTCCACGCTTTACGCCAATTGATTCTGTTCGGCCATATCCTAGAATCTCTATCTTGCCATACTCATTTTTTCGGCCTACAATGGCTGCTATTTTTGTTGTCCCGATATCCAGGCCTACAATAAAAATATCTTGCGTTTCCATAGCTATTATTTTATACAGATTATTTGTTTGTCGAATTTGAGATTTATTGTGCTATACAGATCCCAACCCTTTTTGCTGAGTATCCGATCATAGAATAGGATGAGCTTGGCAAACTTAGCCTCCAGATTACTGGTGTCACCCAGTATAACCAGATGGTTTCCAGTATTAGGTACCAACTCTATTTCATTATCCTCATTTATGTTGATTTGTCCTATTAACGAACTTAATAAATCATCTGAATTGATGAAATGATTTAAATAGAGTAAGGATCCAATGTTTGACCTCTCTATAATGGTATCGTTAATACTATTCAGACTCTTTCCTTCACGATACTTTAACCAGATCCCTCCAGTAGCGATCATCACTCTGGCCGGACAACCGCTCTTTAATGGGAACATCACCCGGTCTGTGCTAATATAAAACTGCTCCCCCCAACCATTGACCACTCTTAAAGCTGGTTTCCTCTCAAGGATGTTTACCTTAACCTTTCCAGTCAATGAGGCATAAGCTTCTGCTTTCTCAATATAAGGGTTCTTCTCCAGTTTGTTTTCTATCCTTTTAAAGTTTATCGTCTTAATAGGTGAATTGGTAATAGGATCCTTTTTGTCGGGAAAGAGAATGTCTTCGATCTCTTGATTGGTAAGAAACTGCCCTGATTTATTGCTATCGATGGCAATCTCTACTTTTTTACACCTACGATCACCCATGATAGTCTCGGCATAAAACAGTCCGGCAACCAAAGCAACAACAACGATGCTCCAGCTTACCCATCTAACTATTTTAGCATATTGAGGCTTCATTTTGCGCGATTTATTAAAAGTTCTTCAATAGGTGCAACTAAACGATCTATGTCGCCAGCTCCAATGGTAAGTAATACTTCAATCTCATGCGATGTCAACCACTCTAAAACGGTCGACTTCTCCATATAGAGCACCTTCTTATTCATCCATTGTCCTATAGTCTGCTCACTTACTCCGGGAATAGGAGCCTCTCGGGCCGGATAAAGGTCGAGCAAGACCACCTCATCTAACAGATCCAGACTTTCTGCAAATTCCTCTGCAAAATCACGAGTCCTACTGTAGAGATGCGGCTGAAATAGTCCGGTGATCTTCTTCTTCGGATAGATGTCTTTTACAGATGTGATTAAGGCCTTGATCTCCTCCGGATGATGAGCATAATCATCAATATAGACCCATTGATCGGTCTCGACTCTAACATCAAAACGACGTCTGATCCCTTTGAATTGCCCCATGGCTCTTCTGATCTCTTCGTCTGTTGCTCCTGCAATCATGGAGGCTGTGCAAGCCGCCACTGCATTCTCTATATTGACTCTGGCTGAGACACCTGGGTTAATGTCAGTAATAGTTCGTAACGGTGTTACTAAATCAAAAGCATAATGGCCGCTAATCAACCTAATGTTGGAAGCAAAGCAGTTGGCTGAGCAATCATCCAGAGCATAGGTCCAGATTCTAATGGAGGGATTAGACGCAGTGAGAAGAGTCCCCTTTTTTAAGATAAGAGTTCCTCCTTCGCGTATTAATCCTATAAACTCTTCAAAGGCCTCAAGCATCTTTTGATGAGTTCCGTAGATATCCAGGTGATCGGCATCTGCGGCGGTGATGATGGCAATGTATGGTTTTAGCTGAAGGAAGCTACGATCATATTCATCGGCTTCAGTTACAGCCCAAGGTGTCTCTTTCGTACCGACAAGTAGGTTTGTGTTGAAGTTTCTAGCCACTCCTCCAAGGAAAGCAGTACATGATTGGTGACTATTGTATAGGATGTTGGCCACCATAGTCGATGTGGTCGTCTTTCCGTGAGTGCCAGCAACTGCAATGGTATCTCTTTTTAAGGTGAGTAGGCCTAACACCTCTGCTCTTTTCATAAATGGAATACCTTGTCCTTCAAGCCAGATTCTTCCTTGATGCGTTGTAGGTATGGCCGGAGTGATAACTACTAAGTCGGGTTTGGAGGAGATGAACTCGGGAGCATCATCATAGCAGATATTAATCCCTTCTGACTCCAACTCTTTAGTGAGTTGGCTCGGAGTCTTATCATAACCTGAAACAGATATGCCCAGGTGGTGAAACCAGCGAGCCAGTGCACTCATTCCGATTCCTCCGATGCCTAAGAAGTAGACGTTATTGACATTCTCCAAGTTCATAATATTAATGCTCCGTTTTAGGATTAGACAAGAGATTGATAATGGTAGAGGCGATGATGGCATCGGCATCTGGTTTAGCGAGCTTAAGGATATTTTCTGAGAGTGTTTTGCACTTTTCGGAATTATTGATAAGATCGGCAATGGTAGGGGCTAAATGCGTATTAACGTCTTTATCGGCTACCATTATTGCGGCATTATGCTTAACAAGAGCCTGAGCATTGTGGCGCTGATGGTCTTCAGCTGCGGTGGGTAGAGGGACAAAGATGGTGGGTTTGCCGGTAGCAGCTAGCTCCGCAATGGCCATAGCTCCGGCGCGACTGACCACCACATCGGCTGCGGCATAAGCCATATCCATCTCCCGGATAAAATCGACGGCTTTAAAATGTTGATGTTTCCCTTTTTTGATGGCGCTGGAGGCATTTACTAGGAAGTTAGTGCCTGTTTGCCAAACCATTTGAATACCTAACTCTTCTAAAAGGCTTAGGCTTCCTTCTATGGCGAGATTAATAGATCGAGCTCCTTGACTACCCCCAACAATAAAGAGCGTTTTAAGGTTAGGGTCGAGGTTAAAATAGCTACATGCCAGATCTCTTTTTCCCTCAGTGTTAATCATCTCTCTTCTTATCGGATTGCCGGTCTGATGAATCTTATTGGCTGGGAAGTACATCTCCATGCCGTCGTAGGCGGTGAAGATGGCCTTTGCCTTACCGGCTAACATCTTATTGGTTATCCCGGGGAAGGAGTTTTGTTCTTGGATCATAGTAGGTATACCCATCCAGCCGGCGACACGAAGGGTTGGCCCTGAGGCATATCCCCCTGTCCCAATGACGACATCTGGTTTAAAGTTTTTGATGATCTTGTAGGCTCCTAAAAGACTTGAGATAACTTTAAATGGGAAGGCAAGGTTTGTTACAGTGAGTTCCCTTTTTAGGCCACTAATCCACAGCCCATCTATTGGATAGCCTGCTTGGGGAACCTTTTGCATCTCCATCTTACCTTGGGCTCCCACAAAACGAATCTCGGCAGAGGGGATCTCTGCCTTTAAAGCATTGGCAATGGCGACAGCTGGAAAGATATGTCCCCCGGTCCCTCCGCCACTGATTAGCACTTTTAGATTTGTAATTCTATTCATCATCATTCGTTTTGTGTAGCAATTTTTATTAGATCAGACAGTATCTATGATTATCCTTTAGGGTTCACAGTCTTGTCGTCTTCCTCTGTTTTTTCTTTCTCCTCTTCTTCGAGTTCGTCTTCATCAACGTATTCGTACTCCTCTTCATCTGAGTCTACCTCTCGTCCGTAGATATCTTGTTCGGCTTCGGTCTCTTGGCTGTTGCGACAGACGCTTTGTAGCATTCCTAAGCCTAGGCAGGTGAACCACATGGAGGTACCTCCCATGCTGACCAGTGGGAGCGGTTGCCCGGTTACAGGGAAGAGCCCTTGAGCCACAAAGACATTTATGGTTGCTTGGATAATGATAGCTAAGCTTAACCCAAAGGCTAACAGTGCGCCGAATCGGCTCTTGACCTTTGACGCAATAACAATCCCCCGATAGAATAGGATTAGATAGAGGGCAATAATTAAGAAGCTACCCGGTAGTCCGTACTCTTCAACTATGATAGCATAGATAAAATCTGAGTAGGGATGGGGCAGGAAGTTTCTTTGTTTGGAGTTTCCTGGGCCAACACCGGTTATTTTCCCATTTGCAATAGCAATCTGCGACTGATCGAGTTGATAGGAGAGGTCTTGTAGCTTTGTTTTGTCATCTACCATTCCTGTAAAGACCTTAATTCGGCTGACCCATGTTGATGTTCTCTTAAAGAGCTTGTTTTCGGGGTATGCTTTATTGAGCGATTCGCTGGCTGTAAGTAAGATAATCACACCAATCAGGCCGGCAACTAATACGGTAACAAGGTTTTTTAAAGGAGTGTTTCCAACAAACATCATAATGATACAAAGGACAAAAATGAGGGCTGCCGTTGAGAAGTTTGCCGGTAAGATAAGTACGGTGATAAGGATGACCGGCCCCATGGTCCAAGCAAAGCCACCAGTCCAATTACCCAGATCATCTTTGAATTTGGTAAGTTGGAAGGCAAGAAAAGTGATAAGAACAAGTTTTGCCGGATCAGAGCTCTGAAGGGTCAGTCCGACGAAGGGAATATTGATCCAACGGCTCGCTTCATTGAGTCTGGTTCCAAAAAGGATGGTGTATATCAGGAGTGGAATGACTACGACGAAAGCCACCACTGATATTTTAGCGTAGTACTTATAAGGGGTTCTGTATGCTAGGTACATCAATCCGAAGCCAAGTATTTGCAGGAAGAGATGTTTGAAGAGGAAAAACTCGGTATTGCCATCTCGGTTTTTGAATGCGAGAGAGCCTGTCGAGCTATAGACAACCAGGAGGGAGATCATCGACAAAAGGACGATGACTATCCAGGTTACCCTATCTCCACGCAGTTCTTTAATATTTGAGATGTTGACACGCATAACGATAGTTTAAAGTCTTTTAACTGCTTTCTTGAACTGACAGCCTCGGTCTTCAAAGTTTTCGAAGAGGTCGAAGCTTGCGCAGGCAGGTGAGAGGAGCACAACATCTCCGGGAGTCCCCATATTATAGGCCATCTGCACCGCTTCTTGAGCCGACTGTGTTTCGGCGATGATTTCGACCATATCGCCGAAGGTCTCTTTGATCTTTTCATTCTCGATACCGAGGCAGATGATTGCTTTGACCTTCTGTTTGACCAGAGGGATGAGTTCAGTGTAATCATTACCCTTATCTCGTCCACCTGCGATCCAGATGATAGGTTTGCTTTGGCTTTCCAGAGCATACCATGTAGAGTTGACATTGGTAGCCTTAGAGTCGTTGATAAATTCAATGCCATGAACATTAGCAACATACTCAAGACGGTGCTCTACGTTTTGAAAGTCAGAGAGACTCTCTTTAATCACCGGCTTCCTTACATTGGATAGACTACCGGCAATAGCGGCGGCCATCGAGTTGTATAGGTTGTGTTTGCCTTGTAATGCCAGCTTTTCGAGTTCCATATCGAATTGGTTGTTATCTGTTTTTATTATTATTCTATCATCTTCAATCCATGCGGTCTGATTATCACTCTTTTTTTTGAGGCCGATCGCATAGACCCTTTGTTTGAGATCCAGTTTGTTGATTATCTCACTGCTTTTTTTGTCATCGCAACACCAGATAAATGAATCTTTTTCTGTTTGATTGCGTATAATCCTAAGCTTTGAGGCTGCATACTTATCGAAATCGTACTCATATCGGTCTAAATGATCGGGAGTGATGTTGGTGAGTATGGCTATATCGGCCTTAAACTCAAACATCCCATCTAGCTGAAAACTGGATATCTCTAACACGTAGAGATCGTAGTCTTCGGTGGCAACTTGCATGGCAAAGCTTTTGCCTACATTGCCACCCAACCCGACTTTTAGTCCTGCTTTGTTGAGAATATGCCAGGTTAGCATCGTGGTGGTCGTTTTCCCATTGCTCCCTGTTATACAAATACAGGGTGCCTTGGTATAGCGCTTTGCAAACTCAATCTCCGAGATTACCGGAGTTCCTTGATGAATGAGTTTTTGAATCAGTGCAACCTTTTCTGGTATTCCCGGACTCTTGATCACTTCATCTGCATTTAGAATTAGTGCTTCGGTATGTCCATGCTCTTCAAATGGAATCTCATATTTGTAAAGAACGTCGCAATGCTCATCTTTTAAGGTTCCCGCATCACTAAGGAACACTTCAAAGCCCTTAAGTTTGGCTAGAACAGCTGCTCCGGCACCGCTCTCTCCACCACCCAGGACTACCATCCGGGGCGCTTTCATTGTTTCTCTGTTTAATCTGTTTATACATAGACTATCTTACCTTTAATGTCAGTACTGTGATTACAGCCAACATGATGGCTACAATGAAAAAGCGCTGTACAATTTTAGGCTCAGCATAGCCTTTCTTTTGGAAGTGATGGTGAAGCGGCGACATAAGAAAGATGCGCCGACCCTCTCCATATTTTCTTTTGGTATACTTGAAGTAACTTACCTGCATCACCACTGAGAGGTTCTCCGCAAGGAAGATCCCACATAATATGGGTATTAAAAGTTCTTTCCTGATGATAATGGCTAATACAGCTATGATTCCTCCTAATGCCAATGATCCGGTATCGCCCATGAAAACCTGAGCAGGGTAGGTGTTATACCATAAAAATCCAATACAGGCTCCAACCAGAGCCGATATAAAGATGGCTAGTTCACCTGCATTAGGAATAAACATGATGTTTAAATAGTCTGCAAAGATGATATTACCCGAGATCCAAGCCAATATACCCAACGTTGCGAGTATCACCGCAGAGACCCCGGTCGCCAATCCATCGATTCCATCTGTTAGGTTGGCACCGTTACTTACGGCTGTAATGATTAGAATAGCAATGGGAATAAAGATCAACCATGCATATTTCTCAGCCCCTTTTCCGACCCACTTTATGAGGATGGAGTAGTCGAACTCATTGTTTTTTACAAAAGGAATGGTTGTCTTGGTCGACTTGCTTGATTCAACGTTGAATTTCTCTTTGGCTCTTGCGTAAGAAGCCTCATTGAGAACATTTACTTTCTGTATATAATCGTGTGTTCTGCTTTTCTCCCTGATTACAATATCCGGGCTAAAATACATGGTAACGCCAACTACCAGCCCGAGTATTACCTGTCCAAAGATCTTAAAGCGTCCGCTAAGTCCCTCTTTGTTCTTTTTAAAGACCTTGATATAATCATCGATGAAGCCGATCATGCCCAACCAGATGGTGGTAAAAAGCAGGAGTTGTATGTAGATATTGGATAGGTTGGCGAAGAGTAGCACCGGTAGCAGGGTGGCACCTAAGATGATCAGACCACCCATAGTTGGGGTTCCTGCTTTCTCTTTTTGACCCTCAAGCCCCAATTCGCGTATGGTTTCGCCGATCTGACGTCTTTTCAGATATTTTATTAGGCGGCCTCCGAAAACCATCGATATGGTCAAGGAGGTGATGACTGCCATGGCCGCTCTAAAAGAGATAAAGTTGAATAGACCCGCTCCGGGAAAGTCCATTAATTTATCGAGATATCCGAATAGAAAGTATAACATAGCTTAGTTGGTCTTTATAGTTTAAATGCTTTTCTTACCTCTTCTTTGTCGTCGAAGGGATGTTTGACTCCCATGATCTCTTGGTATTTCTCGTGACCTTTTCCGGCAATCAGGATAACATCTCCTTCATGCGCCATTTGACAGGCTACGGCAATAGCTTCATGACGGGAGGTGATAGTAAGACAGTTTTCATTGTCTTTATTCAGGCCGGCACGCATATCGGCGAGTATGTCTTCCGGTTTTTCGCTTCGGGGATTATCGCTGGTCAAGATCACCTGATTGCTCATTTGAGCTGCGATACGAGCCATTATAGGGCGTTTAGTCTTATCTCGATCGCCGCCAGCACCTACTACCGTGATCACCTTCACCTCCGGAAGAATGACGCTGTTTATGGTTCTTAATACATTTTCTAACGCATCGGGAGTGTGGGCATAATCTATGATAGCTGTTTTCCCATCATTCGAACGAATGGTTTCAAATCGCCCTTCTACAGCGGCCAACTCACTTAACTTTATTAGTACCTCTGAGGAGTCGACCCCAAGTAGAGTGGCAGCTGCCCAGATAGCAGTCAGGTTGTAAGCATTGAATTCTCCGACCAGTCTAAACCAAGCCTCCTTGTCGTTCATACGTAATAACTGCCCGTCAATACGACTCTCAAGAACCTTACAGTGGAAGTCGGTTAGCTGCTTCAACGCATAACCATAGACCTCAGCTTTGGTGTTTTGAACCATTACTCTACCGTTCCTGTCGTCATCATTGATAAGTGCAAAAGCCTCTTTGTCTAACTGGTCAAAGAACCCTTTCTTAGCTTTTAAATATTCGGCAAATGTCTTATGATAGTCGAGGTGATCGTGTGTTAGATTGGTGAAAATAGCTCCTTTAAAGGTCAGTCCGGTGATTCTGTGTTGAACCACCGAGTGGCTGCTAACCTCCATGAAGACATATTCACAACCGGCTTCAACCATTTTATAGAGCAGCTCGTTTAAGGCAAGTGCGTCAGGAGTGGTGTGGGTGGCCGCTATTTTTTGGTTGCCAATACGATTTTCTACGGTAGAGAGTAGTCCGGTTTTATAACCCAAGGCGGTGAACAACTCAGAGAGAAGTGTAGCCGTTGTTGTTTTCCCATTCGTGCCGGTTACTCCAACCAGTTTAAGTTTCTGAGAGGGATAGCCAAACCAATGGTTGGCCAGCAGAGCCAGGGCAGCAGAGGTATCACCGGATTGGAATAATGAAACCTCGTTAGGCAGTGTCTCGGGAAGATCTTGGCAGAGAATGGCCGACGCTCCTGAGGTGATGGCTTGGTTTATAAAGGAATGCCCATCAGACTTGGTGCCTTTAAGGGCGATGAATAGCGTGTTTGCCTTGACTTTTCTGGAGTCAAAGGTGATATCGGTGACCAACAGATCGGAGGGTCCTGAGATATGAGTTGCCTTACAGGCTAACATGAGTTTGTTAAGTGATCTGTTTTCCATGATTAGGTGAATTGAAGGTCCAGAACGATGCGATCTCCTTGGTTAGCCTTTTGTCCCGGGTTAAGAGATTGGCTTTTTACCTTACCTCGACCGTTCAGTTTAACTTTTAAACCTCTTTGTTCAAGGAGGAAGACGGCATCGCGAGCGGTCATTCCCTTTACATCAGGAATGATTCTTTCTCCTTGTTTTTGGGGTGTATATTTTAGTTTATTTCCATTGGGTTTGATTAAGACCCAGTCGGCTTGTTGACTGCCTGTATCCTCTTCAAAATCGAAATGATCCATGATGATTTCAAGATCTTTGAAGTTGGCGGAGGTGAGCAAAGGGGCTTTTCTTCTTGCTTCTTTTTCCTGGCTGGTAAGTGTGTCGTCGGCATCGGCGATTTTTTCATCTTTAAGGCTGATATTGGTGGCATAGAGTTTATCGGCCACCTCTCTGAAGACCGGTGCGGCAACGGTAGCCCCATAGATCTGCCCAGATTTAGGTCTTCTAACCACCACGATGCAAGAGTAGAGAGGATCATCAGCAGGGAAGTAACCCACAAAAGAAGCTGAATAGTTCTTTTTATCGTACTGGCGATTGGTTACGATTTGGGCGGTACCGGTTTTACCGGCCACTGTATAAGCAGCTCCATCAAAAGCGCCTCTGGCCGTACCACTCTTCACTACCTCCTCCAATAGGATGTGTGCCTGCTTGATAGTGCTCTTAGAACTTACCGACTTATTTAGGATAACAGGAGAAAAGCTTTTAGTAGAGCCCGATTCTCTAATTTCTTGAACAAACATGGGCTTTACCATGATCCCATTATTGGCAACTGCGTTATAAAAGGTGAGGGTTTGAAGGGGGGTAAGCTTAACTTCATACCCAATAGACATAAAAGGTACTGAGGCTCGTGACCATGACTTTTCGTTAGGGGCATTGATAAAGGGGGCTCCTTCACCTTTAAGATCTATACCGAGTTTTTCACCTAGTCCTAACCCTTTCAGAGAAGAAACGAAGCGTTGATTATCGTGTTTATAAGCTTTAAAGATCACGCGGCTGATGCCGACGTTAGAGCTGGCTGCGAAGGCCTCCAAAACGGTGGCTGTCTTTTTGCTCATCGGATGAGAGTCTTTAATAGGCAGGTCGAAAAAACTAGCCACCCCATCGCCAACCTTTACCGAATCTTCCAACTTGACAAATCCATCTTCAAGAGCCACCATTAATGAGGCCAGCTTAAAGGTTGATCCGGGTTCACTAGCGGTTCCAATGGCATAGTTGTAGTCTTCCTGGTAAGAACCGTCTTTTTGTTGCCCCAGATTGGCAATGGCTCGTATGGCACCGGTGGCTACCTCCATTACTATGACGCAGCCACTTTCGGCATTATGATCCTGGAGGTGCCGTTTAAGAGCACTCTCTGCTACATCTTGCAGCTCGATGTCGATAGTAGTTACAACATCGGAGCCGTTTTTTGGATCTATTCTGTCTTTTTCGTTTAAAGGAATCCAATCGCCACCGCTGATTTTTTGGAGCCACATTCTACCGGTGACTCCTTCCAGATAGCTATTATAAGCGCTTTCAATGCCTGTTTCGGCATTGGCTTCTTTGTTCACATATCCAATCGTTCGGTAGGCCAGGATGCCATAAGGCATCTTTCTACGCGACTTCTCGACCAGGATGATGCCCCCTTTGTTTTGACCATGACGGAAGAGCGCGAACGTTTTTAGTTTCATGGCCTTAAAGTGGTCGATATTTCTTTTGATAAGCACATAGTGCCTTTTCTCCATTCTGGCTTGAGTGATGAGCTTTTTGTATTGTTGAGCCGATTTGTCGCCGAATAGGTTGGCCAGTTGCATGGATAGGGAGTCAATCTTCTTGTTAAAAGTGGTGTCGGCAATGTTCTTATTAGCGGCATCCATTCTAAGGTCATAGATAGGCACTGAACTGGCGAGAAGGCTACCATCTTTTGCGAGGATATTACCTCTTAACGGTTTAATTTCCCCATACTTGATTTGGTTTTGAGCCATCTTTTTACGAAGGGAAGTCCCTTCAATGGTCATGATATAGATGGTTTTGCCAAAGCCTAGTAGACCAAGAGCCACAAATAGCAAATAGAAGCCATAGGCTCGCAACAGAAATCTTTTTTGGAATATTTCTGCTTGTTGCTGTTGAAGCGTTGGTTGGTCAATATGGTTCTGCTCCTCGTCCATCTTAGTTGGGGTATGACATTTCGCTTTTACTAACAAAAATCTTCTCCGGGGGCGTCTTATTTTCTTCTATGCCGAGTTCATCAAGTCTTTTAGCGATGTTAGACTGTTTTGTAGAATCGCTGAGCATAGATTTTGTCATTATAAATTCGTTACGTGCCTCTTCCATCTCTTTCTTCATGTCGATGGTTTCACGGCTAAGACGTTCTCCAGTCATAGCATTCCAGATATAAAGCATCATCAGTCCAAAACCAAAGATGAGGAAAGGGATCTGTTTAATAAAGGCCTCATTAGTCAGGAATCGTCCGCTGGCAAGACTCTTTAGTGTGCTCTGTTTCCGAGGTGAGACCCTTTTTTTTCTTCTCTTAACCTTTGCCTTAGGTGCTTCTGGTTGAGATTTCTTTTGGTTTACGCCGTTCATTCGCCCCTCCTTTCTGCTATTCTGAGTTTAGCACTTCTAGCTCTGGGATTTCTTTCAATCTCCTCGTCAGAGGCCAGGATTATTTTGCGATTAACCTGGTCGAAAGGAGCAATCAGGTTGCCGTAAAAGTCTTTTTCAGGTACTCCTTCAAAGTTTCCTGTCTTGATGAAATTCTTTACCAGTCGGTCTTCCAGAGAATGGTATGACATGACCACCAGTCTCCCTCCGGGTTTTATTACCTCGGCGCATTGTGAGAGCATCTCTTTAAGAGAGCCCAGTTCGTCATTAACCTCTATCCTGATTGCTTGAAAAGCTTGAGCAAGGACCTTGTTTTCTAAGTTACGAGGGGCAAAGCGTCGAATGATCTCAGCCAATTCAGAGGTTGTGGCGATGCTTTTCTCAGCTCGTTTGGTCACGATGGCTTTGGCAATCTTTCGGCTTTGGTTGAGTTCCCCATATAAATAGAAGAGGTTTGATAGTTGCTCCTCGTCATAACTATTAACGATCTCGGCTGCAGTAAGACTCTTTCTGCTATCCATCCTCATGTCGAGATGGCCTTCGAAACGGGTAGAGAAACCCTTTTCAGGTTGATCAATTTGGTAGGATGAGACGCCAAGGTCGGCAAGCAGCCCATCAATTTTTTCTATACAGTAGAGTTTGAGATAGCGTTTAAGGTGGCGGAAGTTCTGATTGACAAAGATGAGACGTTCATCTGAAGGGAGATTTTGGCGGGCATCTTCATCTTGGTCAAATGCAATCACTTTCCCCTCTGGTAAGGCCTCAAGAATAGCACGGGTATGGCCGCCACCTCCGAAGGTGACGTCAACATAGAAGCCGCCGGCCGTGATGGCCAACCCTTCAATGCACTCTTTTAACATTACCGGGCTATGATACATGACTAAGTTTTTTTTGGTTAAATCTGTTCGTCGGTTACCGTATCCAGGTCATCTAACTCACCTAAGAGGGTATCCAGATTACCTTCCATGCTGCGCAAGAATAACTCTTGTTGCTCTTCGTATTTCTGTTTATCCCAGATCTCGATCTTATCGATGGCTCCTGATAATTGGATCTCTTTTGTTAGCTCTGCCTTTCCTATCAGCTCCTTCGGTATCGTAAGCCGATCATTGCCATCAACGGTCAACTCTTTAATCCCATATTTCATCGCTCTGATGAAATTGGCATGGGTCTTAACACTCGGTTGTTTGATCCTTCCTAGTTTAGCAAGGAATTTGTCCCAGGAACTCTTGGTGTAAAGATCAAGACAGTCGTAATTAATACTTGGCTTTAGAATGAACACGCCATGTAGACTATCCCCAAGAAGTTTGCGCAACTCTATGGGTAGCAGAATCCTGCCCTTCTCATCAATCTTACATGATATGTCTATCTGAAGGAAATCCAAGCGTCTTTATTTTTGATGTAAAGATAATGTAGGATTCCCACTAGATCGCTTTTTTTCGACAAAAAAACCGTCAAAATTTGGATCAATTCCCACTTTTTCCCACTTAATTTGCGCCATTTTCCCTGGTATGCTTTTGAGGGACAATAAG
Source organism: uncultured Bacteroidales bacterium (assembly GCA_964444785.1). Taxonomy (GTDB): domain Bacteria; phylum Bacteroidota; class Bacteroidia; order Bacteroidales; family TTA-H9; genus JAJTBW01. Next base: position 38,775 of record CAYUII010000019.1, on the reverse strand, counting down.
ATAGGTTGTTAATAAGTTTTTCTCTGCTTCTGAGAAAAACCAATCATCGATGTTCTTTAGTAGATCAACCAAGTAAGACGCTTGAGGTTGAGCTGGTTAAATGAGTCATCGACGATCCTGCACGGCTACTTGTGCTTCAGTTTTCTTTACATCAACGCTACAAAGATAGTTTTGGCCTATGGAAATATCTATATTTCCGGGAAGTTTATTTATCAACATCGTATTGATTTGAAGGGTTCTGGGACGGTGGTCTCTCTATGAAATTGTTAATAACTTTTTCTGGAGTGGTTTAGTTGTTTGTTTTGTTTGGTTGGTAATCAAGTGTCTATGTCTTCTTTAAGGGTTTTAAGGATAGGGTTTGTTTTGGGTATGCGATATAGGAAAAGGAGAGGGATGAGTGGAGTCTGTGTGTGGTGTATTGTGCAATTTCAGAGTGTTATAGTAGGATAATGTTACCTTTGCGATAGGAATCTTTTCTTATTCCCTTTATTTTAATGAGTACAGGCGCAACGACTATTACAAGAAAGACGATCGACATAGATGAAGTCTTTAGGAAGAAGAATCCAAAGCTATATAGATGGATTCCCCGGTTTTTACTCCGTTATTTAAAGCGGATCGTTCACCAGGATGAGATTAACGAGTTTTTATGGAATGCCCGTGACTGTTATGGGTTAGAGATGGTAGCGGCCATTGTTCGACGGTTTGATGCCCGGATAGAGGTGGTGGGTGTTGAGAATATTCCTCAGGATGGTAGGTTTGTGATTGCTGCGAATCATCCTTTGGGAGGTCTGGATGGAATCGCTTTAATGCATGTTATTGGACAATATCTTCCGGGGATTGTTTTTCCGGTGAATGATATTTTAATGAATCTTCCCAATTTTGGTGATCTTTTTCTCCCGGTCAATAAGCATGGGATGAACAAGCAATTGACGGGAAGACTTGATGAGGCTTTTGCCTCCGGTAAGACGGTTTTATATTTTCCGGCCGGGCTCTGTTCAAGAAAGGGTGAAGAGGGTATTTGTGATCTTGACTGGAAAAAGACATTTGTCACGAAAGCAAGGCAGTTTGATCGGCAGATTATACCGGTGCATATTGAGGGGCGCAATAGTAATTGGTTTTATAACCTGGCTAGGTTTAGGACTCGATTAGGCATTAAAGCCAATCTTGAGATGCTCTATTTGGCCGATGAGATGTTTAGGCAAAAAGGAAAGACCATTAAATTTACTATTGGCACACCAATTGATATAAGTAAGGTATCAAAAACAGTAACAGACCAGCAATTGGCAAAACAGATCAAGTCTCATGTTTATGAACTCGGTAAAAATAAGATAGCACATTTCTCTATTTAACAGTTACCTTTGTATCACTCTATTATAGACTAAAAAAGAATGGAACCTATTATCGCCCCGGTCGACAGAGAATTGATTGAGCAAGAGCTTACAGAGAGTAAGTTTCTGCGTAATACGAATTATGGGAACCGTCAGATCTTTGTGGTCACTCATCATGACTCGCCCAATGTAATGCGTGAAATAGGGCGTCTGAGAGAATACTCTTTTCGCGATGCAGGTGGTGGTACCGGTAAGGAGCTGGATATTGATGAATATGATACAGCCCGGGTTCCTTTTAAACAGTTGATTGTTTGGGATGCCGATGATGAAGAGATCATTGGGGGTTACCGTTTTATAAACCTCATTGACCTGCCATCTGATGGCAAAGGCGGGGTGAAGACTCCAACGGCTCATCTTTTCCGTTTTACTGATACCTTTTTAAAGGATTTTCTTCCAACTACCATCGAGTTAGGCCGGTCATTTATTCAACCCAAATATCAAGCAACTTATGATATCCGTAAAGGGATGTTCTCACTGGATAATCTATGGGACGGCTTGGGTGCTTTGGTTATCGAAAATCCATCGGTTAAGTATTTCTTCGGAAAAATGACTATGTACTCCCAGTATAACTCTGAGGCTCGTGACATCCTTTTACATTTCCTCCATAAGTTTTTCCCTGACCCTGATGAAATGGTCATTCCTCTCTATCCTGTCCCTATTCTATCGGATAGAAAGCAGCTCGATGAGCTCTTTACAGGGGGAACCTATGAAGAGAACTACAGAATTCTGAACCATAATATCCGGTTGTTTAAAGAGAATATCCCTCCTCTTTTTAATGCCTATATGAACCTCTCGCCAACGATGCGGTTCTTTGGCGCTGCTTATAACCATGGCTTCGGAGAGGTCGAAGAATCGGGCATCCTGATCACTATTAGAGACGTTTATGATAAGAAGATGTCTCGGCATCTTGCCTCCTATATTAAAAAGATAAACCTAAGAAACTTCAAGCTGAGAATTCGGCGATCCAAATAATCTATGGCGAATATCCTAACTGCACGCTTTATCTCCTCGGTTGCCGAATTAGCGAAATGCCCTCCACCAAAACTGCCTGAATATGCCTTTATAGGCCGTTCTAACGTGGGTAAATCTTCCCTAATTAACATGCTTACCCAACAAAAAGGACTTGCCAAAGTGTCAGCCAGTCCGGGTAAAACACAGACCATAAACCATTTTCTTATTGATGAGTGTTGGTACCTTGCCGATCTCCCCGGATATGGCTATGCTAAGGTCTCAAAAAAGAAAAGGGGAATGTGGTTGGGCATGATCGATAGCTATATCAAAGGCCGGGAATCTCTGCTTAATACCTTTATCTTAATCGATTCTCGTCTGCCTCTACAAAAGATCGACGCCGAGTTTATGGCTTTCATGGCAACCAACGAATTGCCTTTTTCTATTGTCTTCACTAAAACGGACAAAATGGGGGTTAACAAACTCACTAGCTCTATCAGCACGTGGGAACAACAGCTACTCGCCGAATGGGAGGAGCTACCCCAACGTTTTATCACCTCCGCCGTTGAGGGCACCGGTCGCAATGAAATTCTTGACTTTATCAAGAAAACCAATAAGTTGATGCCATTATAACAGGGGGCATGCGGCTCGCTGAACCTGTTTTCTTAACTCCTTACTTTTTAAGTCTTTTCAAGTACCTCTTCGCTCCCTCTCCATTGCCTCTTCGCTCTTGGTTCCCTTTTATGTGGAAAAATTGGGAGAATGAACGAAGAGAGAACGGAGAGGAAGCGAAGAGGTACTTGAAAAACAGTTTGGTATAATACTTGTACAAATGCAGTTTTCTAGATATGATTATGACAAAACAAAAATAGAATACTGTATGATAGATAAAACAAAACCGGTTCATTTGAACGATATAACCTTCGATAAGTTGAAGTCGCAGGGGTTGGTTCTGGTTGATTTCTGGGCTAGTTGGTGCGCCCCGTGTAAGGCACAAGATCCTATTCTCGAGGAGCTATTAAAGCAGGAGACCGGGAATGTAATGGTTGGAAAGGTAAATGTTGATGACAACCGTAGTCTGGCAGGTAAGCTAAATATCTTCAGTATCCCTACGCTCATCCTCTTTAAGGATGGGAAGGAGATCAGAAGAATGACCGGAACGCAGCCGCTGAGCCGATTGACTCAGATTATTAAGGAGAGTAGATGATTTAAATAGTGGCTGCTGGCTACTGGCTGCTAGCATCTGGCTACTAGCTACTAGCTTCTGGCCAGCCGCCAGCCGCCAGCCGCCAAAAAAAAGCGATATGATAAAGAAAAATTGGCCGGCAATAGCCGGGATCGTCGTTGGGATGATAGGAGGATACCTCTATTATTTTTATGTTGGATGTGCCTCCGGAGGCTGTCCGATACAGTCCAATCCATGGTTTAGTACCTTATGGGGAGGAGCTATTGGGTATCTTTTAGGAGATATGTTTGTCAAGCGGGGTAAGAAGGGAGGAGAGACAGAGCCACCGGTTTAGAGGAGCGATTGAATAGGAAGTGGGGCTAGGGTTCTCTGATAAGCCAAAATGGCAGATAGATAGTTATTGGTTCAATTCATTGAGTTGATTACGAATCTTTTTTGGCAAGCCTTTAACTACTTGGTCATAGGAGTGGTCGATCCATTCGTAGATGAGTTTATCGTCGGGTATTCCGTCATAGTTAACGGTATTCCAGAGGTTTTTGCTCATATGGAAGCCTGGTTGAACGGCGTCATATCGTTCGCGGAGTTGGATTGCTTTTTCGGGGTCGCATTTTAGGTTAACGCTTCGATTTTCGATTAAATCGGTTAGGGCGAACATTTTTCCCATCACTTTGAAAACCAGAGTTGTTTCATCAAAAGGGAAAGATTCAGTTGTTCCGGGTTTAGCGAGGCAATAGTTGCGAAGAGCTTCAATATCCATAGAAATAATTGAAAAATTGTTAATATAACAGACGGATTATCAATAAGAATGATAGAAAAAACCAAAGGTAAAGGGTCGTTTTAACAATCATTCACACAAAAATAATTTACCTTTGCCGCTAATGTGGCAAAAAATCGTTTTTTAACAAATGAAGGTTGACCAAAAACTTCACTCTATGCTACTTAGTCAAAAAACCTCGGACCTCAAAAGAAGAATGAGAGAAGCACTTCAGGGCGGTGGAACAAAAGCCATCGAGAGCCAGAAGTCAAAAGGAAAACTTACTGCACGTGAAAGGATCCTCGCGTTATTAGATGCAAAATCATTCCATGAGTATGATATGTTTGTATCGCATGCCGGCAAGGATTTCGACATGGACAAGAAGTTTCTTCCCGGTGATGGTGTAATCACGGGTACCGGAACAATCAGCGGATATCCTGTTTGTATATATGCACAGGATTTCACGGTGGCGGGTGGTAGTCTCGGCTATGCACATGCCAAGAAGATTGTAAAAATCATGGAGCAGGCAATGAAGTTGAAGGTACCCATCATAGGTATCAACGACTCAGGGGGGGCTCGTATCCAGGAAGGTGTAAATGCACTGGCCGGTTATGGAGATATCTTCTACCGTAACACCATGGCTTCGGGTGTAATCCCCCAGATTAGTGTTATTCTCGGCCCCTGTGCCGGCGGAGCGGTATACTCTCCGGCGTTGACCGATTTCGTCTTTGTTGTAGACAAAATTTCACAGATGTTTATTACAGGGCCGGAAGTTATTAAAACTGTTCTCGGCGAAGAGATCTCTAAAGAGGATCTTGGCGGTGCCCGCGTTCAGGCTGAGATAACGGGTAATGCTCACTTCTATGCTGAAAGTGAAATTGAATGCTTTGAGCAGATCAAGACACTGGTTAGCTATATCCCATGGAACAATGAGAACAAGGCGAAACCCTTCCCTAAGAAGGCTCCCAAACGTCAATATAAGATCGATGATATCATCCCGGCCGAAAACTCCGAACCTTACGATGTAAGAGATATTATCAGGTCAATCACCGATGAGTCTGAATTCCTCGAAGTTCAGGAACGTTATGCTCGTAATATTGTTATCGGTTTTGGTCGCTTAGGCGGACAGAGCATCGGGGTGGTTGCTAACCAACCCATGGTCTTAGCCGGCGTTCTCGATGTCGACTCCAGCAATAAAGCCGCTCGCTTTATCCGCTTCTGCGACTCTTTCAATATCCCTCTGGTTACTCTCGTCGACCTCCCCGGTTATCTCCCCGGTGTCGACCAAGAATACCAAGGTGTTATTCGTCATGGCGCTAAAGTACTCTATGCATACTCCGAGGCTAGCGTCCCCAAAATGACGGTCATTATGCGCAAAGCTTACGGTGGTGGATACATCGCAATGTGCTCTCATCACCTTAAAGCCGACTTCGTCTTCGCATGGCCTACCGCTGAAATAGCTGTAATGGGCCCCGAAGGTGCCGCTAACATCATCTTTAGAAAAGAGATCGTGGAGGCCGAAAACCCAGAAGAGATGCGAAAACAGAAAATCGATGAGTATAAAGAGAAGTTCGCTAACCCTTACGTCGCCGCCGCCTATGGCTATGTCGATGCCGTTATCGAACCCTCCGAAACAAGACACTTCCTTATTCATGCCCTCGAAATATCGCAGAATAAAACGGTCCTTAACCCATGGAAAAAACATGGAGTTCCTCCTTTCTAAGCCGATAACCGGTCGCTCTTATCCAAATTTCTACTAAGAGAATGTTAAACGAAATGTTATCTGTCAATGGAAAACGAGGAAATAAACAAACAAACCGATATCCCTAATCACGACTGGGGATTTATCGAAGTCGATGACGTCAGATATAGAACTCTATTCCCAAATCACTTTGGAAGTAAAAAACGTATTTCTGGGAACCCCTATATCGTTAATGCTCTTATCCCGGGTACCATCCGCGAAATCTTTGTCAAAAAGGGCCAAAAGGTTAAAGCCGGCGAGAAGCTGCTCCTCCTTGAGGCTATGAAAATGAATAATCAAATAGTAACCAATATTGCCGGTACTATCGATATTATCCATGTCTCTGTTGGCGATGTCGTCCCTAAGGATACTTTGTTAGTTACGCTTAAACCATAATTATTAAACTTTTTAGCAGGTTGTCGCTCCGATTTCCTGCTCCTTTTTTTAAGTAGACCTTCGCTCTTTGCTACATATTCAAGCCCCGCCGTTTCTGTGAAAAAATGGCGGGGTTTTGATTTGATCGACAGTTGCGACGTGGATGCCCTGTACCTCCGATTTTTATTATTATCCTCCGATATTTGTACCTTCGTCTTTTAAAGATTCTTAAGATATGTCTGAATACCTCTCCCTCATACCCGGCTCGGTCGCTCATGCTAGAACTTCTGATGAGATCATCAACTGGATAGAAGCTCTGGACTGGTCTTCGCTCTGGGTCATTAGCGATACTACCGTCATTGAAGCTACTCTCGAGGCATTGCCCTGGCTCTCTTCTAAATCAAATGGAATCATCAGAATTCCGGAGGGTGAGATGACGAAAAACATCGAGACGTGCGCCATGGTATGGGATCAGCTATTAAGTGGAGGAGCCGATCGACATAGCCTTATTCTAAATATTGGGGGTGGAGTGGTGACTGATCTTGGTGCCTTTTGTGCCTCTACCTTTCAGCGTGGCATTCGCTTCATTAATATCCCGACCTCCTTACTGGCTCTCTGTGATGCTGCCGTTGGCGGGAAGACCGGTGTTAACCTTGGTGCCGTTAAGAACCAAATAGGACTCTTCTCTGATCCTCTTAGGGTCTTTGTTATGCCTGAACTGACCCGGACATTATCAGAACGTCAGTTTAAATCGGGCTTGGCTGAGGCAATCAAACATGGGATCCTCGATGGAGGGGAACACTGGAGACTGGTGATGAACCACCCCGATCATTATTGCGAGATGACCCCCGAACTTGTCCTTCGTTCTATTGCCTGCAAATCGGCCGTGGTCAGCCGTGACCCACGCGAAAAGGGCGACCGTCGCTCATTGAATCTAGGCCATACTATTGGCCATGCCCTCGAAAGTATCTCCCAAATGGAAGAGAAACCCCTCCTCCACGGAGAGGCTGTCGCCCTTGGCCTCATCGTGGCCTTAATCCTCTCCGTTCACCTTAACGATTACGACTCAACTAAGGCTGAAGAGGCCATCTTAAGACTCTATCGCCTCTTGCCATCTTATAACTCGATCTTCGATAAAAGTGAAGCCGACACCGTAGCCGAACGTGCTCTGCAGATGATTAAATACGACAAAAAAAGAGTAGGCAACAACCTCTCTTTTGTTCTGCTAAATTCTCGGGGTGGGGTCGTTTATACGGATACCATGGAGCTCTCACTGCTCGAAGTTATTCTTGAAAATGTTATAGCAACATGGGCCATAAAAGAATAATCTATTCCCCAATACCTGTTTCATCTCCAATTGATATCACTCTTCCTTGGTCAAAGTCGATTGTAAATCGTTTATTGATCCTTCAGTGGCTGTCTGGGGAACCCCTTCTGCTGGCTCAATATGGCGAAGGAACCGACACGACGATCTTACGGAAATTAATTGAGCAGGCTGATAGCTCGGGTGCTGAGGTTGTTTTGGATGCCGGTCTTGCGGGAACAACCAGTAGATTCATCCTGGCAGCATTGGCTATTAAACAAAGAGCATGCGTCCTGACCGGTAGCCAACGACTACTTGATCGTCCGATTGCCCCTTTGATCTCTGCTTTAAACCAATTAGGGGCTAATCTTCAAGGAACCAATGGAGCTCTGCCGGTGGTTGTAGGTGGTTCCTCTCCATTGAGGGGACGAGAAGTAGAGGTGGATAGCTCTCTCTCAAGCCAGTTTCTTTCCGCTTTGCTCTTAATAGCTCCTTTCCTGGAAGAGGGGTTGACCCTTCGATGGAGCAAACAACCGGCCTCTTATTCCTATGTCAAGACCACTTTACTGTTATTGGCATCCTTAGGTATTCAATACGAGGAAGGGGTTGGGTCCATTCGGATTTACAATGGAAGACCTGACTTTAGCAAGTTTAAGCCTCCGGTGGATTGGTCGTCGGTGACTGGGTGGTATCATCTTTTAGCTTGTGGGTATGACGGAGCGTTTTTTTTCTACGGATTATCACTTACAGGTTTACAAGCCGATGAGGCGGTGGTCGATCTGTATGAGCGATTAGGCATAGAGACTCTATTCAGCGAGGAGGGGGCATTAGTTCGTCGGAAGCAGACCATCGGTGTTGCTGAAGAGAACTCCTATGGGGTGGCGTTTCCGGAGGTTCTAGATTGCCATTCTTTCCCTGATTTAGTACCCACCTTGGCTGTGACTTTAGCCGTAATGGGTGTTCGTTGTAGACTGATTGGGTTATCAACCTTGCGGGTCAAAGAGAGCGATCGAATCGCCTCTTTAAGAAGAGAATTAACAAAGGTTGGTTATCGGATAGAGGAGGGATTAGATAGTCTCTTGTTAGATGGAGGCGCTTTTGATTTTGGGGTAGAGCGAGAGGTATTCAGAACTTATGAGGATCATCGGATGGCTATAGCATGGACAGTTTTTGCGATGTTAGCAGGTAAGATAGAGATGGATGATCCGGAGGTGGTTAGGAAATCATATCCAATGTGGTGGCATGATTTGAGCAGAATAGGGTTTAAGGTTTTAGGGTGATTTTTATTTGAAGAAGATTTTGAACCATAGTAAGTTAGATATGTTATTGATAGTATTGGGTTGTTTATGCTTTTTGAAGGTGGTAGATAATCCGTCTGAAACGTCTAACTTTGTTTTTCTAAACAGTGAAGTCAACTAAGAAGGCCGACGCATTAATTATAGGATATGGAAGTAGATGTATTTATTCCCTGTTTTATTGATCAGATCTATCCCGAGACGGGTTTGAATATGGTTAAACTATTGCGTCATTTAGGCGTAAGGGTGAACTATAATAAGAATCAGACCTGTTGTGGGCAGATGGCCTTTAATTCTGGATATTGGGATGAGGCCAAGTCGTTGGGGGAGAAGTTTATTCGTGATTTTCCTCATGACAGGCCTATTGTTGGGCCATCAGCTTCATGTGTGGGGTTTGTAAAGAACTACTATCACGATCTTTTTCATAACTCAGCTTTACATAATGAGTATCGTATGGTTAGGCGTAATATGTATGAAGTGACCGATTTCATTGTGAATGTATTGAATGCAAAGAATGTAGGAGCCACCTTTGCGCATAAGGTGACCTATCATGATTCCTGTGCAGCCTTAAGGGAGTATGGGTTAAAGGATCAGCCAAGGATATTATTGGCTCATGTAAAGGGGCTTGAGTTGATCGAGATGGAGGAAGCCGATGTTTGTTGTGGGTTTGGGGGGACTTTTTCAGTGAAGCATGAGGCTATTTCGGTAGCCATGGTAGAGCAGAAGGTTGAGAATGCATTGGCAACGGGAGCAGAGTATATTGTATCGACCGACTCCTCCTGTTTGATGAATATGGAAGGATATATAAAAAAGCATCATCTACCTATTAAGACCATTCATATCATAGACCTATTAGCTTCAGGTCTTCCGGTAGTATAGTAATGGTTTTGTGGTGTTATTTATGGGAGAATTTGTTTTTAGAGATTGAAGAATCAGGATAATATGTTTTTTTAACTAGAGTTGTGTTTTGTCATTTGAAATGCTACCTTTAGGTATGATTCAGGAATGTTATTTTGAAAAATGGGTTGGGTCATCATTTTCAGCAGGAGTAAAAAATAGGATTAATGGTAAAACTTCGTGAGTTAATAAATGTGTCCGTATTACAGGGACTAATGGAGAACTTTTGTGGCCTTGTAAATGTGGCTATGGCAATAGTTGATACAGAGGGTAAGGTTTTGGTTTCTGCTGGATTTCAGGATATTTGTAATAAGTACCATAGGCAACATCCGCAGACCGCTCAAAATTGTATGGAGAGTGACTTATATCTTTCAGGTTTTGTAAAAGAAGGGGTTTTGAATCCATATAAATGCAAGAATGGGTTGTGGGATATGGCGACTCCGATCGTAATTGATGGTCAGAAGTTGGGAAATTTATTTATTGGCCAGTTCTTTTTTGAAGATGAGCAAGTGGATGAGTCATTGTTTTTGGCGCAAGCAAAAACGTTTGGATTTGATGAGAAAGAGTATTTGGAATCATTAAGGCGTGTTCCAAGATGGAATAATGAGAACTTAACCCATGCCATGAATTTTGCTTCTATGTTAGCAAAGTATATAGCTGATATGTCGTATTCCAGTTTAGAACTTAAGGCTAGTGAGGCGCGGTATAAGTCACTTTTTTTTGGTAATCATTCGGTTATGATGCTTATAAATCCTAAGGATGGGGCTATATATGATGCTAATCCTGCGGCATGTTCTTTTTATGGATGGAGTCATGAAGAGATAGTAAGATTAAAGATTGATCAAATTAATACGCTATCTATGTCGATGATTACCGAAAAGATGAAGATGGCAACACAAAGATTGAATAATAGTTTCGAGTTCGTTCATCGTAAAGCAAATGGTGAATTATGCGATGTGGAGGTCTATTCCGGTCCGATAAATGTTGACGGCAACGAGCTCCTTTATTCTATTGTACATGATGTTAGTGCAAGAAATCGAGCAATAAAAGAGCTTGAAAAGAGTCGGGAGAGTCTGAAGTTTGCGCAACGAATTGGAAAGCTTGGAAGCTGGGAGTGGAACATTCTAACGGGAGAATTAAATTGTTCAGATGAGATTTATAATATCTTTGGTTTGCAACCATGTGAGAATATTTCAACCTCTGATATGTTTTTTGAGTATGTTCATCCTAGCGATCGTGAACATTACCTTTTATCCATAAGTAATTGTGTAGAAAAGAAGATAGCTCAACCTTTTGAGTATCGAATCGTCAGACCCGATGGTAAGGTTAGAAATATTTTTGCCGATGGACAATTTGTTAAGAACGAGAAGGGGGAGATTGTCAGGGGGGTTGGTATTGTTCAGGATGTGACAGAACGAATTACGGCGGAAAGAAGGCTGTTTGAGTCGGAGTTTAAGTTCAAATCCATTGTTGAGACCTCCCCAAATGCAATTTTGATCACTAATCTCACTGGTATTATAGAATATGTTAATGATCAAGCCTTGGATATTTTGGGTTATAATTCTTCTTTAGATCTTTTAGAGGATTCAATTTTTGACTTGGTTCATGAGGATAGTATAGCTCAGGCACATTTACATGTTGAAGAGTTATTAAAGGGTTCTTTTTCTGGCCCTATAGTAATGGTTTTTAAACGTAAGGATACATCGTGTTTTTTCAGTGAGATTAATGCTGCCCTTTTAAAAGATTCTGATAACCTTCCTCTTCGGCTTTTGTTTATTGCTAAGGATATCACCCTTCAATTAAACTATCAAGAGGCATTAAAAAGAAAGAATGATGAGTTAGAAGAGGCATTACTCGAGAAAGATCGTTTTTTTTCAATTATTGCGCATGACCTAAAGAGTCCATTCAATGGTTTTTTAGGGCTAACTCATCTTATGGCAGAGAAAATATCGGTGCTGTCACCTGATCAGATTGGGAAAATGGCTGATGTACTCAAGAATTCTGCCGGTAACCTGTATCAGCTGCTTGATAATCTATTAGAGTGGTCTCGAGCCAAACAGGGGTTAGTTAAAGCTAATCTTACGCCGGCTGATATCGTATTTATGACTAAGGAGGTGGTCGCAATTCATCTAACCCAAGTTAAGAATAAATCAATCGATCTGTTTCTAGACTTACCTAATGAGTCTTATGCTATGGCTGATGCTCACATGTTTAAGACTATAATCAGAAACATTATCTCTAACGCCATAAAGTTTACTCCGGCCGGTGGCAAGATCGAGATCTCTATCGATATGAGTGCTTCCTATGAAGAGAGCCTCAGCCTTTCTGTAAAAGATACCGGCTTAGGTATCCCAGAAGAGAATATCGCTGACCTTTTTTCTCTAAATAGTCAGTTTAGAAGAAAAGGAACAGAACAAGAGCCTAGCACAGGTCTAGGCCTTATCTTGTGTAAGGAGTTTGCGGAAAAGCAGGGAGGGAGTATTTCAGTGACCTCCCAAGTGGGCACAGGAAGCACTTTTACCCTTACATTGAAAAAGGCGTAGTGAGGTGGTTGGAATAGAGGAACACCGAGGATGTTAGAATTCTCTTATGGGGATTTGAAGATGTTTTAGCAGATCTATTGTATTTGTTTGATTGTTGGAGATAATGAAATATCCTTCAAAATTGGGGACAGCAGAGATGTTAAGAGTACTATCCTGAGAGATATCTCTCCCTCTATCAATTAAAAGGATTGTCTTATTAATCTTTTTAGATTCTTCTTTTAGTCGCCAGGTTCTGCGCTCATAGGCAGGTCGAAGGGTTAAAGGAAAATTAGCTTCAATGCTTGGTGATCCATATGTAAAGTGATCATAGAACCAATGGTTGTTAACAACAACTAAATCGACCTTCTTCTCTTTGCAAAGTTGAGATAACTTATGGCTATCGTTTAGAAAAATATCAATATCGGCCACGGTGACAACAGAGTCTGATTTCTGAGCCTCGGCAATGGCAACTGGAAACAGATAAGCTTTATAGGCTAAAAAGCCCACTAAAATGGCTGGTAAATAGGAATAAACAGATACTGCTTTTAACTCAAATCGGCTTAGAAGTAGCCCCAAAACAATTGGGAGTCCTAAAAATGCTCTGGAATATGAGTAAAATACAGAGTCTGTCCCATCGTAAACCTTTGACATGGTTAGAGAAAATAGAAACACGATAAGAAATCCTATGATGGCTAAAACTTCAGGATATTTTCTCTTATAGATAAACCATATAGCTGATATAACAGGAATAACCAGATAGAGCATGATGGGAGGAATCATCATCAATGTGACATTCTTAAACAATTCAACCATCATGCTTAGTCCCTTGTAAAGATTGTTTAAGCTGATAACTAACTCAATCTTGTGCAGATTCTCATTCGGATGTCCAAGATAGAAACTAAAAAACAGTCCAACAATGACCAAGGCCGGGATTGCTCCTATTAGAAGATAGATCCAAAACTTGCTCTCCTTGTAATGAATAAACGCAAAGAATATAAAGGTTGGTACGAGTATGAAAATAGACCCTGATCCAATTAGAAATGCCAGAATCGAGATGAAGCCAAACCAAGAATATTTAAAGCGACTACCCTCTCCTGATAAACTAAAAAAGGCTAGACTTGCAACAAAGATCCCTCCAACCCAACCTCTGCTTAACGATGTGATGAAATCGTATTCTACTGGTAATGCAAAGGGTATCGCTAATATGATTAAGGAGGTAGCGTATAATCCCCGCCGGTAGGTCAACCATGTTAAAATAATATAGGGCGAGAGTGATAATAGGGAGGAAATAAAGGGTAAAACAATATAAGCCTTTAATCCCATCCAAAGAAAGGGTACCGCTACCAAGGATTCAAACATCGGATTATAGGATTGTCCGTAAAACCCTGGCGTGTGAAAATCACCCCGCGAATAGTCATATGCCCCACAACTCATTATTGCTTCATCACTGTCATAAAACTTCAGTCCGAAACTGTTTAGTACCCACGTCTTATAAAATATTAAAATAGCAATGATAATTATTAAGGTGATACCTTGGCTGTTGATTTTTTTCTTGTAATTCCAAACCATATCTTTATTCTTGTGTTAAATAATACCAGGTTTTGCACGGGTCGATTTGATATCACAAAGTAAAGGATTTTATTATTATTAGCAAAATATGATGACCTAATATGAATATTTGTGCGATTACTAAATGGACTCTTCTGTCGGTATGATCTTTCTTAATTATTTGGTTTTGGCCGTTTGTGGTGACTGAGCGTTTTGTATTAGGTTTTTTCGCTTTTGCAAAGTCAGTTTGCGTTAAGAAAATATCAATTTTGTTGTGGTATCGAACAAAAAGGATCTTCTCAGCGTTGTTGGTTCTAAATATTTTCTCAACTATGGATAATAATGTTTTGCTTTGGGTAGGGTTTAACCTCTTTGTGCTGCTTATGTTGGCACTTGATCTTGGAGTCTTTCATCGCAAAGCTCATGAGGTCTCATTTAAGGAGGCGATGACATGGAGTACCATTTGGATCGGACTTGCTTTAATATTTAATGTTGGAGTCTGGTACTATTTTGGTAAGGTAAGAGCTATCGAGTTTCTTACCGGTTATATCATTGAAAAGTCTTTATCTGTTGATAATATCTTTGTGTTTGTCCTGATCTTTACCTCATTTCAGGTGCCAGCTAAATACCAGCACCGAGTTTTGTTCTGGGGTATTACCGGAGCACTTATTTTTAGAGCCATTTTTATCTTTGCTGGCGTGGCTCTAATTGAAAAATTCCATTGGATCATCTATCTTTTTGGCGCTTTTCTTGTCTATACCGGATACAAAATCGCTCGTGATAAAGGAACTAAGATCGATACTCAGAATAACCCAGTTATTAATTTCTTTAAGCGTTTTATTCCGATCCATTCTGATTACTCGGGGGATAATTTTTGGGTGAGAATCAGTGGTAGATTACATGCGACCCCTCTTTTTATTGTCCTTCTTCTGGTTGAAACAACAGACCTTATCTTCGCAGTTGACTCAATACCTGCTATCCTGGCTGTGACTAATGACCCTTTTATTGTCTATACCTCTAATGTCTTTGCCATGCTAGGGTTACGGTCGCTCTATTTCGCTCTTGCCGGAAGCCTGAAGTATTTTACTTACCTCCACTATGGCCTCTCTGCTATCTTAGTTTTCGTAGGCGTAAAAATGCTGATATCAGACCTCTATAAATTTAACCCATTCGTCTCTCTTGGGGTTATCGCAACGATCCTCCTGGTGAGTATTGTGGCTTCCCTGATGGCGGCTAAGAAGGAGTATAAATAATCCTGAGTATAGTCTTCACTTAAGTAGGCATTTAATTGAAATTGAAGTCACTTAGTGAGAAGGTATTTCCGTCTTTGTCGGGTTGATGTTGGATAGTTGTTACAAAAATTTTCGGGTCGTTATTCTGGTCTTCTCCTATAAGTAGAAAGATAATGGTCTTCTCCGGAATACAATCACTAAATAGTGTTTGTGTGAAGTTTATTCCATAGATTTCTTGTAGATGTTTTTTTTGGATTTTAACGTTATGGATTTCTAGCAATACATTATTAGGGTTTTTTGAGCAGCTTTCAATACTATTAAGCCAGTTCATGATCATTACTTTGTCGTATTTGACTATGGCTAATTCGTTTATGCTATTGCTCTTGTCATTCTTATTATTACTTTCGCCTACCAGATGTTGTGGGTTAAAGACACTTTGAAGGAGTTCGAAATTTCTGGTATAATAGGAGGTGTAATAATCATCCAGAAAGCGATAAAGTTGTAAAACCCGTTGCTTTGTTTGTTTAAAATTAGTGCCGGTTATTAAGGAAGAATAGCTCATTCCATAGGTGACATCATCTATCTTCCCTGATTCATTGAAATGGAATACCAACTCTTCCACTCCGGGATATTGGTTTTTCTTCCCTGTTACGGCAATAAAATGGCCTCTACTGATGATGTCTTTTTCAATTTGGTAGGTCTCAAAGGGATCTGCTTTGAGGATAACCCAAACATTATCTCCCATTAGTTTTTGGGTTCGTAGATAACCTTCAGGTGTAAAAAGCGAGGATTCTAATAAGGGTTGATTAATATTTTTTGAATTCTGAAAAAGAGTTTCTATAGTGTTATAGTAATGCTTTGGTTTGTTTATTCGGCAATAGGAGGAGTCTTTTTCGTTGTATGTGTTTATGGTGTCTATGATCTTGCTTAAGGAGTTTCTGTCGGATAATGGCTCAACTACCACTTTAAAGCGATATCTTGAATCAGTTTGTTCGACAAAACTCTCTAACGACTTAAAGCCAATGTAGCGAGGCCCTAGAAGCTCTTGATGTATAAGCAGGTTCATTTGGTTGAAACAGCCAACCTCTAGGTAAAGAGGTTGGGTTGTCTTCAGTGCGTTTTGGAAACCCTTTTTGTCGATCTGAATGAATCCTATGCCTTGGTTGGCTCTGGTGACTTTCGATAAGCTATCACCTATCTGATATCTATAATTAAGGTGTTCAATAGGCTTATCATCGCTGGTTAATCTCAACTTGAGAAAGATGGTCTTCTCTGTATGAATGGTATCTGTGACTTCGATCTTCAGTCTTTTTACATAACTGTACAATATGGAGTCAATAGTTTGTCCATTGAATTGTTTGGTAATGGTTTTCTTTAGCACTTTTCTTCTGTATGGCATGGTCTCTATTAAAGCATCTGCAATTAAGAGATCATTGAACATGGCTGAGTACTCTCTGTTTCTGCCATTATTAGTTGCATCACGAATGTATCTGGTGATTATTTTTTCATAAGATTCATAATGCTCCTTTTTGTTAATTTTTGTGGTGTTTTGACAACTAAGAATTATCGGGGCTATTAGACCAACAAGTAAGTATTTGTACCAATTTTGTTTCATACAATTGTAATTATAGAGGGTGAGTTCGTTGTTTAAATGAGCCTATATCAATCAATCAACACAGATGAAACGTATTGGGTGTGTGACCTACCTCAAGAGGAAGAATCTGTTTTCAAACGGCTTAATTGTTTTATCTCCTTTTGGAAGCGGATTCCCAACAGCATCGGCAGGGGTGATTCTATAATGGTTTCCATCTTCGGTTGATAGCTCAAGTTGGGTAGTTAGGCCTTCTGTTTCTCGTACCTGAATTAAGACAACATCTCCCATTGTATTAGTCATTGCTGAGACTAAGGTAATGTTTTCTGGCCAACCGGTGATCCATGATTGCTCATTCATATCTTCTAAATCATTGGGTAGGTCGCCTCCCCCGGGTATGACACGCGCTGGTGGAGTATTACATACTTTATTGCCCCAGACTATCGCATCTGTTCGACTGTTTCTTCCTGAACTAAACGAGTAGGAGAACTTCATACTCCCTCGTTGCTCTGCATTAAAGTTAGTAGTCCAGTAATTATTCATGGGCCATCCATAAATATGAGTGGTGGCCGGTCTGGCATCTGCTTGAAATCGGCCGGTATTGATACCTCCGGCCTGAATCAGGGGGGCTCCTGGAGAACTTAGCATAATCTGATCTTGAGCATTGAATACTCTGACATAACGTTGCATCGTGTTCCAATCGTTTGCGGATCCAACAATCTGATCTCGCCCAGCTATCATCTCTCCCCCGGCTACATCAAGGGCGATTTGACCCTCTTTGCTCTCGAAAGGAAAGGCTATATAGACTCCTTCTGGGGCGGTGACCGATTTTTTGTTTAGTCGATAGATGACATCTATCCGCTTTTCAGGATGAAATAGCCTATATTCTATCTCAAGTAGACTCCCCTCCATACAGAGTGGTGTCTTTGCTTTGAACACCACAGCATCCCATATCTCACCTGACTCTGTTCTGTCAAGCCAGACGGAATCTGGAGTACTTCGCCTATAATCCGTAAGATGAAACATCTCCAGCTGCTCTCGGTTTCCTAATTCTTCATGAATCACCTCGCCAAACTGCCATCGACTGGTGTCATCCAAAAGATTTCGCTTAAGTTCATAATCATAGATCTGGCTGATGGTTCCTCGTTTAAGATTAAATGTGATGCGATAATACTCATTCTTCATAGGATTGGTTAGGTCAACGTTTGCTTCTGGCTTATTATCAGTTAAGGTATGTATTGTTTGAGGATAGATATCTAACTTCTTGTAACCAAAGGGGGGAAGATCGTGACAATAGATGCTCCAGACATCACCATCGGGGAAAGACTCTTCTAAGTGAACCTCCATCTGATTGTCCTGATTGTCTATAATGACAAAAGGTTGGTTTTTGGGGATGATCTGATGGTCGATATAGACCTTGGTCATGGTATTTAACCTTGTACATTGGGTGTTGAAGACATAGATGGAAGGGTAGATTGCTTTACTAAATTTCGATTGCAGATAACCCAATGCCTCCTCTTTAAGACTATTTACCCGTCGTTTGGCTTCCCAAGCATATGATTCTTTAATGGCTCTTTGCTCCATTGTATTTATGTTCCACGGCTCTCTAACACTGGCATGATAACCTAAAGTGTGTTCTACATAGAAGAGCATGGCCTTGATGGCCTCCTGTCTTCTGTATTCTAACGCCTCCGGGAAAATGGTTCTATCAAAAGAGCTCATGGCGAAGAGCGCTTGTACAGAGGCCAAATCCTGCTGTGCTTCTCTGATGGCTTCAACCTCCCGGGTCGATGCCCCAAATCCATCAGTCCACCAGTCTGGCCATGCCCCTTTTATTACAGGGATCTCATCTTGATATTTCTCTTCCATCGTACTAAAGAATCCATCTAATGTCGAGGTACACAGCTTTGGCCAGCTATATTTCTTATTCCATTGGGCGATCATCTCCGAAGCCAATGTTGAAGGAGGAGCATTGTCTGTTTGATATCCGGAGTGTTGTATGGCGATAAGATCGTAAGGATAGCCTTTCTCTTCTAATTTGGTAAGATAAGAAAGCAACTCCTCTTCAAAGATGTTGAAGTCGGATCCATGGATTTTAAAGAGCGTGTTTCCTGTCATGTAATGCTCTGCCCGAAAGGTGAGAACCCGGTTACCGGAGGGCGACTCCCACCAGAACAGGGTAGGTTTATCAAAGCAGATTAAGGCTCGATGTCCATGCGTTCCCATGTTGAGGTATTTTATCCCTAACTGAGGAAATAGATCGGCCAAAACCCATCCAATGCCATTGACATCATTCTGCATCGCCGATTCAACCTTCAGCCCCTCCTCCCGTATGGTTGCTACTGCATCCAACGACGCCGATAATAACCATTCATTGGGTAGCTCATCATAGTTTAGATACATTCCTGTAAGAGCAATCCGACCCTCTTTTACCCTCTTCTTTAAGCGCTCTATCTGCGAAAATGGCCGCGTCCTGACATACTCATCTACAGCCCATGAAGTCTCACATGTCCATCGAAACTTCGACTCTTCCGGCATATCATCGGTAAGATCACAGTAATCTAATGCGTAGTCAATATATCTTAAATGCTCAGCTAAGATCTCTCCTTGCGGACGAGTGTATCCGATATCTGTGTGGGAATGTTGAATGAAGTCAACCTGCCATCGTTTTACCGGTTTACGCAATAATTCGCCTTCCCAGGTCTTCTCTCCGGTCTCAATTCGATAAGACTCTTTGGTCTCCAAGGTGACTGGCGGAAGGGCGATCTTGATATAATTATATCCAAAATGGAGTGAATCTTCGACCACAAATTTATCATTCACAAAAACTTTCACCTTATTATCTTTTCCATAGTGCATAATACCGGCAATAGCCAGTTGATGCTCTCCATGATCCGTCTCAGTTAGTGCTGGAAGAGCCTTGAAGTTCAGTCCGTCGTTTAGAGGTAGTACATAGACAATATACCAGGAGCTTTTATTCTCTTTTCTTCCGGTGACCTTGATGGTAATAGGTTGTCCGGGGTTTAGTTCAGAGGTTGGGAGGGTGAGAAACATAAATCCAAATCGATCTCCATATTGGTCGATCATATCCTTTTTGAACCTCAACGAGGCACCCTTGTTATCTTTGATAGACCAGTGGTCTTTTCCATCGGTATAGAATGTAAAACGTTTGACCCCTTGAACCTCTACATCGAAAGCCGCTACCCCAGGAGATGAACCAATGGCAGCTAACCAGGCAAAGCAGACCTTATCGGTTAAAGGTTTTAAGGGTATAGGTGACGACTGCCACTCTACTGAGGAGGTCCCATCGGTGGCTCTTGCAAGAAGGCAATCTCTAGCAATCGAGATGGAGGAGTGATAGTTGAAATCACTGCCTGCTATCTTTTTTGCGAAGCCATTTACGTAGGTGATTTCTGATTCCTGTATGGTTTGAGCAGAAAGCGTACTAACTATGAATAACAAGAGAAAAGTAAGTATATGGCGACTCATTCTATTGGTTGTTTTTGCTTATTAATTATACGTTTCAAAGATATATAAATCCAGATTGTGCAGGGGGGTAGCTGAATTTTATTTTTTTTTCGCAACACATCGGCAATTACAATATCTGATGAGTCTCTAAACGCATCCACAATATAATTAATCGTATCGCGTGAACCCCAAATCTTTTGTGATTTAACAGCAAACTCTTTGAGTTCAATTGCCTCTTCACTTACAACAAAATTTACTTTTTGACTGTGATTCGATATTTTCTTTATTTGACGTCTAATATTAAACCCATACACCATTATAAGCAGCTCAGGTGCCTTTAGCTTATCGGTATTAATACTGAATTCCCCGTTCTGATTGGTAAAATTATAGGCCACCACTGAACTATCTGCAGTAGTTAATAACATTACAGAGGCCTCCGTAACTGGCTTATTCGCTTTATCCACAATCCGACTCTCTATTATCGATTGCGAAGAGGCAGATAAGTGCAGTAAATTATCGGACTCAATATTACCCGTTTTGCAGGCTTTCAGCATTTAGCGATTGAGGCAATTGTGAGCCAATTGAGGCAATTACTTACTTCTTTAATTTTTTGATATCCTCTTCAATTTCTTTTAAACTTTGCTCCTTTTCTATCGCTTGCTGAGCTATCTTGTATTTCTCATATTCCTCATTCGATTTTTTCAACGCTCTGTCGTGGCTGATTTTTCCTGCATGGGTGATCAATTCCCGACCATTTAATTGAAGAATTACATCCAACCGTTGAATCCAATCTTTCATATACATGGGTGTGTGCTGTTGTGCCATTGTTTCGGCAAAAGCCAAATACTGTTCAACCAACAAGCCCAGCAACTTTATTTCATCTTCCTTTAAGTAGTTTTTGGCAATGCTGATATCCGTTTTATTTATCGCCAATGTACCTTTTTTGTCTAACGACTGCATACCCATTAAAGGTAACGAAGCATCCACTCTGCGATAGACCAATTCGGCTGCCGTTTGCTGGCTAATAGCCCAGAGCAATTTGTTTTGTACCATCTTGAAAAATTCAATGGTTCGTTCGTCTTTTGCATCGTAATCAATGCTGGTGGTGTATATGTCTTTTATTTTCTGGTAGAAGAACCGTTCCGAAATACGAATCTCACGAATGCGTTCCTGCAATTCGTTGAAATAGTTCATCGAACTGACTGCCTTGAAACGGTCATCATTCAACGCAAATCCTTTAATGATATATTCTTTCAACCGTTGAGTAGCCCAGATGCGGAATTGTGTTCCTTGTGGTGATTTTACACGGTAGCCAACTGAGATAATAACATCAAGATTGTAGTAGTCAATTGCTCTTTCAACTTCACGTTTACCTTCGATTTGAACTGTTCGGAAATTCCGAACAGTTGCCGACGCATCTAACTCACCTTCTTCAAACACATTCATTATATGCTCGCTAATAGTGGCTTTCGATTTCTGAAAAAGTTCACACAGTTGAGCCTGCGTAAGCCAAACGCTTTCTTCCTCTAAACGAACATCTATTTTAATGTTACCTTCGGAATTTTGATAGATCAGGATTTCGCTATTGTTCATTTTGGTATTCTCTTTTTTGTTGGTTCTTTGTCAAATTGAATGGGTAAAATTAAACGTAAATGTAAAAAAGACAAAGTATGTTCAGTCAAAAGGAATTGTTTGCGAAGGCACTCATGGTGGAGAAGCCATGGTTTATACAAGAGGTTAACTTTGATCCCCAAGATGGTAAAATAGATATTTGGATCGATTTTGAAGCTGGATCTGAGGTTTTCTATGAGGATAAAGAGTTAGAAATCTTGAATGTCTCATCCACCAACTAATCCGTTGAATTCTTGAATCTTGAATTAGAAATCTACAGCCAGTATCCACCATTGCAATTCATCTCTCTAAACTCCTAATTACTTAACCTCTCCAGTACCTCTCCAGTGGTTCTCCATGTAACAAACGGATAAATATAGAGAGGATTGAGAGCATATTGAGATCTGAATGAGAGTGTCACAGTTCAAATAGTTTTCTAAGTTGGCAAAGGGATTGGAAACAGTGTGCAACCACGATATCTACAACATATAGCTAATAATCTTTAAAAATCTATACTGGGTAAGAATTGAATGTACCATCAATGGAGAGGATATGGAGAGGAAAGGGAGAGGTACTTGTAAGCTTCATAAAGTCAATGGGTTACAGAAATTAGAAGATTGAAACACAACAAACACTAAATCAGGTGATTAGAAAAAACTATAAAAAGAGGTCGTTGTAGAGATGCGATTCATTGCGTCTCGGATTCATCGCGTCTCTACTGGGCATCTAGCTAAATCTGTGCAAATAAGTCACGAGAACGACCATTATCAAAAATGGATTATTGAAAAACAAGACAGGTTTAAAATCATGAAATGGGTGGTTAATATTAGAAACAAATTAGTAATTTTATGGGTGATGTTGGTAGTCTCTATTAAAAAAATGGTTAGAAGTATTCTTTTGATTTATTTCTCTTTATAGAATAAATATTTATTAATTACTAAACTGATACGAACACATTATCAATGGAAAAGGAAAAAATAACTCATTCGTTAAAAACCTATTTAGAAGAGGCCGAAACGGATTATGCAGTAATGATATCAGGTGAATGGGGTATTGGAAAAACGTATTTTCTCAAGAATGATATAATTAAAATATTCGGTAAACAAGGATATAGATTTATATATGTGAGTTTAATAGGCCACAATAATGAAATAAGATTAGAAAATAAGATTTTCCAGACATTTAACCCATTTTATACTCAATCCACAAAGACAGCAACAGAGATAGAAGCTGAATATTTAGAATCCTTTATAGCAGATCCGGAAAACACAAAAGCACTTTTACCATCAAAAACGGTATTATGTTTTGATGATCTAGAAAGGATTGATAATGATTTTTTTGAATCAGCAATGGGGTTAATGAATATTTTCATAGAACATAATCAAACAAAGTGCATATTCTTATGCAATGAAAATATTCTAAACGAAAAGGTAAGTAGATATAGAGAAATCAAAGAAAAGTATATTAGATATACTTATCCATTTACTCCAGATTTTAGTGATATTATAAAGAGTAATAATGAAACGAAAAATTCTTATAATGAAGAGGAGATTTCAATAATATTAACGATGTTTAGAAAGGGAAACTCTTCTAATTTAAGGACACTGTTTTATATTCTATCCATCTTTAAACTATGGAACAACAATCTAGTTGAAATTAAAAATCAAAGTAATTTAAAAACTGAAATCAGGAAATTGGCACTATCGTATTGCTGCTTTTATTCAATTGAAAGAAGGAAAGGGACGCCTTGCGAATTACTTGATAAAATAACAATAGCTTACAATCGAAGAATCCCTTGGAAAAACATTGCCGAACTTACACCTATATCTGAAGAAACAACTATCAACGAACAAAGTGAAGACTCAAAAAATATAGAGAATATCCAACAACTTTACTTCAGTGATAATTCCATAGAATTTGAAAGATTCCAGAGTATATCTGATTTAATAAAAAATGGTTATTTAAATCAAGAGGTTTTGAAAACCGAAATTGAAAGACTAGAAACGATTCTAAATAACAATAAACTGAAAGATAAAGAATCAAAGCTAGTCGATAGTATTTATGATATTTCTTCACAAACAGATGCGAAATTGCATGAAAGAATATCGGATGTCATAGCTGAGATAAATAAAAGCACTTTTAGTTTAACAACCTATTTAAAGCTGTACAATAATCTGGTATGGATTGAATCCATAGGAATAAAAGGAGTAGACATTGACGATAAAACCACTAAAATTTTCGAAGAAAGCGTTAATAGGGCATTTGAAACAGGTACGCTGGAATACATTTCAAACTTCAAAAATCAAATTGGTTGGTATAATGACGATAAAAGTATTTATGCAAAGAAATACCGTAAATTCATGGAATTTCTAAATAACATCAATGAACAGATTAGCATCAAAAAGAAAATTAATACCGTTAACGATCTTTTAACAGCTATTAGGGATAATGACATTGAACAGTTGCCCAGCTTACTTTCAACTGAAACAGAACTTAATTTAGACGAAGGGAACGCCAAAGAAATATACACTGCCCTAACTTCTAGCTCATCCAAAACTATAGCTAAATTCACCAATTTACTTCAAAACAGATATTCAAAGAATGAAAATTCCTTAACCCAATTACCGACAAATGAAACAGATTTTATCACAGAATTATACAAACTACTGAAAAGCGATAGTAGACTAAACTTAGAAGTCAAGAAGACGGTAAAAGAAGCACATCTAATGTTCTTAAAAAAAGAACTAGAAGTACTATTAAATAACACCTTCGAAAATCAGTAAGTAAATGAAAACTAAAAAGACTATAGGAATAGACAAGACATTATTAATAATCGTCCTAAGCATAATTGGTACATGTTCATTCTGGCTATGGTATAACCCTCTTAGTACTGATAGAAGTATAGATTATGAAGCATTTGGAACTTATGGAGATTTTTACGGTGGAGTTATTGGAACAATAATTGCAGCGTTTGGCGCTATATTAATTTACAATACCTACATAACTCAAACTGAATACCAGAAGAAAGATCAAATAGAAAGTCGATTCTTCGAATTAATAAAACTTCATGAAAAAAATGTTGATGAACTTTTACTTAAGGATAGGAATATTTTTAGTATTTATCTAAGAAATATAAAAAATTTTATACTCATTATTAGTGAATTCAACGAAAGCGAAAAAAGGAATTGGAATAGAGAGACATTAGTTAAATTAGGTTACTTGTGCTTTTACTATGGTATTTCTAAAAACAAGCATGAATATATAGCTGAAACAACAAGCACTAAAAATGACTTCAAGGTTATCAGTGAATATATGCTAAATAGAGGAATTGAGTATAACGGGGTATATGCCGATTTCGGAAAGTATTTCAGACAACTTTTCCAAATTGTTACTTATATAAATAAAAAAAAGACCTGGATTACGATGAAAAATATGAGTACATCAAAGCACTGCGAGTAAGGTTAAATATCGAAGAACAATATCTATTAATTCTAAACTCATTGACTTCAATAGGATCAGAATGGGGAAAAGATAAGAATGATATAGACGAACAATTAATTACTAAATACAACATAATTAAGAATATTCCAAAAGAATACAATGTAATAGGGGATTTCAACTACAGAGAAATATACCCTAATGTACATTATGAAGATTTTGGAAATAACAAATCTGATGCAAGGGAAAAATTAGAACAGTTATACTCATAACTTAATCAAGCACCCCAATGATCCTCACCATTACTAAGGTTCAAGATTTGTACCTTTATAACTATAAAAAACCGTTGGTGGTGATATCGTATGAATAAAGAATCAGCATATTGGATAGCTCTGGCACACCTGCCCAGATGGGGTTATTTAAAGACGAATAATCTTATCGTAAAATTCTACCACGAAAACAATCTCTCAATTGAAGAGTTCTTTCAGCTACCTGAGGATGATTGGAAAAAGCAGTATGGGCTTGAAAGCAAAGAGGTAGAAGATCTTATTAAGGCAAAATCAGAGCTAGCTAACAACGCCTTTCTAGCTGAAACATTGGAAAATGAGGGTTATGAACTGATCCCAATAACATCACCTGATTACTCCAAAATACTCAAAGAAAACCTTAAAGCAGCTCATGCACCAACCCTTCTATACATTAAAGGAAACAAACAAATTCTGAAAGAGAACTCTATTGCCATAGTTGGCTCACGCAATGCAACCGAGAAATCATTGCTATTCACAGATAATATAGCTAAGTTAGCTAGCCAGGAGTACAAAATAATAGTCAGTGGTTTTGCTAAAGGGGTAGATAAGCAAGCACTCGACTCAGCCATCAACTACAAAGGACAAAGCATAATTGTTTTACCTCAAGGAATTATGACATTTGGAGCAGGATTCAAGAAGTACTACAGGCAGATAGTTGATGGGGACGTTCTGGTACTAAGTACATTTTTCCCTAAAGCTCCCTGGCGAACCGAACTTGCTATGGCTAGAAATCCGATTATATATGGTTTGGCATCTGAGATATTTGTAGCAGAATCTTCTGAAAAGGGAGGCACCTGGTTTGGAGTTATAGATGGCTTAAGAAAGAATAGAAAGATCTTTGTTCGAAAACCTGATCTAAATGAGGAGAATGCTAATAATCTATTAATTCAGAAAGGAGCAATCGCTGTTGATTTCAGTGGCAAACCTATTATGGAAGACAAACCATTAATACATGAGGAAAGCCAATCAATTGACGAGTCGCCAGTAAACTACGAGACTGAAATATCCTCGCTATTAAAAACCGGAGAATTCACAATTAAGGAGATTATTAATAAACTACATTTACCATTAACAGAGAAAAAAATCCGTGATTTCCTTAAAAACCATAAAGATGTTGAAACAATAAATAAAAAGCCCTTGAAATACACCTCTAAGGAGTTTGTTCCAAAACAAGGAACACTATTCGATGAATAATACAATATTTGTTCTGGTTTGAAATTCTTCTTCTGTCGTTTTACTTCGGTTACAACAGCCTGGTTTTTTTCTATTTTCAAGGCAACAGTATCAATCTCATTCTGATCGCCTTTGGGTTCCCTAGAGATTTCGGCTAGAGACAATAATTTTTGAAAACCTTATCTGGGTAAGAATTGAAGAGACCATCAATGGAGAGGAAAGGGAGAGGTACTGGAGACGGGTCATTCAGACACGCAAACAAGAACAGCGGGAAGAACGCATCCAGTTAATTGAACGTTTGCAGGCTCGAGAAAAATTAGCTGCAACCGAAACTCTCTGGGATCGGTAAAGAGGAAGAGCGTAAGCCCGACACACTTTTGAACATGGAACAAATCTTTCCAATCAAAGAGGCAGAAGAATTTGTCATCAGTATAGCCAATAAGTCAAGAGAAGAAGTTGGCACACAAGAGCTGATGAAAGAACGTCACGTAGTAAGGCGCAAATTCTGGATTACTTACCTCAAAGAAATCAATAAAGCAATACCCTTATACCAAAATGTAAGCCCAAGCATAGAACACAGGTTAAGTGCCGGAAGTGGGATAAGTGGAGTAACATTCACTACGCACCTAATCGTAGCCTACGAATGCTCTATGACCAATGCCGATGGATTTTATATGTCGTTCATAGGATTCCATCAATTATATTGTAGAGATACGATAAATTGCGTCTATCGATCTTATAAGAGACGCAATGGATCTCTTCACGCATGCCCCAATAACATCCTCTTCCGGGCTATCGATCTCGTAAGAGACGCTATGAATCGCATTTCTACAGGGAGTCTATCGATTATTCACTCATAATTACCGAGGTCAACATATTGGGTAAGGGCATTCGTGAATTTTTTCTGTATTTATGTTCCCTTATGACCTTTATAAAATTATCTTTATCCCTGCGATTAATGTACTTTGTGCCTCCTCCTGTTTTTTCATTAATCGTATCAATAACTATATCAAGGATTTTACTCCTTAAGTGGCGGGCTTTTTCACTTTCGACAAGTAACATAGATAAATTTAGAAGTGCTCTAAAATTGAATAAGCCAAGCTGACGAGTTTTGCTCGCCTTATCAATAAGGTGAGCAAATTGTAATTTAAAGTCCTGCAGTTGCTTACCCTTGGTTAAAATGTATCCATTATGCTTTAATTCTGTTTCATATTTACCAAGATACCTGTCGATTGTAGAAATGTCAATTTCAAAGAAATTGGCAACCATTTCTTTCGTATATCGAAATTCTCCTTCAAATAACATTCCTGGCAAGCCGATGTAATCCTGAATACGAGTTAAAGCATAGCGGTTATTCAAAACATTTTGCCTGTCAATATTTGAGTTGGTAAGATCTTTCATGTTCATTTGATTTTGATCGTCTCACCAAGCAGGTGAGCAAATTGTAAAATACTATTCATTAATGTGATATATAAAGTGAAAAAGGTAAACAAGTTTGATTTTACTTCAAAACAAAGGTCATTATTCGATGAATAATACAATATTTCCTATTGCGCATGAGACCATGCTAATCAAAGATAGCGATTTACATATCCTCTAATGACAAACAAATCATCTCGATTTGGTATTTAGGTAACAGCTTTTTTTTAAGGTGCTCACTTTTTATGGCCAGTAGTTCTGGTTTAAAATTCTTCTTCTGACGTTTTACTTCGGCTACGACAGCCTGATTTTTCTCTATTTTCAAGGCAACTATATCAATCTCATTCTGATCGCCTTTGGGTTCCCACCATGAGCCAATAGCACGGTATTGGAAACTTTCGGCAAGCTGCTGTTTGAAATACCTTTCTAACATAGTGCCTGAATAGGTTGGATAATCTGATTTGATTATATCTCGTAAGCGGATAAAATTCTTTATCTCTATCAGCGAGCGATAGCGGTCGAAATAGTTGAACCAAAAGCGGATAAAGTTATCTTGTATTTCATATCGGACTGTCTGACTGCCCTCTTTTGCGAACAGAGGACGCTGGCGGATGATAATATTATAATCCTCGATCAATCGTTTGATTTGTCCACCGATACTTTTATCTCCAAGAGCAGCCTCTATCTCTGGTTGAGTATTTATCCCTCCTGAAATAGCACTCAGGATAGAGAAATAAGTTGCATAGTTTTTCCCAAACTCTTCAATCAATAGATTCTTCCCTTCGTCTGTAAATGGGGAATTCTCACGAACCATGAAAGAAATCATACTGTCAGTGTTCAAAGCGATATTATCACAGAACAGTTCTACATACTTAGGGATCCCACCTGTAAAGGTATAAAGAGCAAGTAGGTCATCATTGCTGTAGTCTGGGTAGTAATCCGACATTATTTCTTTTAGCGTGCCTAAATCAAAAGCTGACAGTTTGATAATATTGTCTGCTCTGCCAAATAACGGTTCTTTTTTATTCTGGAATATTTTCTGCATCAATGAATAAATAGAACCAGATACAATCAAATTCATATTGGACTTCTTGCGATAAATATCCCAAATGTTTTGTAAATCACTGTATACCGATTCATTGATGTTATAGAACTCTTGGAATTCATCAATAATCAAATTGAATGGTTTATGTGATGCCAACTCCATTAAATATTGAAATAACGAGCGAAAAGTTTTTATCTCTACTGGAACATAGGCATCCAGCGACTGACTAATGATCGGAATGAATTCAGAACAAAGCGTTGCTTCTCCTTTACGACCGACAAACAGATATACCGTTGGTAGGTTTTCAACCGACTTCATAATGAGACTTGTCTTTCCTATTCTCCTTCGTCCAGTCACTACAGTCAATCGAGAATGATCGCTGAACGATAAATTTTGTATTCGTTTCAGCTCTTCCAGTTCACTTATCCTATTATAAAATTCCATACTCTTTGTTTAGTTGCACCCGTAACGGTTACGGCGGTAACAAAGATAAATCAAAACATGGATGTCCAGCGATTTTTTGTAAAGTTATTTAGAATCATGCTAGTAGCGAGTAACATGGCACTACCTGATTCCAGAGTTACGCACCTCCATCTACTCGTTTTTCTGAAGTTTGGCTAATCTCAGATAAAAAAAGAGCAGCCTTAATGGTTGGTTTATTATTTTTGAGGCTTTGTTCCATTATATGATTGTTTGCGAACTCGGAGAAATTAAACAATTAAACAAGTTTTTGATGAAAGATATTCTAATCAACAAGATAAAAGAGTTTATCCCGTTAAATAACAATGATATTCAGATTATTGATTCACTATTCGTATTTGAAGAATACAAATGCAATGGAATTATCTTAGCGGAAGGCAAAGTTTGCGATAAATTATGGTTTATAGCTAAAGGGTTGGTGAGATATACTATTAACACCGATGGGGAAGAGCGGACCTTCATTTTCCGAAACGAAAATAATTTTATTAGTGATATAGATGGGTTTTACAAAGGTACTCCAGCAAATAAAAGCATTATTGCCATTGAAGATTGTGTATTGTACTCAATTAGTCAGGCAAATTTGCAAAAATTCTTCACCGAAGTAACGCACGGAGAAAGATTTGGAAGATTGTTAATTGAGCACATTTTCTTTGCAGCAGTCGGCCATCTTGTTTCATTCTATACCGAAAGTCCTGAAACCCGCTACATAAAGCTACTTAAACAAAATAGAGATTTCCTTCAACGCATCCCACAATACCATATAGCGTCATTTCTAGGGATTAGACCTCAATCACTTTGCAGGATAAAAAAAAGACTATTATCATCTGAATGATGAACTTGAGTTCATAAGCTTCTCATTTTACATTCGGAACTTTGCAAGCGAGAATTTAAATCTGTAACCATGGGAACGCTTATATTTTCAATCATTGCATTAGGCCTTTTTGAAGTTGTTTCGAACCTTTACTATTTGCCAAAAGGCAGAAGAAAATCGCTACCCCTTGTAGTTTATACGCTGCCAGTCGTATTCGTGCTCTTCTTTTCAGGTACAGTTAAAGGGGAAACAAATGAAATTTTGAATAATCTTATCATTGAAGGACAATTTGTGTTTCCATTTTCACTAACGTTCTAGAAACGCAAATATCTCCATCTCGATTCGAAATCACTGAAAAGGGAGTGGATATCGATATTGCATTTAAAGACTACGATGGTCGGCAAGTTGAACTTTTTATAAAAGAAAACAATACAAGTCGAAATCCTTTTCCATTCCTTGCGCCTGTTGGCAATGATGTTGAAAATCCTTCTAAACTGTTTCTCGTTTACATGCAAGAATTCGATTTTGTAAAAAGAGAAAGGACGGAAATCAGGGCTAAAATAGGCAATCGTAACCTGACTCCAGCAACTTTTCCTATCAGTCGTAACGGAGAAAAGACCTATTTTGCTCGATATACCTCGAAATTAGTAATTGGGGAGATAAACAAACAAATACATACCCCAATCATAATAGACTTTACAAAAAAAAGCACCTCTTTAGAGAATCAGAATTTTATCCTCGATAGTGGAAATAGAATTACAAAGTATTGGATAGATCATGACAGCGAAACAATAGAACTCAATTTCTCTGAAGGATTTCCAAATCTATTATCACTGCCCCAACAGAAAGAGATTGAAGGTCATTGGAGTTATTCAGTCTCAAAAACAATCATCACCGGCGGGAAATACTCATTAAAACGAAACGGAGAATTGGTTAACATCACCCTGGATGTTACATCAAATTGGATCCCTGTTAACCTTCCATTCAGTTTTAAAGTTTTTACCTTTATTATGAGCTCTTTCCGTACCTGGCCAACAACTTATAAATGGGAAGCAACAATAGACCTCTCAAATATGACATTACGAGGAAAATGGCATAAGAGATAAAGGGATCTGAAGGGAGCTTTGTTCAGCAGTTCTAGCAGGAACCATCTATACCATCATTCATCAATTCCGTCGCATCTAAACCTAGATGGGTGTTAAACCTTTCTCCCTGTGCCACTATTCAT
>CAYUII010000019.1:0-7004 GCA_964444785.1 uncultured Bacteroidales bacterium | reverse complement strand
CGTCTCTACAGAATCTGCTATGTCGTTTAAAACCCACACAAAACCAATCGCTTAGATGAACCAGATAACTATCACAATCACATTTATCAATTTTTATTAGAGTAATAACTTTTTATGTGTGATAGATATCAATTGTTTGAAAAAAATAAGTACTTTTATGCATGATGTTGACTTGCACAGCCAGACAAATGAATAATGTCATCATTCTATTTATCTGTTATTCAATATCATTATCTTTTTCATTGACATCTTTTACAAGTTTTTAAGATTGACCTTTGCCATGTACTTAGTTCATTATTTCTCACCAAAACGTCCTTTTATATTTGGTAAAAACGACTTACATATATAAGCCGGCAACAACCTTAAAATTTTTAGTTGCTGCCGGCCATTACAATCAATCCATCAATAGTTATCCATTTTATTAACACAAATTTTAAGAGAGATTTATGAAGACTATCAGTTTAACATTACTTTTATTTCTGAGCATTATTGAATTCAATGTTAATGCACAGAGTTTTTGGGTTCAGAAAGCTGATTTATGTGACTTTACTCGGTATGGTGCAGTCGGTTTTGCAATAGGAGGGACCGGGTATGTGTGTGGAGGCAGGAGTAATGACATTGTAAAATATCTTAATGATCTTTGGGCTTACGATCCGATAAGTGACACATGGAGTCAAAAAGCGGATTTCCCTGCCGAAGCTAGGTCATTTTCAGTAGGATTCGCTCTAATGAACAAAGGGTATTTAGGTCTAGGTGGAAGATCGCTAGGAAATGTACTGAAATATTTTGACGACTTCTGGGAGTATGACCCCATCACGAATTGTTGGACGCAGAAAAATAATTTCCCTGGAGGTGCTAGAACCGGAGCATTTGCAATAACAAGTAATAACAGTGGCTATGTGATCGCAGGAACAGTGGAACAGCCTTTCAGTGATGTTTGGCAATACAATCCTATTTCAGATCAATGGGTTCAAAAAGGAGATTTTCCCGGAGTAGCAAAAACAACCTTAGCCGGATTTTCAATCGCAGACTCCGTCTATATAAGCTCCTGTGATACCTGGAATGGGGGTAATGAATTCTGGCTATACAACACATCAACAGACACATGGACTCCAAAGACTCCTATACCATTACCTAGATATGGTGCATTAGGATTTTCAATCGGCAATTACGGATACGTGGGTACAGGTGATCAAGGATTTATATCAAAGGGCATTGATGAACGTTGTTTAAATGATATGTGGAAATATGACCCCACATCGGATCAATGGACTGAACTTCCTAGTCTAAATGTTAACTATGGAAGATCCTTTGCTATATGCTTTACCATAGGCCAATCAGCCTATTTAGGCACCGGGTATGATAGCACCTACCCATCCCTAGAGTTAAATGATTTCTGGCAACTTGATTTCACGGTTGGAACGAACGAACCCTTAACATCAGGCAATGAGCCACGAATCTGTAATAATTCTAATTCACTGGATATTCATTGTTCAAAAAGCATCAAGGAAGCTAACTTATTAGATTGCCTAGGACAAAGCATATTGAGAATCAATCCTAATAGTAACGAGGCTTCGTTAAACATAGCTGACTTAGCATCCGGCTTCTATATCCTTTCATTACTCTATAGTGATAAATCAAATTATAGTACTAAGTTTTTCAAGAGATAGATCGGTATTCCGTGCAATGGTACGGCTTCAGTTGTTTGAATGCATGTTTATGGTTACGGTGATTGCTCTTTTACCATCACTCATCAAAACCATCATACATTCAAACCGTTATGCTTTAATATTACTTGTGTCTAAACTTCTTTGGCTATTTGACTACCCTTTAATGGAGAAAGAGCGAAGAGGAAGGGTAGAGGTAACGGAGAGCTGTTTATGCTTATAAGATTTTTTTTTGGTATGTAAGCTTTTTACTATAATTGTAAGTAACAATCAGGATTCTACTCAAGGCAAAAAGACATATGGCAAAACTTAACATATGCACATGGAGATCATGTGTATGGATAGGTGTTTTATGTGTTGTTAGACAGTAGGTTAAGGTAAGGCCACTGGGACTGACGAGGCGAAGCTATTCTTAGAGGTGCCACTTATTTGATTAGTTTACTTTTTGGAACCTCTGATGGAGGGATCACAATATCAGTCACAAAGATTGATATAAGGCTTATAGATTGGCCTATTGTCTTGAATTCATGTGAAAATGTTCGTGTTCTGTTTCCAGATATACTTTGTTGCGTTTTTGATCTGGATGTTTCAAGAATCTTCTTGTACGCTTAAATATGTTGACTCGATAGTAAAAACCCGCGAGGAGCATAAGGTTAATAAGGGACTAAGAAATGGGAGGTCTATTCTTTATGATATGACTTCGGGGGGGGTAAGACTAAATTAGTAAGGTATTCTGATGGTATTTTTGAGGTGTAAACCCTGGATACCTGTCCGTCTGAAAAAGATGTTCCGGATTTTTTTCTTTTCAATGTCTGATTTCCTTTGAAGTTATGTAAAAAAGTTTTAGTATTGCAAGGTTTCTCTGGCAAACTACTCAAGGAATGAATAATGGCAAAACATTAGATATGTGAAAAAGTTTCATATATCTATTTGTTGATGTTGTTATTTGTTAGTCAGCAGTTTGCATGATAAACACTGGGACTGACGGGGCGAAGCTGTAAAAGAGTGAGTCAATTTTTTCATATAGATTTCTGGTATAAATTAGAAGGGTTATCCCCTTGGTTATATATTGGGCAAATTGAATTGGCAAAAGATTGAGATAGCGATTGAAACGGGTGAGAGGGTTATGGCTCTGGCTCCGGTTATTATCTCTGCGAGTCGCGCTACGGATATTCCAGCCTTCTATTCCGACTGGTTTGTCGAGCGTTGGAAATTGGGCTATTTTATTTGGCGAAATCCATTCAATGGCAAGTGCTTATATGTGTCATTAAAGAGAGCTCGTGCAGTGGTCTTTTGGACTAAAAATCCAGAGCCTATATTTAAACACCTCGATTTTCTAAATAACGAGATCAGGAACTATTACTTTCATTTTACGCTGAATAATTACGAAGGTGTTATTGAGCCTCATGTACCCGATCTTTTGCAGAGAATAGACTCTTTTATTGAGTTGTCTGAAAAAATCGGGAAGGAGCGGGTTATCTGGAGGTTTGATCCATTGCTGCTAACCAATGAGATTGACGTTTCTGAGCTTTTGAATCGCATAGAGTATATTGGTGATCGTTTGTGCAACCACACTACGAAGCTGATCTTTAGTTTTGTAGACTTGTTGTGTTATAAGAGAGTTGTCGCACGGCTGAAACGACTCGGACTTGATGCTAAGGAGTTTGATACTACGTCGATGCAGGCTTTTGCCGAGGGATTGAGTCGGCTCAATATAAAGTGGGGTCTGACGCTTGCGAGTTGTGCCGAGAGGATCGATCTTAGCCATTACGGTATCGTTCATAACAGATGCATTGATGATCACCTTCTTATTAAGCTCTTTCCTGAGGATACTGAGTTGATGACCTTTCTCGGAGTGAACTCCTCTAGATATGATCTTTTTGAGAACCAACGTGATGATGCTAAATTGAAATCGCTGAAAGACTGGGGACAACGAGAGGCATGTGGTTGTATCATGAGTAAGGATATTGGAGTGTATAACAGCTGCAGGTTTGGGTGTGGGTATTGTTATGCAAGGAGGGGGTAGGTCGATCTTCGATAAGGTTATAAAAAGAAGAAATGCTATGTGTAGAGACAAGGTCTGAATAAATAAGTAAAAATCCCATGATCCAAATGTAGTATGTATGTACAACCTATGTACATGGAAAAAATGGAAGATAGTGATACATGATTGATTCTTAGGATTTAATCATATGCTAGTCACTTAAGATAGTCCGTATTTGAATATACTCTGTGCTTTCCTGCTATGCATTTTAATAGAGATTGAACGAACATTTTCATGAAGGAAATCTCAGTTTATAACTCTAATATAAATGCTATTGTCACGAGCAGGATAAGTTTCTCTATTCTATTTATATCTGTCAAGTGTGTTTTCTCTAGATTAAAGCCACTGGATTTCAGAGATTTGATACAGGTCTCCAATTGCCACCTTTCAGCATATTTTATCTGAGCCTGTTGTGGTTTGTTATACCTTGTAGGACAAAGATTATATAAAGGGTGGACAAATGGAATCATAAGAGATTTTAAAACCGTTTCCTTTTCTGTCAAAGGCTGCTCTCCAGGAGATTATCCAAAACTCGGCGGAGAAGTTTGTGAAAAGGGGCGATGTTATTGTTAAACAGGGTCAGTACCTGAATGTGCTTCCCTTGGTGGTGAAGAGTTCTATACGGGTGTTTCAACAGTATGAAGATAGAGAGATCCTGCTCTATTATGTCGTGAAGGGTGAGACCTGCATAATATCCCTCTCAGCCTGTTTCTTCTCCACTTCGAGCCAGTCGCAGGCTGTTGCCGATGAAGATAGTGCCATGCTTCTGGTTCCTGAAAAGTTTATTTATGAATGGCAACGTAAGTTCCCTGAATGGAATGAGTTTACGATCAGCACCTATAGAAGTCGTTATGAAGAGCTGTTGAATGCATTCAATGGCGTCGTGTTTACGGGTATTGAAGCCCGGCTGCATGATTACCTTTATGCCTACTCTAAAGCCAATAATTGTTCATTGGTTCCCTTTACCCATAACGCTTTAGCCAATGAACTGGGAACAATCCGTTGGTCATCTCATGACTCCTGAAAAAGGGTCGAGATTGGTGGGATAAGGCATTCTATTTTGCTGATCTCAATGGACATATTATTGCTTTTGCAAAGATGATTGATAATAAACTCTGCGGGAAATAGTTTAGCAAGAGTGACGTTATATAGATCAGAAATCGTCGTAAGAAAAAGGTGTCATACTTTACAGATGTTATTGATAATAGTAGAGATATGATATTTACGACTATTTTCAAATATACACTCAGGTAGTTGATCATCATTTTTAACATGAAATAAGGGGATAAGATGAAGAAAATAAAGAAGTTGTCGGAGAACAAGAATTATACGGCTGTTAATATTGGTTCATTGCAGGATATTGGTGAATACGAGTTGATTCATCCTAAAACTAATGCCACTATTAAAGGAAAGGTCTTCCTGAAAGAAGCTAGCCAGTCGACCGGGACCGAGATCTCTTTCAATGCTTTGCCTCCCAAAACAGAGGTAGGCTATTTTCATATTCATAACAAGGATGAGGAGACATATATTATCTTGCAGGGCTCCGGTTATTATCAGGTGGATGAAGATTGTTTTCCAATTGAAGAGGGCAGTGTAATCAGAGTCTCTCCTGCAGGGGTACGGAGCTTATGCAACACGTCTGAAACGACGATGATTTATATATGTGTGCAATCCAAGGAGAACTCGCTTGAGGAACACACCACCGATGATGGGAGACGTATTAATTGTGAACCCAAATGGAAAAAGTAAATCATAAGGAGCATAACTATAAACTGTCGATTCGCTGGACCGGCAATAAGGGTGAGGGGACTAAGAATTACACGGCATACGAGCGTAGCCATGTGATAAAAGTCGAGAATAAGCCTGATATCTTTGGTTCATCCGATCCTGCGTTTCGTGGGGATAGTACCAGATATAATCCTGAGGAGTTGTTGGTTGCCTCACTGTCGTCATGTCACATGCTTTGGTACCTGCATTTATGTGCCGAAGCCAATGTGATCGTCACAGACTATGTTGACCATGCAATCGGTAAAATGGTGGAAACTGAGAATGGAGGTGGTTGTTTTATGGAGGTTACGCTACACCCTGTTGTTACTGTAAAGGAGGCCTCCATGCTTGGCAATGCCCGGGATCTCCACATAAAGGCTCATGAGCTTTGCTTTATTGCTAACTCGGTTAATTTCCCGGTATCTTTCGATCCGTTGATTAATTCTGTTTATTGAGCTGCATTTGTTGATTAAAGACTGGTTGTAAAATGGAAATTGTTGAAGTCTCTTTTGGTGAGTTCTCTATTACCACTGATAAGCAGAAGATGGATGTTGTGGCAATCCATGAGTTTTTATCGAAATTCTCTGGCTGGAGTGATAATATCCCGTTTGATCGTGTGAGGATCTCTATTGAAAACTCGTTGAATTTTGGTCTTTTTCATAGCGGTAAGCAGATTGGTTTTGCGAGGGTGATAACAGACTATTCTACCATTGCCTATCTGGGCGATGTCTATATTTTAGAGGGCTATCGTGGTCTGGGTCTTTCAAAAAAGCTGATGGAGTGTATTATGGGTCATCCGAATCTGCAAGGTTTACGGCGATGGATCTTATTAACTTCGACTGCGGCCTGGTTATATGAGATGTATGGTTTTGCAAGGCTCGCCAAGCCCGAGAGGTATATGGAGATTTTTGATCCGGGGGTTTATGGAAAGGGGGAGGGGTAAAGTATTAAGATGGATTGTTCAATAGATATGTTAAATTAGAACGAATGAATTAAAACACTTTGAGGTATTAAGTTGAAAAGTATGTGATTTTGAAGATGTTTTTGGCTGATTCTTACAAGGATGATGTTTTATCAAAGTATATTAAATTGTAATGGTATACAGATGAAGAAGATTTTAAACTAGTGGAAAGATTTAGTGTTTAAGATGATACTATGGGCGTTTTTCGTGATGGTACTATATCAATTTAGGCTTATAAATAAATCTCGGTTTACTGATTATAGAACAATCGGTCGCAAATGGAATAAGCTTAGTAAATGCGATTGAACAGTGGCCTTGAAATAGGTAGTTTGTTTTGGTTAGCTAGATTCTTTTGGTTTTAATGTTGAATGTTGTTTTACACTTTTTTAGTAGAACTATAATTGTTTGTTGATCGATAAATTAATTAAATGATTCAATCTGTTATGAAAAAATTTTACTATTACGATGGAAAGAGCCAACAAGGGCCTTTTGACATTGAAGAACTTAAATTAAAGGGTATTACTAAAGAAACAATGGTTTGGCATGAAGGTCTTCCAGAGTGGAA
>CAYUII010000018.1:0-77548 GCA_964444785.1 uncultured Bacteroidales bacterium | reverse complement strand
TTTCTTACCTTAATTTACTGATTTTCATTAGATTAATTTTTTGTCATGTACTAAGGTCTAAAACAGTTGGGTAAACATACAACTATCATAATACCAAGAATATTGATATTCATCCTAGGTACCTAACCTCATGATTTAGTAGTGTTAGGTTATTCTTTGTAGACTTTTTTTTTAGTAACTACATATCTGGGTTTCATTAAATTGTAATATGAGGGTTTAGTATTCCTCATATTCTCCATAGGTCGGATATCCTTGTGAGTTGTAGCTGAAATCTACAGATCTCCAAGTTCGTGATATCAATCCTTGGGATATTCCATTTTTTACTTCATAGCAATTAATAAAACAATCCAGATAGTTGTTTTCAGAGAACGACCTAAAAAATGCCCCTTGAATATGGAAAAGGTTTTTAAAAGGGTTTGGGTTTTTGTCGAATGAATTAAACTTGATTTCGTGGACTAAATAGTTTCCACTAGATGAATCACCGATGATCTTGGTTATTCTAATTAGATTATTGTTTTCGAAATAGAAGTTCCTAGTTATAGAGCCTGAAGTGTCTTTTTCGACAATTTGATCTTTTAAATAGGTGTAAAATAACGTATTCCCATTAGGACGGGATATTTTTATTAAATGGTTATAACGATCCAAGGTATAGATGAAGGTTTGGTTTGTTGTGTCAGAGGATTCATAATTTGAAGGGTTAACATAGATTGAATTTTCGGATTCTTTTGTAGTTAATAAATCAAATACCTTTGAGTTATAAACAGGATATGTATGATCATTGAATGAACATGGAGGCCAATATCCACCTGAAATCTGGCAAGCTCTATTTTCATTATATTTTAGTGAAAGAAGATTTCTATTATATCCTATGGTAGAAAACATAGGAGTGCCATAGGCAAATCTGATATCGTCATCAAAAAAGAGATAATCTACATAGCAGTTTTTTAAGCGAATTAATTTTTCATTTTCTTTATCATCAGATTTAGAGCAACCAAAGACCAAGATGGTTAAAAGGATAAGGATGTAATTTTTTTTCATGACAAAGTGTTTTTACAGATTTTAAAATTAGAGCGATAGATATTTGATGATTTTTTCTTCGAAATAAAATGTGATACTATTACGAATTACTCATTGCGACAGTATTTTTGCATTTAATTAGAGCATTTTTTTTCATAAAATTAGAAATTTTCTTTGTTTTTGCAAGGACTGGTAATCAAATTTTATAAGTTTTCTTTTGTAAATTTATGAGGAATGGGAATAAATCAGCCTTTTACATCATTGCTTCATTCTGAAGCTGGACTGACCTCTGATAAAAACACAGAAAGATTCTGATAATGATTGTTTCAAACCTCAGGAATTTAACGCTGGAAATATTAAGATAACAACTTGACTAAAATAATTAGACTTGAGATACTTATTTTACTGCATGCAATAACTCGCATATGGTTTTAAAAAATGATTTACTTTAAGAAATTGGTCGTCAAAGATTTATTATATCAGATGACGGAAATCATAAAGTATCTTTAAATTTGGTTTAAATTACAAGGGTGATGTCATGTCAATCTTTAATTGTCAATCATGTATATTGATATATTCTTTTTTTTATCTATTAGACTTTTGTTTATAAAATAGATTATTTTTGTGATTGTAAGCTTTTAACAACCTTTAGACATTATTCTTATGTTAGCATTTAGTAAGTTAAGCGGTAAAATGAAGTTGCTGTGGCTATTTATCTTCTTTTTTGCGTCGCTTTCCCTCTTAGTTTTTAGTCAAAAAGATGTTTTTAAAAAAGATATGTTAGTTTCAGATGCTGCGGAGAACTATTCTTACCTTCCCGCAGTTTTTGTTTTTCAAGATTTTAATTTTGAATACGTTACTGTTAGTAATCATATACCATTTGATAAGATTTCATATATTACCTCACCAATAGGTAAGCCTGTTATAAAGATGCCAATGGGTTTTGCAATTGTGAATGCCCCTTTTTTTATTATTGGGCACATTTATGCAATAGCTTTTGACTATGAATGTAATGGATACTCTTTACCTTATTATTTGAGTATACGTATATCGACTATTTTTTATGTTTCTTTGGCTTGTTCCATGTTGATTCTTATTATTTCTCAGTTTTCTAATTTTTTTATTTCATTTTTGAGCGTATCTTTAATGTTGTTTGGGACTAATTTATTAAATTATACAATTTATCAACCTGGGATGTCTCATGCTTTTTCATTCTCTTTTGGTGTTTTTTTTATTTTTTCTATGCTATCGTGGACTAATAAGGCTAATTTGAAAGGTTTTTTACTAATGTGTTTTTTATTTGGACTACTTGTTTTAATTCGGCCTACAAATCTTTTTTTTGGTGTGTTTCCTGTTCTTTATACCGTTCGAAACTATAATGATTTCACGAGTCGTTTTAAATTACTATTTTGGAACAGAAATTTTTTATTAGGTTTGGGTCTATTTTTTATTATTATTTTACCTCAGTTGCTATATTGGAAAGTTCAAACAGGGCATTTTTTAATATCTACATATAGTTTAAAAGGAGAAGGTTTTTTCTTTCTTAATCCACAAATCGCTAACACACTTTTTAGTTTCAGAAATGGTTGGTTGATTTATACCCCAATTATGATTTTTTCTTTGATTGGAATGTTTTTTGTTTGTCGTTTTTATCCTAATTGGTTCTTACCATTAATGGTTTATTTTATTTTGAATCTTTGGGTTATTAGTTCTTGGTGGTGTTGGTGGTTCATCGGATTTGGAAATAGAGCTTTTATAGATATGTATGGTGTTTTAGTATTGCCTTTATCTGTTTTTATATTCTATATTTTCAGTAAGTATAAAATCTTTTTTTATTTATTTATTTTTGTCAGTTGTGGTTTAATCTATGCAAATTTTAATCAGATGAATCTGTATAGTAAATCGATTGTTCATTATGATTCTATGTCTAAGGAAACTTGGTTAGAGAGTCTGTTTTCCAAACCTAAAAGACATGATTATTTTAAATACATGATTCATCCAAATTATGACGAAGCAATTCTGGGATCTTATTTTAAGAAAGATTATTGTATTCTTGTGAATGAAATAAGAGAGCATGTTAATAGATTGGTGTTCTCTCGTAATATCAATTTAAAATTTCATGAAAACGATTCTGTTATTCGATTTTTTGATTTTGAAAATAAGATTTTCTCAGGAAATAGCTCCGTCTTACCTTTTGATGGTAATCGTTGCTTTAAATTTCAGGATAATTTTGATTTTCTTGAAATATTAAATGTAACGGGTTCATTTTTTAATAAGATAGATACGACTGGCTGCTATTTAAAAGCAAGTGCTTGGTTAAGATCAAGTTCATTAAGAGATAATAAGCTAGCTACTTTAATTATTTCTGAAGGAGGTAATCAGCATTATTTTGCTTTTAGAGTTGATTCTACAACTAAGAACTCTAAAGGATGGTGTTTTGTATCTGGCTCAATGCATTTAGGTAGTATTTCTAGTGCTGAAAATGATGTGAAAGTATACCTTTGGAGGAGATCGAAAGAGACTATTTTCGTTGATAATTTCACTGTTTCAGTTGGTAAACTACAGTAACGTTGAGTATTCCTCATGTACCTACCCGTTTACTTTGACTGTTACATAGCTTTAAGTTGTTTTATTTTTACATTCTTCTTAATATTTCAATCTAATTGATTAGGTATTTTAGATTAAGTAATGAAGCTTTTCACTTGTTTTCTTAGAATAGAGAGTTACTTTTATACCATTGAGATATTGGATTTCTAAATAGAGTCATATAGACTTAGGTGTCATAGATTTAATGGAAGATCCTTCTTTGGTCAAAGGAACGTTTACAGGTGAAAGAGAATATTGATCAATTTTTCTGTATTATTGTGCATTGTTACCCCTTTTTTTTAGCAAGAAGCTTTGTAATCAATCCACCTGTTCGTCGCAAAATACCATCCTCGTCAGGTAGTTTTTTTGGTGGTTAAAGAGCAGATTCTTCCAATGATCTTTCTTGTTTATTCTATATACGTAGAAATCATTAGAAGGTTTGAAAATATGGACAAGACAGAATGCTTGCGATATTTCCTAATTACTGGTGCAGAAAGTTTAAACAATAATGATGCTAAAATTATGAAATAATGGTGAAATCTATTTCTAAATTATGCTAAGAATCCGATGCTTTGTTTAAACATTATAGGGAATGTGATGTAATACAAATTAGATTAGAAGATCAATTAATCTTTATTTTCAAGTAAAAATTAGAAACTGACTCTTTTCTAATTGATGTATTATGATGCTAAAATTACGATTTATGTTTCTCATTATAATCTACAAATTGACTAAATGTCTTTCCCGAAATTATCAATAATAGTAAAATACTAAATTTTTATAATCTTCTTACTGCTTCTTACAAAGAAATTATTAACCTTAACATTATAAAAATATGTACCATTTTTCATGCCATTAATGTTAAAAGAAACTTTATTGGAATGTGAATCAATATTTTTCAAAAATAATTCATTACCGAAAATGTCCATAATTATTAAAGCATAGCTATTCGAGTATTCCATACCGTAAATATCCATATTGATTTCATCTTTTACAGGATTTGGTGAAATGAAGAAATCTAAGAATTTAGATTGACGATATTCATTGTAGTTATTTCCCTCGACATTCTTAATTAAACCAGAAACGGAGTCTTGTAATTGATTAACCTTCGAAGTTAAATTTTGTATAGAGATTATCATTGCGTTAATAATCTGATCTAACTTGATGGCCAATTTTCCTTCGTCTGTTTTCGTAACACAATTTGGTAGATTGATTTTTAAAGAGTTAATGTCTAAGCTGATAGAACTTACAGTGTCTGATATATTTTTATTGTCATTTGAGATATTATAATTTATTGTATTGGCAGTAATACGTAAATTATTTACGCCATTTATAAGCTGTGTTTGTAATGATGGCTTTGATCTCAGCAGACTAAAAGGTGTCGATGATTCATTTTGAATACATTCATTTTCATTTGGTAATAAAAGTAGATTTGACGTGGAAACTGGCCCTTCAAAAATAGTGGCCTTACATTTCCCCCCCACATCAAGCGTGCAAGTAGGATTAGTTTTGTATATACCAACATATGGAATATATTGTTTTAAAAATACGCCTGGGATAGTAAGTCCGGCCGTACCAATACTAACGCCACTACCGAAAACGGACTTTATATAGTGATTTGCATCGCCTAAATGAAGCGTTGCTGGCTGATTTACCGAAAACACTCCATATCCAATGTATACTTTTCCATCTGGGGCTACTCTAAGTTGACTATATCCTTTTATGGATATGAAAATTCCAAGGAATAGTAGAATAACATAAGTATTTTTCATAAGTTTCTTTTAAATTTTGTAATTGAAGCATTAAATTCACAACCTAGTGGAACAACAAACTCATTTTCCATATTAATAAAATTGTTTGCTCTAAAGGTAACTTTACTATTGACAGGAACCATACAATTAGATAATTTAACTGAATTTCTTACAGAATAATTACTCCTCGCCGTAAAGTCAAAAGAACTATTCGAGTTAATTATTAGATCAGTTTTGGATTCTTTTAATTGATAATATCGAAAATTTCGAACAATCATAAATTTCGGAAATTCATTTTGGTTCAGCAAATCTAGTCCATTGGCCAGTACAGTTCGATCACCAGTTTGAAGGTCAATAACAATACGCATAGGATCTGCTGGAGCAATAGTATCTTGAACAGAAACTATTTTATTAACCCAAAAAGTTTTTCCATTAACAGTATATGAGCTGTCAATAGACCCAAGTAATCCAGTTTGGTGATTTTTAATAATAGAGCATCCATAAGGCTTGTCATCAACATAGAAAATCAAGGTATCTTTAAGCCATTCAACAGCATACTTATGATAATCTGCTCCAATATTGTCAATTATTTTTGAAAACTCTACTTTTACATCGCAATTTATTTTATAATTTGG
Source organism: uncultured Bacteroidales bacterium (assembly GCA_964444785.1). Lineage (GTDB taxonomy): Bacteria > Bacteroidota > Bacteroidia > Bacteroidales > TTA-H9 > JAJTBW01. The sequence goes on along the minus strand of CAYUII010000018.1, from coordinate 71,559 downwards.
ATTAGATGTTGATAAACTGCATTCTGGGCGCCATTTATACCAATAGCCACTTACGTTTTTGTTATTATAAAAATCAATAGGTCCAGGTTCAAATATATCTATCTCCGAATAACTCGAAAATCCATTAGCACCCCATATCCAAAAGCATGGCCATATGCCTTTACCAGTAGGAACTTTAGCTTCAAATTCAAAATATCCATATTTGTAGCTATGATCCACGCTAACAATGCCTCCTGTGTAATAGTGATAACTGGAATCACTTGTTTGATATGTTCTGTCTAAGCCAATATAAATTGATGTATCAATATCTGGACTAACAGAATTTCCCAAAAAAAATGACTTAGTACCAACAAGTTCAGGCTTGAAAAAACTGGTTCCCCAATTATATCCTGATATTTTCACCCATTTAGATAAATTTAAATCTCCTTTAAATTCATCACTTCTTTGAGATACCTTTGCCCAATTATAATCTAGCGAGGGAGGTTGTCCATTGCCATTTTGAATAATCATTAGAAGGATAAAGCAAGAGAAGATTCTGAAAAATGGATTATTTTTCTTTATCATAATGTGATTTTTAATTCCTCTATGTAAACTTTCTAGTTAACAAATGTATGTGTTTTTTTTTTATCGAGCAAATATTAATGGAAGCTTATCAAAACCAATAATTTAAATCTATTGTTTAAGGTGTAATTTGTTTTATGTGTTTTTCTTAAAGTATGCATCATTTGCGATTTGCATCTCTTTGCAAAATGAATCGTCCTGAAAAAGGTTTCCACTTTTGATTAAGTATTCCTGATTCGAGTTTACACCTTTGTTTTAAACATGGAATAGAGTTACATTTGAAAAACTGGATTAAGATGAAATGAGCACAGCTGATGGGCGACTCATCAGGCATAATCTGATCGACAGCGTGAGAATTCTTCATATTTAGGTGATACCCACCTAGCCATTTCGGTCATATTTACCTAGTCATTTTGATTTTTACATAGCTTCAATTTGTGAATTTATTCTTTCTTTCTTAATCTCTCACCTTTTAGGTCAAATCGATGTGAGGAATGAATAATCCTATCTATTTCAGAATAAGTAATATCTTCATTTCCAGTTATATCATACCACTGGCTTACCAGCAGCTGACTTGCAAAGATCGTTGCTTTTCTTCCATGTCGATCTTCTTTGATTTCCATAAAATCATTCTGTTGCTGCCTCTCAAGCGATTTCATCCCAAAGTTATTGATGACAAGTAAATCGACTCTGGATATCTTTGTAATCAGCTTGATGATAGTCCTGTCTACCCTAGCTAACTTGAGTTTACCCAATAGTTTCTGCGTATTGAAGTAGATGACTTTATACCCCTGATTACAAGCTTTGTTACCCAATGCGGTAGCTAGGTAATTTTTGCCTACACCAGCAGCACCGTTGATCAGGATTGACTCTCCCTTCTCTATGTAACTTCCGGTTCCCAAAAGAGCTAACATGCTTGGGTCTATGCCTCGATTGCTGCTGGCTTTTAGTTGTTCCAATGTTGAGCTGTAGAGAAAGTCTGCCTCTTTGACAAGGCTGGTGTTTCAATTGGTTGTGTGGGTGTCGCTCTCTGCCTGTAAAAGCAGCATGAGTCCATCAACAAGAGTAAGTTTATTTAAACGTTTTGTTACACCCAGTGAAGCCCATAGGCGAGTCATTCCTGACAACTTCAACGTGTGAAGTTCTTTGCCCATTTCATCCATAATGCGGTTTTGTGAGTTATTGATAATAACCAGATCGACGAATATTCTCATGATTATCCGATTCGGGATTCTTTTTCACATCCCAACGTTTGTAAAAGAACTCTGGTGGCACCTCTTTGGAAGAAAACATTCAGGTAATGAGTTCTTTCAGTACAGCCGACTTTTCACCAGCCGTTTGGGTATAATAGGCCACAGAACGCCTGTTATAGGCATTAGAATGTGAAGCGGTGTGTTCTTCCAGCATACTGTAACCAAAGCCCTCCACTCGTGGATGAGTGGCAATACGTTCGCCTTTGAGATAGACTTTGGCAAGTGTACGGGTATAGATTACTTTCACATTCTGCCCGATATGCTGATAAGGAACCGAGTAGTAATGCTTGTCTCGGCCCAAATACACACAGCAATTAGCACTGACGGTGAGTTCCGTATCGTATTGAACTTCAAAACAGGTCTCAGGCAACGGTTTAAGGAACATCTTTTCATTACTGACAAAATGCTCCTCACGACTATAGGGACGCTGTTGCATTCGTTTATGATTATGCATCTGTATCTGTTCAAGCACCGCCTTATTCATATCCCCTAATGAAAATAAGTGACGTTTTCGTAAAGGAGCATATACTCCTTGATATACTAGTTTTACTTGATTTTCAACCAACCCTTTGTCTTTTGGCTTACCGGGTCTAGTTGGCAAGACTACAAAGCCGTGATGGATCCCCAGATGTTTCATTAAACGGTTGATTTAGGGCTCGTAGCGATCGATTTTAGTAGTCTCTTGTATTGCAGACCATATAATTGTGCATTAGGTTTTTGTTGTTCAAGACTAAGGCACTAAAGTAAAACAGGCAAGAAAATAACTAGGTGGTAATGCTTCGAAATGCAATTGCAGGTATACTGTGGGTGGCAATGTTACGAAATCCATGTGGTGGCATGTATCCCAATCCGAGTAAGTGGCAATGCTCCGAATAAAGGCTTGCCCAATCCATTGAAAGGTTAAATTTGTCCAAAACAGAGTCTTTTTAATGCAATTTTCGACCATTTTATCCCTGTTTTCTCTTAAACTGGATGGAAAAGGTTAAAAAAAGCCTTTCAAAGAATAATAAATTACAATTCGAAAGCCACTTCATTTAGTCGAAATAGTGGGTGGTAATACTCCGAATTATGCAAATAGATTCTTCCAATGATCTTTCTTGTTTATTCTATATACGTAGAAATCATTAGAAGGTTTGAAAATATGGACAAGACGAAATGATTACAAATCAACTCAATCTTATTTTTTAAGCATCCAAATAGCGTCTATTACGAGCATACTATCTATACTGATGTTCCTTTGCTTAGCTTTAACCTTAATTTGGTCCATCCATTTTTGATCCGTTTTAATGAAATTAACAACACCGTTGATTTCTTCTTTAGTAAATCCATTATTTCTCCCAGCCAATAAATTATATAAATTATCTATAAATCCCCATCCAATCTTTGGTAGATTAGCATCAGTGCTGATAATCATTATAATGTCTGTTTCGTTTATTTTTTTCTCTAAATCTATTTGGGCGACGTCAATGACGGTCTCATTACCAGCTTCATATGCTTCTCTGTTGTAATACCAAAACGAACTGTTGGAAAATGGCTCTTGGAAGTGAAGGTTTAAAAGCCCCCAGTAGAAACTATCGCCAATAGTTAAAAGGGAGGGTTTTTCAACGTTTGGTAGTTTTTGATATTTGATATTAGGATATGCCAGTTTCTCATTCTTGAACGAGAATAGTAAATTTAATCCTTTTTCTATATCATTATCTGAGAATCTAGGTTTGTCATATTTGATGGTATCCCAGTAGCATTTGTTGATTTTGGTTCCTTTGATTTGTTCAATGCGTTTTAAGATTGTATCTATAGCTAAACACATACCATAGTTACTCCAATGAATTCCATGTTTTGGATAGAGTATATATGGTGATTTTGATTTTAGATTATTGAAATATTGGTTGAAATCTATATAGTTTATTCCTTTATTATGAAGATTTGTAACAATTTCTTTGTAATTTGTTTTTTCGGATTTGGGTCTTCTGTATTTGACTGGAATGTATTCTGGATAAAATGTTCCTTTGCCTGGTGCTAATATGATAAGTAATTGTTTTCCTCTTTTTTTTAATTCTTCATCTATATAGGTTAGTTTGGAGGATAATGAATCTATTTTTTTATCTCCAATGTAATCGCTACCGTTCCAAGCTCGGATGTAATTTTCTTCATAGAGACAGTTGTCGAGTCCTACTATCACCCCGTTAGCTGAAACTTTTTTAAATAACGAAAAGTTAATTTGATTGTGAATTCTTATAAATGTACTTCTAAAACCAAAGGTCTGATTGTTTTCTTCATCTTTTTTCTGTTGATAGATAGCATCAAACCATTCCTTGCCATGGAACTGGACTTGTTCTGGCGTATTTATAGCACCAGTTAATGGTTCTAGTTTGAATAGCATAAATTTCTCCTGAAGATAGGGTAGAAAGAGAATTATTAGGAGAATGAAGTATGTATGTTTTAGCTTAATTTTCATTTTTAAAATCTAAAATATATAAACGGATTAAAACCACTTGCTGTAATAAAGCTAATTGATAGAATTAAAAGGATTATGGAGCTTACTAACTTTATGTAATTTTGGACTCTATTTGATGTCTCTGAATAAAAAATTTCATTAATTCGTTTTCCGCCAGGTATTAGAATAAAGAAGGAGAATAAAGAACCAATAAACAGATAAAAGTACAACTGAGCCTCGAAAGTTGTAATGGATGATGCTTTTATAGTGAATAAAAGCCTAATAAACTCAATTGCATGTGGAAAACTCTCTATTCTAAAGAAAACCCAACCAATCATTACGATGAAAAATGTCAAAAAGACGGATGGTATTCTTCCAATAAAAGAATGAATCTTTTGTAATGGACCTTTCTCTAAAACCAGAAATGCGCCATGAAATGCACCCCATATAATGAAATTCCAGCTGGCGCCATGCCAAAATCCTGAAATAAGAAATACTAGCCAGAGATTAAAATAGTGCCTCCGTTCAGTCTTGACTCTATTACCGCCTAGAGGTATGTAAAGGTAATTTCTCATCCACGTACCAAGAGAAATATGCCATCTTCTCCAAAATTCAGTGATACTTGAGGATGTATATGGGTGGTTGAAGTTTTCCGGGAAGTGAAATCCTATCATTTTGGCTAAACCAATAGCCATGTCAGAATAGCCTGAAAAATCAAAATATATTTGAAATGTATACGCAAGTATTGTAATCCAAGCATCTATAGTGCCTAAAGTACTAAAATCAGTTGTAAACCCTGTGTCTGCTAATTGACCAAAATAATTCGCTATAAGAACTTTTTTAGATAAACCCAAACTAAATCTGTAGAAGCCTTGAAAAATTTTTTCCACGGTCTCGTTTTGTTCTCTGTCAGTGATTTGGTCAGCCAAATCATGATATCTTATTATTGGACCTGCGATAAGTTTTGGAAACAATATGATGTAAAGTTGATAATCCCAAAATTTATTTAGCGGCTTATGTATTCTTCTATATACATCAACTACATAAGTGATTGTCTCAAAAGTGTAAAAAGATATCCCAATTGGTAGTAATAGCTTAGTCCAATTCATTGGTGAGATACTTAATGATTCTAGAAGAATATTAATGTTATCTACAAAGAAATTACAGTATTTAAAGTAAAATAGTAGTCCAACATTAATTGATAATGAAGCTAAAAGGAATAATTTTCGTTGAAGCTCACTTTTTGTTTTGTCCATCATTTGAACAAGGTGAAAGTCAAGAAAAGTTGTTCCTAGTATGACAAATATAAATTTAGGAGCCCCCCAGCTATAAAATATTATACTAGCCAATAATATGATAATGTTCTTGAATCTTTTATCTGCTATATGGTATAGCAGTGAAAACGCAGGCAGAAAATATATGAGAAATGTAATGCTACTAAATACCATCTACTGTAGTGTTTTAGCTTAATTCAGCTGTTTTCTAATATGTCTTTCAATTATTGTATCTATCCGTTCATTCTTATACGAGGCACTATCTATTAAAGAATGAATTAGTTGACAATTTAAGTAAAGTTCTTTTCGCATATCATCTTGTCTTTTCTTTAGACTAATATTATCTGCATAAGGTTTGAGATTTTTTGCCACCATATAACGAGCGTTTTGGTTTAAAAGAAGTTTTAAATCTAGTTGCTTTTCGACAGCTTCTTTTTGAATTAATTGATACCATTTAGAGTCAGCGATAATCACATTTTGGTATTCTGTTACCAGAGAATCATAATTCATTCCTAAATGAGTGGGATATTCGGATTTAAAAATGAATGTAAAGGCATCTCCTTCATGAAACTCTGCAAGAATGCTTAATGGGTGTCTTTTCCTTATCTCGTCAAAATCTGCACTGTACTCAACGTTTGAGAAGATGCAAAGATCTGTGTAAAAAGGGACGAATTCGTAATGAAAGTTTTTAAAGCAGTCCTTTTCTTCCTTGATATATCCCGGATAGGTTGCTTTCATGGCTTCCCGTAGAATAAAATGTGTATAAATATTTTTATCCTGAAGCTTATTCTGAATGAGGAAGTCGATTGTTTTTTGATGAACTTTTACAACATCTTTGTACCTATCGTTAGTGTCTAATAATCTTTTGTCATTTCGGAGATACTCAAATGAAGGGAAAATCAGAATTAATGAAAAGAGAACCCAAAGTGTGTTTTTGAAAATTACTTTGGATATTAATGCAGATGCTATTAGGATAAACACAGTTATAGCTGGTAAATAATACCTGTCTGATAGGTAGTTTACACATCCAAAGATGTTAAACAAGAGTAAGAACCAAAAACCCAAATGTAATATTTGCCATTGATTTTTTGTCAATGTAAGTGATCTCAATAAGATAGCGACAATCAAAGCAATGGAAGTTATAATAGTTATTAGTTGTTTATCTTGGAATTTAAATATCAGATAAAGACCATGTTCAAACTTGTCAAGTATAACTGTGTGGTCAAAAGACATGAACCCAACATGAATGGGGAATAAGAACCATCCATTTAGGATTTTTTGCAAAAGGAAGTACAGAAATGCTACTCCCACAGGTGCAATAATCCACAAGCTTTCAATAAAGAATGGTTTGAATTTAGAACTTTTAATAGTTGCCAGATAGTTCGTTAAATGCCACATCCCGATCGCTGCAATAACGGTTATGCCGGTCTCCTTTGTTAGGATGGCAAAAGATCCGAATAGGATATAGAGGAAATGACGTTTTTTTATATAGAAGAAGAAGGTTAATAACGTAAATAAGGTTAATTGAACCTCAAGTAATAACAGCGTAGATTGAGTAAAGAAAACGGATTGGACTGCTAAAAGTGTAGCTGCTAGCAGTCCGGCTCTCTTTGAAAAGAAGATTTCTCCAAACTTGTATATCGTTATCAAGGCTAAAACACTCAATAGTAGAGGAAACGTTTTAGCTACTACTAATGAGTCACCAAATATTTTCATCCAAGTACTTACTAGAAAATGAAATAGTAAAGGATGACCACGGGTAATATATGGATCAATGGTGTTTGGAAGTATCAAGGGCCAATGTTCATGCAACTGAAAAATGGCATAGCTGAATGGCCAGGTCTCATCCCAATAACATCCAAGTGTGAGGTAGTTAATTTTTAAAAGGGTAAATATGGTCAGAATTAGAATTAGTCCAATGAGATAGATGTTATTACTTAACTGGTTTATGATCCTTTTGGCAAGTTCCATATAATTGTTGTTTGGAGTGGGTGTTTTGATAGTGTCTGATAGTGATACTTCTCTTGACAATATTCACAGTTTCGGTTTGTTATTTCAAATATCTTCTTGAGAATAGGTTGTATTTAATGATGCAGTAGATAGCTCTGAAACCATCTTTTGCACCGATTTTTTTCCCCTCTTCATAAGTTCTTCCATAGTATGATATGCCTACTTCATAAATTCTAATGCCTTTAAATCGTGAGATTTTTGCTGTTACCTCTGGCTCAAATCCGAATCTGTTTTCTTTAAAGTAAATCTTCTTAATAAACTCTGCCCGAAAGAGCTTGTAGCAGGTTTCCATATCTGTTAAATTCAGATTGGTGAAGGCATTTGAAATCATGGTAAGGAATTTGTTTCCTATACTATGCCAAAAGAATAAAATTCGATGAGGTTTACCTCCTAAGAAGCGACTTCCATAAACTACGTCAGCATAGTTTTCGAGGATTGGTTTTAATAGAATTGGATATTCTCTGGGGTCGTATTCAAAGTCAGCATCTTGAATTAAGATAAGATCACCGGTTGCTTCGTCAATTCCTCTATGAAGAGCAGCCCCTTTTCCTTTGTTAACAGGTTGATGGAATAGTTTTATAGGAAGGATAGGGTGCTTTGCAATATACTCTTCAACTAATTGAGCTGTATTGTCTTTTGATGCATCGTTGACAATTACGATTTCTTTGGTAACCTCCTCAGGCACTGGAGCCGCAATCACACGTTCTATTACATCGGTTATTGTAGCTGCTTCGTTGTAGGCTGGAATAATAATGCTTAATACAGGCATAGGGGTTGTTTATTCGTTTAAGGTGTTGGTTCTTAGCTGTTTTTATAGACCCTTTTAACTCTTCGTGAGATCCCTGTGAGGATTTCATAGGGAATGGTGTTTAATGTGTTGGCGATTTTTTTTATCTGTTCTGCGGTTTCAAATACGATTACCTCATCTCCTTCAGCGATTTCATTTAGTAGGGTGATGTCAACAGCACACATATCCATACTAATACTTCCTGCAAAGGGGGCAAACTGATTGTTAATCCAAAGCCCTCCTCCCGAATAGGCTAGCTGACGGCTTAATCCATCAGCGTATCCTATTGGTATTATTGCTATCCTTGTGGTTTTATCTGCAATAAATCGACGATTGTAACCGACGGATTCACCTGCCTTTATAGTTTTAATTTGAGATATGACCGACTTAAGCCTGCTTACGGGTTTTAGCTGCATTTGGGTCTTTTCATCTTCGCTAAGTCCATACAGACCAAGCCCAAGTCGTACCATTGAATAACGTGCAGATGGGAACCGTAGTATACCAGCAGAGTTCAAAATATGGAGTAAAGGTTTATACGATAATTGTTTCATGATCATCTGACTCATCTTCTCAAATTGCGAGATCTGAAATTCAGTAAAATGATCTAGTTGTGGGTCATCTGAAGCGGCAAGGTGGGAAAAGAGTGACCCAACAATTACCTTGGGGTTTGATGTTAGGAATTGATTTAGCTGTTCTATCTGATTCTCTTCAAAACCTAAGCGATGCATTCCTGTGTCAAGTTTAATATGAACCGTAACACTTTGCGTAGGTGAGTAGCTATTCAGGGTACTGATTATCTGGTTTAATATCCGAAGACTATAAACCTCTGGTTCTAATTGCCATTTAATCAAATCTTGATAGCTTCTCTCCTCCGGATTCATAACCATAATGGGTGTGGTTATTCCTGCTTTTCTTAGCTCAACTCCTTCATCGGTATATGCGACAGCTAGATAATCTATGTGATGAAATTGCAAGGTATGGGCAATTTCAAAACTTCCACTTCCATAACCGAAGGCTTTGACCATGGCTGTGGTTTTTATTCCGGCAGGTAGGCTATTTCTGAAATGGTTAAGATTATGAATAAGTGACTCTAAATCGATTTCCAGAACAGTTTCATGCGTCTTTTGCTGAAGCATGTTGGCAATTGCTTCAAATTGGAATTTTCTGGCTCCTTTTATAACTATCAGTTCGTCTTTAAACTCCTCTTTCTTCTTTCTCTTGAGTAACTCCTCGGTATTTAAGAAGAATTCAGAGTCTATAGGGAAAAGGTCTTTTTGTCTTGTAAGAGCCTCCCCAACGGCCGAGAATCGATCAATTTTTCTAGCGTTTAATAGGTTGGCAACTTCTTTATACAGCTCCACTTCTTCTTTCCCGCTTTGTAGGATATCAGATAGGATAAGGCGACGAGGTTTATTCCCCTTTTGCTGCTCCATGAAGTCAAGTGCAACAACCAGAGAGTTTAGATCGTTGCTATAGCTGTCATTGATAACTGTACAATGGTTGATGCCTTCAAGTAACTCTAATCTCATAGGTAAACTGGGGATGTGTTCCATGAGATTATCGGCTATTTGTGGGGTAATATTTAAGGCATGTAAAAGTGATCTGCAATGGAGTGCGTTTTCAATGGAGGCCTTATCAACTAAATGGATTATAAACTGCCCGGCAGTTGGCATCGTCTGATCACTTGAAGGAAGTGTAGGGTTATTAATTTGATATTTGATTACAGTTTTCGAGTCATGGTTCTCGATTTCAGTGATTTGAATAATAGAATCAGTAAGTGAGCCCCATGTTGTTATCTCGGGTGAGTTTTCAAAAAGGTGATCATATTCATTTTGGATACAAGAGGCAATGAGGCTATGGTCTCGGCAATAGATGATTTTTTTGCTTTTTGAGAATAGCTTTAATTTTTCGATGCATTTGGAGTAATCATCAGGGAATCCTGCACTATGGGCGGTGCCAATGTTGGTGATTATCCCAATCTCAGGATTGATGATTTGTGCGAGGGATTCCATTTCTCCCATTTCGGAGATTCCTGCTTCAAAAATTCCTAATTGATGTTGATCGGTAATCTGCCATACCGATAAAGGAACCCCAATTTGTGAGTTATGGCTTCCTGGGCTTGCAACAATCTGCATTAAAGGATGAAGGATATGCACCAACCACTCCTTTACGGTGGTTTTGCCATTACTTCCGGTGATGCCTATTATTGGGAGATTATATTGGTTACGATGATATTCCGCTAAAGATTGAAGCGCTACTAACGAGTTTTCTACAACTATGAAGGAAGCATTATTTAACCATTCAGGATTAGGTTGATCTTGAATGATAAATGCTTGAACTCCTTGTTTAATAAGACTGGCAATATAATTTCTGCCATCATTTCTTTCTGAACGAATGGCGATAAACAGCGTATTAGGAGGAGCAATAAGACGCCGACTGTCGGTTAGAAGATAGGTAACCGTCGTTTCAGGTATAGATCCAAGAACAGGGGAGTTAAGAATTTCACCGATTTTCTTGAGTGTATACATGGCATCCGTTTATTCGAAATCCTGAGCTAAAGGCTCTTGGATTTTGAGAGGGTTACGTGTCATCTCCTCCCATTCGATTCGGTTTTTGAAGATCTTTACCGCTAACAGGATAGCCTGTTGCATGGATTCAAATCCAGCTTGGTCTTTTCCGGCTAAATCAAAAGCAGTACCATGTGCGGGAGAAGTTCGAACGAAGGGTAATCCTGCTGTGAAGTTGACCCCTCTACCTTGAGAGAGTACCTTGAAAGGAATGAGCCCTTGGTCATGATACATGGCTAAAATGCCATCGAATTTTGCATAGTTTCCCGTCCCAAAGAACCCATCAGAAGGATAGGGGCCAAAGGCATGTATTCCCTCAGCATAGGCTTTCTGGATCGCCGGAATGATGATTTTTGCCTCTTCAGTACCCATTAATCCTCCATCACCGGCATGAGGGTTTAAACTTAGGACTGCTATCTTGGGAGAAGGTATGCCAAAATCAACTAATAAACTCTGATGTAATAACTTGATCTTACTTAAAATTCTATCAACAGAGATTGTATCAGCGATTATATTTAAAGGTAAATGGTTGGTTACCAGTCCCACTCTGAGATTATCACATACCATAAGCATTAAAGACCCTGTGGCACCAAACTTCTCAGTGAGGTATTCTGTGTGTCCTGCAAAATGAAAATTGTCACTCTGGATGTTCTCTTTGCTGATTGGACCTGTTACTAATACATCAACCTGCCCCTCCATTAAGTCGTCAGTCGCTTTTTCTAATGACTGATAAGCAAGTTCACCACCTATCTGTGTGAGTTTTCCATACTCTACCTTTATATCTTGATCGGTAAGGTTTAAAATATTCACTTTGTGAGGAACAGCCTGGGTAGCATGCTTGAGGTGATTGAATGGTAGATCGTCAATGCTTAACGACTTCCGATGGAAAGCCGCAATCTTGGATGATCCATATATAATGGGAATAAAAAACTTTAAGATTTCAGGGTTTTCAAGTGATTTCAGTATAACCTCATAGCCTACCCCATTTATATCTCCATGTGTAATAGCAACCTTTACTGTAGGTTCTGGAAGGGTAAAACTAGGCCGGTCATAGCCCATGATATCGATATCAGAATCCATCTTTGTTTGTTTTGTGTATACCATACAAATGTACGGTATTACCGCCATTTGTGAATAATTTATTTCGAATTTAAAGGATAGCATAGGTATGCTTTCCTGATTACCTCTGCGTATCCTCTGCGTATCCTCTGCGCTTCTTCTGGCTATTTTCAATTATAAAACCAAATTCATGATAGATCCATTATAATCTGATGAGTACTAAGATAAAATGATCGGAGACCTGTGCGATACCGAAGTTGTATTGGATAAATACCACTCCTCTCAGATTATCGATTTGGGGTAATCCATATCTGATTTTTTTCCGATTCCATTTTAGCCAGTCAAAGTTTGATATTGTATGGAGAGGGAGCGAAGAGGAGACGAAAAGGTAGCGAAGAGATGCATTCGATTTGGAGAGGCTCGTTACTGCTTTTGCGCTAGTATCTTTGCGTACTCTGTGAGTAATCTAACACAGATTCCAGTTGCTCCTTTTCCACGGTAACTATCCTTTTTTTCAGTGAAGACTGGACCGGCAATATCGAGGTGGATAAAGGGGTAATTGGTGAAGTATGCTAAGAACTTTCCTGCTGTAATTGCACCAGCCTCAGGTCCCCCAAGGTTTTTAAGATCTGCGATATCTCCTTTAATTTGGTCGTCATATTCTTCCCAAAACGGAAATTCTACAATACGTTCATGAACCTTTTCTCCACACGCCTGAAGCTCCTTCATCTCTTCAGTAGCTTCTTGTTGCATTCCCACCATTCCATATGACCCAATGGCCCTTGCTGCTGATCCCGTAAGTGTAGCAATATTGATTACTAGTTTTGGGTTATATTGTTTTGCCCAAACTAAGGCATCAGCCAAGATTAACCTTCCTTCAGCATCGGTATTCAATACTTCGACGGTTGTTCCATCACTAATAGTAATAACATCGCCAGGGGCTAGGGCGTTCTTTCCCGGACGGTTGTCGGTGGAGGGGATGAAGGCCATAACATGAACGGGAAGTTTAAGTTGGGCAATGGCTATCAATGCAGCAGAAACAGCTGCAGCTCCTCCCATATCAAGTTTCATGTTCTCCATGAAATTACCGGTTTTGAGGTTGAGCCCTCCAGTGTCGAAGATGACCCCTTTGCCGATTAAGACGAGGGGGGCTGTATTGATAGCTGTTTCAGGTTTATAATCCATACAGATGAATACAGGTGGTTCTTCGCTTCCTTGATTAACCCCAAGTAATCCACCCATCTTAAGAGCCTCAATTTTGCGTTTGTTCATTACCTCGACTTTGATGCCAGCTTCAACGGCCTTCTCTGTTATCCGCTCTCCCAGAGTCACAGAGGAGAGGTGGCTAGCGGGTTCGTTAATCAGGTCTTTAGCAAACCTAACCGCCTCGGAAATGATCCTTAGCTCATCGATCTGGGGAGTGCTTATTGGTTCGTTGATAATAGTCAACGACTCTACTGTAGGCTTTTTGTTCTCTTTCCGAAAATAGTTATCAAACCGATAATTGCCGAGAAGGAATCCTTCAATGGCAGCGTAGGCCTGTTCTGATGACAGACTATCTGCAATGATTTGAGCTTCTTGAAGGTTTGACTTTGAACAGAGCTCCTGAAAGCGATCTCCGGCTATTCTGAGTCTTTCGTTTTTCCTGTTTGAATCTCCCTTTTTTGGCGTCAGGTAGATAGCAGTAACTGGATCCAGCTGTAAGAATTCATCATCCTCTTTCGTTAAGAATGACTTGAGAAACTCTTTTTGTGTTTGATTGAGTTGAGAGAGGCTTTCAAGGGAATCGGCTATATGTAACGATGCAGATTTATTTATCTGTAGATTGTTCGTCTTTTTATTTATAAGCATAGGTAGTATTTAGTTTTTGATTATACTAAAGAATGTGATGATAATAATAACATCAAGGTAGATGTTTTGTGTTTGTATTTTTTGTTCAATTTTGCAAAACTAAATAAAATGGTCATACATGTTAACTCTTTTTGATTTGGTAGAGAAGGCGCTGAGTGGCGGGTTTCTTACCGTTGACGAGGGAGCTTTGCTTTTTCGGGAGGCACCTTTGCCATTACTGATGCAGGCAGCTCATACTCTTCGAAACAGGTATCATAATCCGGATGAGGTTACATGGATTATTGATAGGAACATTAATTATACGAATATATGTACCTCTGGGTGTCAGTTTTGTAATTTTTTCAGGGGGAAGAATAGCCATGAGGCTTGGACTATCTCTTTTGATGAGATGTGTGAAAAGATTGATGAGTTATTCAGATTGGGAGGAGATCAGATTCTGCTACAAGGGGGTATGCATCCTAATTATGATATTGGTTGGTATGAGACCTTGTTTAGGGCATTAAAGGAGCGATATCCAGACCTTAAGTTGCATGCTTTAGGTCCTCCTGAAGTGTATCATATAGCTAAGATAAGTGGATTGGATGTTAAGGTAGTTCTTGAACGGCTAATAGCTGCCGGGTTGGATTCTCTTCCTGGAGCAGGTGCCGAGATTCTAAGTGATCGGGTTCGCCAGCAGATCTCACCTGCAAAATGTAGTACTGATGATTGGCTGGATGTTATGCATGAGGCTCATAAGTTAGGTTTAGTTACCTCAGCAACCATGATGTTTGGGCATATAGAGACCATCGAAGAGAGAATGGAGCATTTGGTTAGAATTAGGGATATACAAGCACGTCGGCCTGAAGGTGCCACCGGGTTTATTAGCTTTATACCCTGGCCTTTTCAAGATGAGGGAACTCGCTTATCAAAGCGGCTTAATCAACGCTTCACAACCACAACCTCTGAATATGTAAGAATGATAGCAATAAGTCGACTCATGCTTCCAAATATCTCTAATATTCAGGCATCTTGGCTCACCACAGGTATGGCAGCCGGCACCGTCTGTCTGTTTGCTGGAGCGAATGACTTTGGGTCAATCATGATTGAAGAGCGTGTGGTTAGCGTTGCTGGGTCGCATCATTCAGCAGATTCCAATCAGTTGACAGAGGCTATAAGAAGTACGGGTTTTACACCTATTCGAAGAAATCAACGTTTTGAGCCTATAAACTAGCTTAGTATTTATAGGCGATGGCGTTGACGTTCATGCCCGCACCAACTGAAGCAAAGAGAACTAAATCTCCTTCTTTAAGGGAGTGATCTTCATCTGTTATCTTGTGCCTTACCAAATCAAAAAGAGTTGGAATTGTAGCAACAGAGCTATTACCGAATTTATGAATAGTCATTGGCATGATCATCTCAGGTAGCTCTTTGATTTTATAGAGTCGATAAAATCGTTTTAGTATTTCAAAATCCATCTTTTCATTTGCTTGATGGATAAAGATTTTTTTGAGATCAGTTATGTCGTAGCCACTTTGTTCAAGAACCTTTTTCATTGCGGCAGGTACATGAGTAAGTGCATATTCATAGATCTTTCGGCCATGCATCTTAATGTACCTTATTGCAGGATCTGCATCGGGAGCATTGCTTTTTCCCAGAAAGAGATAATAAGCCTCATCAATGGCATGTGTCATTGCAGCGGAGGAGATAATTCCTCGTTTATGGCTTTCCATTCGACCTTCAATAATACAAGCTCCTGCGCCGTCTGAGTATATCATTGAATCACGATCGCGCATATCAATCACTCTTGATAACGTCTCGGTACCGATTACAAGACAACGTTTCGCTTGACCACTTCTAATAAGTGAATCAGATAGGATTAAACCTTGTATCCAACCAGGACAGCCAAAGAGGATGTCAAAGGCGACACATGAAGGATTGTTAATGCCTAAGTTGTGTTTGATTCTAGAAGCCAGACTTGGTACAGCATCAGTTTGAATCGTTCCCTTAACTACATCACCAAAGTTATGAGCAACAATGATATAGTCAATTTCTTCCCTGTCAATTGCTGCATCTGTAATGGCTCGTTCGGCGGCACTCGAGCCAAGATCAGAAGATCGCTGAGAGCTATCAGCGTATCGTCTCTCTTCAATCCCTGTGATGGCTTTAAAACGATCGGCAATCTCTTGATGAGACCCTTCGTAAGGAATGCCATTTGGGTCTAAAAATACGTTTTTTGCAAAATCTTGATTAGTAACAATATTTTCAGGAACATGGCTTCCTGTGCCGGTTATTATCGTATTTAAAAATGGTGTGCTCATTCTGTTAATATTCTAAGTGTGGGTGTTACACAAACGCAATATTAACCAAAAATGTTTTATAAATGATTAAAAAACTACAGGTATGATTGGAGCCCTTTTACGATAATTTGTGTTGCACCAATGTTTTTTTGGATGTAATTGCGGCAGGTTTGACTTGCAAGAGAGTGCAACCTATCGTCATTGAATAGTTTGTTGAAAAGCGATATAAATTCACTTGCATTGTTCACTGGGTAGGCTCCACCGAGTTGAGCTAATTCTGTAGTCTCTCTGAATTTGGTGTGATTGGGCCCGAAAAATACTGGAAGTCCAAAGGTAGCTGCCTCAAGGATATTGTGTGTTCCAACGCCAAAACCTCCTCCAATGAGTGCAAAGTCACCATATTGGTAGATATGAGAGAGTTGTCCAATGCTATCAATGATCAGTACTTGTACATTGTGTATCGTTTCGTAGGTTGCTTGGCTGAGTCGTAGTGTTGATCCGGTAAAGGCTTGTTCAATAGAGTTGAGGTGCTCTTCATCAATTAGATGAGGTGCGATGATAAGCTTAAGATTATGGGGAGGGGATTTCCAGAGTTCAGCTAAAATAGCCTCTTCCGGTGGCCAGGTAGAGCCGCCAATGAGTATTCTTGCGTCTGCTTTAAAGGCATCTACTAAGGGGAATTTTTTAGGGTTTTGAGCCACGTCTTTTACTCTGTCAAAACGAGTATCTCCACTTACTACCACGTGGTCTAATCCGATTTTTGTAAGTAGATCAGCCGAGGATTGATTTTGTACGTAGAATCGATTAATCAGTGAAAGTTGTTTTCTAAACCAGGTTCCATACCATTTGAAGAAGTGCTGCTCGGGTCGAAAGATAGCGCTAATAATAACGATGGGGATATTAGCAGCTTTCAGTTCTTTGATATAGTTGAACCAAAACTCATACTTGACGAAAATCGCAAGTTTTGGTTTTACCATTGTTACAAAGTGTTCAGCATTAAAAGGGGTATCTGCCGGGAGATAGCAAATGTAATCTGCTCCTTGATAGTTTTTTCTGACCTCATAGCCTGAAGGGCTGAAGAAGGTAAGTAAAATTCGATAATTTGGGTAGTTTGTTCTCAGTTCTTCTAAGACGGGTCGTCCTTGTTCAAACTCGCCCAAGGAGGCACAATGCATCCAAATTACAGGAGTGTCTTCATTAAATACCCAGTCTTGTAATGCTATAAACAGATTCTTTCTGCCTTGTGTCCAAAGCCTTGCCTTAGAATTAAACGCAGATGCAGAGCAGATCAGTGAGGAATAGGCCTTTATGGCAAGATTATAGAAGATCATTTCGAGTTTTAGTAGTAGTAATAGGCTTTTGTTGCAGTTCCATATAATGGGAAGAGCCAACCTATTCTAAATCCGACGAGAATATCAATGTTGGTACCGGTCTCTTTTTTCATCAAACTGAAGTCGTAATCACGAAGTGGGTTGGTGATTGATTCATGGATTTCAATACCCCCATAGAAATTGGTAAGACGACTATCGCTGAGATTCATATAGCCGATCAGTTGAGTGAAGGAAATACCAGCACGAAGACGATCATATCCTTTACGGTAGTCATCTTTGATTTGGGGCGCGGTATTGTCGATATTACCTATGGCATATTTGTGTCGGAAGTAACCAACGCCAAGTTGAATCATGATTCCCGAGTTGGGATTGTTAAATTTTAATGGAATTACTTTACCAACCTTTCCGTAAAAAGAATAACCTCTCATGAGGATACTGATAAGAGCAGGTTGCCCCCCTTCATCAATGATAGCACCAACACTATTTTTTAGATTGGCCAGAATTTGATTTTCGTTGTCAATATTGCCGGAAAAGTGATAATTAAAGTCAGCGCCCCATATCCAATTCTTATCAGTTTTGTACCAAATATTTGGGCCAATACTATAACAGACGCCATATCTATCAGCAATATCGCCGAAGGGAAGATAAAAACCGCCTCCGGCACCAATAAGACCAACACCAATGGTTGAATCGGAGATGCTCTTTTGTGCTTTGACTACTGAACTATTGAGTATTAATGTAACCAGTAAGAGAAATGAGTAAATGTATTTCATTCTTTTAGTGTCGGTTTTGATGGTTTCTTGCTCGTAAAACGCAAAATTAGGCATTTCAGTATAATTCCTCTCAAACAAAAAGGTCAATGTCAAAATCTTAATTCCAAAGGTACTTTCCTATCTTTGCAGTGCGAAATTAGTTACGGCTTTGGTATCAGATCCTCCTCATCAGTAATAGTGATTTTTGAGGATTGTCATGACGAAGTGATAATTTAATTTTCATTCTAGCGTATTCCATGTGTCCACTATAAACAAATTAATATCACATGAAAAAAATACAGATGGTAGACCTTAAAGGTCAGTATGAGAAAATTAAGCCTGAAGTTGATGCTGCCATTCAGCAGGTTCTTGATTCTACTCAGTTTATTAATGGCCAAGCCGTGAAAGATTTTCAGGCTGATCTGGAAAAGTATCTGAATGTTAAGCACGTTATTCCATGTGCTAATGGAACCGATGCATTGCAGGTAGCTATGATGGCCCTTGATTTAAAGCCAGGTGATGAGGTGATTACTGCCAACTTTACATTTGTTGCCACTGTAGAGGTCATTGCCTTGCTTGGTTTGACCCCTGTTCTTGTGGATGTGGATCCTGATACTTTTAATATTGACCCAGAGGCAATAGAGAGGGCTATTACCCCGAAAACAAAAGCTATTGTTCCTGTTCACCTGTTTGGTCAAACGGCAGATATGGATGCCATCATGGATATTGCAAATCGTCATAAGCTTTATGTTATTGAAGATACTTGCCAAGCTATTGGCTCTGTATATAAATCCGATTCAGGCCATTCAAAGATGGCTGGAACCATTGGTCATATCGGATGCACCAGTTTCTTCCCAAGTAAGAATTTGGGTTGTTATGGAGATGGAGGAGCTATCTTTACCCAAGATGATGATTTAGCCTATAAAATCCGTGGAATAGTTAACCACGGAATGTTCGTTAGATATTATCATGATTTTGTAGGTGTTAACTCACGCTTAGATAGTATTCAAGCGGCTGTTTTAAAGGTTAAACTAGCCCGTCTCGATGAGTATACAGCTGCCAGAAATAAAGCTGCTGACTATTATGATAAGGCTTTTGCTGGAAATAGGTACATCCAAGTCCCGGCTCGTTTTGAGAAATCTTCTCATGTCTTTCATCAATACACCTTGGTGATTAGTGGCATCGACCGTAATGCTCTTCAAGAATTCTTAGGGAAGCGTGATATCCCAGCTATGATTTATTACCCAGTACCCCTCCATCTGCAAAAGGCATATCAAGATCCTCGTTACAAAGAGGGTGATTTTCCTGTTACCGAAGAGCTTTCAAGAGAGGTGCTTTCTCTACCGATGCACACTGAATTAACCGAAGACCAACTTGAGTATATCACTTCTTCCGTTTTAGAGTTTATTAATCAGAAATAGGACTCTGACCATGGAAAAGGAATATTTTGCTCATGAAAGTGCTATCATAGATTCGGGGTGTACTATCGGGAAAGGAACCAAGATTTGGCACTTTTCGCATGTCATGTCGAATTGTATTATAGGCGAAAATTGCAATATTGGCCAGAACGTTGTCATTTCACCTGAAGTTGTTCTAGGACGAAATGTTAAGGTTCAGAATAATGTCTCTATCTATACCGGCGTGATTTGCGAGGATGATGTCTTTTTAGGCCCATCAATGGTCTTTACCAATGTGATTAACCCTCGAAGCGCAATAAATCGTAAAAGCGAGTATGCAAAAACGGTAGTGAAAAGAGGGGCATCTATTGGAGCAAACGCGACGATTGTATGTGGCCATGATATTGGGGAGTTTGCCTTTATTGGAGCAGGCGCTGTAGTGACAAAAAGTGTTCCTGCTTATGCTCTTGTTATAGGTAATCCTGCAAGACAATCAGGTTGGATGAGCGAGTATGGCCATCGATTGAAGTTTGATGCGCATGGTTTTGCTAAATGCCCTGAAAGTAATGTTAGGTATAAATTGGAAAATGGTGTAGTTACTAAAGTTAGTGAATGATGAGTCATAAACAGATAAACTTTGCGCTTACCGGAGCGGCAGGATATATTGCTCCCAGGCACATGAAAGCAATCAAGGAGACAGGAAATCTATTAGTAGCCGCTTTAGATCCCAAAGATTCTGTCGGAATTATAGATAGCTATTTCCCAGAAGCCGATTTCTTTCTGGAATCTGAAAGGTTTGATCGCCATCTGGATAAATTACGCAGGCAGGGTGAACGCAAAATAGACTTCGTCAGTATCTGTACCCCGAACTATCTTCATGATGCCCATATTCGTCTCGCTTTAAGAAATGATGCAAATGCTATCTGCGAGAAACCTATTGTTCTTAATCCTTGGAATATTGATGCTCTTTCAGAAATTGAGAAAGAGACTGGTAAGCGAATCTATAACGTTTTACAATTAAGACTTCATCCAAGTATTGTTGCATTGCGTAATAAGATCCTTGCTGGGCCCGCAGATAAGATTTATGATATTGATTTGGCTTATATTACTTCCCGTGGAAAATGGTACCATATGAGTTGGAAAGGTAACCCAGAAAAGTCGGGAGGTGTTCCTACCAATATAGGAGTCCATTTCTACGATATGATTAGCTGGATCTTTGGGTCTGTAAAAAAGAATATTGTTCATCATCTTGATGCTACTACCGGTGCTGGCTATCTTGAATTAGAGAGAGCTAGAGTAAGGTGGTTTCTTAGTATCGATGATAAAACTCTTCCCGAAGCTATCGCAGCAAAAGGCCAACGCACTTATCGTAGTATTACCGTTGAAGGCGATGAGATTGAGTTCAGTGGCGGCTTCACAGATCTACATACGCTTACCTATCAGGATATTCTGAGTGGAGGTGGTTTTGGTATTCAAGATGCACGACAGAGTATCGAAACCGTTTATACCATTAGACACGCCGAGATCCTTGGAGCAAAAGGCGATTACCATCCCTTCCTTAAGAAGGTACTATAATTCGTCGTTACCTCTTTAGTGTCTTCATGTGTTATACTTCTTGAAATTAAAACAGCCTTGATTGTATTCCGATCACGGCTGTTTTATTTATAACCCGTTTATCTCTGATTGCGATGGTCATTTGAGGAGTATGGGAAAGGCGTGTCGTGTTTTGTTATGCAGTTAAGTCATTTCAAAAGTAATTTGTTAATGAAGAAGTCGTACTTATACTAAGTTCTGTTTTATATCTTTGCGTTGAGTAAACACAACTTTAAATAGCCATGCTTGGGATCATTCCTGATGTTGAATCAAGAGGTTAAATATTTAGGATTATCCTTTGAGGCAATCAAAAAACAAATAGCAACACATGAAGATTTTAGTCACAGGAGGAACGGGTTACATTGGATCTCATACGGTAGTAGAACTTCAGGCACAAGGCCATGAAGTGATTATTGTGGATAATCTGTCTAACTCAGAGCGTGAGGTGGTTGAGCAGATTGCGCTTATCTCAGGTATTAAGCCTGTCTTTGAGGAGTTGGATTTATGTGACCAAGCAAAGACAGATGACCTGTTTGCCCGCCATTCTGATATAGATGGTATTATCCATTTTGCAGCGTTTAAGGCTGTGGGCGAGTCTGTGGCTAATCCGATGATCTACTACAGGAATAATCTTCAGTCTCTGATGAATATTATTGATGGGATGCGGAAACATCAGATATCTAATTTGGTATTCTCTAGCTCATGTACTGTTTATGGGCAGCCAGAATTACTTCCTGTAAAGGAGGATTCTCCGGTTCAAGCTGCTTTTTCACCCTATGGAAACACTAAACAAATAAGCGAAGAGATCTTAAAGGATAGTGTAAAGGCCTATGCAGGTATTAATGTCATCGCCCTTCGATATTTTAATCCGATAGGAGCCCATCCTTCTGCCTTGATTGGTGAACTGCCGTTGGGTGTTCCTAATAATCTTATCCCATTTATTACCCAAACAGCTATAGGCCTACGTCAACAACTGAGTGTTTTTGGCTCAGATTATAACACTCCCGATGGAACAGCCATACGTGATTATATTCATGTTGTCGATCTTGCAAAAGCGCATGTAATTGCTGTTGATCGGATGGCCAATGGGAAAGGAAAATCAAATTTTGAGGTCTTTAATTTGGGGACTGGCAATGGTTTTTCCGTTCTGGAGGTAATAAACTCTTTTGAGAAGGTTTCGGGTCAGAAGTTGAATTACAAACTGGTTGAGCGACGTCCCGGAGATGTGGAGCAGGTTTGGGCTGATACTACTTTTGCAAATAATGAGTTAGGATGGAAAGCCGCTCTAACTCTTGATGAGATGACGTTATCTGCTTGGAACTGGGAGTTGAGACTGAAGGAGAAGAAAGGTTAACTTAAACCCTAAAGAACTAGTCTACAATATTCATTCATTAACGTCTTCATCCATTACAATAATTGAAACCGTAGAACTTCACTGATGTTTCAATTGTCTTATCTTATTGTATAAAGTATAGGTGAGTCGTTTTTTTGGAAGTACTTGGAGCAATCATTTCAAGTACTTTTAATAGATTTGTGCCCCGCATAAAGCGGGGCTATTTTATGAATAAAAAGATACTCGTCATTCTTAGTTGGCTGCTTCTTCCTTCTGCCTTCTATGGTCAAGATACTTTGACCGTTTTGCAATACAATATTTTGAATTATGGATATTTCTCGAGTTACTGTCCAGAGAATGTGAACAGCCCTGCTCTTAAGGATGGCTACATAAAAACGATTGTTGACTACATAAAACCAGATATTTTTACAGTCGTAGAGATGGGGCAATGGCAGAAATATCATAACGAGGTGCTTGATAATTGTTTGAATGTTAATGGTGTCTCTAAGTATAAAAGAGCTGTTATATCAAATACAGCAGGATCTTCGTTAGTGAATATGCTCTATTACAATAGCGATAAACTTGCTTTAAAAGGGGTTAAAGTGTTGCAGAACTTAGTTAGGGACATTGATCTTTTTCAGCTTTATTATAAGGATGAAGGGTTGATCCAAGGTGATACGATATGGATTAATTGCATCGTCGCACATTTAAAGGCTGGTTCTGGTTATTATAATGAAGTGGATCGTGAATCTATGGTTCAGAATGCTCTATCGACCTTAAGGAATTACTATTCTCCATCAAATTATCTCTTTATGGGTGATTTCAATCTTTATGGAAGCTATGAGGGAGCTTGGACTAAGTTGACAACCGCATTTGCTCCCGATTGGGCCTTTAATGACCCGATTAATAGAGTAGGTGACTGGTCTAATAATTCATCCTTTAGTGATGTTCATTCGCAATCAACCCATACTGATGGTGGTTGCTTTTCTTCAGGAGGAGGGGATGACCGATTTGATTTTATCTTGGCTACATCACCTATAATAGATGGATCAGAAAAAGTAAAATACATACCGGGTTCATATCGCACTGTTGGGCAAGATGGACTGCATTTCAATAGATCATTGATTGATAATCCGATGAATACCACCGTTCCCTCTGATGTTCTTCTTTCCTTGTATAATAACTCAGATCATATGCCTGTAAGTCTAAAACTGAAGATCTCAACGGTTACAGGTATGGATGCCCACAATACGATAAGTGACATGGCTGTTGAACAGCATCAGGATGGGCCTGTAAGAGTTAAGCTTAATCTGGCTACTCCCCAAAAAGTAGTAGCGGAGTGTTTTTCTATTGATGGTCGTGTATTAGATAGAAAGGTTATCGAAGCTCAGCAGTCAATAGTGAATTTTGAGTTCGCTTCTTTTAGAATTGTTCCTGGCGTGGTTATCGTAAAAATAACCCCATATGGTGGTTCGCCTGTGTCAAAAAAGGTTTTTGTTGGCTTTTAATTTACATGGTATAGCCATGATAAATTGTATATTTGTTTAATTCAATCTTACAAAAAAGAAACAGCATTCAACGATGAAGAGAACTATATTGATTACCGGTGGTGCCGGATTTATTGGCTCACATGTCGTAAGACTATTTGTGAATAAGTACCCCGATTACCATATTGTTAACCTTGATAAGTTGACCTATGCGGGTAACTTGGCAAATCTTAAGGATATAGAGGGAAAAGCAAATTATTCCTTTGTAAAGGGAGATATTACCGATTCTGACTTCCTTATTGATCTTTTTAATAAGCATCAGTTTGATGGGGTTATTCATCTGGCCGCAGAATCGCATGTTGACAGGAGTATCGCTAATCCACTGGAGTTTGTCTTGACAAACGTTGTGGGTACAGTCAATTTACTAAATGCTGCAAGGAATATTTGGAAGGACAATTATGAGGGCAAGAGATTTTATCATATCTCTACCGATGAGGTATATGGAACCTTAGGTGAAAACGGGTTGTTTACAGAAGAGACCTCCTATGACCCTCATAGTCCCTATAGTGCATCAAAGGCTAGTTCTGATCACTTTGTCAGGGCCTATCATGATACGTATGGGTTACCTGTGGTTGTTTCAAACTGTTCAAATAACTATGGTTCATATCAATTCCCTGAGAAGTTAATCCCTTTGTTTATAAATAATATAAGGAACAATAAGCCTCTTCCGGTCTATGGGAAGGGAGAGAATATTCGTGATTGGTTATGGGTTGAAGACCATGCACGTGCCATCGATGTTATTTATCATAATGGGTTAGATGGTGACACCTACAATATAGGTGGCCATAATGAATGGAAGAACATCGATCTGATTAAAGTGATGTGCCGGGTCATGGATAGAAAACTTAACCGTCCAGAGGGGGAGAGTGAAAAGTTGATAACCTACGTTAAAGATAGAGCCGGTCATGATCTTAGGTATGCCATTGATTCTTCAAAATTACAACGTGAACTCGGGTGGAAGCCGTCATTGCAATTTGAAGAGGGTATTGAAAAGACCATTGATTGGTATCTTGATAATCATGAATGGTTAGAGCAAGTAACATCGGGCGACTATTTAAAGTATTATGAACAACAGTATACAAAGAGATAATTCACGGCCTAAGGTTGGAATAAGTGTACTGTGTTTTCAGTTTTAGTCTTGTAATTTTTAAATTGTACTATGAGCCGATAGAGTTTTAGCAATTCTATCGGCTTTTTGATGGGATATATATTTAAGAATTGTTGATGTTTGGTTAATACTAGCTCACTATCTTTGTGGCTCAACTTAACCTCACTAGATTGTTTTATGGTTTTTTTTCCGAAATGGAGTCTGGTTTCAATAGCCGGACTGATATTGCTTCTCCCTTCGTTGCTAATAGGGCAAAGCCCCTCCATTGTCATCTCAGAATACATTAATTCTCCATCTACTAATCCATTGACACCGGAATGGATTGAGTTATTGGTTATTGAAGATAATCTATCAATCGTAAACTATCAATTACGAGATAATAATTCTAGCCAACTTTCTTGGCAACCTGCAGTCACCTTTAAGAATGTAGCTCTCTGGCGACATTTGAGAGCAGGAACCATCATAATTGTGTGGTCTCGATTGCCCTCTTCATGGGTAGCTGATAAGGATAAAGTAGATGGTTATATTGAGGTGACAGCCGATGATGCTTCGTTATTCTCTTATGGATCTGGTTCCTCTATCAATTCAGCTTCTCTGGTCATAGCAAAGGATGCTGACCTTCTACAGATCCTCAATGGCTCGGTAGGGCATGTTCATGCCCTTGGTCATACAAAGCCACCCCTTCCTGCAGCAGGAAGTTGGAGTACAACTCCAAACCCTAGATTGAATTATAATGGCTTTTTATCATCCAATATGACCATTTCGGTTTGTCCTGGTTCGTCGCTTGATGATTATGGTTCCGTTACACCTCAATATGACTCGGTATATGTTACACGTAGCTATGGAACGTTTGGCCTTCCGAATGTAAGGGCATCTTCTCCTTCCTCTAATGCGGGTTTTTGGTGTGCCTTACGGGACCCAGAATGGGTTAATCCGACTTTGAGTGTTACTCCAAATAGTGACTACTCACAGTTTACCCTCACTTGGAATAGTTGTATGGATAATTATTCTTCAGATAATACTACTGGATATTTAATACTTAGATCATCAGATGGACTGTTCTCAGATCCTATTGATGGGTATAGCTACACCGTTGGTTCTCTAATAGGATCAGCAGTAGTTGTTTCCGTTATTAATAGCTCTATAATAACCACTTATACTGATTCAAGTCCTTTGTCATGTGGGGATTCCTATTATTACAGAGTCGTTCCATTTCGTTTTGTAGATGATCAGAGGGGGGTAGTCAATATAAGTAGGGGTAGAGCTTATAACCAAACAGCTATGGCCACTGCTGTCATTCAAAGAGAGGAGCCCAATACAGGTTCAATTTGGTCGGAAGATTAGTGTTGCATAGAAGAATTAATAAGAATCCAATAATATCAAAATATCTTAAAACAGATGAAAATGAAAATTAGGTTAATGATCCTTTTTATGTTGAGTGTATTATTTGCTTCGGCTGAAAACCAAAACCCGACTCAAGAGGTATGTGTTGGGAATATTAAGAATTATCATGTCGATGCCACGGTAGGGTCATCTTATAGTTGGTCGATTACTCCGGCTATAGGAGCAACGTTGTCGGCAACAGGGAATGCGGCTCAGGTAACTTGGGCTACGGCAGGGGTTTACACCTTGAAGGTGGTTGAGACTAACCAGGCCGGATGTATTGGGGATGAAAAGCAGGTTGTAGTAACCGTAAATGAGGTTCCTTCGGCTCTCATTTCAGGAGTACAAAGTCTGTGCGAAGATGGAACGGAGAACTATAGTGCTACCAACCTAACCGGTGCCACTTACACTTGGAATATTCCTGCTGGAGCTACTTTGAATTCTGGAAGTGGTACAAATCAGATTTCCGTGACTTGGAATAATCCCGGAAACGAATCTCTTGGCTTGACTGTTTCCAAGTCTGGTTGTTCAGCTACTTCGTCATTACCAATCACTATTTGGGCAAAACCTACTCCATCTGTTAGTGGTTTGAATGGTTTATGCTTAAATGCGGCTCAGATATATTCTACCACCAGTGTGTCAGGTAATAGCTATGTTTGGACTATTCCAGGGAATGCTATGGTTGTATCGGGACAAAATACGGCTGCTATTACGATTACCTGGACTGGAGTGGGAACGGGTGTAATTAGTGTTGAAGAGTCAAATAGTCATTGTAGTAATACCTCTTCCTTATCGGTGACCGTAGCGGGGCCGCCAACGACAACGCCAATTTGGCATGATTAGTAAAAGATAAATCTCGTTATTTTGATAAATCTAATCGAGATCATAAAAAAAGGAGAGCAGTCATTGTGAATACAAAGCTGCTCTCCTTTTTAAATTGAGTCTAAGAAGACTTTAATAGGTTATAAAGATTGAAGACTGTGCGCTTCAATGTCTTTATTAACTTTTTTCACGAGACCTTGAAGTACATTACCAGGACCTAATTCAATAAAGCTTTTAGCTCCATCGGCTATCATGTTTTGCATGATTTGAGTCCATCTTACTGGTGCAGTAAGTTGAGAGATTAGGTTTACTTTAATTATTTCGGGGTCGGTGACAGGCTGAGCTGTTACATTTTGATAAACAGGACAGATTCCTTTGGTAAACTTGGTGTTATTGATAGCTTCAGCTAATTCCAGTCTGGCAGGTTCCATTAAAGGAGAGTGGAAAGCCCCACCTACTTTAAGGATTAATGCCCTTTTAGCACCAGCTTCTTTAAGTTTTTCACAAGCTAGTTCAACACCAGTAATGGAGCCCGAGATAACGAGTTGACCGGGGCTATTGTAATTGGCTGGAACCACAACTTCATTAACGATCGATTTGCAAATACGTTCAACGGTTTCGTCATCAAGGCCAAGAATAGCCGCCATTGTGGAGGGTTGTATCTCGCAGGCTTTCTGCATCGCTTGAGCACGTGCATAGACCAGTTTTAGTCCGTCTTCAAAGGCAAGAACCTTATTAGCAACTAAGGCAGAGAATTCACCAAGAGAGTGACCGGCAACCATGTCAGGTTTAAACTCTTCACCCAAAACACGGGCAAGGATGACAGAATGGAGAAATACTGCTGGTTGGGTGACCCTTGTTTGACGTAGATCCTCCTCTGTTCCATCAAACATAAGATCAGTGATTCTGAAACCGAGGATAGAGTTGGCTTTTTCAAACAGATCGCGAGCCTGTGTAGACTTTTCATATAAGTCTTTTCCCATTCCTACATATTGGGCACCCTGCCCAGGAAAAACATAAGCTTTCATAAATTTAGTATTACGTTTATGCTATTTGTTCCGAAAAAACAAACCGGAACAGTAGCCCATTCCGGTTTGCGATCTGTAAGGATATCAAGATTATTCTCCTTAATCTCTGCGGCTACCGAAAAGGCGGAGCAAAAATAGGAATAAATTGATAAAGTCAAGATATAGAGTTAAGGCACCCATGATGGTTACTTTTTTTGCCATCTCGCCGCTAACCATTCCTGATGCTCCTATGTTCTTGAGTTTCTGTACATCATAAGCGGTTAACCCGGTGAAAACCATGACACCAATAATTGAAATGACGTAATCCATCATAGGACTACCCAAGAACATATTGACTAACGAGGCAATGATAATACCGATTAAGGCCATCATCATTAAAGCCCCAAATTTTGTGAGGTCTGTTTTAGTGGTATAACCTACTATGGCCATTAATCCAAACATCCCAGTGGCAATAAAAAAGGTTTTTGCAATAGATCCTAATGTGTAAATTAGGAAGATAAAACTGAGACTGGCTCCCATTAATACCGCATAGAGTCCAAACATCAATGCTAAGTTCCCTGAACTCATCTTTTCAAAACGAGCAGACATAAGCAATACAAATCCAATAGGAGCTAACATGACGATCCAACCCATGATGCTCATCCCACCGGTAGGAGAGATAAGTATCCCCATTAGACTGGGGCTTGAAGCAAAAAGAAATGCAGTAAAAGCTGATATTGCCAAGGCTATAGCCATCCATGAAAAAACGCCTGACATAAATGTCTTAGTTGTTTGAGCCATTTCCCGATTGACTCCTTGGTAACCCAAATAAGAATTTTGATTCTGATCAAACATAGCTAATATCTTTTGTTTTGGAGATCTTACTCAAAAATCGTGCGATTTTTTTAAATAGTCCCTGTTTTGCGATTTTTAATTGAGATTTATGCCAGTTTGGCACCAATCAGATGTATAAATTCTTCTCGAGTCTCTTTTCTGGTAAAAGCTCCTGTAAAATCGCTGGTAGTGGTGTAGGAGTTTTGTTTTTGAACGCCTCTCATGGCCATACAGAGATGTTTAGCTTCGATGACTACGGCCACTCCTAGCGGGTTTAAGGTGTTCTGAATGGCATCCTTAATTTGAGTGGTTAATCTTTCTTGGACTTGGAGTCTGCGGGCAAAAGCATCGACCACACGGGCAATCTTACTTAATCCGGTAATGTATCCATTTGGGATATAGGCTACATGCGCCTTGCCAATAAATGGGATCATATGGTGCTCACATAGGGAGTAAATCTCTATATCTTTTACAATGACCATTTGTTTGTAATCCTCTTTAAATCGTGCTGACATGAGGATAGCTTCAGGATCTAAATCATAACCATGGGTGAGGAACTGGATGGATTTGGCTACCCGTCTGGGGGTGTCTAACAGTCCCTCTCTCTCAGCGTCTTCACCGATTAGTTTTAGGATTTCTTTGTAGTGATAAGAGAGTTTTTCAATGGTTTCGTAATTGTAGACATCCATTTTCTTATAACCTTCCAATGAATTATCATCAATGACTTCTCTAATATATTTTTTGTCTTCCATCTTGCTTTGTATAATGATTAATGTATATGAGTTAACCCATGTACTCCACAAAGTTGTTTTCAGATTCTTCTAGTCTGACCTTATGAAGTATGGCTCCTAAGTTTTCTACCTCTTTATATAATTCATTCCAGATAGCTATTGCCAGCATTTCAGTGGAGGCAAAGTTTCCCTGCATAAAACTGACATCAAGATTTATGTTTTTGTGATCAACTTTATCAATTACCTTCTCTTTGATGATGGTACTGAGTGTTTTCAGATTGACAAGAAAACCGGTTTGCGGATTTACCTCTCCTTTTATTGTGATAAAGAGCTCGTAATTGTGTCCATGCCAATTTGGGTTCGAGCATTTTCCGAAGGTGGCTAAGTTTTCTTCATCGGTAAAATCTTCTCTAAAAAGGCGATGAGCGGCATTAAATCTCTCCCGACGGGTAATGTAAATCATGTTATGTGTTGCTGTTGCGCTTAAGTGTCTTAAGAAGGTGAGTGATCTCAAGGATACTGAAGCAGATGTAATAGACCAAGAATATCACTATAAACGGAACAGCATCAGGTTTGTTCAAGAGAGCATAAAGAGTAATGGCTATAAGATATGTGAGGAGTTTAATTCCGGTGGCTCCGATGAACCTATTAATAAATCGGTTTGGTTTTCCGTCAAGTCCTTTTAACAGGAATTTATGCATTAGGAGGGTGAAAATCATGATCAAAGCCAGCGCAAAAGGGGCTGCTGGCGAGATAATACCTTGCGGAAGAGTAAGCAGTAGGGTAACAGTGATTGCTGCTAACAGAATGGAAAGGATAAGAAGATTTCTGTTAAAGAGGAAGTTGGCTTGAACTGGCATAGATCTTATTTTTTTAAGAGGTCTTTGAGGGCAAAGTAGAGCGACATGCCTACCCCAGATAGAGCTCCTATGACGGTTAGGATAGGGAATTTAAGAGTAAGCCATTGGTCAGCCTTTATCCCTAAAAAAGTTAATAGGAGGATTATGGCCAGCATTTGAAATCCAAGGGAGGAGTAGCGGGCGTAGTCCTTAAGTGGTTGTTTGTTTTTATTTTCCATTCGATGGCGGTGCTTGTGACACCATCGAGCATCGTCCATTGAAAGAGGCTCCCGGTTCAATAGCAAGCTTCCCTACTGTAATATCTCCGGTAACTTTGACTGTTCCTTTGAGTACAAGAAGTTCACTAACCACGATGGTAGCTTTGACAACTCCAGAGAAGTCACCATTACGGCATTCAATTTCTCCTTCAACGATGCCTGTTGGGCCAATTACTAGTTTCCCTTTGCAGGTAAGCTTGCCCTTGAGCTGTCCATCGATCCTTAGATCTCCATTCGTGTTTATATCTCCTTCAATCTCGGTACCTACGCCGAAAGTGTTGATAATGGGTGCTTCTGGGAGTGTGGTTTTTGACATTTCGCTGATACAGTTTAAATGAGATCTTTAGTTGAGTGATTATAGTATTTCTTAGTTTTTTCCGGGTGCTTTTTGATAGAATTTCTCAAAGAACTTCATGTAGTTATCAACATCACCGGATCTATAAAAGAGAGGATAGTTTTCACTTGAGATGACCATTACTGAGACCTTTTTTCCTTCGAACATTCCAGTAATGTAGGGGGTGTTTTGTAGGGTCTCAAAATAAAGCATCGCTTTGGCCGATGATTTAAAACGACCAATGTTAATGATCTCAGAATTGGAGCCATAGAGTACACTAGATACCGTCAGGTTTTCGCTAGTAAACGATTTACTGTTTTGGTCTGATAGTCTAATCTTAAGTGCATTGACTTCAATTTCCGAAGGATTGACGATGATGAGCATATAATGCTCACTGTTTGCATTAAACTTATAGGGGGTATTTGCGACAATCGAATCGGGAGTCTGTTTTTGCTCCTCTAGCACAATTCCACCTGCTTTAAGTGCATCCGGATCTAGCTTACTTAACTTTTCTAAAATCGTCATGGCCTCTTTGGCAATGGGATCTCTCGGATATTTTCGAGCGATTCGTTGTAGATTAATGGCTAATGAGTCATTCGACTCCAACTTCCCCGACGAGAGGGCTTTTAACAGCTCAAAACGTGGAACCAAAGGATTTTTAGGATCTTGCTGAATAATTTGGTCACTATTCATTATTACGATGTAATACTGCTTTGCTTTAAAAGCATTATAGGTGTTCTCATAGAGAACCTCAGCTTGTTTCTCCTTTGCCTCCATCTCTTTAATATACTCAGGATCTCTGAGAATAAAGGCGTAGTCAGAGTTAGGGTAATTCTGAAGGATAATGTTCTTATAGATGAGCCCCTCTGGCTCCATGCCTAGTTTGGGATAGGAGGTAGCTAACATATAGCATGAGAGTAGATAGTGGCTGTTGAGCGTGGTATCGGGGTAACGAGTTACGAGCTCTTTAAAGGTGGCGGTCGAGTTAACAGAGTCTTTCAACCCTTCTCTGTAAATGAAGGCGGCCTGGTAAAGTGCTTCAACAATCAGTTTGTCTGACTTGAGCATGGCCTCAGGAGTTAATGGCAATTTTGACAGATACATATCTGGTGAATGTGGGTCGTTGGAAGGTTTTACTTTTCCTTCACCTTTTCCGTCTTTACCAACAGCGCTGTCGCCAGGTTGCCCGCCGGGTTGTTCAGGTGTTCCCTGATTATCGGCTACTACCTCCGTAACAGCCGACATCTCTTTATTGCTTAATCGCCATAAATCTTCCAATTTACGACGACCCCATTTTCGATTAAATTCACTAAATCCTTGGCTCATTGCGGCAGTGTTATAGAAGTACCAGCCCCCGGTCGTGCTGGTTGGGTCTTTAAACCCACCCATATTCTGCCCACTCATAGCCATGTCATTTTGACGCGCTAATTCTTCTTCCTGCTTCTTTTTCTCCTCCTCTAGTATTTTCGCAATGATACCTTGAATAATCGTCATCCTATCTGCCTCGGGCATCTTGGCGAGTTTTTGAAGACTATCCTGAGTGGTGATAACCTCCAGATTAGTGACTAACTGACCGAGTACCTTGGTTTTCTCTTCTAAGCTCTTATAGTGTTTGGCCTCTTTGGAGGTGGCAGAGAGCGTGGTATCATAATAGGCCCGAGCCATCGGATAGTTAGGCTTCTCGAAATAGAGATCGGCCAAGGTTACGGCCGAGAGTGCTCGTTGAAAAGTATTGGACTTACTTTTGGCTACTGAAAGTCTGAGGCTCTCCATACCAGAAGTGGTGTCTTTATCTTTAAATTGAACCTCAGCAATGGCGTAATAGATTTGATCTAAGTAATCAATGTTCTTGGCATCCTCTGCCATTTTGTTAAGGGTCTCAATAATCTCTTTAGAATTGCCTTTGGTTGCATCATAACACTTGGCAATGTTTATCCTTGCATTAAACTCCATCTGGTAGGTGGGAGAGTGACGCACCACCTCTTTAAAAGATTGAGTAGCCTGATTTAGATCCCCTTTTGACATATAGATCTGACCCAAGATAAATCGTATACGGTTCTTCTCGTCCTTACTGTGGCTTTGAGTTTTGGCATTTAAGAGATGAGGCACAGCGTTATCATACATTTTTTGCATCAAGTAATGCTCAGCATATACTTTATTGAACATCACCATTAGTCGACGAGGTAGTATTCCCTTGTTAATTTGAACTTTAACCCGCTCTAAGTCGGTGGCCGATTTGCTATACTGTTCTAATTGATTGTTGGTATGGGCTAACCAGATTAATACCTCCCAGGTAATGTCACTGTTCTTGTATTTGTTGAGAATAAACTCAAAAGTATAACGGGCGCTACGATAATCTTGCTTAAGGAAGTAGGCTTTTCCGATCATGAAGTAGCTGTCATCAATCCAACGATTATACTCTTTTTTCCCAAAGTACATGGAATTGCGTTGAATTACCTTTGATCCTTTTTCAATGGCTCTTTCTGCTTTAGCCCCAACGGCTGCTGTCTCTTTTTTAGTTGGCGTCACAAAGACAGGCAGTATCTGAGTGTAATTGTCAGGAGTGCTTTTTTCAATGGTTGTAAAACCCTCTTTCAGGGCTTCATTCCCATTCCACCAAGTGTTATAGTGTGCAGTAAGATTATTATAGACCCTTCGGGTAAAAGAGTTTTTCTTATTAGAACATCCGGCTACCATGAGTAAACTCATGATGATAATAGACGGAAAAATCAGAATATGATGCTTTGTTTTCAATGGTACCACGTTAATTTCAACGTAATCAAACAGTGTGTAGAGGTTATTTGACCCAATGGATCTATATAATAACTCCTGTTACGCAAAAATATTTTATTTTTCTGAATCTGCCTTAGGCTTTCTTACCTTAAACAGTCACAATGTAATACCTACTCAGCCAAACTGTATAAAAATCTATACTCTATCGGGTATTTTTATTTATGGTAACCTATATGGTTCGGTTGATCTCAAGGTGCTAAAATACTGTCTTTTGCAATTACCTCTCCCTATCTTCTTCGCTCCCTCTCCATATGTTCTCCTCTAATTTTTAAGTGTACAGGTGAAATATAGAATTCTTTAGTTCGAATCAAAGATTTATAAGATGGATATCCTTGTTCAATTTTTTACCTATCTCGTTATCAAAAAGCTTGATTCTGGTATGACGAAGGTCAGTTAGTTATCTCTTATCTCTACCGTGTTTTGCGTTTAGTCACGACAAGAATATGGAGAGGAAGCGAAGGGGAAAGGGAGAGGTATTTTGTAGCTGCTGTTTTTTTAAGACTTACAGATTATTGTTGTGAAGGATGTTTCGTCTTTGTCTGATTGACCGTAATATTGGGTATGTTGGCACCTGTTTTGTAACTTTGCTGGTAAGACGGTCTTATTGTAAAGATTGTCTGCATAATGTGCCTCAAGAAATTAGTAACATCTGAAATAATGGATTTTAGTACCCTTGAGAATAAGAAGAGGTGGCAACGATTGATGGAGAAGATGCGTACGAAGTACCGTCTGGTCATCATGAACCACGATACTTATGAGCAGAAGATTTCGATTAGGCTTACCCGATGGAATGTCTTTATTATTTTGGGGGCGATAGCTATTATTTTAATCTTTTTAACCTCTTATCTAATTGCTTTTACTCCTCTTAGAGAGTATATTCCAGGATATGCCTCTGTAAATCTTTCCAGGGAGGTGTATGAGTTACGATTAAGAAGTGATTCTATAGAGCGAGAAATCGAGGCTCGTGATCTGATGTTAAATAATATACGAAGTCTTTTTACGGGTACTCCTATTGTTACAGGCTTAAAGGATACTGCTCAATCTGCGGTTGTGAGTTATAAAGATATCCAAGATTCAAGGTCATCAGAAGACTCGGCTCTACGAAAACTCGTTGAGCAATCAGATAAATTCAGTCTTAGGCCAATGGCTGCTGCACCGGGGAATACTGTAGTTTCTCTTTCTTTGTTTAGTCCTGTCAAGGGTGTTGTGGTTGCAAAGTTCAATGCTGCTACTGGCCATTATGGGGTAGATATAGCTACCTCGAAAAATGAGGCGGTCAAGGCTGCACGAGAAGGGAGTATTATCTTTGCTGGTTGGAGTGTGGAGGCTGGGTATGTAATTATCATACAACATTCGGTTAATCAACTAACGGTATATAAACATAATTCTGCATTGTTAAAGAAGCAGGGTGATGTTGTAAAGGCAGGGGATCCAGTGGCTATTGTTGGGAACTCTGGTGATTACACTTCTGGCCCACATTTACATTTTGAATTATGGAACAATGGTGCTCCGATTGATCCGGAGCAATATATTCAATTTTAACTTTATGCCTAAACATCTGGCTATTTTAGGGTCGACAGGCTCCATTGGGACGCAAGCTCTTGAGGTTGTTCGGCAACATCCTGATCGGTTTGTGGTTGAGGTATTAACAGCTAGGAATTCGGTTGATCTACTGATAAAGCAAGCCATCGAATTTAAACCTAATGCGGTAGTTATTAGTAATGAATTGCACTACGGCAAACTTAAGACTGCCTTAGACCCTTATGATATAAAGGTCTTTGCTGGCGATAAGAGTGTGGCAGAGGTAGTGACTTTCGATACCGTTGATATGGTTTTAATTGCCCTTGTGGGCTATGCAGGGTTACTCCCTACGTTAAAGGCTATTCAAAATGGTAAACATATTGCACTTGCAAATAAGGAGACGTTGGTTGTTGCCGGAGCTTTAGTGACAGAGGCAGCATTTAAGAATAAGGTGATGCTTTTACCTGTAGATTCAGAGCATTCTGCTATCTTTCAGTGCTTAGCTGGCGAACGGGTTAATAAGCCGGTAAAGTTAATTTTAACTGGTAGTGGAGGACCTTTTAGGACCTATTCTCAGGATATGTTTGAGAATATTACACCGCAGATGGCACTTAAACATCCAACATGG
Organism: uncultured Bacteroidales bacterium; assembly: GCA_964444785.1. Taxonomy (GTDB): domain Bacteria; phylum Bacteroidota; class Bacteroidia; order Bacteroidales; family TTA-H9; genus JAJTBW01. Next base: position 35,256 of record CAYUII010000018.1, on the reverse strand, counting down.
CAGATGGGGCCGAAGATCACGGTTGACTCGGCTTCGTTGATGAATAAAGGGTTAGAGGTGATAGAGGCACATTGGCTTTTCTCGATGAAACCACAAGATATTCAAGTGGTCATCCATCCACAAAGCATCGTTCACTCTGCTGTTGAGTTTGCCGATGGGTCTGTTAAAGCTCAACTGGGGCTTCCTGATATGCGACTGCCAATCAGATATGCACTTTCCTATCCAGAGCGACTGAACTCACCAGACCCTAAATTTGATTTCTTTAATTATTCTTCTTTGACCTTTGAGAAGCCTGATATAGTTAAATTTCGTAATCTTGCATTAGCTTTTAGATCAATAGATCAGGGGGGGAATATGCCTTGTGTTTTGAATGCCTCAAATGAAGTTGCCGTAAAGGCGTTCTTGACTGAACAGATCAGCTTCCCTGCTATGTCGGATCTTATTGAGGATTGTCTGAATAGTATGCCTTTTATCGATAGACCTAATCTTGAGCAAATTATTGAAACAGATAAGGAGACACGTCGTTGGGCAGAGGAGTGGCTTAAAAGTAAAAAGAGCCAACATTCTGTTTCTTCTTTTGTTGAATATAAAAATAACAACCAATAATTCCGTATGAATGTAATTATCATGGTGGCCCAGTTGATACTTGGCCTTTCAATTTTAGTGGTGCTGCATGAACTTGGTCATTTCTTGGCGGCTAGAGCTTTTGGTATTAGAGTCGAGAAGTTTTATCTCTTTTTTGATGCTTGGAACTTCAAACTCTTTAGCTTTAAGATCGGAGAAACTGAGTATGGCATGGGATGGCTTCCTTTAGGAGGGTATGTTAAGATTGCAGGTATGATTGATGAATCTATGGATAAGGAGCAGCTGAACAAGCCGGTTGAACCATATGAATTCCGTGCTAAACCTGCTTGGCAACGCCTTATTGTTATGATTGGGGGTGTAACGGTGAACCTTATCTTAGGAATCATCATTTTCGCCTTTATTCTTTTAAAATATGAGAAGGAGTACTTGCCTGTATCACAGGTTAACAGTGACGGGGTTTATGCTTCTGTTGCTGGATTAGACGCTGGTTTTAAATCAGGGGATAAGGTTATTGCTATAAATGGCGACGAGGTTACCCGTTTTAAGGATGTACAGTCTCTTCGCAATCTTTTTGGTTCGGTTTATACCGTCGAACGTGATGGCCAAAAGATGGATGTCACTATTCCAGATGATTTCTATAAATCAGAAGCAAAGAGTGTAAGAAATCGCTTTCTTGATGCCTCTAATTTCATGCCTGTTATTGATAGTGTACTTCCTGGTTTCCCTGCAGCAAAAGCTGGTTTGGAGAAAAGGGATAAGATGTTATCATTAAACGGTGCGCCTATTATATCTTATGGTGCCTTCCGCGACTCAATACTTGCAACTGCTGGCGATACCGCTTTCTTAACTGTTCTTAGAGGTTCTGATACAACAACGCTGAAAATAGCCGTTGATTCAATGGGGTTTATAGGTATTACAGCTAAGATCCCTTACAATGGAGAGAAATACACGTTTGGTAGCGCTATGCGGTTTGGTTTTAGCGATGCCATGGATATGCTTGTGATAAATGTCAAAGGACTAGGAAAGGTCTTTAGTGGCAAAGAGAAGGCTACAGATAGCATCCAAGGTCCAATTGGAATTGCACGCATTTATGGAAGTCAATGGGTTTGGTCGAAGTTCTGGTTTATTACCGGCTTGCTCTCCCTTGTGTTGGCCTTCATGAATATCTTACCTATTCCTGCACTTGATGGGGGACACGTTGTATTCCTTTTCTGGGAGATCATCTCTGGGAAAAAACCTAGTGATAAATTCCTTGAGTATGCTCAAATCGTTGGTATGGTGATCCTCTTTGGTATCATGGCGTTTGCCGTTGGAAATGATATCTTGAAATTATTTTAGTTGACCAATAAAATCTCGATTAATGAACATGTTTTCTGAATATACCCGTACAGCCTCAGAATTGACCGAGCTGATTGAAAGGTTGAAATCTGACATTATCCCTACGGTTGAAGATTATAAATTAGCCCTGTCATGCATTGATTTAACCACCTTAAATGGAAATGATACCCATGAAAAGGTCGAAGCTTTATGTAAGCAGGCTATTGATTTTTATCAACCTGAAAAGGGGTTACCCGGAGTGGCTGCTGTCTGCGTATATCCCACTTTTGTTAGAACCGCAAAACGAGTCTTAAAAGAGACGGATATTCATGTGGCTGCCGTAGCGGGCGCTTTTCCTTCGGGGCAATCGCCTCTATTTGTTAAACTGGCTGAAGTGGCGTTTACTGTAGAAGAAGGAGCCGACGAAATTGATATGGTTCTATCTCGTGGGACTTTCCTAGAAGAGCGATTTGCAGAGGTCAGGGGTGAGGTTGAAGCAATAAAGTTAGCCTGTGGAGAGGCTCATCTTAAGGTAATCCTTGAGACCGGAGAGCTTGGCTCAGTAATAAACATTAGAAAGGCGTCAGAACTCGCCATTCAAGGTGGCGCTCATTTTATAAAAACTTCTACGGGTAAGATGAATCCGGCCGCTACGCCAGAGGCTATGTGGATTATGTGCGAAACCATTTTGGACTATTATCAAACAACTGGCAGAAAGATCGGAATTAAGCCTGCCGGAGGTATTGCAACCGCTGATGATGCATTATTATATCTTAATATCGTTCGCAATATCTTAGGTGAAGAGTGGCTTACTCCCGAACTGTTTAGATTAGGCGCTAGCCGTCTGGCAAATAATTTGGCTGAAAAAATATTAGGTTAGCTTAGTTTAGTTTTAAATATGATAGAAGATGAAAAGAGTACTTGGTTTTTTGGTTTTGGCTGCCATCTTAGTCTTCAGTGGCTGCGAAGAGGATGACACAGATATTACTGTAGATGATCGTACTGAGTTTGTAGGAACTTGGACTTGCACCGAAACCCCTACAAAATCTACAGATAACACCTATTCTGTTACGATCTCAAAAGATACGGAGGTTAGTAACAGAGTCTTTCTTACCAATTTCTTCCAACTCGGCCAAGATGTGGCTCCCTACGGAGTTGTTATCGGTTCTACGATCACTGTCCCAAGTCAAACTTTTGATACTTGGACTGTCTCAGGCTCTGGAGTTATCTCCGGTGGAAATAAAATTGTCTGGAGTTTGTATAAGGCGAATCAGTATAGTTATACGGCGATTTTTAATAAACAGTAGGCTGGTGGCGATGAGCTTCAGGCCACTGGCTTCTGGCTTCTGGCTACTGGCCTTTGGCTTCTGGCCACTGGCCGCCAGTAGCTAGCAGCTAGCCGCCAGCAGCCAGCAGCTTCCTGACTTGCTTTTCGGTACCTCGTGTATTATCTTAGTCAAAAAACTTATAGACAATGAACGACAAAGAGAAACATGGGACTATCGGCGTGATCATTAAGAAAGAGACTTTAGCTCTTTACGAATCGCCTGTTAAGTATAGTATTTTAATACTGGAATCTCAACACCCTTTTCCTGGATATTATAGTGCAGACTATTCCGAGAATCAAAAGCCACAGTTTTTGTTTTTTGTTCTTAAACCGATCACAGATTATGATGAGGATAACGTTATAAGGGCGACTCGTCGTGTAAAGCTGGCAACGAAAGTGGAGTTTGATGCAGCACCGGGTACACTCACCTTGTTTAATCATAACTATCCATGTATAAGAGTTGATATGTGGAAACCAGAAGATCTTGGAGCGATTGTTTCAGCGTATGAGAAGGAAGGTCTTCTTTTTGTAAAACATCAGGATGTTCGTCCTTTTGAATCGATCATTCGAGTGAAGAAGTATATTGAAATGGAGAGGTTAGCTCCTGATGTTTGGAGAGATTGTAGGCACCACGAAATGAACTATCTTTTCGTTCCGGTTGATCTTACTTGGGAGTTATTTGAGGAGGCAACTCGGGTTGTCAAGAATAATTGTGATGACTCGTCATTTGATTCGGGGAAGGGATTTGTTTATGAAAAGGGAGGCTTGCAGGATTATATTCGTGTTTTTTCAAATAAAATAACTGCTGATGAGCTTATAAAGATCAGAGAGCTATACCTGCGGGAGATTAGGAGTCTTCTTGATTAGTTTTAAATCATCATTAATCAGTAACTTTGCATACGCCGTAGGTACACCCTCGGCGTTTTTTTATTCAATGAAGATTGTTATGACTCATCCTAAGAATATCTCCATCAATGATTATGATTATCCGCTTCCAGAAGAAAGGATTGCCAACTATCCTGTAGAGCCGCGGGATTCATCCAGGTTAATGGTAACCTATGGTGCAAAAGGAGTGATTGAATCTACCTCGTTCAGGAATATTGTGGATTATTTACCTTCTGATGGACTTTTGGTAGTCAATGAAACAAAAGTTGTCAGAGCGCGATTGATTTTTTATCGTGAGACAGGGGCTAGAGTTGAAATTTTTTGTCTTAATCCGATTGATCCACTTGAGATAACGAGTTCATTCGATTCTAGAGGTCGATGTGTTTGGAAAGCTTTTGTCGGCAATGCAAAGCGATGGAAGGAGACTTACTTAACCATGTCGGGTACTGTCAATGGAGAGTCGATTACATTAAAAGCACGGCAGTGTGGGGATGCGGGTGAAGCGCGGTTAGTGGAGTTTACTTGGGAGCCACGCTCCTATTCATTTGCAGAGGTTTTGGAGTCAATGGGGAGAGTACCATTGCCCCCTTATATACATCGAGACGCCGAGGAGGGAGATTCTGTCAAATATCAAACCATATTTGCACGTCAGGATGGGTCTGTTGCAGCACCAACAGCTGGTTTGCATTTCTCCTCTGATGTGTTGAATAGGTTGACGAATAAAGGATATGATACCTTAAGATTGATCCTCCATGTTGGTGCTGGTACCTTTAAACCGGTAACGGCCGAATCTATGCAGGATCATACCATGCATTCAGAGAAAGTGATAATAACCTCCGAGAAGGTCTCTTTTCTGTTAGAAAATCTTCACAGACCCAGAATTGTAGTAGGAACGACCTCTGTAAGGTCTTTAGAGAGTTTATACTGGTTTGGGGTGAAGATCCTTCAGGAAGGACTTCAGGCTAATTTTGTAATAGATCAATGGTATCCTTATTCTGGTGCAGGCGATAACATCTCTATTGTAGAGTCTTTATCAGCCGTAAAAGAGTGGTTGAGTGTTGAGAACCGCTCACATATAGAGGGTGAAACGCAATTATTGATTGCCCCGGGTTACCAGTTTAAATTAACCGATATTCTTGTTACAAACTTCCATCAACCTAAGTCTACACTTCTGTTACTGGTAGCCGCTTTCTCGGGTCAAATATGGAGAGAGACATACAGGAAGGCGCTTGAAGAGCAGTTTCGTTTTTTAAGTTATGGTGATGCATGCCTCTTCTTCCCATGTTGAATTTTCGATATGTGCGTGTAATCATCCATGTTATTATTTACATTTGCAATAAAGAGTGTCAATATTAAAAACATATCATAATGACTTCTATACTATTGGGCATCTTAGGTGGAAATGAATGGATTCTGATCATTGTAGTTATCTTGCTTCTTTTTGGCGGAAGAAAGATCCCTGAACTCATGAGCGGACTTGGTAAAGGGGTTAAGAGCTTTAAGGATGGGATGAACGGAAACGATCAGGAGAAGAAAGAGGATAATTCAACTCAGCCTAAGCAGTAATTTATCCGTGAAGAATGGATAAAGTTTCTGCTGTCATACTAGCAGGGGGTAAGAGCCTGCGAATGGGGTGTGATAAGGGGCAGATGTGCTTCAAAAGGAAACCAATGCTGGATTACTCTTTAGAGGTAGTTAGCAAGGTTACAGATGATGTTTTAATATCTAGCTCAAATAGCTTGCATAATAGGCCGGGCTGTCGGATGGTTGAGGATGTTTATCCCAATTGTGGTCCAGCTTCCGGAATCCACGCAGCATTAACCTCTGCAAAACATCCCTGGCTATGGGTTGTGTCGGCTGATATGCCATTTCTATCGATTAATATCTTTGATCAGATGTTTATCAGAAGAAAGAGTCATGGAGCCGTTGTCCCTCGTTGGAATGATGGTAAAATGGAGCCTCTTTGTGCCCTGTATCATAGATCGTCTCTAGGGGTCATTGACAAGGCCTTGAGCAGTGGGGTATATAAGATGCAGACCATAATCGAATCCATCCATCCCCGGTGGCTTTACATAGAAGAACATCCTTGGATGATCGCTAGTCGTTGTTTTTTTAACATAAACACCCAGGATGATCTATATGATGCCTTGGTTGAGCCTGATTTAGGATAATTATGGGCAGATTATAGGCTATATTTGTTTTGTTAAAGATCGTTTGTCTTTAATGGTAACAGCTAACAACATGAACAGAGGATATTCAAAATGGATAACAGCCGCAATAACCCTGGCGTTGCTGATCTTAATTTTCATTTTCTTTAGTGAGATTGTATGGTATATTTTAATTGCAGCAGTGTTGGCATTTCTGGGAAACCCCATTGTAACATTGCTTTCAAAAATTAAGATTAAAGGTAAAGAGTTGCCCGATGGTTTGAAGGCTGCATTGACTCTATTAGGGATGTCAGTATTCTTTATGGGGATCATTGCGGTGTTTCTTCCCCTGATAGCCTCTCAAGCAAAGATGATCTCTTCGATTAATCCTGATGATGTAAGGCGAGCACTGACTTCGTTTACCGAGCATCTTGAGTTTTGGTTGCATGAGAACCAGATCCTAAAACAAGATCAAAAACTGGCTGATGTTCTTCTTGAGGAGGTCAAGCCTCTGATCGGAGCGGCAACTTTCTCTTCCCTGTTTAGTAATATTGCCTCGTTTATGGGCTCATTATTTATGGGTTTCTTCTCGGTTTTGTTTATAACCTTTTTCTTTCTTAAAGACCAAAATCTTTTTGTTAAGATTATTCTCCTTTTTGTTCGAGACGACTCTGAGCGGAAGGTCTTGTCGGTGTTAAGTCGCACTCGGGGTCTATTGGAGAGGTATTTTACCGGGTTGTTAATTCAATTGTCAACAATGGCTACCATGATTTCTTTAGGCTTGTGGATGGTAGGTGTTCCGAATGCCTTACTAATTGGTACATTTGGAGGGATGCTTAATGTTATTCCCTATATTGGCCCCATCATTGGCATGACTACAGGAATCATTCTTACCTCATTGGGTATGGCCGGTATTGGAGAATATAGTTTAATCCTTCCGTTTGTATTAAAGGTGGCAGGGGTCTTTCTAAGTGCCAATTTGATCGATAATATTCTTCTGCAACCGTTGATCTTTTCTACTTCGGTTAAAGCACATCCACTTGAGATTTTTGTTGTGATAATCATGGCAGGTACTATGGGGGGTGTAGTAGGAATGATTTTGGCAATACCTGTATATACGATAATAAGGGTGGCAGGACAAGAATATTTGGGAGCTTTTCCTGTAATTGGTAAGTTAACCCGTCATATTGATAAGGAATGAGAATCTCAATCTATACGATTTCATACTATAGAAGCCTTTTTAGAGCATTGACTTTAAATAAAGTGTGGAATTTTATTTTGCTAAAGGTCAGTTTTTACTTATCAAGGCTACTTAGGCGATCAATCCATTGGGGACGGCCAGCTTTTCTATCTGCTGAACCAACTACCGTTTGTAACTTGGGCTGTCCGGAATGTCCTTCAGGATTAAAGGCTTTTAGTAGGCCTACAGGGAGCATGGATCTTGAGATGTTTGGTAGGCTGATGAGTCAGACCAAAGAGCATTTGATTTATTTGATATTATATTTTCAGGGAGAGCCTTATTTAAATCCGCTATTTGGGGAGATGGTCAAAAGAGCGAAGGCGAAGAATATTGTTACTGCCACTAGTACGAATGGTCATTACCTAACCGAACGGTATGCAAGAATTACGGTGGAGTCAGGTTTGGATGAGTTGATTATATCGTTAGATGGGATAGATCAACAGACGTATTCGTATTATAGAAGGGGAGGTGATTTGGAGCGTGTTTTGGAAGGGATAAAGACTCTTATTAGAGTCAGACAGGAGATGAAGGCTACCCATCCGTTTATTCATCTTCAATTTATTGTGATGAAACAGAATGAACATCAGATACCCGGGTTTTTAAAGCTATCTAGGGAGTTGGGTGTTGATCGGGTCGTACTTAAGTCAGCTCAGATATATAGTGAAGAGGATCAGAATAGTATACTTCCGGAGAATAGCAGTAGAAAGCGATATCATAAAGATAGCCAGGGGGTTCTTCATCAGATAACTCCCTTACGTAAGCGATGCTGGAGAATGTGGCATGGGGCGGTTGTTACCTGGGATGGTCGGATGGTTCCGTGTTGTTACGATAAAGATGCCCATTACCAGATGGGAACCCTGGATTCTCAATCATTAGATGAGATTTGGCGCAGTGAGAGATATAGGTCTTTTAGAAATAGGATACTAAAAGACCGGGAGTCGATTGATATTTGTAGGAATTGCGGAGAATAAGATGTCTTAGGAGTACTCTACTTATTGGTATTTCTATCCGACATTAAATCATCGAGTACATCGTCGATGACAATCATCCCTTGAAGTGCTCCATCTTTATCTGTAACGGGAACCGCTAAAAGATTATATTTCGAGATCCCTTCGGCAATCTCGCTAATTCTTTCTTCGTCAAGAAGTGAGAATTTGACGGAATGCATGATATCTGAGAGCTGCTTTTCTTTGGGGTGAATCAATAGATCTCTAAGAGTGAAGGTACCTTTAAGGATGTGGTCATTATCGGTGACGAAGAGGGTATATAGTTCTTGATGCTCTGGGAGGTTGCTACTGATATAATTTAATACAGATTCAATAGAGTCAGTGGGTCGAAACTCAAGGAAGTCGACAGTCATAAGACTTCCGGCAGTGTTTTTTGCATATCCTAAAAGCTCTCTGACTTCCATTGAGCTATCAGGCTCCATCTCGTTCAATAGTTTCTCAGCCTGATTACTGTCCATTGAGTCTAGAATATCTGCAACCTCATCGGCGGGCATTTTCTCTAATACATCAGCCATTTTATGGACAGGGAGACTTTCGATGATTTGTAATTGGGCTTCGGGTTCTAACTCTTCAAGAACATCAGCGGCCCTCTCTTCATCGAGAGCAGAGAAGAGTTCGGTCATGCCTCTTTTCCCAAGGTCTTCAATGATGTCAGCTAAGTCAGATGGATGGAGAGTGTGTAGACGGGAGAAGTTTTCTGATAGTCGAATCTTTAGGTTGTTGAAATCTATGGCTTCAACATCTTCCCACAGAATAAAACGAGAAGGGATGGTTAAATGTAAGAAGGATGATATAGACTTGGCCCATTTCACGATGCCCATCCTTCTTAATGTTCCTTCCATTCCAATCTCAACAGCAACGACAAAGGTGGCTGAAGGAAGCGAAACCAGACGAAGATCGTTAACTTTGACCAGCTTACTTCCATTCAAATCAACTATTTGCTTATTTAGTATAGCCTCTTCGAGGGCGTAACAACGCTTTCTTGATTCATCATCCAGCTTTTTGGTCTTGGTCAATGTAATGGTAAGATGTCCGCTCTCTTTTGATAAAACGATAGCGGTAAAATCGAAAATCTCTCTTCCTTCTCCCGTTTTTACAACGATTCCTTTTACAACGGGACGATTAGTCCATACATCGATTTGAAGGTTTTCCGCTAATAAGTCTTTAATGATTCCAATTTTCCGGCCGTTAAGATCTTTAAGTACGGCACCGCGGATGCGGTTGAAGTAAAATGTGGTTATGGGTGTCATAAACCTCCTCCTATGTTTAGTTCCAACTGAGGTTAACCCATAATCAAAAAGGGCTGCCTCTAATCCAGTTTATTTATGTAAGGGGGTAACCCCGCAGGTCCTTCGTCCATTTTAAATCTTATTTTTTGAACCTTACAAAGGTAGGTCTAATTATTCATAGAATTTTACTTAGTTTTTACTTTTTAAGTGGCTTTTTGGGCAAAAAAAAGGGCAACCTGATTAGGAAGCCCTTTTATGATAAAGTATAGAAACTGATTAAACAGTCATGATGTCTTTTTCTTTTGCTTCGAAAGATTTATCTACTCTTTCGATATAACCATCAGTAGCTTTTTGGATCTCTTCTTCAAGTTTTGCTATTTCATCTTCAGGAACGCCGTCTTTTTTTAGTTTTTTTGCAGTCTCCATAGCAATACGACGGATGTTTCTGATGCTGACTTTTGTGTTTTCAGCCTCGGTTTTGGCTTGTTTAACAAGACCTTTACGTCTTTCTTCTGTTAAAGGGGGAACCTGGATACGAAGAATTTCCCCGTTATTTTGAGGATTAAATCCTAAGTTAGCCGCCATTATTGCTTTTTCAATAGGGGCAAGCATGTTTTTTTCCCAAGGCTGAACAATGATTTGCCGTGGGTCGGGTGAACCAATGTTTGCTACTTTATCGATAGCGGTCATTGATCCATAGTAATCAACTTTTACACCGTCTAACATTTGGGGACTGGCTTTTCCAGCCCTGATTTTCTGAAATTCTTTTTCAAGATGCACAAGAGTATTTTGCATTCCCTCTTTAGCCTCCTCCAGACAAAATTCGCTTTCTTCTGTCATAATAACACTATAGTTAATGATTTGCCAGTTGCAAAAATACTCTATTTGGCTTAATTGGTCAAATAGATTCGTGTCTCAGTTTGAATTGGTCAATATGATGATGTAATAAACAACCTGCTAAGAAGCCTCATCATTCTTGTAAGTTTCATAAATTTGACATTAAAAAGACTATGTTTATTAAACGCCAAATTCCAAACCTTCTTACTATAGGGAATCTGCTTTGCGGTACGATAGCCATTATGTTTGTCCTGTCAGGAGATATCAAGACTGCAGCAATTTTGATTGTTATTGCTGCTATTCTTGATTTTTTTGATGGGTTTGTAGCTCGGCTTCTTAATGTTCAAGGGCCATTGGGAAAGGAGTTGGATTCATTGGCTGATGTTGTCTCTTTTGGGGTTGTTCCTGCCTATATTGTTTATCAGATGCAAATGGGAATTGTTTCTGAGTGGAGTGAAGGTATTTTAAAGCAATACTTACCCTATACAGGACTTCTCTTAGCTGCTTTTGCTGCTTATCGTTTGGCGAAATTTAATATTGATGAGCGTCAGAGTTACGGTTTTCTTGGATTGCCTACACCTGCAATGGCTCTATTTTTTATCTCTTTAGGAACTGTTGAATCGTTGACAAATGGGGAGCTTCCACAGTTTATGAGTCTAATAGTTACCTCCCCATGGGTGATGTTAGCTTTAACCTCACTTTTTAGTCTCTTGATGATATCTGAGTTACCATTGATTGCGATGAAGTTTAAGGGTTTTCAGATAAAGGGCAATGAATTCAGGTATACTTTGATCGTTGGGTTTATTCTACTGCCACTGATTCTTGGATGGGTTGCATTACCCTTCTTTATAATCTGGTATCTGTTGATCTCTTTAGTTGCTAATATTATAAGTAAAGGGTCAAATTGATTCAGATGACCAATAAAACATTGCTATCTTTTGGAGTTGTTACTCCTGTTGTATTTTGGATGACCACGGTCATCTGTGGTTCTATGATTGATGGGTATAATCATCTCCAGGGGATGGTCAGTGAACTGGGCGTTTTGGGGTCAAGTACGCAGTATATTTTTACCATAGGATTGGATTTAAGTGCTGTGCTGAGTGTTTTTTTTAGTATTGGGTTATGGCGTCATTGTAGAGAATGTAAGATGAATATTTTGCCGGTATTGTTATTGGCTAATTATCTGTTTCTTATCGGACCTGCTACCATTCCTATGCCACTGCCACTCCATGGAGTTGTAGGCTTACCTTTTATGTTGTTGATTTTCTCACCTCTAGTAGCGCTTATAGTTTGGAGAGGCGAGAGAGATTATTTAAAGATCTCTCTGATAGCCTTAGGTAGTCTCTGCTTTTTAGGGTTAGCTTTTTTAGTCTATTTTCCTGATATATTAAGTCAGAATTTTGGATTGAAACAGCGTTTTTTGTACATCGGTTGGACGATCTGGTCAGTTGGACTAACTTTTGTTTTTATTAAGGATATCAACAGAAAGTTGTTGAAGAATCATGTAAATATCTAATATCTTATCGGTTTTGATAAAAAAAGGCTCTATGTTTAGGGCATAGAGTCTTTTAAGGTTATAAAACAGATAATAGTTCTTTACTTTCTAAGCTCAAAGTTTTGACCTAAATAGACCTTTCTGACATGCTCATCAGCGGCAAGTTCTTCGGCCGTACCGGCTTTTAAGACAGAACCTTCGAAGAGGAGGTATGCTCGGTCAGTAATGGTGAGGGTTTCGTGTACGTTATGGTCGGTTATAAGAACGCCGATGTTTTTATCTTTAAGTTTAGAGACGATGGCTTGGATATCTTCCACAGCGATAGGGTCGACACCGGCGAAAGGTTCGTCGAGAAGGATAAATTTAGGATCGACCGCTAAAGCACGAGCTATTTCAGTTCTTCTCCTCTCTCCACCAGAGAGTTGAATGCCTTTACTTTTACGTACATGGTGTAGATTAAATTCATCGATGAGTTGTTCGACACGCTCACTTTGAGCTTGTTTTGATAGTTTGGTGAATTCTAGAACAGATCTGATGTTATCTTCAACACTGAGATCTCTGAATACGGAAGCCTCTTGAGCAAGATAACCAATACCTCGTTGAGCTCTTCTGTACATAGGTTCAGAAGTAATATCGGTTTCTCCGAGGAATACTTTTCCATCGAGAGGTTTAATAAGCCCGACAATCATATAAAAAGAGGTTGTCTTCCCGGCTCCATTGGGGCCAAGAAGTCCAACGATTTCACCTTGTTCAACCTCCACAGAGACATGGTTCACTACCGTTCTTTGGCGGTATTTTTTGACAAGATTTTCAGTTCTTAGTATCATGCTTATTTGTTAGTAAGGTCTTCCCAAAACTCAATAGCGCGACGAGTGTGGGGGATGACGATTGTGCCGCCAACTAAATTGGCTATTCCGAATATTTCAAAGAGTTGTTCTGTGGTAAGCCCTAACTTATGGCATTGAATGAGATGATATCTGATGCAGTCATCACAACGAAGAACCATTGAAGAGACCAGCCCTAGCATCTCTTTTGTGAGCGCATCAATTGCACCTCCCTCATAGGCTAACGTGTCAACTCCATAAATTCGCTTGATAACTTTGTTATTAGGCGCACTCATGATCTTCTCATTCATGCGTGTGCGATAATCATTATACTGATCAACTAGCTGTCCCATAGTATTTGTATTTATCAGATTATTCCTTCTTTTAGGATGTCATGAAGGTGGATAACACCTAAATAGTCACCGTTATCAACAACGAGTAATTGCGTAATGTTTTTTCTTCGCATGATCTCAAGGGCGGCAGATAGCGTTTGGTCTGAAGAGACGGTTTGAGGGTTGGGTGAAACGATGTCTTTAGCAAGCAGATGATCTATGGCCGTGGTTTTCTGTAAGGTGCGTCGTAGATCTCCATCCGTAATAATTCCCAATAACTTGCCATTATCTACTACTGCGGTGGCTCCTAAACGTTTGGAGCTAATCTCAACGATTACACTTGCCATAGATTGTTCAGGTGAAACAATGGGACGCTCATTGTTTTTATAAACATCACCCACACGTAAATAGAGCTGCTTCCCTAATGCACCTCCAGGATGAAACTTAGCAAAGTCAGAGGTTGTAAATCCTCTAACACTCAATAATGCTACGGCTAAGGCATCCCCCATAGCTAGTTGTGCAGTTGTACTGGAGGTAGGTGCAAGATTGTTTGGGCAAGCCTCTCTTTGTACCGTGGTGTCAAGAACTAGGTCAGCTTGTCGGGCTAGATATGAATCAGTGTTTCCAACAATAGCAATAAGCTTTTGTCCATGACCTTTTAAAAGTGGAACAAGTACCTTGATCTCAGGAGTATTTCCACTTTTGCTTAAGCAGATCACGATATCTTCAGAAGTTACTGTACCTAGATCGCCGTGAATGGCATCAGCTGCATGCATGAAAACGGCAGGGGTACCCGTAGAATTTAAAGTGGCGGTAAACTTCCTCCCAATGTCAGCACTCTTTCCTATACCGGTCACAACTATTCTTCCATGACAATTGATAATTAGCTTAACCGTTTCAACAAAATCATTCGATAAGTGATTGATTAATCCGGCTATTGCTTCCGACTCTTCTCGGAGCGTTTGAGAAGCTATTTCGAGGATTTTATCAGAGGAGAATCCGTTCATTGTTTTAATTTGTTCATAAATGGCTATCAAAAACACGAATTGAGGATCAAATATCAAAATGGATTGTTTTTAATCCGAGTAAATTAATGCCATTTAGTTTGGTGATGCAAAGATAAGAAACAGAGGTTAGTCATTAACGATAAAAAAACTACTTTCGAAACTGTAAATATTCTTGCTTTCTTATGAACCTTAGTATAATTTTACTTAAAAGGTTTCGTTTAGCCGTGACAGAATCTTGTTTAGGTGAACTAGAAGGTTAAAATGACATTAAAAATTTCTTTTTTGAATTAATATTTGGTTATTTGGAATCAGGCGTTAACTTTGCAAATCCGTTTTGAATGTACAATATACTGATTATCAGTAATTAAAGAAATTTGATAGTTTAAATCGGTCTAATGAATGGATCCTGTTATGAAATAAAGCGTAAAAGCCTTGAAAAACGAAGAAAAGAAAATCGACCTGATTGATTGAAAAAATCACTAATGGCAAAAGAGCTGATCGCAGATCGCAGACTGCATGATGTATTAAAGAAGTTTTTTGGTTTCAATCACTTTAAAGGAAACCAGGAGGCAATAATAAATAGTGTTCTGCAAGGGCGGGATACATTTGTGATCATGCCAACAGGGGGTGGTAAGTCGTTGTGTTATCAACTGCCGGCTCTGATGAGTGAAGGAACAGCCATCATCATCTCTCCATTGATAGCGTTAATGAAGAATCAGGTGGATAGCATACGCAGTTTTGGTAGCGAGAGTGGAGTAGCTCATTTTTTGAACTCTTCATTGAGTCGCACGGAGATTGTTCAGGTAAAGGCCGATCTTCAAAGTGGAAAGACGAAGTTGCTCTATGTGGCACCTGAATCGCTAACGAAAGAGGAGAATGTCGATTTCTTTAAAAGTATCACGATTTCGTTTTATGCTATCGATGAAGCGCATTGTATTTCTGAATGGGGTCATGATTTTAGGCCGGAATATCGAAGGATCAGGCCTATTGTTGAACAGATAGGGCAGCGAGTACCTGTAATGGCATTAACAGCCACTGCGACGCCGAAAGTTCAAGCTGATATCCAGAAGAACTTAGGCATGTCTGATTCTGCTGTTTTTAAAAGTTCTTTTAATCGTGCCAACTTATACTACGAGATTAGGCAAAAAGGGGATTCTACATTACGTGACATCATAAAATACATTAAGGGTGTACCGGGTAAGTCAGGAATTATCTATTGTCTTAGTAGAAAACGGGTTGAGGAGATTGCCGAGGCATTGACAATCAATGGAATAAAAGCTCTTCCTTACCATGCTGGTTTAGATCCTGCCACACGAAGGAGTAACCAGGATAGTTTTTTAATGGAGGAGTGTGATATTATTGTTGCAACGATCGCTTTTGGTATGGGAATTGACAAGCCTGATGTAAGATTTGTCATTCATTATGATATGCCAAAAAGTCTTGAAGGTTACTATCAAGAGACGGGTAGAGCCGGAAGAGATGATGGGGAAGGTAACTGTATTGCATTTTATAGTTACGATGATATTCTGAAACTTGAGAAGTTCGTGGGAAAGAAATCTGTTAATGAACAGGAGATCGCACGACAATTATTAAATGAAACAGTGAGCTACGCCGAAACGACGGTGTGCCGAAGAAAATTTTTACTTCATTATTTTGGAGAAATGTACAACGAAGAGAACTGCGCAAATTGCGACAACTGTCAGCATCCAAAGAATAAGTTCGACGGACAGGAGTTTGTAACCATTGCTCTGGAAGCAATAGAGCAAACCAAACAACAATTTAAAGCTAAGCATGTTGTTAATGTCATCTGTGGAAAATCGTCGTCATCAGTTAGATCGGCCGGGCATGAAGAGCTTGAGGTCTTTGGTAAGGGTGATGAAAAGGATGAAAATTTTTGGAATTCTATAATTCGTCAAATGATTTTGGCTAATTTAATAAGTCAAGATGTTGACAATTATGGGGTATTACAGATCACACCGGAAGGCAAAAAGTTTTTGAAGAAGCCCTCGTCTATTCAATTAGTTATGGAACATGATGAGGACGAAGCCGAAGATGAAGATCCTGAGATCCTTGATCAGGCCGGTGGTCAAAAAGGGACTACTGCTGACTCGGTTCTGTTTGCCCTTCTTAAGGATCTTAGAAAGGATATTTCGCGGAAAGAAAATCTGCCTCCTTTTGTGATCTTCCAAGATCCTTCTCTCGAAGATATGGCGATTCAATATCCAATTAATATTGAGGAGCTAAAGCAGATTACCGGTGTTGGGGCTGGAAAGGCTCAGAAATATGGTAAGCCCTTCCTCGATCTTATCAAAAACTATGTTGAAGAGAATGATATCATTAGACCTAATGATATGGTTGTTAAATCAGTGGTTAATAAATCTGGTTTAAAGGTGTATATCATTCAAAGCATCGATAGAAAGATGTCTCTTGAGGATATTGCTATAGCTAAAAACCTGTCTGCTGATGAACTCCTCTCTGAAATTGAACGTATCGTCGCCTCAGGAACTAAAATTGATATAAGCTATTATATTGATGAGGTGGTAGATGAATATCACCAGGAGGAAATCATGGGTTATTTTAGCGAAGCTGATACAGACTCTGTTGCCGATTGCCTTGCTGAGCTGGGCGAAGATGAGTATAGCGAAGATGAAATCAGATTGGTTAGAATCAAATATATGTCTGAGGTAGCCAATTAAACCCGAAGAAGATCAGGGTAGCCCCCTGATCTTTTTTTTATCTTTGTCAACAGTAGACATTAAAGCCAAGATATTTAAATGGAAAATCAAGAAAATTACACAGCACCTGAGGAGCAGAAGACTCCTGAAAAGAAAGAATCAAAGTGGTCTTTACCTGTGATCATTAGTGTTATATCTCTGGGTATGTCGGTCGTTCTATTGGTCTTGTTGCTCGCTAGAACTTCTGGGGTAAGCTCAGGTAACTCTGTAGTCTCTCCTGCTTCAGGTAATGGCGCTCGCGTGGCTTTCATCAATACCGACACAATCCTAAGTCAGTATCTTTTAGTGAAGGATTATGAAAATCAATTAAAGGAGAAAACTCAAAAGTTTGAGCGTGAAATGGCTGGCAAAGAGGCTCAGTTTAGACAAGACGCTGAATATTTTGATAAAAGTGTAAAGAGTAATTCACTCTCTGAACAAAGTGCTCAAGAGATCTATCAAAAGCTGATGGCTCGTCAAAGTGAGTTGGTTCAACAAAGAGATGGTTACCGTCAGGAGTTGGCCGCTGAAGATCTTCGAATCAATGTCTTGCTTATTGATACAGTAACCAATTTCCTTAAAAGATATAATAAAAAGCTGGGGTATGACTATATTATCGGCGTCAATAAAGCGGGAAATGTCTTCCACGCTGAAACAAAATATGATTTGACAGCTGAAGTCGTTAAAGAGCTAAATAAAGAATTTACTGAGAGCCAAAAGGCAAAAAAATAACCTCTCTGATGAAGAAAAGGGTCTTAGTTTTAATTTGGCTTAGCCTTGTTCTCACCTCCGCTTGCTCTTTTACTAATAAAAAGAACGAGTCTGACAAGTCTAAAGATGAGGTTATCTCTCTTTTGGTCGATATCCAACTTCTTGAGGCTAAGCTCACTTATCTTAGATCAAAGGGTAGTAATGTTGATTCTTTATCTGTTGTAATGTATGACTCTCTCTTTGCTGTCCATAAGAGTAGCCGTCAAGTATTAAATCAAACCATTACTGATTTATCAAAAAGCCCTTTAGAACTTCAGGAGATATATGATTCTGTTAGTAAACGGATCGAAAAAATGAAAAACAGGAGCAATTAGCTCCTGTTTTTTTTATAGTGCCTATGGTTAGAGTATAATTACGTTGTATTGCTTTTTTATTTTATGACTATAATTTTTATCTCGCATTTCTCTATTCGAATGAAATATTATAGGTGATATGCTTCTTTCCAAAAACACCTCCTACTGCATCTTGAATGGCTCTCATTTTCGGATTGAAATCTCCTACCCAACTCATCTCTAATTCTTTATACCAAGGCTTCTTTTTCATCATCTCATTCATATGCCAGAAGATGGCTGATTCGAGCCCATGTTTCTGAAAGGCTGGCGCAACTCCCATAATAATAATCCGGGCTCTGGTGATTTTGTGTGTTTTTAGTCCCCAAAAGAGCTTGATCTTATGGATTAGATTAAGCCTTCCTTTAAATGGCTTCAATAGTTGGTTTATGTCGGGAAAAGTAACCTCAAAGGCTACAGGTTTCCCTTCGAAATAGGCGAACCAGATCAATTCTGGATCAATAATGGATCGAGCATTAATGAAGGTTCTTTTCAGCGTAGCCAATTCGATGGGGGTAAACCCTTCATGAAATTGCCAGGCATCATCATATATCGTTTTAAAATCATTTAGAAACTTGTCAACTCGGTTCATATCAAAGTGTTCAAAAGTAAAACCAGGTTTCTGTCTTACTCGATCAGCGATATTCCAAAACCGGTTCGTGAGCGATTTGTGAATGTCTAAGTGCTTTGTTATCTGACTATACTTAACTTTAAAACCATAGCTTTCAAAAAATTCTTGATAGTAGGGTGGATTATAAGGCATGCCGTAGCCAGGCTGAACAAAGCCTTCTGTTAATAATCCCCAGTAATTATCATTCTCACCAAAATTGATTGGCCCATCCATGGCTCTCATCCCCTTGGCTGAAAGCCAGCTTTTACAGCTATTAAAAAGTAGAAAAGCTGCCTCTTTGTTGTTGATACACTCAAAAAAACCGAGTCCCCCTGTCGGTTTTTCTCCTATAAAGGCTTTGTTAGTGTTTATAAATGCAGCTACTCGTCCTATGGGTTGACCATTTTCGTCAATTAAAAGAAATCGAATAGCCTCGCCGTGTGAGTAAAATGAGTTTTTTGTAGGGTCAAAGACATTTTCTATTTCAATATCTAAAGGGCAAACCCATTGTGGATCTAATTTGTAAATGAATTTAGGGAGGTCAATAAAAGATTGTGCCTGTTTTGGGGTGTTGACTTCGATTATCTTCATCTGTGGTAAATTTATCTTACGTTGGTGTCTATCTTATCCCAATTGAATTTATCGTGGTTATAGATAGACTACCCTACAAATTTTTCCCCAAAGTTAGTAAACCGAGACTGTTTTCAGATATCTCCTTTCGTAATCGTGGCTCAGGTCTAGTTACTGTTTCCTATCTTTGCGAAAATTTCCGAGAGAAGTGAAGAAGATACATCGTCTAGTTCTTAAGTCTTACCTTGGCCCACTTGCATTGACCTTTTTTATCTCAGACTTTATATTTCTGATGCAGTTTGTGTGGAAGTATATTGATGATTTAGTTGGAAAGGGGCTTGAGTGGTATACCATTGCAGAGTTGCTTTTCTATGCTTCAAGTACTTTCGTCCCAATGGCTCTGCCTTTAGCGGTACTCCTATCTTCAATTATGACCTTTGGTAATTTAGGAGAACACTATGAATTGGTTGCAATGAAATCATCGGGGATCTCTCTTCGAAGAATTATGCAACCACTTATCTATACGGCGTTAATATTATCTGGTCTGGCTTTCTTCTTCTCAAATAATGTCTTGCCTCTTGCAAATCTTAAGTTTAAATCACTTCTTTATGATGTTAGGCAGCAGAAATTGGCGTTAAACATAAAGGAGGGTATGTTTTATAGTGGCATTGAGGACTACTCTATTCGTGTTGGATCAAAGGATAAAGATGGTAAGACAATCTACGATGTCATGATTTTTAATCATGCCGATAGACTTGGAAATAATAATTTGACCACTGCCAAAAGTGGAACCATGGAGATGACCGTTGATCAACAGAATCTCCTACTTACGCTTTATGATGGGACAGACTATCAGGAAAAAATAGATCAGGATAACTACCGACGCAATAGACCTTTTCAGATAACTCACTTTAGCAAGACCTCAAGAAAATTTAACATGCAGAGCTTTGCTCTTAATAGGACGGATGAGACCTTCTTTAAGAGTAATTACATGATGATGAATATAGCGCAGTTGAGTTATACTGTTGATTCTTTGGAATATGATTATAGTAAACGCCTTGGCGATATTCCTAGCTCATTGCAAGCTAGATTCTATTTCCTAAGTAAAGCTGATTCTACTCCAGCATTGACAGAGAATAAAAAATTAGCTTTTAGTCCAATAGGTAATGTAGACAAAGCTTCAAAGAACCAGATATTGACCGATGCTTTAACGATGTCTCAAAATAGTCGTGATTTTTTGAAGAGTTATTCTGATGATCTAAACTCAAAGCAATTAGTAATCAATAAGCATTGGATAGCCTGGCACCAAAAATTCACCTTAAGTTTTGCCTGTCTGATCTTCTTTTTCATTGGTGCACCATTAGGCGCGATTATCAGGAAAGGCGGGTTAGGGTTACCTGTTGTTATTTCTGCATTTCTGTTTATTATCTATCATATTATCTCGATAACAGGGGAAAAGTCGGCCAAGTTGGGTGAAATGCCTGTTTATCAGGGTATGTGGATAGCCTCTTTGGCTATGTTGCCTTTGGGGATTTTTCTAACAAGAAAAGCAACAATCGACTCTCCTTTGCTTGATATTGAGGTTTGGTACAAAATATTTAGTAAATTAGGCATACTTCGTTTCATTGAGAGAATACAAAACTTTATGAAGCGATTTAAAAAAACACAGAATTCCTAAGGCACTAATGAAGATCTTGTTACTCTGCAATAAATCACCATACCCGCCTTCCGAGGGTGGCCCTATTGCCATGAATATGATGATAGAAGGGCTTCTTGCGGCCGGACATCAGGTGAAGATCATAGCATTAAATTCATATAAGTATAATACCGATATAAACTCCATTCCCTCTTCCTACAGAAGCTCTACGGATATTGAATTGGTATATACTAATCTGCGACTAAATCCCATTAAGGCGCTCGGCTGCTTTGTCCGTAATGAATCATACCATCTATATCGGTTTGCGAAAGGCTCTTGGTTAATGAATGTAGAGACTCTTCTGAAAAAGGAGTCATTCGATGTGGTTCAGCTTGAGACTCTTTTTATGGCTCCAGCTATTCCGATTATTAAAAGATTAAGCAAGGCCAAAATTGTTCTTCGTGCTCACAATATTGAACATCTGATTTGGCAAAGGACCGCAGCAGCGACTAAGAATCCATTGAAGAAGCTCTATCTGCTTCAGCTGGCTTCTAGTCTTCGCAAATACGAGTTGGATGTTTTTCGTCGCGTTGATGGGGTTGCAGCAATAACTCCTGCTGATGCTCTTTTTGTTACAAAAGCTGTTCCCGATACCCCTGTTGTTTCAATCCCATTTGGGGTTGATACCACGCTAGTTCAACCTTCAGATGGGGAGATCCCAGAAACTCTATACCATATAGGTTCGATGGATTGGATCCCTAACATGGAGGGGATACGATGGCTTTTAAATGAGGTTTGGCCACTAATATTGAAGGAATATCCCGTTGCACAATTACATCTTGCCGGAAGGAATATGCCAGATTGGCTTATCAATGTAAAGATGGAAGGTGTTACCATTCATGGAGAGGTGGCTAGTGCTATTGATTTTATTGAAGAAAATGGAATCATGGTGGTGCCATTATTGTCGGGAAGTGGGATTAGAATAAAAATAATAGAGGCAATGACATTAGGACGTCCTGTTCTTACCACTTCAATAGGAGCTGAAGGAATTGGATACACTGAAGGGCATGAACTAGCCATTGCTGATACTGCTGCCTTGTTTGCTGAAAAGGCATTAGATTTAATTAGAAATCAGGAGAAAAGGACTAGAATGGGAAGAGAGGCCAGGCAATTAATCACAAGTCAGCATCATCGACCTAAGTTAATTGTCCATTTGGAGTCATTTTATCGAAGTTTGATAAAGAAGTAACCGCAATAAGAGAATAGACCGCTCTTTTAAAACCATGCTTTTTGTGGTTTTCAATCGGATTGGCTACTTTTGTCTCGATACTCATTCTAAGTTCACGACCAAGTGAAAATACTCGTATTATTATCGCGTGTACCGTATCCTTTGGAAAAAGGAGATAAGCTCAGGGCATTCCATCAGATTAAAGAGCTATCGAAGAGACATAAGATTGTTTTATTTGCTATAAACGAAGGGAGTCTTCATCGTGAAGCACGGCCTATTTTAGAGTCATTTTGCTCACGAGTGGTGATAATGCAACATAGTCGTTTGACCATCTTGATGAATACCATAAAGGCTTTCTTACAGGGAAGACCTGCGCAAACTGGGTATTTTTTCAGCCAAAAATCCTTCGATGAGTTGCATATGGTCTTTAATGAAGAACGTCCAGATCATATCTATTGCCAGTTGGCTCGTATGGCTGAATATACCCATAAGATGCATGTCGAAAAGACCATCGATTATATGGATGTATTTAGTGAAGGACTTTTGCGGAGAATTCCAGGTACATCAGGAATAAAGCGATATTTTCTGAAAAGGGAATATGAACGGATGAGGCAATATGAGAATCAGGTGTTTGATCTATTTCAAAATCACACGATCATTTCGGTTCCTGATCGGAATTTGATCCCTCATATAAGAAGAGCTGAGATCTCAGTGATAGAGAATGGTGTGGATACTGAGTTTTATTCAAAAGCGAAGTTGGAAGAAGATACTAGGAAGAGTACGACGGTAGAATATGATTTGGTATTTACCGGTAATATGAATTATCCTCCTAATATACAAGGGGCGCTCTTTTTAGTCAAAGAGATCATGCCAGTGCTGAAGAGAAGAGGGTTTAATATGAAGTGTTTGATTGCTGGAGCCACTCCTGCTCCAGAGGTTAAAGCCTTAGCTTCGTCGGATGTTACAATTACAGGCTGGGTGGATGACATCAGGGAGTGTTATGCTTCCGGGCATATTTTTATTGCTCCAATGCTTATTGGAACCGGATTACAAAATAAGATTCTTGAGGCAATGTCAATGGGATTACCTTGTATCACAACTCCACTTGCTTTTGAGCCTTTACGGGCAAAGGCAGAGTATCATATCTTAGTTGGCAGCAATGCTGAAGAGCTCGCAGGGAAGATCATTTTCTTAAAGGAGAACAGAGAGATAGCCAACCAATTAACTATTAATGCCCGTGCTTTTGTAGAAGAGAACTACTCATGGAGCGCCGCCGGCCAGAAGCTTGAGAAAGTAATACTAGGAGGCCGGGTTTGATTACAATAGGCTGATTGAGTGTGTGTTTTTTCTCTACTTTTGCAAAAAAAACACACTACATGTCAGACGACAAGAAGATTATTTTTTCGATGGTGGGGGTAAGTAAGATAGTCCCGCCTAACCGCCAGATTCTTAAAGATATTTATCTTTCATTTTATTATGGTGCTAAAATTGGCATTATCGGTCTTAATGGTTCAGGTAAGTCTACCTTACTTAAGATTATCGCAGGAATAGATAAGTCGATTAATGGCGAAGTGGTCTACTCTCCGGGTTACTCTATTGGATTATTAGAGCAGGAGCCTGAGTTGGATAGTACAAAAACCGTCAGGCAGATTGTAGAAGAGGGAATGTCGGAGGTTGTTGCTTTGTTGAAGGAGTATGAAGAGGTTAATAATCGGTTTAGTGAGCCCATGGATGATGAGGAGATGACTAAATTGATTGATCGTCAGGGAGAGTTAACAGAATTGATTGAGCAACATGAGGGTTGGGAGATTGATACTAAGTTAGAGAGAGCTATGGATGCCTTGCAATGTCCAGATCCTGATGCTCTTGTGGCAAATCTATCGGGAGGTGAGCGACGTAGAATTGCCCTATGTCGTTTGCTACTTAAAGAGCCAGATATTTTATTACTCGACGAGCCAACTAACCATCTCGATGCTGAGTCGATTCAATGGTTGGAGAACCATCTTAAGAGCTATAAAGGAACCGTTATTGCGGTGACCCATGATAGATATTTCCTTGATAACGTAGCTGGTTGGATATTAGAGCTTGATAGAGGCGAAGGTATTCCCTGGAAAGGAAATTATTCTTCTTGGTTAGAGCAGAAGTCTAAGCGCCTCGAAATGGAGGAGAAGAGTGAAAGCAAACGTAGGAAGACTTTGGAGCGTGAGCTTGAGTGGGTTCGTATGGCTCCAAGAGCTAGACAGGCTAAGTCAAAAGCTCGTCTCAATGCCTATGAGAGGATGATGAGTGAAGATACTCGTCAGAAAGAGGATAGACTCGAGATCTTCATCCCTAATGGACCTCGTTTAGGGAATAATGTCATTGAGTTTGCTGGGGTATCTAAATCTTTTGGCGATAAGATTTTATTTGAAAACTTAAGCTTTAATTTACCTCCTGCGGGAATTGTTGGAGTTATAGGTCCTAATGGAGCTGGTAAAACAACCCTCTTTAGAATGATCATGCAGCAAGAGCAATCTGATGCAGGCTCAATCACAGTAGGAGAAACGGTTAAGATTGGTTATGTTGATCAATCACATGCTTCAATTGATCCAGAAAAGAATGTTTGGGAGGTGATTTCAGAGGGGAATGAACAGTTTAATTTAGGTGGGAGGCTTATAAACTCTCGCGCCTATGTTGCACGATTCAACTTTTCAGGTGCTGAACAAGGTAAGAAGACGGGTGTGTTATCGGGGGGTGAGAGAAATAGACTACATCTAGCTTTAACTCTACGTTCTGAAGCTAATGTGTTGCTCCTTGATGAACCCTCTAATGATATTGATGTTAACACCCTCCGTGCACTCGAAGAAGGTCTTGAGAACTTTGCCGGATGTGCGGTTGTTATTTCGCACGATCGATGGTTCCTTGATCGCATCGCTACTCATATCCTTGCTTTTGAAGGGGATGGTCAAGTCGTCTTCTTTGAAGGAGGTTATACTGATTATGAGGAGAATCGTAAGAAGAGACAAGGAGATACACCTCAACGATTCAGATTCAGAAAACTGATCAAGGACTAACTTTATGTTTAAACTTCCCGATTCTGCCGATCGAAAGTATTACCTGCTGTTACTGTTCTTTGTTTTTCTTCCAAATGCTGCATCAATAGCGCTACTCTTTGTTCTTAATACTTTGTCGAACTCCGGATGGGATCCTGGTGATCATCTTTTTCTTTTCTATGGAGTCGCTACTCTTTTAATGGCATTTGGATTAAGCACTACAACCTTTGTTTCCATAATCTCTGGGTTTCTGTTCGGATGGACAGGAACCCTTTGGGTGGTTGTGAGTTATTCTCTAGCAGCTCTTTTAAGCCGTTTCTTTATGGTATGGCTGAATCAGGTGGCAACGGGAAGTATTTCCTTCTCTAACCCGAAGGCGGCACGTCTTTTTAAAGCTCTGGAGGGAAAACCATTCCTTTTACTCCTTTTTTGCAGGCTCTCTCCTGTCTTACCCTTTGCAATGACTAATATGGCACTTGGAAGGATGACGTTCAAGATCCCTGTCTTTGTGTTGGGAACGCTTGCTGGAATGCTACCCCGGTCATTGATCTTCATCTATACTGGCTCTCAGGCTCAGAATCTTAGCCAAGCTATGCAACGAGGTAACGGCCATTGGACGGATATGGCGGTTCCGCTCGCTTTTATCGTTATCTCTTTGGTTGGGATAAGTTTATTGGTTAAAAAGGCAATTAATAGGATCAGTAGTGAAACAAAATCTCCATCTGTATGATTTCTATCAATCATCAATTATTAGATGCGCTATCTTCTGAGGCTCGTAAATCGATGCGAAAGAGAAAGAACTATAACTTTCATAAGGAACCGGAGGCAAGAATTCAAAGGATGCTCAATTCGATGGAGCCCGGTACTTATGTTCGTCCGCATAAACACGAGAATCCCGATAAACTAGAAGTTTTTTTCTGTTTAAGGGGAAAGATCGCTATAATTGAGTGGACAGAGATGGGTGAAGTTCATCAAGTTGAAATTTTGGATCCTTTGAAGGGTAATTTTGGTGTAGAGGTTCCTCCGAGAACTTGGCATTCTCTCATTTCTTTGGAGTCTGGTTCTGTGGCATGGGAAGTGAAGGATGGCCCCTATGACCCTATAGATGATAAATACTTTGCAGAGTGGGCCCCTTCAGAGGGTGATCCCAATGCCGAGGCCTGGTTAAATGATTTTGTTATAAGGTTAGGCTTAGATATTTAAGATAGGTATACGTTCTGTTTCCATTTTCGAACAAAGAGCGCAATGATTCTCACTTGCTTTGTTGAGTAGCTTAAGTGAATATCTTTGCGCTCTTTATGTGGAATCCTATTAGTTGAAGAGTGTTAAGAACTTATGAATGAACAGTTCTAGTGTAGGTATTCTGAAAGTTTGTCGTGATGGTTGTTATTGACAAAACTCTCATACCAGAGAGATAAGACAAGCACATTGATGAGGCGGTTGGCCATAGTCTGTTTGTACCAGAACCAGTATTCGCCTTTCGTGCTCTGATCATAGCTTTTAAAGAAGCCTTCTAAGCTCTTTTTGTCCAAGAGATGCTTGGAGACATCGCTCTTTAGCATGAAATTGTACATCAGCTCCCTTTTTGATGCATCGTTAAAGAAGATCTGGAGAGGAGAGAATCCTCCTTGTTTTTTTCTGGAAGTAACCTCAGTAGGGAGTTTTGGTTTAATGAGAGCTTTGAGAAGGTATTT
The DNA here is from genome assembly GCA_964444785.1 of uncultured Bacteroidales bacterium. GTDB lineage: Bacteria > Bacteroidota > Bacteroidia > Bacteroidales > TTA-H9 > JAJTBW01. The sequence continues at coordinate 8,440 of CAYUII010000018.1, read as the reverse complement.
ACTTACGCCTCTACCAGAGGCAAGATCGTCGAGTGAGCCTTTCGCACGAAGGTTAAGTGGGAGCGAGGTGACAAACTTAAGCACATCTTCATCGATATAGGTAAAGCCCATATTGACTCCGTATAGCTGAGAAATTCGACTTGCTTTAAAGAGTATTATCTCTGTTGAGATTTGATTAATATCGGTGTAGTAATTGACCGACCTATAAAGATCTTCGAAGCCGTTAAATTTTGAAGGGAAGGAGGTCAGCGTTGGGTTGGGTTTGATATTAGCCTTAAGGAGGTTCTTTAGTTGATATTTTCTAAATCCAAATTGGTCTGGATAAAGAATGTTCATGATTTTGTCATTCTGGAACCTAGCTCTGAAATAGAAATTGTCCTTTTCGAAGAGACTGTTTTCGGCAAATGCAGCAAAGAGTTTTTGAGCTGGTGCAAGCATCTTCTTTTCCAGTTTAAGCCTTAGCCCCATTTCTCTAAGATGAGCAGTAAAGAGTTGATCGCTTCCATCACCGCCTAAAACGATAGGGAGATTTTTATCATGAACCAACTTCATCGCTGAATTATTGAGCATCCAGCCAGATTCGGAGAAGGGGTCACCAAGATTTTTTACCAGTAAAGGCAGATCTTCAATCTCAGAACCATCCATAAGGTATTCGTGGTGTTCTGCCCCAAATCGTTCGGCCATCATGCGGGCGTAGGGGAGTTCAGAGTAGGGATTATCTTTAAATCCAATACTGTAGCTCTCTATCTTGCCATTAAAAACTTCTGGCAAAAGGCTGATGTTTCCTCCTGAATCGTATCCCCCAGATAACAACGCTCCCACTTTTTGATGAGATCCAATTCTTCTTTTTAGGCTAAGTTTAAGTAATCTTTCATACTCAATTAAAGCCTCCTTTTCATCAATTTTTATCTGATTTGAAACAAACTCATTAAAAGGAAAAAGATCTATGATCTTTGATTCGGAGGAAGTTTTGATCAGAACGTGTCCTCCATGAAGTTTAGAAACATTCTTGAAAGAGGTAACCGGAGATGGGATATAACTATACATCAAATAGGTGCCAATGGCATCTATGTCGGGATTAAGCTCGGTGTTTTTGAATTCTTTTAACCGATGGAGATGATTGGAGAAAACTCTATCGGTATAATAGAACATTGAAGATAAACCATATCTGTCTCTGGCTACGATGGTTTGGCTACTTGTTTGGATAAGGATGGTGAACTTCCCATTAATTTTTTTAAACCCGAGGTATCCTTCTTTCTTGAAGAGGGCATAGAGCAGTTCGGCATGATTCGAAAAGTCAGCTCCAGTTGCTTTTTTAAGGTCCTCTGCATTATAAAGTTCTCCGCAAAAGAGTAAGATCTCGTCACTTGCTTTAAATGAATCAAAGCCCGTGAAGAATAGATTCATTGCTTGGGAGTTGTCATTAGAACCATTGATCCATTGGTTGATGTTCTCTTTTGAGTCAAAAACCCCGTAGATTGTTGGATTATTCATATCAAAATTGATTGAGTGAAGTGCTCTAAGATGTTGGAAGCAAATATATGTAATAAAGAGTTATTCAGTGGAATACCTACTGAAGTGATTCTTTCTCTTCGATATTAAAGCTACGGTTTCCAAACGATTCCGGTTTTTTTTCGTCATTGTATTTCGATGGGCATTTAAGAAGCAGCGTACTGGCTTGAAATGTTGAGTCATTACATTTTCCGGCGATGACGACTTGCTCTGATTTCTCAAAGTCTTGAGGCTTATCTCCGTTATAGATAACTTTTCTGACTTTCCCATCTTGGTCGGTAAGATAAAAGGCAAAAACTCCAGGCGATTTTGGGTCATACTCAATTGCTTTTCCTGGAGTCAGTTTGCCAATTACATGAAATTCGCTATCCGGTTTGGCTGATGCCTTAGTAAAGGTAGTATAGGTACTGGCGTCAGCAAAGGTGGAGACGATGACCCCAATAGCTATTGCTAGAACCATTAAAAGAATGATGTATTTCGTTTTCATGCTATTTTGCTTGTATTTGGATGCCAAGGAATCGATAACGTCATTTAGTCATGACATGGTTGGACAATATCCATTAGTCAAGTTAGGTTTTTTGCGTGACTAGTTATTATTGTCGAGTTCCTCTAATTGTTTTTTTAATCTACGAGTCTTGAGATGGAGATACAAAAGGTAGATGAATAGGCCGGTAAAGATGACCCCTTGCACTAAAATCACAATGAACATTTTATTTTCGATTATACTCATGTTTTCCCTGGTTAAAATTTATCAAGAATTTTGTCTTTAAGTTGGGCTTGGTTTAATCTTATTTTTCTGATGATGAAAGCAATGATAATCCATCCAACCAAAGCAGGATAGAAAACAAGTCTCATTGTTGCATCAAGACCTTTTACACCGAGTGCGGGATTTCCATCCTTTCCTGGATGAATAGATCCTTCAGATAGTCTTGGGAGAATTCCAATGAAAACAATCATCAGTACAAAGGCGAAGATATTGTAGACAGCACTAATTCTGGCTCGTTTTTGTTCTTCCTCGATTCCATGCCTTAAAACGAGATAGGCCAGGTACATCAGAATCGTAATAGCTGCCCCATTAAGCTGAGGGTCATTTACCCAGAAATCTCCCCATGTGAATCGAGCCCAAATCATTCCAGTAAAGAGGCCTAAAAACGAGAAGAGTAGGCCGGTGTTAACTGACTCAACTGCAAAGCGATCGAATTTCATGTTAAAGTCCTTTAGATACAATAATGAGTTAATTAACCCAGCTAAAAACATGGAAATCATAGCAAACCACATGGGAACATGATAGAAAAGATTTCTTATACTCTCATGTATAACAGGGAGTTGAGGAACGTTTATAAGTAGTCCTGCAATAATACTATAAAGAACCAGCAGGCCGCCAAGCCATCTCCACCAGTTTTGTTTCATTCTATAGATGTTTGAGGTATAACAAGTTTTTTAATGTGAAGGTTCAGCTAATCTCTCCATAAGTGAGGAAACAGTAAGACTCCTATTACAGCAGGAAGAAATGCAAGGAGTATTAAAACAGCCCCTCCTTTGATAGTGTTAAGAATTTCATCGGCATTGATGGCCTGCTCTCCAAGATTTATTAGTACCAACATGAGTGGCAATACGAGTGGAAAACTTAATATGGCCATTAAAGAAAAGCTCTGTCCGGCCCGTGAGGCAATTGCAGCAACAACAGTTAACACCGAGGATAATCCTAATCCTCCAACAAAAAGTTCAAAAAGAAAGAATCCGGTATGTTTAACAGGGTTCCCTACTAAAAGAGCAAATCCTCCAAAGGTTAAAAGAGCCAGAATTCCCATTAAGACTCCATTGTATAGAAGGCGAGACAATATCAGATGAGTAGGATTAATTAATTGATAGTAAAATCCGTGTCGGCTGTAGGGTTCTTGGTATAAGACACGAGAAGCAGCATTCATTGATCCAAACATTAGTATGATCCAAAAGATTGAATTCCATGTTGTGATTGGAAGATCGCCATGAAAGGAAAGATAGGTAACGAATACGGTCGAAACTACATAAAGAATGATTCCATTAAGAGAGTGAGGTTGTTTTAACTCCATGGTAATCTCTTTCTTTAAGAGAAGAATTACAGGGTGATACTTCTTTTTTGGTCTCATCTTAATCGTATGAAATTTAAGCAATGAATTTAGTGAAAATAGGGATAGAAGAATGAGAACCCTTGGTAAGGGTGTAGTGCAAGTTATATTTCTTTGATATTGTGTATATTTTTTTCCGCTCTTCGCTCCCTCTCCATATATTCTTCGCTTGTGCTTCTTAAAAAACATCGTTTGTAGTGAGGAGGAGTTTATTTTTATCTCAGCTATGATAGATTAGCTTTTCTTTATAGGAGGGAAGATAATCAAGAATCCGTTCTTTTTTGTCCAGTCAAGAATGGACAAACAACGCAGAGGGAGTGTAGAGGTAACGGAGAGGTGGGGGTTATCTGTGAGTTTTATTTGAGAGTTTTTAAAGAAAAGTAAAAAAAAGTTGATTTTGATTTGGCTAGATTGAAAAGAGCGTGCTATATTTGTGAGACCTCAGTAGAGGGCGGCGTGGAAGCGCCGTTTACCTGTCGAACCTATTGTCAAATTAAAGTTTATTATCATGAAAAGAAGTTTACTTCTTGGCGCTGCATTGTGCTTTGGTGTTGCATCCATCGCACAAACTGGCATAATGAAGGAGGTTGGGTATCGTTACGCATCTCCCCGTAATTCTATTGATCCTGTTCAAGTTACTAATGTACTTCCGAAAGCTGTTAAGCATAATTGGGATGGTACAAGTGAAGTAGGAAGAACAGAAATCACTAAGTCTATTAATATCTACACTGCATTAGTTGAAGAGCAAACATGTATCTCTTACAATGCAGCAACGAACTCAATTCTGTTTGCATCACGTGGTGGTACAGGTGCAGCTGGAACAGGTAATGACATTGTTGCTTCTGTTTCAAATGATGGTGGTATCTCTTTTAACTCATTTATTGCTGCACAGAGTGCAAACAGTAATTTGCTTCGTTATCCTAGTGGAGCCATCTACAATCCTGCTGGAAACACAAGCCCAGATCAAGCATACTTCTCAGTTTCTGGTCCTGTAACTAAATCATCAGTATGGACAGGTACCTTCTTTGGAATGGGTACATTGAGTGGACAGAATCTTTCGCTCACCAGCATTGATAAAACAGGCAATGGTGATCTTCTTTTAAGAGGAGGTATGACTATTGATGGTCAGGGAATAGGTCATATTGCTGGTATGCAGTATGTAGGTTCAACGGGCATCACTGAGTACAAAGCTGTTGTTTTCAGAGGTGTATTTGATGGTGGAAACAATACAATGAATTGGGCAAGCGTAGATATGATGCCAGGTGTTGTAAAAGGTACCGATGGAATCTATGCAATGGCTTATCAGATGAACAATGTAGCCTTCTCACCTGATGGTTCAGTTGGTTATTTAATGTATGTTGGTTCAGATAACAGAGCCCCTCAGAATGATCTATGTGGATACCAACCTATTGTATACAAAACTACAGACGGTGGTGCAACATGGAATCAGATGGCTTATATTGATTTAAAGAACAATGCTGTTATGTCAGATTATCTTTTCGGTCTTCGTAGAGATAACGGTACCGTAAAACCTCATTTCAATGAAGCTGATTTAGTAGTTGACTCAAAAGGTGATCTTCATATTTTTGCTTCCGTTGCAGGAACCTATTCTGATCACATTGATTCAGTAGGTCGTTATATCTTCAAATATGAAAAGGGAGCCATCTTTGAATTAACAAATGTTGATCAGAGTGACACATGGTATGTTAACTACGTTGATACTTTAGCTACTCGTGAAGTTAAAGCAGAAGAAGGTGGTTACGGACAAGGTACCGATGCAGCTGGTTGGAGCCACCGTGTTCAGGCTAGCCGTAGTGCTGATGGCAACCGTGTATTTGTAACTTGGACTGACACTGATCCTGTATTCTGGGGATTCCAGACTATTGATGACTATTTCAATCGTTACCCAGATATTAAGGGATGGGGACGTGATATTACCAACAATAAGAGGACTTTAGCAAAGAATTTCACCAATACAAGTGATTTTGCTGGTGACAACTTCTTTAACTATGCTGGTGAAGTTGCTCGTACCATTGATGGTGGAAATGAGATTGCTTATACAACCACTGTTATTGATTTCGCAGGCGGTCCTGGTGCAGCTGTAACCCATTTCTATGTTAATGGCATTCAGTTTAATGATAATGATTTTGTTATCACAGGTGTAAAGGAAAACTCAAGCGTTGTAAATTCAATTGACGTATATCCTAACCCTGCAAAAGATCAAGCTACTATTAAGATGAACCTTGCTAAGGGTGGTAATGCAGAGATCGCATTATACAACATCACTGGCCAGAAGGTTTATTCTCAGAACATTGAGGCACAACAAGGTGCTCAACAGATTACCTTACCTGTTGCTAACCTGAACTCTGGTGTTTATTTCTACAGTATAACAATAAACGGCGAACGCGTAAGCCGTAAGTTAGTTGTAGAATAATACTTTTTAAAGGCGAATGTTTAGTGAGGAAATCTCATTAGGCATTCGCCTTGTTTTACAGATAGTTAGGTCGTTCTTATAAGGCTTGGGTGTAAAAAAAGTTGTCTTTTTCGTTGCAACAACAGAAATTTACTCTATATTTGAAGTTCTAGACAACACGCAAATTAACACATTGTAAAACCTAACACCCTAGCACATGAGAAAAGTTGTACTTTTTGGTTTGGCTCTCGCTCTGAGCGCCTCTGTTGTGGCTCAGACAAATCTAAGATCTGCTGTTAAGCATACCAATGATCTTAAAAAGCAGAAAGAAGTTTCTAAAGATGACCCAGCAGTAGCTGGTCCTACTATTCCTTGGAATCGTCCTAACGTTACTGTTCCTAAAGGAACGAGTGAGGTTACCTTGGTTCCCCTGTTTTCTTCAGTTAATGTTTATTCAGTTCTATTAGGAACTCAGAATGCTCTTGATTACAATCAAGACATTAACACAGTTATGTTCTCAGCTCGTGGCGGTGGTAACGTTGGCACAACTGTAGGAACAAGTAATGATATCGTAACTGCGATGTCAAATGATGGAATCTCTTTCCTTTCTAGTGTTTCTGCTCCTGGTACTACAGCCGAGCGTTATCGTTATCCTTCAGGCGTTCTTTACAACCCTGCTGGTAACACCGATCCTAATAATGCGTTCAAATTATTCCAAGCTCCTATCACTTCTGGTTCAGGTTGGATTTTGAACCGTTTCACCACTGTTTCTTATGACGGTGCTAGTATTCAGACTTCAGATGTTGCTTTACCTTCAGGTATTGAGTCTCCATTAGTGCGCGAAAGCTTAGCTGCTTACTCAAACGGAACTGCTATTGCAACCGCAACTTATACTGAAGACGATGGAACTAACTATACTTTAAAACAACCTCGTTTTTACAAAGGTACTTTCGATGCAACAACTAAAGTTTTCAACTTCGTTGAAAATAATTTAGAGCCTGAAGTTCCTTGTGTAAATCCTACCTACAAAGGACTTTATCCTGTAGCTGCTTTTGATAACTCAGGTATGGTTGGTTATTATGTTGTTATAGCTGATGATAGTCGTGCTGAAGCTGGTTATCCTGCAACCCTTTCACCAGTTGTTTACAAAACAACCGATGGTGGTGCAACATGGACTATTATGAATTATATTAATTTAGTTAATCATCCTGTTTTAGTAGCTCAAAGTAACCTTTGGGGTGCAGTTGGTGCTGGTAGTGTTATAAAGCCCCTCTTCGACGAAATCGATGCAGTTGTTGACAATGCTGGTGTTTTGCACATTTTTGGTACTGTTGCAAGTTGCTATTCAAATCATCCTGATAGCATTGGTTATACTTACAAGTATGAAACCGGTGGTGTCATTGAACTTTTCAACCCTGAAGGTGGTAATGATTGGTTAGTCAACTGGGTTAGTGATTTACAGACCAAGACTGTTGATGCTGAAGTTTCTGGTTATGGTTCAGGTACTAATGCTCAAGGTTGGGATATGCGTTTACAAGCTGGTAAATCTGCTGATGGTGAGTATGTATATGCTGTTTGGACAGACACTGATACTACTTTCTGGGGCATGACTTTAGAGACTGCTTTAAATTTATATCCAGATGTTTACGGTTTCGCTCATAGAGTTAGTGATAACTATATTACTGATGCTGTTAATTTTACCGGAAATTCTGATTTCTTAGGTGACAACTACTATATTTTTGCTTCGCAGCATTGTATGGTAAACAATGGTGATATAACTATCCCTGTTACCAATTCAGATATTAAATTTAACAACAATCCTGACCAAGCTGTTGGTCATAGATATATCACAGGCATTGGCTTCACCGCTGATCAATTTACCGGTGTTGGTGTAAATGAGGTTGCTAAGAACATCAGCAATGTTCAAGTTTATCCTAACCCAGCTAATTCTGAAGCTACTATTAACTTCACCATGGAAAAAGCTGCTAATGTTGATATTCAGATTACAAATATCCTTGGTCAAACCGTTTACAGCACTCGTATCGAAGCTGCTGCCGGTGCCAACACAACTACTATCGATGTTGCTTCTTACAAAGCTGGTATGTATTTCTACACTATGATTGCTAACGGTCAAAAGACCACTGGCAAAATCAGCGTAAGATAATATATCTAACATCTAATTAAAAAGGGCTATCTTCTTAGATAGCCCTTTTTTTGTCCCATCTACTCAATCTTATGACCTACTAGGTATCTTGATTATGAAATGGTATAGGATTATTTCTAACGAAAAAAACGGGCTATCTTAAATCTAAGATAGCCCGTTTCTTTTTTCAGTAGTATTTAAACTAGTTTTTTCCTGACTTCGACACTTTTTTAGCCTCTGTTTTGTATCATACTGATAAACAAT
>CAYUII010000017.1:10063-85977 GCA_964444785.1 uncultured Bacteroidales bacterium | reverse complement strand
GCCGACGGCCGAACCGTTCAAACGCGTTTCAATTCCAGCTTGGTGCGATTGGGAGTGAGTATATCCCGGATCAGGAAGCAAAAGATGTGGTTTCAATTCCAGCTTGGTGCGATTGGGAGAAGGAGAGCCCCGAAGGGCTCCCGGTTTATTTATACTGTTTCAATTCCAGCTTGGTGCGATTGGGAGTACCCAATCCAAATAGCCGGACACAGTTAATAAAAGTTTCAATTCCAGCTTGGTGCGATTGGGAGCTGAAGCCCCCAGGGACTTCGAGGGGTTTAATTGGGGTTTCAATTCCAGCTTGGTGCGATTGGGAGGTTGCGATATGCGCCGACGGCCGAACCGTTCAAACGCGTTTCAATTCCAGCTTGGTGCGATTGGGAGCTCGACGTTACCAACAGCGTTAAAACTCTCAAGAAGCGTTTCAATTCCAGCTTGGTGCGATTGGGAGTATTCTACCTTCAACCATGCAGGAACTTAATAAAAGTTTCAATTCCAGCTTGGTGCGATTGGGAGTTTAAATATGACCCGTAACCTTCACATAGTGAAGAGTTTCAATTCCAGCTTGGTGCGATTGGGAGACCGCATCTAAAAACCAGCCGGGTACGTAGGGGTTAGTTTCAATTCCAGCTTGGTGCGATTGGGAGTAGACCCCGACGAGATAGCGAGGGTTTATAAAAAGTGTTTCAATTCCAGCTTGGTGCGATTGGGAGTGCGATATGCGCCGACGGCCGAACCGTTCAAACGCGTTTCAATTCCAGCTTGGTGCGATTGGGAGTGAGTATATCCCGGATCAGGAAGCAAAAGATGTGGTTTCAATTCCAGCTTGGTGCGATTGGGAGAAGGAGAGCCCCGAAGGGCTCCCGGTTTATTTATACTGTTTCAATTCCAGCTTGGTGCGATTGGGAGTACCCAATCCAAATAGCCGGACACAGTTAATAAAAGTTTCAATTCCAGCTTGGTGCGATTGGGAGCCGTGCCTTTTTTCCAATCACGAAACTTTTCGACGAAGTTTCAATTCCAGCTTGGTGCGATTGGGAGGAATAGCGCTGATCCGACGGAGTAGCTCGATAACTAAGTTTCAATTCCAGCTTGGTGCGATTGGGAGCTCCAGGGGCTGGAAATGTATCACGGCGACGTGAGTTTCAATTCCAGCTTGGTGCGATTGGGAGGCAGGCGTGCTAATAAAGCTAGATCACCCAATTACGTGTTTCAATTCCAGCTTGGTGCGATTGGGAGACCATTTACCGTTGCTGTGTCCCCGATATTTGCAACGTTTCAATTCCAGCTTGGTGCGATTGGGAGTCTTAGGGCTACTATCCTCGTCGCCTGAGATCATGTTTCAATTCCAGCTTGGTGCGATTGGGAGAGATATAGAGACCTATTCAGAGTTTCCTATTGAGTAGTTTCAATTCCAGCTTGGTGCGATTGGGAGAAGGCTTTGAAAATAGCCCTTGGCCTCCACCCGGATGTTTCAATTCCAGCTTGGTGCGATTGGGAGACTGACGCCCCCGGGTCGACAGGATACTTTGGCAAGGTTTCAATTCCAGCTTGGTGCGATTGGGAGTAGAAAAGCGACAGCTCAATGAACTGCCTGACTGTCGGTTTCAATTCCAGCTTGGTGCGATTGGGAGGCGAGGGTGAATTTGCCCCCGGAGATGCCTGCAAAGTTTCAATTCCAGCTTGGTGCGATTGGGAGTAAGACCTCATATGGTACGTGAATCACTTTTTGAGGGTTTCAATTCCAGCTTGGTGCGATTGGGAGTAGTGACACTAACCCCCGATGATATGAAAACGGGGTTTCAATTCCAGCTTGGTGCGATTGGGAGACAGGGTCGCCCAGCGCATTCGGCTGGAAAATGTGCAGTTTCAATTCCAGCTTGGTGCGATTGGGAGCGACCTACTTACTTCATAGGTAAGCCCCTGCGCTGTTTCAATTCCAGCTTGGTGCGATTGGGAGCACTGGGCGGATCAGCGCCGAGCAGCTAAAAAAAGAGTTTCAATTCCAGCTTGGTGCGATTGGGAGGCCGACACCCGCCTCCTTACCGTGTACGAAAAAAATAGTTTCAATTCCAGCTTGGTGCGATTGGGAGCTGCATTTTCTGCCTCTAATTCCTCCGTCTTCGCACGTTTCAATTCCAGCTTGGTGCGATTGGGAGTTATTTACTAGTATGAAATCTTTTGTGCTTCAAGGTTTCAATTCCAGCTTGGTGCGATTGGGAGCCGGCACTTTAGTTATAGGTAAAGCCAATGTTGGGTCTGTTTCAATTCCAGCTTGGTGCGATTGGGAGCCCTAAGCACACAAACAAGTAGCAAAGCTATTAAGTTTCAATTCCAGCTTGGTGCGATTGGGAGCCGTTCGACGACTCAAAAAATTTAGCTAACCCTCAATGAATTAGCTTCTGCAAATTTAGTCTTTTTATCCATAAAAGTTGTCGAACTCCTTAAGTGTATTTCCCATAGGAGTTCGACAACCTATCTTAAGTTCTTTATATTCAATATGTCAAAGAACTTCTTTTAATCATTAAAACATTTTCCAAACACCTTAAACACTAGTCCTAAACCGATCGACAACTTTCAGCCTATAAAAATATGTCTATACTCTGACGCTCATGCCCTACTATCTCCTTATCCAACCACTTCTCCTGACGGGTCTTAAATATGATTAGACTATCAGTCTCCTCATCCATTATCAACATGGCCTTGTGCTTCAACTCAAGCAACTTTACCTCCGTGATCTCCCCCTCAAATACCGAGTTCTGTATCCAATTCAGATACTTCCGGAGTAATTTCAGCATCTTCCCTACCCGCTTCTCATTAACATCATACATTGCTATTATATACATCACCACCACATTTTAAACGGTTTGTATTCTTCAATCTCCAAAAAATGCTTTTGTAGCTTATAACACTCCAACTTAATCAAATGCTTATAGCTAACCGATCTATTCAAGGTTCGATGCGCAATGGTCTCCTCCAACCGATCTTCAAATGCCTGCACAAATGTCTTCTTCCCATTTGACTTCAGTATAACCCGATTCAAGTTAGCCTCAAAATGCTCCGACTGAATCATCTTTTTATTCATCACCTTGAAAATCACTCGATCCACCAACAAAGGCTTAAAAACCTCTGCCAGATCAAGTGACAATGAGAAACGACGTTCACCGGGCTCGTGCAGAAAACTTATTGTCGGATTAAGTTGTGTTTGATGAATGGCACGCAAACACTGACTATAACACATCATATTTCCAAACGAAATAAGCGCATTAACCTCATTCTTCGGAGGCTGATAGCTTCGCCCTCCCATGCTGAAGTCGTTAATGATCAACTCAAATGCCTCATAATAGTTCTTTCGAATATTTCCCTCGATGCCCATCAACTCATCTATAGCCGAGGTCTCCGGAATCTTTGCGGCCAACTGCTCGATGATCTCTATTATGGGTTCAAGATCCTTCCCTCTACTGTTATAATATTTCAGATTCTTTACCATATTGAAACTCGCACCATCTAAAATGCGCTGCGCCACATCAATTCGCTTCTTCTTATTCTGCTGAAACTTAACCTGTGCAATCAACATCTTACCCGAAATCAACGCCTCACGTGGCATAAAAGAGCCAGTATAATTCTCATAATAATCAAAGAAATGGATCGGAATCTGCTCCTTGCCTAAGAAATTATACAACGCCGAGTTAGCATCAAGCGAACCAAAACAATACAACTCCCCCACATTTTCTACAGGAAGAAAACGAGGCTTATCCTCATGACCCTCCTCATCAACAGGGGTAAATTTCAACGTATTATCCGATCGTTGCAATCGACCAGGATTAAACAGATAGTAGGTCTTCTTCATTGACTTTCCTCCATACTCCAACAAAAATCGAAGTAACTACAGTTTTTGCATCGCGACTTCTGTATTCGTTCGGGACAAAGTTCTTGATTAATTATCCCCTGAATACTTATTATATAGTCCTCTATCACATCACGATCGAGGGTCGTAAGCAGAACCTCTTCCGTTTTGTGCAGTTTAGGATATTCTAACAGACCAGTTGCGCCCTCTATACCATTGCGCTCCAACACGTATAGATAGTATTTCACTTGCCACTCATGAGCCTCTTCATGTTTATCAGACTTCTTGATCTCGTGAACTACTTTGTTCTTGGGATCATAATAGTCAATCTTAATACCATCAAGCTCAACCTCCTGATACTTCTCTGACCGCCTTGGGTATGAGGTCTCATGCAACAGTTTACCTTCGTATACCAGATCCGAGGTCGCCTCCATACTGATTCCATTGGCAAACAACCATAACTTCCGATGACAGATCAGGTAATAATTAAAATAGGTTCCGGTGGTATTCATACAGTGATTTTTTGATGATCAACTCTATAAAAAAGTTTCTTCTTCAGGAAATATTATACCATATTCTTTATCATAAAAACCAGAACGAATAACATAAACCATCTCAATATCTTCCTTAATTCGGACTTTAATTTGATCAATAATACATAGCTTTAACCCCTTTTCAATTAGATATACGGGCAATTCTATTGAATTCTTAAGTTTCCAACCTTGGAAACTTATGTAATTATAATAACCATTAGATAAAGGCTTTTCAACGTAAACCGTATCCTGTGGAGCAATATTTCGACTTTTCCAGAAGTTAGTCACTGTATCATCTGTCAGAGTACAATGTATTGGATTAAATAACCAATTCCAAGAAAAAGATTCCCTCAAGCTTTTTGCATTACTAATTGCTTTTGAAGATAATGATTGTTGTTTTGCATAAACCTCATTAAGAAGCTTAACCAATTTTTCAGCACTATATTTGCATTGTTCAAGCTTTTCATATGTACTAGTAAATGCCCTGCAAGGATCCCATTTTTTTGACTTTCTATTATATTCTCCGTATGGCGCAGGATATATTAATTCATTTCTTATTGGAATCAATAAGTATAACTCCCCGATTTTCATCTTATCAAAACGACATAGTCTACCTGCTCTCTGAATTAAACGATCGATTGGACACATCTCAGAAATCATAATATCTGCGCTGATATTAATACTCATTTCTCCAATCTGAGTTAATATAGCAATTCCATGTGCGGAATTATTTTCCCATGCAGCTTTTCCTAAGGCATTTAACAATTCTTCCTCTTTCTCCTTTTTGTGAGGTTCTGTAAATCGACTATGATAAAGAATTGGATTGGCCTTTCTCTTTGCAAACCATTTATAAAACAATATAGCTTTGTCAACAGTATTTGCGTAAACGATGGCGGTTTTTCTTTCAACACACAATTCCAGCAGATCACTGATTTCTTCCAGTTCTTCAAATTCAGAAATAGATTTTATTTCAAATCTATCACGGGTATTATCTGAGATATCTTCAAAAATCTTATCAATATTATACCCTATCTCTCGATAAGATGGTAATACAGATTCTGGCAATGATGCACTCATTAAAAGGATCGGGACATCCCAATACTTTAAGATTTCGAGCAAAACTAGGATGTTTGCTTGTGTAAAATCATCATAAAAATCCGCTTCATCAATGACCAAACATGAGTTAGCCATATTAAATGAAATCAAATGATGATCCTCTCGAGTCAATGTTAATGCCATTAGAAGATGATCAATGGTACAAACGGTAATTGGAGTTTGAAGCAGTCTAGCAAATTCATGAATCTTTTCTGCCTCTTTTTTATCAATTACACCACTTTCAACATCCTCTTGATACCTTGTGAACCATGCACTAGAATGGTAAAGACCTGTTTCAGATAAACTTTCAGCGACACTAACAGAAAGTGCATTCGAAGTAAAACGAGTTGGCATCGCAATTACTAATCTATCTGCTCTGTTATTTTTAATTTGCAAAGAAGCCCAGAGTAATGAAGCATCCGTCTTACCAGCACCAGTCGGAGCTCTAACAAGTAAAAGATTCTCGTTCCAATATTGCTCCACAAGTTTCTGTACCCCTCTTTTTTCTAAATGTGGGAATTGATAATTAAAAGGAGTGAAATCTGGGACGACATCGCCTTCTTCTTTTGCACTTGTACGATGATCAACTAACTGAAGCAAACCGCGTGGACCAGCATATTCATATTGCTTTCTTGCACTGTATAATAACGATCGTTGTTCGATAACACAATTACTCTCCCATTTAAAAGCATTCCAAAGATCATAGGCTTTTTCACGAACCCATCGTTCTTCATAACTGTTACCCAATTTCCCATGATGAGCTGCTATTGCGACTTGCTGAGGTAACGGTAATTTTTTGCTCTGAATCATCTTCAGAGACTGTATCTCATGCCGAATTCCTGCTTGTCGAATATTTTGACCCGATTTTTCAGTTTTAGTATAATCATTGTAAGTTCCGCCATATTGAGATTGCCAAAATAAAAAAGCATCATAATCTTTTTGACACGCAATTTGCCATTCATGAGCTTCTTTTCCTATATCATGATACTGACAAACTCTTTCTAGGCGAACCTCCAAACTTTTTCCAACAATTTCCTCATACTTTCGAACAACAAACGGTGCCTTTTCTAGCAATAGCTTACCCTCCGACATTACTGCTTGAGTATGTTGTTCAAGAGTAATGCCGGAGGGCTTTGCCAATATTGGGTGATTATACTTAGTTACCACCAAATGCCTTTTCAAATGTTACAACTTCCGATGCTATTCCGGCAGGATCATAAAGCGTATTCTTACTCAAAAAATCTGCCGCTGCCTTATATGCTTCATATACACTCTCCGATGTAGTGTCATCACCCAAGAAATAGACAGCATTTCTTGCCTCTAACTCCGCTAAAATATTCTTCTGTTCCTGACTTTCTACAACAAAATAACGACTTGCTTTTCGACTTAATATAGAATCGAATACAATTAAAACCTTTTTTGGTTCACCACTCACAGCATTGCGCGCTTGACTGGCATAATCATTCATTGACCTGGTTGCCTCCAAAAAGAGTCTTGCTCGCCGTTTACGTTCATTATCATCAGCATGTTTAAAATATTTAGTTCCGATATTAAAGCTTTTTTCATATTTAAACGCTTTTGAAATACTTAAAGCACTAATATCTAAAAAGAAATTCATGTGCATCAAATCATATTCACTAAACTCTTTAGTAGCCAAAGCCTGATCCTTAGCATCCTCAGATTCATCGAAACGAATACGAACAAGTAGATCTCTTCCAACAGCACTTACGCCAACAGCAACAGCAGGTGTCACTGATAATGGGGCAGTCCTTCGTCCTGAATAATCACCTTTTGAAGGATGCATAAACCCACCCATGTCAGCACGAAGATCCCTCTCAATTAAGTTGCTAATACCATCACCATTTGAAACAAAGGTTTCACCTTTTGCAGGATCAGATGCATTTAATCTATCAATAGCAGAGAATAATACATGTCTCTGCATTTGACCCGATACATATACTCTACCATCTGGTCTTCTTTTAATAGAAGAAGCATTACCTAACAATTTTTCTCCTCCATTGGCAATATGATTTTCAAAAGGAGCCAATGATGTTACTAAAATTCCTTTAATATCCATAGCTTTTGTTTTTATAAGTTTAATTATTCATCACTAAGATCTTCAGACTCTCCTTCATCCAAAACTTCACTGTTTAAGCTGTTTGGAACTTCACTCTTTTCAACTTTATTAATTAGACGAGAAAACGCAATTAGTAGGTTTTTTGCATTTTCAAGAGGTAACTCCCCACTTGCTGTCTTTTCCATAAACAAAGCTGCTGACTCTGGTGCATCCAGCCCAGATAATCGACCAGCTCGTGTTATTGTATGGGCAAGAAGGGCATCGCCAGATTTCGAAGAAAATATAGAACTTTCCAACTCAATCAAAGCTTTTGATTTCACTCTGCGTAGTTCTTCCCAATAATTTTGAGTGCCTGCTTTTACCTCTGCCTTTGCAGTAAAATAGGCTACCATATTGAGCCATTTTCCTAAACTACGTGCTGATGATACAATTATCGGATCAATCTTTTCCATCTTTATAAAATATGTATTAAACAATAATGTTACTTCGACAGGATACTCTGCTCTAAAAGAGATAAAATCTTTAAATGCAGGTGGATTAAACAACTGGAGAAATCGACTTGTAAACAAATCAAATTTTTGATATTCACTATTTGAACTTGACCTTCTTTCTTGGTTATAGAGCTTCGAGTAATAAAGACTATCAATGATCTTCTTCAGTTTTCCGACTTTCGCTAAATCTATCACATGATGGCTATAGGTGTAAGTAGATGCTCCACCATATCTAACCATATACATTGTAGCTTCTTTTAAACTTTCAAGTACTCTCTTGGCTAAGTCAGAAGTTTCTGCTTTTTTAACAAATTCTCCAATTGCACCAAGTAGTGCCACACTTCCTAACGCACTGCTTCTTGGTGGATTTGGGAAATTCCCTCTATAGATTAAAGGTCTTCTCGCTTCATAACTAATTTTCTCAGTACTGCCCTTTCCTACAACAACCGAAATTACGTTTCCATCCATCAAATCTTTTGATGTCTCAGATTCTAACATCAATTTAACAAAATATATAAAACCCAATAATTCTTCAATCCCAATATCTGGAATAATACAGACATTAAATAACTCCGGCATCCCTCGTTTGTCTATTCTATATTGAAGGCAAGGTTTCCAGCGAGTTAACGTTGTCACAGCACTCAAACCCCTTTCTAATAAAGGAAGCTTAGGATTACCTCTACCAATATTACCTTGAATAGAAAAACTAAGATATTCTCCAGCACATGGGGCAATAGACATTGAAATATCATCCAACTTAGTTCCTACTTCATTATTCAGATTGACTAATAAGGAATTGCCCTCCTTCCAAATAAATCTTGAAGATTTATCTTTTGAGATTACATTTGGAGCAAGAAACAATCCTTGTTTAGGATCTCCTTTTTCCAATCTAACATAACCAAATTTCACACTTTCCTTACCTTCAACCGCCTCAATTGGATGAAGTCGAAACGAATCAAGTCCATTCTCTATCTCAGCAATAATATGCTTCGCTGTTATCTGTTCGCAATCTTTAAGGTTATTTTCATACATTATTAAAGCTTGCGCATACCGTATATATGGATGAATTGCAATCATAATTCATGGAATTTAATATCAACCCAACCCTCACTATTTCCCAAATAGCCTAAGTTTTCGACAGAGACACGTTCCTTTAATAGCTTTAATAATCCATCGTCTATCAAAACTTGAATTTGATATTTTCCTGAAGTATAGATATACTCTCGTTTCGTCGGCGTAGAATAAAACATTGGATACTTTGTTAGGTTACTCTTAAACAACTGTTCCAAAGCAGAATCATCTATCAGACTTGAGTTCTTTTCGCTTCGCTTTAGCTCACGCTTCAACGGAATTAACTCATAACTTATATTAAATGTTCCTTTAGGGTGGACAATAGCATCTGAACGTCTGTAACTTTTACTCCACAGATCATCATAAGAGCCCGATTTAGGAATTACCGGTAAAACTATTTCAAAGAAATCCATCAATAATGGACTAAATGTAGAACCTTTCGTCCTATCAACAAACTCAATAAAAGGTGTCTTCTTTGCTAGTTTTTTTCTTCTTGCAACAACATCTTTAATAACCGCTTTTCGGTCAGCTAACGAAATGTGCCATCCCAGAATATTTTCAAACAATCCACAGAGCATTTTTTTATCTGGAGTCTTCAGTGTTTGATAATAAGACCCCGGTAACTCGCTGACCATAGAAAGGGGGGCTAAAGGTTCTATTTCCAGAATCACCTTTTGGTCAAGCTCTGGAATCTTCTCAAGAATAGTTAGGTCTAAAAATCCCATATCCATCGAATTTTAATTTATCATTATTATAGTAGACGGATCGCCAGTCGGGCTTGTCAACCATTCGTAATCAATCGTTTTATATATCCCTTTCATGAAGTTCTATTATTAATATAAATATGATTCTTTCGGTTCCACCCATCCAAACCCCATCGAATTCTTCTCCCCTATCCCGGCACCCTCAATCAATTGGTGCAGCTCTACCGGACAGGTCAATGTGAAATCATAGACAAATCCTCTCACCTTGCTCTGTTCAGGAGTATAAGGTTTAATTGTTACCAATTTCGACTTTACATCTCCATTTAACTTAAAGTCGAACGAAGTAATAGAGTCTATCGGATTCTTCCCGGGTATCGAGTTGTACTTGTTAATCAGATTCTGACGAATTAAACTCAAGTATAACTCATTCTCGGGACTCAGATAATCAGGATATCTTTTGCCTTCAGGTAAGACGCTCACCACCACAGGAGATATAGCTCGATATATCATCGTCTCACCTAAAACATGCTCTCGTAACCGCTCAACACAACTCACTTGTAAATCGAGACCATTAAAACGATCACCTATATAAAGTTGTTGATTATTAAAGAGACCAATAATGAACCTTTCAGCGGCATCGGCCAAATAAAATGAAATTTCTACCGATAGTTGGTTCTCCTGAATCTCGAATAGTGCCTTCTCTTTCCAAAGGACTGGCCTACCAAATGTAAGAGGAGAATAACTAAATAATTTAAACGACTTATGCCCATTGACATAACCCTGTGAATGTAGAAAAGCAGAAAACTCAGGATCTGCTTGCCCAATTATCTTATACACCCAGGCGCTAATAAAATACTGGTAATCCATCGGCAACATGCACTGCCTGCTGGTACGATTAAAACTTACTCTAAACCTCATAATCATACAATTTATATACTATTAAACCTGTTTTTCTATTCAACTTCACTAACTGAAATAACTAAGTACTATAGATCTAAAAAAGCTACCGACACTATCTCTAAAAACTAAAGCACTATTTTAAAAAGGAAAGACAAACATAAAGAATTTTAAATAAACTATACTCATAACTCCTACTTTTCATCAAAGCTAAAACTACTCACTGTCAATTACTGACAGCAATAGAATATTTTTCGCTTTTTTTTGAATAAATTCTTTTAACATCTGCGGTTCGATCACTCTAATCTCTTGAGATAACCCAAGAACAAATCGACCAACCCCTTCTAAACTATATACCGGTGCAGCAAACTCAATGGTTCCATTCTCCTTTTCAGTTATATATTTTTCTGCCATAGGATACTCCTCTTTTAACAACTCAGAAGCCCGTATACTTAATTCCAACCTCACAATAATCTCCTCCTCCCCACTAATTCTAAAAACATCAATCGGAAGAATCCGATGTTCGCTCTGATGCGTCCATCCCTCTTTTAAAATTACAATTGAAGAGATCCGGGAATTTTTAAATGTCTTACAACAACCATCCTCTAAATCATAAGCCCATGTAGCCACATAATTCGTTGTAAAACTAAAAGGTTCTACATGCCTATCACGCTCAATATTACTGTTAGCCGATTGATACCCTTTTAAAATAACACATCGCCTACTTTTTATTGCGAGAATCAGATTGTGAATATTCTCAGAATTCTCGGGCTTAACAACAGTATCCACAACTCTATCAAAATCATAGATCGAATAGAGCTTCTTCACCAACTTCTGCTTCAATAGATTCTCATCTGAAATAGAGTGAATCGCCTGCTGAAGGATATAGGCCTCCTCTCTCGAGAAATGTAACAATTCGCTTATCTCACTAAAATAAGGCGAGGTCTTCTCAATTTGATATAAACCATCATGAGGCGTGTCTATTATAAAACCTGCCTCTCTGAAAGTTCTTAGATATCTATAAGCAGTTCGCTCTGAAATATCAAATCTCTCTCCTATCTCACTTATACTCCTTCTAATACCACTAGACAAATAAACTAACATCTCAAGTAGCCGAAGGAGCTTATCTTGCTCGTCCATCTTGTTATTTAAGTTGATTCTGTAAATATAATAACAAAATGATCAAAATATACTGACAAGTACATTTTGATCAAAAACCACCCCTTTTATAAGTCACTAGTATTATAACACTTACAACCCCCTCTCCGTATCCTCTCCGTATCCTCTCCCTTTATATATCCAATAGGCTATACCCAGTAAGTAATTTCAAAGATTCAATGTACTTCTTTTCGAGCACAGGCTCATCCTGATTTATATGTTTTCACAACCAAATTGCAGCAATAGTAGACTAAAGCCCCTTCCAATCGAGTTTTAATATTCAGCCGATCCACTATCTTTTTATCCGTTTACTATTGAGAGAAGATATGGAGAGAATACGGAGAGGATACGGAGAGAAAAAAAGAGACAGCCCAAAGGCTGTCTCTACCAACATTAACGAAAATCAACCAAAGCAAATGTCATATTATTGTTTATAGCACCACCAGTCGGCATCGCCCACTGGCTTTGGCTCCGTCAATAGTACACTGATAGACCCCTCCGCTAAGATGGCTAATATCTATCCTATGCGAGTCTTCTGAAGAACTAATCTCCCCATTATAAACCTCACAACCGCTCATATCATAGAGACGAACCCGAGCATTGTCTGTCCCGGCAGGAAGAGCATAATGCAAAATAGCATTCCCGCTAACAGGATTGGGATAGAAATAAACCTTCATCCTCTCCGTCATGAAATCATCAATACCGGTACAATCCCGATAGACATTGATCAATAAAGAATCACTAGACCTCGAGGTTCCACATTCAGTTACTAAGGAAACCGATAATTTAGCTTCACCAGAGAATGAGGGATTCCATTCGACAGTAGTAATGGAGTCATTACTACCAATAGATCCAGCATCAAAGGGGGTTAAACTCCAAACATAGTAAAGAGGTTTCAAGGAGGACTCTGCCTCATATTGTGTAATTGGGCTGCTATTCAAACAGACCTGTTCATCTCCACTCGGACGATCAGCTATATAATTATTACAGTCAACCAATTCTGTAAGCCAGATATCCTTATCTGCTAAACCCTCATCAATCGAATCACTGCATGTCTTCTTGAAATCGACTGATTGAATAGCTGCCAGCCATACCCCACTGCCCAGGCTTAGATAAGCGGTGGAGGTATAACTCGAGTAACTACCTATCGGCTTCTGCCACTCCATACTTCCTATGCTCGATAATTTAGTAACGAGGATCGAATGAGGCAGATCGGTACCTTCAGGAATGGGGCATTCATCCTGATAACTCTGTGAGAAAACCAAGACACCGCCATCCTCAGTGGGGAATAGACTCCGACCAAAATTCGGATACTCATAATAGGAGTATTGATTAGTGAATGGGATTGGAGCGGTAATACATCTAGCCCATTCGCTGACTCCCATCTGATTGATCTTGCAAACAAAGACATTATTCGTCTCCATAGAAGATTTACAGCTAGCATTGGCCAGTATTCCATCTCCAGAAGATGTTTCTGCAATAAAGATATAACCATCGTCAACCTCAATGGCATCGCCGATATTGTTTTCGCAATCCCAGCCGCCTAATAGAGTTTGCCATTCAATAATCTTATCACTATCGCATTTAACAAACCAGAGATCACTTCCACCATGACTAGAGCCAACGATGGAACCATCATCATTTGTCACCCTTATGCCCGCAAGGAAACCATTATCCCGAGTTGCGAATCCAACGAAGTCACGGTCAGCATCACTAGATCCATTAGCTTGGCTCCAGATAAGATCGCCATTGGCACTTAACTCACAAATCCA
This sequence comes from uncultured Bacteroidales bacterium, assembly GCA_964444785.1. GTDB lineage: Bacteria > Bacteroidota > Bacteroidia > Bacteroidales > TTA-H9 > JAJTBW01. The sequence continues at coordinate 72,332 of CAYUII010000017.1, read as the reverse complement.
TGAGTCATCTTGTCCATAGTTTATATTGACATCTTGATCTTGTGAAAGACTAGATCCACCGATTAAAAGGTTACCATTTGCCCTACGAGAAATCCATGTGCCATAGTCCACATTACTTCCACCATACACCTTAGACCAGATCACAGAACCATTGGGATTAAGTTTGAAGACCCAACGATCGGCACTTCCTTTTCTTTGAGTTGGAAGATCCCCATCATTACTTTCTGTAGTAGCGCAAACATAGATATAACCAGCGTCATCGATCAACAGATCCCCTAATTTCTCATTATAATATCCGCCATAACTACGGCTCCATATGCGCTCACGTTTCTGGTTAAGCTTCATTAAAACGATATCCCGACCTCCGTGATTTCCCACACCGTCTCCATCGGTAGAGGTTGATTCAAAAGCGAGCAGATATCCTCCATCAGGAGTCTTAATAAGCGAGGGATTTTCGTCGGCTCCCGAGCCGCCAAAAACCTTATAGCCATTAAAATTAACCTGAGCCCAGATAGGTGAACAGGAGGCCCAAGAGACTAACAATAATATAAAAACTTGTTTAATTGTATGCATGACATTTTCTTCTATTCAGTTTTTCAACCATCACCAATATTGTCATAATTAGAATGACCTGAATGGTCTAACCTGTTTCTTGGCTGTTTTCCTGTCATTTTTAACAGACAAGGTTGCCAGGTTCATAAATAGTGCTTTATTCGCCGAACGTTCATTAGATAGCCAATAGTTACCCGACGTTAAGCCATATTGTTGTGCCCCTCCTAAACAGAGTTTAAACTCTTCAAAACTTGGGAGGAACCAATCATTGTAGCCATTTAGAGAGAGGTTGTAACAGCGATTTGCGGCATTATCTTCTCCTATTGTTGCAGAAGCGATCAGATAGGTATTTTGACTGCCTGAAGGATTAGAGACTGTTCCGATCAGAGAAGTAGTATCGCCAGCCCACATCACAGGTTGACCGAGATCTGATTCAGCCATGACCATACCATGTAGGCCATCATCTTTGAGGTAGATTATGCGGCCACCTTCAGCATTATCAAACAGATCATACGGGCCAGTGGTAAAAGACTTCACCTCACCATAGGCGGTGAACTTATTATTTATGGCAAATGCCCGGAAATAATAGGTAGTATTACCTTGTAAACCTGAGACGTTAGCCTCAATAATCATTGAATTTGTTGTAGTATAGGCCACCTCTCCAGTGCCAAACTCCAGATTTTCATTTAGCCCATAGATGATTCCTTGAGAAAGAATAGTTGAATTTCCAGTGGAATAGAGATTACCAAGTAGGGTTGCGGTCGTACGTCTTATATTGATGGCTTTTCTTGTATTGGGTTCAGGTTCTAATATGGTTATAGTTGTAATCCTAACAGCGGGGCTATAGCCGATACCCCCTTTTGAGATTGCGTAAGCTCTTACCCAGTAATCCTGGTGTTCTTCAAGACGGCCTATTCCACCGGTGAAAGCGGCGTTAGCATTGGTGATTCTCACCCTTAAATCGTCAATTGTCGGGTTTTCTTCTGTACTCATACAGTACCCGCGCTCAGTAACTGGGGAAAGGTACTCATTCACAATGGTAGCATTACTAAATATGGCTGTATCGCCATAAACTTTACTAGTACCTGACCAGGCCACCTCTGCCGGACGAAGAGCGGGGGGGCCTATTGTTACTACTTTACTATATACGATACCTACTTCATTAACAGCGTAAGCCCGAACATAGGCCTTTGATCCCTGCTTAAAAGGTTTAATACTTCTAGAATAGAAGGACATGGTATCGGTTATATCAACATGATAATCTGCTATCGTAGGCTTAACCATCACATTACTCCAACAGAATCCCGATTTAAGAAGTTTTCCTGTAACACTATGAATCTTTGCCGAGAAAACGGCATAGTGGTCGTAGGCAGCCAGGGTATCACATTTAAACTCATCAAAAGTGGGCAATCCTACTTCTTTATGGATCACATTATCAATATTAAATGTGCCCAAAATAACTTTCATTTTAACCTCTTGGGTGAAAGGAAGTAGAGAATAGGTATTTCGAATCCATCCGTCACCCATTATCTCCTGATTTCCGGTGAGAGGAAAAGAAGAAAGATCTGTGGTTAAAGTGACAAAGGCTTCTCCTTTGGTCAAGAAGCTAAAATAGGAATCAACCACCCTACCTTTTATAGGGATCGTTAATTCGCCTGAGGCATCAACAGCCAGGCTATAGCCATCCTGATATCCAACAGAGGAGATCTGAGCCAAGGTCATTTTCCAGTAATCGGGAATAACACCTCCTGAGAACACCACAGAATCATTATAATTATTGAGAATAATAATTTTTGATACTACTATCTTTTGCTCCACTTCAGCCGTCCTTTTTGCGTTATCCTCCACAACAAATTTGATATTGTGATTTCCCAGACCATACTTAGTGGCATTAAAATAGTATTGAGTCGTTCCCATATTCATTACATAGGTCAAATGACCATCGATATAGACGCTGGTCGAAACTTGATTTTGTAAAGATTGAGGAGTGATCTTCAGGTTATAAATAATCACATCTGAGTCTTTAATTGTCGTATCAGCGGTAGGCGTAACAATTTCCACCTTTAATGGAACGACGGCAACAGGGGTCTCCTCCTTCTCATCTTTTGAGCAGGCAAAAGTCAACAGAAGAAGGGCGCTCACAAAAAACAACGATTGTAGAAATCTCTTTTTCATATCAGTAATATTAGTAATAAATCAAAAAAACATCAGCCATCTATGGCTTCTTATAATTGGATTAGGCTTTTTAGATAGACACTTCTATCACAATACAATCAATCTACAGCGACCGCTAGACTTTTCTCCGGCTACAATGCATTGATAAACCCCTCCCCGAAGGCTGCTTATATCTATTTGAGTAGAGCCTTCAGATCCACTTACAAAACCTTGGTAAACGGGTACCCCATTAAGATCGTATAACGAGACTTTTGCCTGAGAAGATCCTTCAGGGAATTTATAATACAACTTAGCGGTTTTACTAGCCGGGTTAGGTTGAAAATAAACATTGAGCGATTGAGTAGTGATCTCATCCATCGAGGTGCAATCACGATGAACCAGAACAGAGAGGGTATCGCTAGATTTAGAAGTTCCACATTCAGTTAGAAGGTTCACCACTAATTGAGCTTTACCCTCAAAAGAGGCGTTCCAATTTACCGTAATTATAGAGTCTTCACCTACAACATCACCTGCTTCTTGGGGTAAAAGAGTCCATTGATACGAGTTAGGAGTCCAATAAGGATGAGTAGTATATTGGGTAGAAGGAGTAGAATTAACACATACTATTTCATCACCTTCGGGCTTACTTGTAGTATAATATTCACACTCTCTTATCTCCGTAAGCCAGACATCGCCATTAGTATAGCCGAAATTAAACGGATCGCAATTTAACGATACCCCATCATTTTCTACTGCTGCCATCCATTTACCATGACCAAATGGCAAAAAAGAGGCATTAAAGTGAGAATAGAACCGGCCTAATGGTCTTTGCCATAAAATATTGCCTAGACTATCCAGTTTTGTTACCTGGATTGCATATCCGTCAACCGTTCCAGCCTGGCAATTTGAATTAAATGTTTGAGAAAAGACCATGAACCCCCCATCTTCTGAGGCAAATAGGCTTCTACCTTGAATAGCATGTTGAAAAGAGGAGATATAAGAAGAAGAAGGAGGATCAACACTTAGGCATCTAGACCATACCATACTGCCCATTCCATCTACCTTACAGACCCAAATATTCCAATTTTGATTGATCGGCTCAAAACAACTTGCAAACTCCAGATCGTGATCTAATGAACCAGATACAGCAGTAAATAGATAGCCATCGGCGAGTTCAATAATATCACCTAGTTGTGTATCCATTGAGCTACCTCCGCGAATAGATTCCCATTCAATATCCAATTGTTGGTCGCCTTTCAGCAGGAGAATATCAAAATCACCCAATGTCGGACCAATCACGCTGCCGCCTGATTTCATAACATTAACAGCAGCCAGAAAACCATCATCACGACAGACCAGACCGCCCATGTCGAGATCAATACCAGTTGTACCTGAGACGTGAGAATGAACTATTTCCCCATCGCTATTTAATTCCAGAATCCAGGAGTCCTCACTTCCATAACTAAAACCTACATCAAGGTCAGAGGAGTATGATCTCCCACCGGTGACCAGATTACCATTAGATTTAATGTCTATCCAAGCCCCTTTCTCCCAATCGGAGCCCCCATACACTTTAGACCAGATTAATTTCCCGGTAGGATCCAGTTTGAATATCCATCTATCATAAGCCCCTCGCCCAACTGAAGGCAAATCCCCATCTAGACTATTGGTCGTTCCGACGATATAAATATAACCCAGATTATCGGTAACCATACCGCCCAATTCCTCGTAAATACTTCCTCCATAACATCTACTCCAGACTTTCTCTCCTTTATCATTCATTTTTATCACCACGATATCAGTATATCCATGGTTACCAATGCAGTCTTGATCAATAGATCCTGTTTCAAAGGCCATCAAAAGACCACCATCTACTGTTTTCAATAAAGAAGGCGTTTGATCAACTCTTGATCCCCCAAAGTTTTTAAAACTATGGATCGCCATTTGCGCCCAGAGGCTGGATCCACACACAATAGATACTAAAATGATCAGGGCTAATATTCTTAAACTTTTCATGTGTTAGTAATTTATTGAATGACATTAGCCGAGCCGTATCTCTTCCTGCCCACAGGAGACATATTCCGGCTCAAGCTAAGTCAATCATATGACATAATTTTTTTTAACAGGTCACATTAGAAACGCCTAAATAACAGCCGCCTCTTTATTTATGAGGTGTAATCATTGCAGCGTTTCTTGTAAATAAAACGGTATAACACAAATGAGATACAATTTTAAAAAGTACGGAAAGCTCTGACGAGCCTTTTCTTAGATTTCAGCTCAAGTTTAACAGTAGCTGCCTGAATATTAATCGACAAGGCCTTATTAACGGTACGTTCTGTTGAGAGCCAATAAACACCGGTAGTTAGCCCCGTTTGTTTCACGGCATCTAAAGACATCCTAAACTCTTCAAAAGAGGGAAGGAACCAATCATCATAGCCGTTTAGATAGAGATTATAACAAGCCTGAGCGGCGTTATTCTCACCCGGTGTTTTCGAAACAATCATTTCAGTATTAGCCAGTCCGGATGGATTAGATACGGTTCCCATGAAATTTATGGAGTCGTTTGACCAGATAAATGATTCATTAAGGTCTTGGTCTGCCATGATCAACCCATGCTTTCCAGGTTCATCAAGATAAACAATGTAACCCCCTTCGGTATGATCGCCTAAATCATAACTTCCTGTATAGAAATCCACAACCGCTCCATAGCCGGTATACTTTTTATTAGTAACAAAAGTGCGGTAATAATAATGGGTATTTCCTTGTAAACCGGTAAGTTTAGTCATAATATAAGCAGTAGCGGTAGAGGTATAGACCACCTGATCATTTAAAGTAGGAGTGCTATTCGTTCCATAGACAATCCCTTGTTTCAATACATTGGATTGTCCATCAGAAGTGACCTCACCCCCACAAATAGCCGTTGTTCTGGTAACTCGGCCTACAGGGCTAGTGATTGTTTGCGGATAATAGATCCTTCCTGAATAGAAAGCCTTCCTTGTGCTGTAGGTGATCCCCACTTGATTAATTACATAAGCTTTCGCATAATACATTGTAGATTCATCCAGATTACCGAGGCCTGCACCAAAAGTGGCTCCATTATCTTTACTTATAATCTTAGTATCATTAATCGTAGGTTCATTCTGTTGAGCCATGACATATCCCCGTTCTATGATTGGAACGGCAAAAGAGTCAATAACGACGGCATTTTTAAAATAGACAGAATCTCCTTTAATTACCAAATCATGAGACCAATTAAGGACTGCAGGATGAGCACTAACAGGTCCAACTTTTATAACTTTACTATAAGCGACCCCTACATCATTTACAGCGAAAGCTCTGACATAAGCTACTGTACCATATTTAAAGGGGCTAATTTTCATGGAGTAATTATGTAGAGTGTCTAGATGTTCCATATGATTATCCCAGTAGGTCGGATTTTCAGAGGTGTTACTCCAACAGAGGCCAGATTTAGAAACCGTACCATTAACACTAAAGACAATAGCAGAAAAAACCGCATTTCGATCTTCATCTGAGAACTTATCACATTTAAATGATTCGAACATAGGACGCCCATTATCTTTTAATATAAAATTATCTAAGAGAACGGTGCCAGAAGTTAATTTGATCTTGAGTTCAGAAGTCCCCCTGGAAATGAGATAAGATTGTCTAAACCATCCATCACCCATATCTTCAGATTTAAAACTAATGGGAAGAGCATTTATATCGGTGGTCAATGACAGGGTTCCACTTCCTTTCTTAACAATACTAAAATATCGATCTTTTAGAGAAGGCTGTATATAAAAGGAGACCCCATCATTTAGTTCTAAGCAATAATTATCTTGGTAACCGTTTGATACAACGCGTGCATTACTTAGACTCCAATAATTTGGAACCACCCCTTCCTTAAAATAGACAGAGTCATTGTAAACAATTGTAACGATCTCTTTATAGACCGTAACATACTTCTCAACGGAGACCGTCTTCTTGTTTTCGTTTTCAACAACAAACTTAATTTTATGCTTACCAAGTCCATACTTAGTTGCACTAAATGCATACTTAAAGTATCCAAGCCCCATAACATAACTCAAGTTCTCATCAACATAAACGGTGGTTTTAACCTTTGTTCGTAACTCGACGGGTGTAAAATTAAGAACAAAGTCAACGGAGGTACTAGGGTGAATTGTGGTATCAGATTTTGGTGACACAATCTCTAGCTTCATAGGCGTCTCCACGATAGGAATCACCTCCTCTTTTTCATCTTTCTCACATCCGGTTTCGGCTAAAAGCAACGCAGCAAAAGCAAAAACCCAAAATAATAAACGTCTCTTCTTCATAATACAATAGATTAGGTTTAGGTATAAGCAACAGAAATTTGCGACAGGGTCAAAGACATTCAGATGGTAGGTTAGAACAGACTCAGTAACCTGTGTGCGCTTCAAATTTAATTAATTTATTATACAGAAGTGACGTATTGCATCTTTTTTTTAAAAAAAAGATAATCTATTAACAATTCACCCTTCTTCCTCTAATAAAAAAGCTTTTTTACGCCTGTGATTCCTTTTACAAAGAGAGCATTATCAGAAAACTGAATTCCCACGCAATGGCCATTCTCCAACTCACCATACATCGGGTTATCTTGGAACCAAACTTTAAGATCATGGTTTAATTTTCCAATTCTAAGGTTCACACCCATGCCTCTGAAGTTCTTAATAGGCATCATCTCGCCGCCCAAGCTCTTTTTAAACCATAATAAGGAGTCATTAGCTAAAGGACGACAGCCGCCCAGATTCATTGCGTCATAACCTTCCTTTTGAAGCTTTAAGGCCGTAAAATAGTAAAGAGCCCGTACTACCTCTTTTCCTAATAAATGACGATACTTCGTTACATCTACCCCTATAGTATGCAACATCGGTATCGCCTGGTGGTCTATAATGGCACCAGCTACCCTATCATCTCCTACTCGAAGCAACAATAACAACCCGCCTCCTGCAATGATCTCTTCAAACTCTTCTATTTTTGACAAAATCAGATGGGCTCCCTGTCTCTCGGTAATAAACGGCTTATAAATCTCATGATAGAATGTGCGAATATCTTCAATCTTGGAGCTCCACTCCGGGAAATACCCAACTTGTTTAATTGCATTACGGGTCTTCCTAAAAGGAGCATAGTGCGTTTCAAAATCTATCCCATCAAGAACAAGTTTCAATTCGACCCATTTTGGAATATTGACCCCTTTTCCGCCCAAGGTAATGACCTCCTCCAGATGAGGGTCAACAGAATGGGTAGATTCTACGCCAGCCACTGGTCTGATCAGCTCTGTGATATTATTCTCAACAAACAACAGGTTGGGAATTTCATCTGCTTGCCCATTTTCGCATATATTCTCGTGTGTTATACGCTCCTCTTTCATTTCAAAACCAGCAACAAGAATCTGATTAAACCACCAATAGGCTTGACCCCGATCATTCCCATACCAATCGAGCCGGACAGGTAATCCCTCTGATAAAACAGCCGCTTTCAACCTTACATAGCCTATTGCCCTCCATCTTATAAAAGGGTTGCTTGTCATAGTCACATCGTTCCCGGGGCTTCTTCTTTGATCATTAACCGTAGACTCAAAAGATCGGTCTAAAACGGTTTGTAAAAGCTTAGCGAATCTTGCCCCATGAGGCTCAGAGAAGATGGTACTATGAGTTCCTTCCACAGCAATAACCTCGGCTCCCTTTAACGCCAGTTCTTTCCAACCATAGTTCACAGGATCGGAGATAAAGAAAGTCTGCTCTTTCGCTTTAAAAAGAGTAACTTTTAAGTCATCTGGTCTAATCACATAATTAGCCAATGCCATTTCATTTGCATAGCGTACTTCGCGAGTAGAGGCAGGCAGGAGATTTTCGATATTTTCGACCACCGTCTCCTGTAAAGCAATCTCAGGCACCCCTTTAATTCTACGTTGGATCCGTTTCCACTTGAGAAGTAAAAACTCTTTACGTCGATCGGCAGAGAGCCTGAAAATTTGCATAGTATTCCAGCCTAATTGCCGCACAGACCATGACAGATCATTGAGATATTGTTCAAACCTCGACGGTTTTCGTTCCGGAACGCGATAGGCAATCGTTTCGAAAAGACCAATCAAAGCCACCTGCTTGCCTTTTGCTTTTAATTGCCGAGCCATTTCCCAAGCAATCGTTCCACCCATGCAAAAGCCGGCTAAGGCATATGGGCCTTCTTTCTCAACCATTAATACCTCCTGGATATAAGTCGAAGCAATCTCTTCAAGTTGATCTAACGCCTTATGTTTACCATCTAACCCAACGGCCTGTAGTCCGTATACAGGTTGATCATCATCCAAATGGTTGATTAAAGTATTATATAATAAAAGATTTAAGCCAGCGGCATGAATCAGGAAAAGAGGTTTCTTTCTCCCCTTAGTTTTAATCGGAACAATAGATAACCATTGCTGCTTCGAATTGGGCTCCTCTTTTTTATCCAGAAGCTTACCCATCTCCTTAATAGTGCCATGATTAAACAACACAGAGAGCGGGAGACGAACACCCGTTGACTTTTCAATCTCGATCATCAACCTGACGGCTATAAGAGAATTACCTCCTATATCAAAAAAGTCGTCATCCAGACCCGGTTGGGTAACTTTTAATACACGGCTCCAGATTTGGGATAGCTCAGCCTCGGTGGCGGTTAAAGGGATTTTAGATGAAGGGAGGAGATCCGTAGCATTATAAAGGAGTTGTTTAGAACAGATAGCGAGTAATTCTTTACGATCTCTTTTCCCATTGAGTGTTAAAGGAAGGGCATCCAGTCTGATAATTCGGGTCGGGATCATATACGGGGGCAATTTTTTACGGAGGTAAGTCTTAACAGGCTCCTCCCCGGTGAAAGCCTTCTTCTGCGAAACAACAGCCGCAATAAGCTGCTTTTCGCCCTCCTCCCCATCAAAGAGCACCACCATTGCCTCTTCAATATAGGGTAACTCAATAATTGCATTCTCTATTTCGCCTGCTTCTATTCTATATCCCCGTAATTTGATCTGGTTATCTTTTCTCTCAAGGAAGAGGAGCTCTCCATGCTCATCCCATCTTACTAAATCACCCGTTTTATAAAGACGAGCGTCTGAATGTTGACTAAAAGGATCCTTAATAAATCGATCCTGAGTCATCTGCTCTTGTCCGAAGTAACCAATAGCTAGTCCCGCACCCCCAATATAAAGCTCCCCACTATGCTGTCCGGTAACAGGAAGACCCTGATCGTTTAAAACACGTAAAGCGGTTCTTCGAATCGCTTTTCCTAAGGGGATTACGGGATACTTCTCAACATCTGACACATTGACCTCTTTGATAGCCGACCAGATAGTGGTTTCAGTAGGGCCATACATATTCCATAGACGATTACATCGCTTCAATAAAGCTCCAGCCAGGGAGCCAGGCAAAGCTTCCCCGCCACATAATATTCTTATACGACTATCGCCTTGCCATCCTGTCTCCAGAAGAAGCCTCCATGTCGATGGCGTGGCTTGAATAACCGAGGGTGCCTCCCTTTTTATAATATCCATAAGTAACTCCGGATTGGCAGCCTCATCTGAGGATACTAAAATCATTGACCCACCAGTTACTAATGGCAACCAGATCTCCAGACCAGAGATATCGAATGATATGGTTGTTAAAGCCAAAATAGAATCTTTTGAATCAAAACCTGGCTCATTCTGCATTGAAAGCAAGAAATTAACCAGAGACTCTTGTCCAACCTGCACCCCTTTTGGGCGGCCTGTTGATCCGGAGGTAAACAAGATATACCCTCCTTGTTCCATTCGTATATCACCCGATAGATCCCTTTTTTTAGCAAACGATTCTCTGGCTCTATCAATCATCTTTGCCTTCTGGCTTATCACCTCTCTCTTCTCATCACCCAAGAGTTCTTCTATCCCAAGAGTAAGCATCTGAACAGAGGGCAGCTTATCCTTTATATTGTTATTCGTAATGACCATGACTGGCAACCCATCCTCAAAAATCATAGCCAACCGACCTTCAGGATAGAGCGGATCAACCGGAATATATATAGCCCCCAGCTTCGCCACAGCCATCATCGTTGCTACCAACTCAGGCGACTTACTCATAAACAGAGCCACCCTATCGCCCTGCTTCAAATGGTACAACTCAAGCCTTTTCTTTACCGTTTCCGCCAAGACATGAAGCTGTCCATGAGTTAAAGACCTCCCATGATCTTTTATTGCAACGCTATCAGCAAAATTGATCGCAATATGATCCAATAGTTCAGAAAGAGAGGCATCCTTAACCGAAGGGGATGTCCCAATACAGCCCGGTCGAACTAGCCAACGGTGTTGCAACTGACGAAGAAGATCAAGCACCTTTGCCGTCGGATTAGCAATTATAGAATCATTGGCTCGAACAAAATCACCAGCTAGATGATAGATAAAATGGGCATCAAAAAGACTCGTGTTATACTCAAACCAACAGACATACTCCCCATCCCGCTTCTCAATATTAAGCATCAAATCGAGTTTGCTGGTCGCATTGCCTATCTCACGTTGCCACATCGTAAAATCACCCGTATCAATAGCAGAACCGGGCCAATTCTGCATCACAATGGAGGACTGGAAGATGGGGTTCACCCCTTTTATCTTTCTCTGGTTAACCTCTCTAACCACATCACTGAAGATTAAACCGGTATTAGAAAAGGCCTCAGAAGAGGATCTTCTAACCTTATTAACCACCTCTTCAAAGGTGTCATTATCCTCAATAATTAGCCTTAAAGCCACAATATTCGTAAACAATCCTATCACTTCCTTTATTCCCGGATGGTTTCTATTGGCATAGGGAGTTCCAACCACGATATCTCTTTGACCACTATGAGCTGATAAAATCAATTGAAAAGCAGCCGTCATGACAGAAAAAGGAGTCGTATGTAGCACATTAGCTACTCTATCAATATCTCTTGAGAGCGATCGCGGCAAGCTCCACCAGTATCGATCGCCATCACCCTTTATCTCATTGGGCCGCTGAGCCTCTTTCCAGGGAAGAGTCAAGATTTCCGGGATACCGGCCAAATTTTTGCGCCAGAAAGCAGCCTCACTTGCGCCAACAGCCTTATTCTCCACTTTTCTCAGCCACGCAGCATAATCGCCGGCATGCGAATCAGGAATGGTTGGTATTAGGCCAATGTAGAACGAAGAGAAACGCCTCATAAAGACCTCGAGAGACCATCCATCAAAGATGAGATGATGAATAGTCATTAGGAGTCGATAATCCTGATCGTCTACTTTCACCAGTAAAAACTTAAGCAAGGGCAGCCGGGATAAATCAAACCGAAACCTCCCATTCTCGAGACTCACATGTTTGAGCGCATCCTCCAGATCGACACTAGCCAGATGAGACAGGTCAACCTCCTCAAAAAAAAGAACCCCATCGTTATTTATCTCCTGTTTGGGTTCATCAAAGACTAAGGGGAACGATGATCGAAACAGCGGTTCTGTCTCGATCATCGACCTCAAAGCTTTTTCTAGTTTCTCTCGATTAGGATGGCCATTTATTACGAACTCAATCTGAATATTACGTGTTATACCCGATTCATCAAGCATATTGACAAACCATAGTTCTCGCATAGCGGGTGAAAGGGGGTAACTCTTTCTATTTTGCTCTGACGCTAGTTGTGGCAATCGATTTGAATGGGATTGCAGAAGTCTCTTTGTCTCTTTACAAAACAGAGGTAACGTCATCTCATCATAAAACCACTTAACCGGGATCTCAACTCCATAGAGATCCATCACTTTCGTAATCACTCTGACCGCCTTAAGAGAGTGGCCACCGGCATCAAAAAAAGACTCTTTATTGCCGATGTTTTCTCGACCTAACTCCTCCTTCCAGATCATATAGAGTTGTTCCTCATCGGAATCAGACGGAATAAACGAATCCATCGGTATCTCCTGAGTAACAAGTTGTCTTACCATAGGGAGTGCTTTCCTATCGATCTTTCCATGGTGACTTAAAGGGAAATGGGAACCTATGAGATACTCCGACGGCAGCATATATTGAGGAAGCGTATGGTTTAAAATCTGATTAAAGAGATCTTTTATTCCTGAGGATAAGAGTACCCATTGGTTTTCAGCAATATTTAAAGCATTAATTTTTGATTGAAAGTCACTCACTAATGCATCATCATCAAGAGAAGAGAGAGGCTCAGCTACAAAATAGGCTACCAGAGCAGGATCGCCATTTCGATCTGAAGAATAGAGAACCGAACACTCTTTTACAAACGAATACGATCTAATGGCATGCTCTATCTCGCCTAGTTCGATACGTTGCCCACGCAACTTAACCTGAAAATCCATTCGGCCAATAAAGTCATAGAGATCATCGCCGATCTTCCGGCCTAAGTCGCCCGTCTTATACATCGCCCCACCGGGGCGAAACGGGTCTAGCAGGAACCTCTCCGCCGTCAGTTCAGGTCTGTTGAGATACCCTTTACCTACACCGGCACCACCAATATAGATCTCTCCCTCTTCGCCATCGGGTACAGGTTGAAGATTTGCATCCAGAATATAAATAAAATCGCCTGTAACAGCCTCCCCTATTGGGATCTTAGCATAGCTAGCATCACTTTTACAAAGAAATGTAGTAGCATATACCGTTGTCTCAGTAGGCCCATATACATTAAATAAGCCCACCTTATTACCATCAAAAACCTGATAAAACGCTTTTACTAATGGCACAGGAAGAACCTCGCCACCTACCGAGACCCACTTCATTGAGCTCACCCGTGTTGAAGCCTTACTGATTCTCACAAAATCGATGAAAGCCTGTAACATGCTCGGGACGAAGAAGGCGAATGAGATTTTGTAACGCTCAATTATTCTGATTAACTCACCCGGATCCTTTTCAGCTCCAACCGGGGCTATAAAAAGCATCGCCTTAGGGAGTAACCAGCCAAACAATTCCCAAACAGAACCATCAAAGGTATAAGGTGATTTAAATAGCACCTTATCGCCCTCCCCTATCGGATATCGATCTTGTATATATTGTACCAGATTGACCACAGAATGATGAGCGATCTCAACCCCCTTTGGAGTTCCGGTAGAACCAGAGGTAAAAAGAACATATGCGGTATCTGCTTCTGCAACATCGACATGCTTATAATTATTTAACACCAAGCTGAGCTCCTCTGTTGTTGGGATCTCATCCGATACAACGATTGCAGTAAACCCAAGATTCTCAATCCTGTCTTTATAATAAGACGAGGTAACGACATGCGTCACCTCCGCATCCAAAAGTAACCCCCGAATACGACTATCAGGGTAAGAGGGGTCGGTTGGGACATAGGAGCAGCCAAACTTAAGAATCCCAAAGATTCCCGTTACCATCTCTAAAGAACGCTCCATCAGAATACCAACCCGCTGTTGAGGTCTACACCCTTTCTCTGACAAATTATAGCTCAGCAATAAAACCCTCTTATAAAACTCCTCATACGATAAGACCACATCAACGGTCTGAATAGCCGGCCTACTACCATAATTCAATACATTATTTTCCAGAAGTGCAATTAGGGTATCAATAGTAACAAAGGGTACTTTAATTATGGTATCCATCTTAACAGGTCTTATTGAGAAAACTATAAGAGCAAACAGACTGCAATATATAAATATTTCAGCCACCTATGTTGAATGTAGCTAAATGATTCGCTAATGTCAGAAGTTTTCCAATAAGACAACTATTCTTTAAGACCCTTTCTCACAGGAGAGCAACTGCTCACTCTGCTCATTCATTGACTGAATACCAAATACAAACCTCTTCTCAAACTTTTTTCTAAGAACCCATAACACAAAGAAATAGGGAACCAATACGCCTATTGAGAACAATCCGTTAGTGAGTTCAGCCACCCCAAGACTATCGAGCGTAATCAAGGAGACGATCAACAGTACAAAGGGGAAGAGATAACCAAAAAGAGTTGCACGAGCCCCTAAACCATTACTCATTGAAACAACCACCTGCTCGCCTACCTTATATTGGCCAGATGGCTTCTTCACTTCAATTATCTTCTCAGCAATATCCCCGGCTCCACACAGACTTTTCGCAGTGCATGAACCACAGGCCGATCGTGCAATAATCCTTACAGAGACCTTCTCTGGTGTAACAGAAACGACAACACCAGGCTGCCAGATTTCTCCGTTTGTCATCTTTCAACATTTATGTTGGAGTACTCACATTATATAAACCATATGGATCATTAACGATAGGCACTCCACTGAATTTAATTCAAAGGTATCATTTTTAACTAAAGTGACGAAAATGCATTAAAGATAAGAGATGCGACCCCATGACCAAGCCTGAAAATAGATCTCTCTGCTCAACAAAAGCATTGAAGGGTTGTTACTATATCATTAAAATGATAAACATGCTCAACATTAGCATACCTGGATTTCATGACCTCAACCTTGTTCATGCAGTGTTCGATCTTAACGGAACACTCGCCTTCAATGGCTATTTACTTGCCGGTGTCTTAGAAGAACTCAATAAACTCACCAATAAGCTTGAGATTCATGTCATCACCTCCGATTGTCATGGTACAGCCAAAGATATTCTTGCCGCCATCGACTGCAACATTATTGTAGTGGATGAGGTAAGGCAGGATGCTCAGAAGGCGGCCTATATCGAGAGTTTAGGGCCTGCTAATTGTGTTGCCTTTGGAAATGGGCGCAACGATCGTCTCATGTTACAGAAAGCCTCCTTGGGCATTGCTGTAATCGGAAGAGAAGGATGTGCTATTGGGGCGATGTTTGCTGCCGATGCTGTCGTGAATGATATTATAGACGGGCTTGACCTTCTATCAAATCACAAAAGACTACAATCGCTTTTAAGGTCTTAGGCTAACCCTTTACCACTATTCTCAGACCCTCCTCTTTTGTGATGAACCTACCAATAATTGAGGCCGGTATTGCCCGGTGCCTCAGATCATTTAAAAGATGCACGGCGTGTTCTTCCATAACTGAAATAAGTAAACCACCACTCGTTTGAGCATCTGCCAAAACATACTTCATAACTTGTGACAGATCTCCTTTAAAGGAGGTTACCGGAGCCACAAACGAGAGATTATCTTTCGTTCCACCCGGAATAAACCCAGCAGAAGCCAAGGCCATTACACCAGGTAAAAGAGGAACTTCTGAAGAATCGAGCTCAAAGGTTAGATCAGCTCCTTCCACCATCTCCTTTAGATGGCCTAAAAGCCCAAAACCGGTGACATCAGTACAAGCATTTACCTGATAACCCATCATTACCTCAGCCGCTTCTCTATTAAGCATAGCCATATTATCTAAACAAAGAGCCATCTGCTCATCGTCGACGGCACCTTGTTTTCCTGCTGTTGCAATAATTCCGGAACCAATGGGCTTGGTCAAGATTAGAACATCTCCTGCCTTCGCACCACTATTAGTCAAAATTCGGTTAGGATGTACGATACCAGTCACTGCGAGTCCAAATTTAGGCTCAGTATCATCTACCGTATGACCACCTACAATAGGGATGCCTGCTTCAGCGGCTTTATCAGAGGCTCCTCTAAGGATATCCGACAAGACAGAAGCCGGCAGTCGTTGACTTGGGAAAGCTGCAATATTTAAAGCAAAGAGCGGTTTTGCACCCATGGCATAAATGTCACTCAGAGCATTTGCCGCCGCAATCTGACCAAACCGATAGGGATCATCGGCTATCGGGGTAAAAAAGTCGAGGGTCTCTACTAAAGCCATCTCTTCATTCAACTTATAGACGGCAGCATCATCGCTTGTTTCAGGACCCACAAGCAGTTCTGAACATTTATAAACAGGTATCCCTTTTAGCACCTGCTCTAACATCTGAGGGCGAAGCTTACAAGCACAACCCAATCCATGGGTATAATGAGTTAACTTGATGGACTGCTTCTCATCACCACTTCTCTCCATCGTTTTACCCTGTAGACGTTGCACTGCTTCAACAATCAGTTTTGCAGCTGCCTCCACCTCCTCCATGGTGAGAAGCCGCCCTGTGCTTAACCTAATGGTTCCCATTGCCCATTCAGGCGCCACCCTCATGGCCTCTAATACATGCGACATCTTAACATCGCCAGAGTGACAGGCTGCACCCGCCGACGCCGCAATTCCCGACAGCTCCGATAAGAGGGTATTGGCCTCAACCCCATAAAAACTAACCGATAACGTATTGACAAGCCGCCTCTCCTTTGAACCATTTATACGAACCTCAACACCCGAATCTTCTATGAGCGTTGAAAGTCTATCCCTAAGTAACCTCATGTGCTGGCGATGTTTCTCCAACTCCAACCGAACCATCAGGGCAGCCTTTCCTAAACCTACAATCTCAGGGACATTCTCGGTACCAGCACGTAAATTACGTTCATGGTCGGCGCCATGAATCAACTTCTCTATAATAACACCTCTACGAATATATAAAGCCCCAATCCCTTTAGGGGCATAAAACTTATGTCCGGCAACTGAGAGCATATCAACCCCCAATTCACGAACATTAACAGGCTCCTTCCCGATAGACTGGGCCGCATCACAATGGACTAAAACACCATGAGCATGGGCTAAGTCACAGATCTCATGAATAGGTTGTAGGGCTCCGGTCTCATTATTTGAATGCATAACACTAATCAAGACCGTATCAGGCCTGATAGCAGCCTCTAGTTCAGACAGATCAACGATACCCTCATCAGTAACCCCAATCAGACTGATACTCCACCCCTGCTTCTCAAGAAACTTATAGACCTCTAAAACCGCAGGATGCTCAATCTTTGAGGTAATCAGATGGCGTCCTCTTCCTTGATTCGCATAAGCACTACCCTTGATCGCCAGATTATTCGCTTCAGAACCTCCACTGGTAAAGACCACCTCATCTATATCGCATCCAAGTAACTTTGCAACCTCTGATCGAGCCTCCTCAACCGCCAATTTTGCCTTAACCCCAAAACTATGCGATGAAGAGGGATTACCAAAATAGGATTCCAAAAATGGCATTATTGACTGAGCTACCTCCCTATCAATAGGGGTAGTAGCATTATAATCAAGGTATATAGGTTGCATGGTTATTTTTTTTGTCAAAGTTACGATCCCTCATTCAATATTCATCAGAGTTATTCACATTGCAATTAATGAGATCAAATACCTCTTGTTGAGAGATTGAATTGAATTAGGGAAGTCTTACCTTTGATACAACTAATCAAATAGTAAACAAGACCATGGATTTTGCCTCGATCATTGCATCAGAACTTTCGTTACCAGTCACGGGAGTTGTTAATACTATTAAACTACTATCAGAAGGAGCCACTGTTCCCTTTATTGCCCGATACAGAAAAGAGGGCACAGGCAGCCTTGATGAGGTTATCATTATAGCCATTAGAGACAGACTGCATCAGCTTGAAGAACTTGAGAAAAGGCGTGAAACCATACTGAACTCCATTGAGGAGCAGGGTAAGCTTACACCTGAGCTTAAGAAAGAGATACAGGAAGCAGGTACAATGGCACGTTTAGAGGATCTGTACCTTCCTTATAAGCCCAAGAGAAGGACGAGGGCCACGATTGCCCGTGAGAAGGGCTTAGAGCCTTTGGCCGAGCTGATCTGGCAGCAAAGACGAGATACGGATCTGGAAGAGGCCGCCCTTAAATACCTCTCTGATGAAAAAGGGGTTACCTCCATTGAAGAGGCCCTTGCAGGAGCTAGCGATATCATTGCGGAAAGGGTAAGTGAAGATGCTCATGCCCGGTTGAGGTTAAGACAGCTTTTTATGAGAGACGGATACTTAGTATGCAAAGTATCAAAGGGCAAAGATGAGGAGGGCAAACAGTATCAAAACTATTTTGATGTCGAGGAGTTAGCCATGAGGGCACCATCGCACCGCGTCTTGGCAATGTTTAGAGGAGAAAATGAAGGTTTTCTTAAAGTATCCGTAGAACCCTCTCCTGAACAGGCTTACGAGATCTTAGATCGTCTATTTGTTCGTGGCACTACCTCCTCAGCAGAACTAGTAAAAAAGGCATGCGAGGATGGATATAAG
The DNA here is from genome assembly GCA_964444785.1 of uncultured Bacteroidales bacterium. Lineage (GTDB taxonomy): Bacteria > Bacteroidota > Bacteroidia > Bacteroidales > TTA-H9 > JAJTBW01. The sequence continues at coordinate 53,564 of CAYUII010000017.1, read as the reverse complement.
AGACTGATCCAACCCTCCTTAGAAACCGAGATTCGCCAGCAGATGAAAGAGAAGGCAGATGCTGAAGCTATCAGAGTCTTTGCTGAGAACCTAAAGCAGTTGCTTCTGGCCTCGCCATTACGGGAGAGAAGGGTTTTAGCCATTGACCCCGGATTCAGGACGGGTTGTAAGGTGGTTTGTCTTGATCAACAAGGCAATCTGCTTCACAATGAGACGATCTATCCACATCCGCCAGAGAATAAAGTCAAAGAGGCCACAGCTAAGATCAGATCACTCGTTCAAGCCTATCAAATCAACGCTATTGCCATAGGAAACGGAACTGCAGGAAGAGAGACGGAACACTTTATCAAACACATCCCGTTCGATCAAAACATGATTGCGGTAATGGTGAACGAGGCTGGAGCCTCTGTCTACTCGGCTTCATCCATTGCCCGCGAAGAGTTTCCTGATTATGATGTCACGGTAAGAGGTGCTGTTTCCATAGGACGGCGTTTGATTGACCCACTGGCTGAGCTTGTCAAGATTGATCCTAAATCAATTGGAGTTGGGCAGTATCAGCACGATGTCGACCAGAATGCCTTGCAAAAAAGCCTTGATGATGTAGTTATTAACTGCGTTAACAAGGTGGGTGTAGATGTCAATACCGCCAGTAAAGAGCTTTTGACCCGCGTATCGGGGATAGGTCCGGCACTTGCTAAAAACATTGTTGAATATAGGTCTAAATCGGGAGGGTTTAAGACCAGAAACGAGCTCAAAAAAGTACCCAGACTAGGTGAAAAAGCCTTTGAGCAATCAGCTGGGTTCCTAAGAATACCAGGTGGAACCAACCCTCTTGACTCATCGGCGGTACACCCTGAAAGCTACTCCATTGTTGATAATATGGCAAAAACGCTGAAGGCCACCGTTACTGAACTAATGACCAGCGATGAGTTAAGGAAACAGATCAAGCTCGAAACATTTGTAACGAAAGAGGTTGGCATGCCAACACTTAAAGATATCATGAGCGAGTTGGCCAAACCAGGGCGTGACCCTCGCAAAGAGTTTGAGATGTTTGAATTTGACAAGAATGTCCACTCAATGAACGACCTGATACCCGGTATGGAACTACCAGGTATTGTTACTAACATCACCAATTTTGGTGTTTTCGTAGATATTGGAGTTCATCAAGACGGGTTGGTTCATGTGAGTCAATTAGCCGATCGGTTCGTTCGAGATCCCAATGAAGTGGTCACATTAAACCAGAAGGTTAAGGTTAGAGTGCTTGAGGTAGATATACCAAGAAAGAGGATTACCTTATCGATGAAGAGGTCGGGTAATCAATAGAAAAGAACCTTCTCTTCGCTCCCTCTCCGTTACCCCTTCGCTTCTTCTCCATACAAGATTTTTCAAATCAATGATTTTCTGACATTTGCAAAATCGATCTTTTTCGTCTTTTTCCATAAAAAAAGGGACCTTGAACGGAGAGGCAATGGAGAGGTAACGGAGAGGATGTCAAAAGGAACTCAAGATCAGGCTAATTCTAAATCCTTGAATTTTGGATTCCAACCTCAAAAAAAAGAGCATCCGACATAGGATGCTCTTTTGGTTATTAGAAGCGATGTTTTACCAAGGTATCATCGATGGGCGTAAGGCCATCTGGATGATTAGTAAGGCCAGAATTGATTATCATTCCAGACCTGTTCTTTCAGTTCATCATTAAGCCGTTTTAAGAGTTCATGATGGCCTTTTTCCCAGTCAGCGAGAATACGATAGAGTTCTTTTTCTTTAGGGTCGGCAGAGGCTAAAGCGCGATCCGAATAGACTTTAACGGCACGAAGTTCAAAATCCATAGCAGCGGCGATAGCGGCGGCTTCGTAGCTGGCAGCATCGACCTGCTTTTTAAAATCTTCAGAAAGAACCTTCATTGCGATGGCTTCATGGTCGTCGTATTTAGGAGGTTCTGGAGCCAAAAACTCATCCGTTTTCACGAAGTGAGCAAATTGATTAGAGAGGTATTTAATATGTTCATCCTCTTCTTCGCTCATCATGGTAAAGATTTCACGAGCGGCATCACTTTTAGTAGTGGCAGCGGCATTGCTATAGAAGGCTTTTCCTCTTCTCTCAAGTAGGATAGCCTCCTTGAGTATATTCACAGCGATATTTTTATCCATATAGATTTTGATTTGGTACCTTCCATAGTTACAAGTTAGACAAGTAGATTGTTCAAATACTTGTTCATATAATTATATAAGGAGCTTTAGTTTTTACAAAATAACAGATACTAAGCCCGCTAATTATGAAAAGTCTTTTACAAAAGAGTCCCTCGCTTTTCCTAGACAAAAATGGTATTTAGGAAAGGTGGGGGACTCTTTATTGATCAGGAGATAATAGGGATAGGTTATAGACCTATTTTATCAACATTCTTTTTACGTCTGGCGTCGCTGATGCTAATTGCATTCTCATTAAGCACCCAGATTAATCTAATGGAAATAGTATGGTTACGCTGATCGCGGGTCCAACTATTAGAAACCCCATCAATGGTAGTAAAAGTACGGGTTCTAATAACATTTAAGGAGTAACTCCAACGGGCATTCAGTTTCAGATTCTTGTATAGAGCAAAGCGGACATCAACAAGGCCGTCGAAGTTGTTTTTGCTATAAATACCGCTCTCAACGGTGGTTGCGTCATTATGTATATCGTGTTCCGTTTCATCAACACCCACTAATCGGCTATAGGAGACGCCCAGACCCACCGTCATGCGTTCACGATCGGTATAGTGAAAGATGAGTGGGATTTCGACATAATTAAGTCTTAAATCATAAGCCCCATTCTTTTGATTTCCTAAAGAATCGATAACGGTTTCATACTGCTGACCCTGATGACTCCCTTTTTGGGAGAAGAGAGTCTCCATACTGAGCCCCCATTTTTTATCCAAGCCAACATAAACGCCGGCTCCAACGTTGGCACCAAAACGATTAAATCCGGCAAACTCATCCCCTTCAACTTGAGACAAGTTCATGCCACCTATAATCATTCCTTTAAAAATCTGACTCTGTCCATAGAGGGCAGAAAACAACAAAACAAAAAGTATAGCTAACTTCTTCATAATAGTATATTCAACCGTTAGAAAACGTAAATCTTCCTTTACTATTGCATTGACAAATAATTCGACGCAAAGGTAATGAATTGAAGTCTGCCTATCTCATTCAAGGTTAGCACCACTCCACACTTGTTACTACTAAATAATACGAATTCCTATTTCTACTACAAATCCCAAAGTCTCAAAGTCCCAAAGTCTCAAAGTCTCAAGGTCTCAAAGTCTCATCTTTCTCCCCATAAACCTTAAACCCAAGGTAGCCCAATGAACAGACCATAAGAACAATTAATCCACCATCGATTGGCGCACCCCCTCCATTAGAAGAGGAGCTTGAACCAGAAAGATTATGATTTGAAGGAGGTGGTGGTGGCGGGGCATAGAGCACCAATGGAGTACTAACTAACCAAAATAACAACATCCCAACAATCATACTTCTGAAAAAGCCACCTCCCGATGCTCTCCTAAAGACATATATAGCCCATTTCTCGTCTTTGTTAACCATAAATCCTTTTTTAAATCATCAAATCATTCGCTTCAACTACAACACAAATTTATAGACCTCAAATGGCTCTTATGTGAAGAGAAAATCGACAAAAACCAGAAAAACAAAAAACCGTAAGTGTATTAAAACAGGTTCAACTCTCTATTTTATCTCTCGAAATGCTTTTGCGAAATCGCAGAACCTAAAAAGGGAAAGGGCACCACATCACACATAAAATACAATTAATCAATATTTTAATTCAACAAAAAAATGAAACAATGGATTCAAAATGTAACATTTATCGAATTGAAAAAAATTTATTTTCACAATCTTGTATAAATCCAGACAACCATTTATATCTCTCGGTGTCTTAATTATACACTTAGAAACATTTGTGAACTTTAAACTATTCAATTTTAACTATTATTTATAGATAAAGTCGAGCCAGCCAACCAAGAGAAAGAGTTTATCAATAAAATCTTACGAAAGAGGATGGACTTTTGTCAGCTAAGTGAAAAGACATTCATCAATCTAACACTTAAGTGATGAGGAGTAATTATATTAAGAGTGTTTTATTAGCAGCTATACTAATTGTAATAGCCACAACCCATCTCTCCAGTCAACCAGAATGGGTTTCTCCTAAATTATCAGGTAGTAATTTTTCTAGCATCCTGTTCACAGATACGAAGAATGGGATTATTGTAGGGGAGTGTGGGACCATCCTCTACACTGATGACGGTGGAAATTCTTGGTCATTAAACACGAACACTGTTCATAATGACATTAACGCTCTGTTTAATAGCGGAAATTCAGTATTTATTTGTGATGGCGAAATCTATAAATCTTATGATAAAGGCGAGACATGGACTAAGATTTCTAACTCTTCATCCTATCATTTTACTCAGCTAACATCCATTAATGATATCTGGTACGGTTTGATTACCAGCAAAACAGGGAATCGGTATATTGGAACTTCGAATGATTTTGGAAGTACCTGGGTGACTTGGGCCAATAGCATCCTACCTGATGATGGAAAATTTGTTTTTCAGAACACTTTAGTTGGTTACTATATTAACAAGGACGGCCTTTGGGCAACCAGCGATGGTGCGCAAACGTGGAAATTAACCAAGACGTTTACAGAATCGCAGGAGTATCCGCTGCTAACGATTCAAAAGTCTGGTCATCTCAACCTCTTCCTTTCTCATAAAACAGACGGAGTTCCTGCGGTATTAGGTCAATATTGGAGAAGTAATGACAATGGAAACACCTGGTTACTATCGTATTCTGGGATAAACATTGCAACATCTGTCGTGTTTATCAATGATGATGAAGGAGTAGTTTTAACAAAAACAGCTGATGACCAGATCTTACCCCGAGTCATGAAAACGTATGATGCCGGAGCTACATGGGAAGAATCCGCTATATTTTTACCATTTGAAGCTACAGCCGTTGCATCACCGCTACTTGCAAAGTTTTTCATTGCAGGAAAAGGAGGACTTCTATTAAGATCGAATGACAACCTAGGTAACTTTACAGCCCTAAATCCAGACACTTATAGTGAAATCACGAACATAGAGGCTCCAGGGGTTAAAACCTTTTACATGGCTACGAGTAGTCAAGGCATCTATAAAACGACAGATATTGGAAAAAGTTGGTATTTAGTAAAACCTAATAAAGAATATGAAAAAATTAGTTTTAGAGACAGCCTCGCCGGTGTTGCAACCAGCACTCTAAATCCGCGCCTCTACTCCATGACATTTGATGGTGGAAGCACTTGGTTTGACGGCAATCTTCCGCAATCACCACAGAATGGCGTAGTCATGACACTCCATAAATTGCTATACTTCTCCAATCAATTTAATCTTTATTTATCTACTGATTTAGGCTCTAACTGGGTAAGTAAATCGCTACCAATCGCAGGCAATACGCTCAAGGTCGTTAATAACGACACCCTCACGCTCTATTCAGTTGAAAGCTCAGCAGGCAAGATCAACTTATATCACTCAATAGATCGTGGCACAAACTGGATGAAAAATACCTCTACCTTCAATTTCCCCATAAATGTTATTGCATTACATACGCTCTCTTCTGGGAGAGTCTATCTTATCTATCAAAATAAAAACGATTTAAGTTACAGCTTGGTCTCGTCAGATGATTGGGGTATTACTTGGACAGAAAGGCTTAAAAAAGAATCAGCTTTCGCTCTAAAATGCATAACATCTAATAAAAACATAATAAAGGTATACGGTTCTCATAATGATCAAACGATAGCCTATATCTCTGATTCTATAGGCGAAACCTGGAAAAAAAGCATTTATAATATTAATTTGGGACCAGCTTTCAGTTCTTCTAATCTCACCAAAACTGGTAAATCTGTACTCTTCGATTACAATAGAGTATGTATTATTTCAGAAGATCTGATCTCTACTGGGCTCCCTGTTAGTCAAACCAAAACCATCTACATTCAAATTTATCCGAATCCCGCCCATGATCAAATTTTAATAAAAATGGGCGAAGAAACAAAAAGCTGTTTTGTTAGGGTTGAAATGTGCAATGCCATGGGATCTGTCGTGAAAGCAATAAATGCGGTGACAGAGAACGGCAGCTGTAAAATTGATGTTACAGATCTTCCTTCTGGAGTATATGCTCTGCTCCTAAAAGATGGTCAGATAACCTACTCATCGAAAGTTCTGATCATGCATTAATCACCCTTTTACGTGTTTTTTTAGTTGCAATGCCGCGGTGGGTTTCCATCGCGGCTTTTTATATCTTTACTAAATAATTTCTTTCAGTCTATGATACGGATAAAAAATCAAATCAACCTACTCGTTATCTCTTGGTGCACTCTGCTCTTCTTCTTCTCTGTACGCTCTTTTGCTCAGGATAATGCAAAGTTCATAAACCCATTCATTGGAACGGATCATATGGGACACACCTTCCCAGGTGCCTTGGTTCCCTTTGGTATGGTACAACTATCTCCTGATACCGATACGATCCCGTATTCATCTGGCAATGGCTATAACCCCGATGTCTATAAATACTGTGCAGGTTATCAATACAATGACCCTACCATCGTGGGGTTCAGTCATACTCACCTGCATGGAACAGGCCACTCTGATCTAGGCGATTTTCTTATTATGCCTATTGAGGGGAAAATACAACTCAATCCCGGTACAGCTGATCATCCTGAACAGGGCTATAGAAGCAACTATGATAAATCATCAGAGATTGCTAAAGCAGGTTACTACTCCGTAAACCTCACAAAACACCACATTAAAGCAGAATTAACAGCTACACAAAGAGTAGGTGTCCATAGATACCAATTCTCAGGAAAAGAGACTCCGGCAATCATTCTAGATCTTGTACATGGGATCTATAATTACGATGGTAAAGTCATCTGGTCTTCTATAAGGATTGAGAATGATTCTACCGTTACCGGATACCGACAAACCAACGGATGGGCAAAAGAGAGAAAAGTCTATTTTGCTATGATCTTCTCAAAGCCAATAAAACAATATGGCATTATTAATACGGATAAAGAGACCTACAAAGGGTTCTGGCGTAGATGGAAAATGGATAAAAACTTCCCGGAAAACTCGGGAAGAAAAATCAAAGCTTGGTTTCAATTCAATATGCAGCAGGAGAACGACCTTACGATTCGAATGGCTCTTTCTGCAGTCAGCGCTCAAGGAGCCCTGAATAACCTTCGGGTTGAAACGCCTAAAGCAGACTTCGATGCCATTAGACAAAATGCCTATAATGCATGGAACAGGGAGGTCAATACGATCAATATTGAGGCATCCGAAAATGAAAAGACCATATTCTATACAGCCATGTATCATAGCCTCATTCACCCTTCAATCTATATGGACGTTGATGGATATTACAGAGGCTTAGACCAAGAAATCCACAAAGCAGAGGGCTTTTCTAACTATACTATCTTTTCTCTATGGGACACCTTCAGAGCATTACACCCTTGGTTAACCCTAACGCATCCAAAAGAGACTTCTGACATGATCAATTCTATGTTGACTCATGCCAATCAAAGTGTACATAAGATACTCCCTATCTGGTCTCACTGGTCGAATGACAATTGGTGTATGATTGGTTACCATGCAGTACCTGTCATAGCAGATGCAATGGTGAAGCAGATTTCGGGTTTCAATTATAATCAGGCACTTTCTTCAATGGTAAATAGCGCCACCTATTCATCGTATGAGGGACTTGAACACTATATGAAATATGGATTTGTGGCGCAAGAACAATCGGGTTCTTCAGCATCGATTACCCTTGAATATGCTTACGATGATTTCACAATTGCTCAGGCTGCCTCAATAGTCGGTAATGCCGATATTGCCAGGAAATTCAACCAACGTTCTCTCAATTATCTGAATCTATTTGATCCGTCAACGAAATTCATGAGAGCTAAAAAGTCAAATGGTCACTTTACCAAACCTTTCGATGCACTGGCTACCCATGATATGGGTTATATTGAAGGGAACGCATGGACTTATAGCCTGTTTGTGCCACAAGCTCCCAAAAAGCTTATTGAACTCTACGGAGGAGAGAAGAGCTTCTGTAACCATCTTGACTCCCTGTTTACCATGGAATTGCCAGCGAAATATTATGAAAAAACCGAGGATATTGCAGCCGTTGGTTTAATGGGAAATTATGTTCATGGGAATGAACCAGGCCATCACATTCCCTATCTGTATAACTATGCTGGAGAACCAAAATCAACACAAGCTATAGTTAGAAAGATACTTACTTCAATGTACCATAATTCACCTTCTGGCTTGTGCGGTAATGACGATTGCGGCCAGATGTCGGCTTGGTTTCTATTCTCTTCATTAGGGTTTTATCCTGTTTGCCCTGGAACACCATTCTACGACTTAGGAGCTCCTCTCTACAAGAAGATCGAATTTCATTTGCCTAATAATAGATTACTTACTATAAAAGCGAACAAACTTTCAACAAAAAACATCTATGTTAAGAGAGTTCTCTTTAATGGTGAAGAGATCAAGGGGCAAAAGATCTCGCATCAACAGATCATAGAGGGAGGATTACTCGAGTTTGAGATGACATCAGAACAATAAATAACCCTCTTCCTATGCTTCATTAGCGAAAAGGCTATATTATCTTGTATTATTTAGGTTGACTTGCGATTAAAATTATTGCAATAACTGCCAAACCGATACCAAGCCAATTAATCCATCTCAACCTTTCTTTAAAAAAGAGAACTCCATTTAATGCAGCAATGGTAACTATTGACGCATTGAAAATGGGAAAAAAGACTAAACTATCATATTGAGAAAGGGCTTTCATCAGAAAGACCGTACTCCACCAGTTTAGTAATCCCATCAAGACACCTGCTAATAGATCTCTGTAGGTTATTCTCACATTTCTCTTACGAAGGTGCTGAATGATAAGGAAGGCTATTCCGGCGATCATTGCATATCCAAAAACCACGGCTAAATAAAGGTTCACTTGCGTGGTTAAGTATTTTGTCTGCGCAAACTTAAGGGTAGAATCACTAATTCCAGTTCCAAAGAAAAGAAGCATCGGATACAAAAAATCACTCCATTGGTGTTTCACACCATCTGCTTTTTTAAAAGTGAGCCAGAAGGCCATGAGAGCACCAATAACTCCAATACTTCTAAGAAGATTAAGACTCTCTCCTAATATTATAACGCCCATCAAAACGGGAAAGATGACTGACATTTTATTCGCTACACTGGTCATAGCAATACCGACCCGTTTTGCAGATATCCCAATCCATACATAGACAATAATAAACATTACGCCATTAAATACAGCTGCAGGCATCCAAGGAGCCGTCCAAAACTGATCTCCTTCATTAAGAGAGGCGGAGCCACTAAGGACACCAAATAAAAGAGCAACCAAATAATTTACAACGATAGCCGGTAATACTTCAACTTTATATCGATCTAATAGTCGAAACAAAACCAATATACTAGAAGAGAGAAGAATTGCAAGCGCAAATGAGATCATGATTAGTTTTTTTAAAAGAGCGCAAAAGTAAAGAGAATCGCTGGCATGATATCAATCGCAATAAAAGTAAGTGGTGCAACCTACATTATTAGGAAGGATGATAGGCAGGAGAGCAAAAAAAAAGGGACCATCAGAAGACAGTCCCTTTCCAGTATAATCAAAAGAGATTATTTTGCATAGCGATAGGTTCTACCAGGATAGATCGCTGCAGAACCGAGGGCTTCCTCAATTCTGAGGAGTTGGTTATATTTAGCAATTCTATCAGTACGAGAAGCCGAGCCAGTCTTAATAAGACCTGTATTTAAGGCAACGGCTAAGTCGGCGATAGTGGTATCTTCTGTTTCACCAGAGCGGTGGCTCATGATAGCGGTGTAACCAGCTCTGTAGGCCATATCAACAGCGTTGATTGTTTCAGTGAGAGAGCCGATCTGATTGACCTTAACAAGGATAGAATTAGCTACACCCTTTTCGATGCCCTCTTTAAGGCGTTTTACATTAGTAACAAAGAGGTCGTCGCCAACGAGTTGAATCTTACCGGCAGTAATATCGGTCAGGTATTTCCAGCCAGCCCAATCATCTTCGGCCATACCGTCTTCGATAGAGATAATAGGATATTTGTCAGTCCAGCTCTTCCAGAAATCAGCCATTTGGGTAGGAGTTAACTTTTCACCAGTAGACTTCTTGAAGTGGTACATATTTTCTTCTGGGATGAAGTATTCTGAAGAGGCGGGGTCGAGAGCTAAGAATACATCTTCACCGGGGCGATAGCCAGCTTGTTCGATAGCTTGAAGAATAACTTTTACAGCCTCTTCATTAGATTTAAGGTTAGGAGCGAATCCGCCTTCATCGCCAACGTTGGTAGAGTAACCGAGTTTTTTAAGGACTTTAGCGAGGTTATGAAAGACTTCAGCACCCATTCTGAGAGCCTCAGAGAAGGAGTTAGCGCCGGCAGGCATAATCATAAACTCTTGGAAGTCGACAGAATTATCTGCATGAGAGCCACCGTTAATGATGTTCATCATGGGGATAGGTAGGGTATTAGCGTTTACGCCACCGATGTAGCGATAGAGGGGTTGGCCGGTTTCTTGGGCAGCAGCTTTAGCGATAGCGAGGGAGACGCCGAGGATTGCGTTGGCGCCGAAATTACCTTTATTGGGGCTACCATCGAGTTCGATCATACGAGCGTCGATCTCATTTTGATCGGTAACGAGCATACCGCGTAATTCTTCGGCAATTGGGCCATTAACATTTTGGACAGCTTTAAGCACACCTTTGCCCAGGAATAAGGATTTATCACCATCGCGTAATTCAACGGCTTCATGGACGCCAGTAGAGGCTCCAGAGGGGACAGCGGCGCGGCCAAGGATACCGTTTTCAGTAATAACATCGACTTCCACAGTCGGGTTTCCGCGAGAATCCAAAATCTGGCGGGCATGTACATCAATAATTTGACTCATGTGTTTGAATTTTATGTTTCCCAATTAAACGTAAAGGATGGAGCAACAAAGTTACTCCATCCTAATAAGCTAATAACAAGAGGAAGATAAATTATTCCTGTTATTCTTTACCGGTTTCAGGAGTTTCTGAATCGGCTTTTTTTCTGCTGCGACGGGTTTTTGCCTGACGAACTGGAGCAGCTTCTTTAGGAGTATTGAGTAACTCGTTAAAGTCAACTAGTTCCATAATGCACATTTCAGCGGCGTCACCTTGGCGATAACCAGTTTTTAAAATGCGGGTATATCCACCTGGACGATTAGCCACCTTTACAGAGACCTCACGGAAGAGCATAGTAACAGCTTCTTTGCTCATGAGGTAACTATAGACCATGCGACGGTTATGCATAGAATCGTCTTTGGCACGGGTAATCAAGGGCTCAACATAACCACGTAAAGCTTTAGCTTTAGCGAGGGTAGTATTGATCCGCTTATGCAGAATGAGCGAGGTAGCCATATTTGAGAGCATCGCTTTGCGATGACTGCTAGTCCTGCCCAGGTGATTAACTTTTTTACCGTGTCTCATTGCGATTAATCCTTATCTAATTTGTATTTGTCAACTTTCATTCCAAATTCCAGTCCTTTTGAGTCTACAAGTTCTTCGAGTTCAGTCAGTGACTTTCTGCCGAAGTTGCGGAATTTCAAAAGATCATTTTTATTGTAAGCTACGAGGTCACCAAGAGTTTCGACGTCGGCGGCCTTTAAGCAATTAAGGGCTCTGACGGAGAGGTCGAGGTCGACTAGTTTAGCTTTTAATAACTGGCGGATATGCAGCGAGTTTTCATCAAGTTCTTCGGTAGGAGCCTGTGCCTCAGCATCGACGGTGATTTTCTCATCACTGAAGAGCATGAAGTGGTGGATTAGGATCTTAGCGGACTCTTTAAGGGCATCTTTAGGGGCGATACTACCATCGGTAATAACCTCAAGGATGAGCTTTTCGTAGTCAGTTTTTTGTTCCACGCGGTAGTTTTCGACGCTATACATAACATTTTTAATGGGGGTATGAATAGAGTCCATGAAAATGGTACCGAGGGGAGCGTTAAGAACCTTATTTTCTTCGGCTGGGACATAGCCTCTGCCTTTCTCAATGGTTAACTCGAGAGAGAGCTTAACAGAGCGCTCCATGTGGCAGATTTCAACTTCAGGATTAAGGACCTGAAAGTTAGAGAGGAACTTATTGATATCGCCGGCGGTAAAGACCTCTTGATCGCCGATAACAACATGAACTTTCTCGCTAGTTTCAGATTCAATCTGACGTTTGAAACGAATCTGTTTTAGGTTAAGGATGATGTCGGTAACATCTTCAACAACACCTTTTATAGAGCTGAACTCATGATCGACGCTCTCGATACGAACGGAAGTGATAGCATATCCTTCGAGCGAGCTCAATAAAATGCGCCTGAGTGCATTCCCAACGGTGATCCCGAAACCGGGTTCCAGAGGTCTGAACTCAAATACACCTTTGCGATCGTCCACGTGGACCATGATCACTTTGTCCGGTTTTTGAAAAGTCAGAATGGCCATATAATGCTTGTTATCTTTTTTAAACTCGCTATTAATTACGATTACTTCGAATACAATTCAACGATCAGTTGTTCGCGAATGTTTTCGGGGATCTCATCCCTTTGGGGGTAGTTCATAAACTTACCACTCTTTAAGTGTTCGTCCCATTCTAACCAGCTAAATCCGCGGCGGCTAGCGAGAGAATTGGTAATAACTTCGAGAGATTTAGATTTCTCGCGAACACTAACTACGTCGCCTGGACGAAGTTTAAAGGAGGGGATGTTTACTAATTCACCGTTAACCATAATATGACGGTGGCCTACTAACTGACGGGCAGCCATGCGAGAGGGAGCGATACCCAGTCTATAGACTACATTGTCGAGGCGTGACTCCAGGAGTTGTAGGAGTACTTCACCGGTAATACCTTTACGGCGAGAAGCTTCGTGGAAAATGTTGCGGAATTGACGTTCGAGTACGCCATAGGTATATTTTGCTTTTTGCTTTTCGCTTAGCTGCATACCATATTCACTCTGCTTGGCCCTTCTTTTAGTATTGCCATGCATACCGGGAGCATAGTTCTTCTTCTCGAGGTACTTATCCGGCCCGAAGATCGCTTCTTTGAAGCGACGGGCAATCTTTGATTTTGGACCAATATATCGTGCCATATCAAAAAATAGTTTGAGTTAAATCCGAGGTTTGTTACACTAATTAATTACACTCTCCTACGTTTAGGAGGACGACAGCCGTTGTGAGGCAATGGTGTAATATCCTTAATCTCGGTCACTTCAATACCCGATGCATGGATAGTACGGATAGCAGATTCACGGCCTGAGCCGGGGCCCTTTACAAAGACCTTCACTTTGCGAAGGCCAGCATCAAATGCTACTTTGGCGCAATCAGCTGCAGCCATCTGAGCAGCATAAGGGGTATTCTTTTTTGAACCCCTGAAACCCTTTTTACCGGCAGAAGCCCAGGAGATTACCTGACCGGTATTGTTAGTAAGGGTAACGATGATATTATTAAATGAAGCACTCACATAAGCACGTCCGGTAGCTTCTACCTTCACCACTCTTTTTTTTGTGCTCTTGGTGCTCTTTTGAGTCTTTGCCATTATGTTACTCTTAAAGTTACGTTTTACTTATAGATTATTTCGTAGCCTTCTTCTTGTTGGCAACAGTTTTCTTCTTACCCTTACGGGTGCGTGCGTTGTTCTTGGTCGATTGTCCGCGCAATGGTAAACCAATGCGGTGACGTACGCCGCGATAGCAACCGATGTCCATCAGTCGCTTTATGTTCATCTGTACTTCTGACCTTAAGGCACCTTCTACTTTGTACTTCTCATTAATGAGAGTACGAATAGCGTTCTGCTCATCATCGTTCCAATCACCAACTTTTTTGTTGATGTCGATACCAGCCTCTAGAAGAATTTTCTGGGCGGTAGCTCGTCCGATGCCATAAATGTAGGTCAGACCAATTTCACCACGTTTGTTTTTTGGTAGGTCTATACCAGCAATCCTAGCCATAATAAATTATTCTATTAATTAATTAGGTTTAACCCTGTCTTTGTTTGTACTTGGGATTCTTTTTGTTGATAACATAGATTTTCCCATTGCGGCGTACAACCTTGCAATCAGGGGTTCTCTTTTTTACAGATGCTCTGACTTTCATATTCGGTGTAACTTTTGTATCTCGTTATTACTTGTATCTGAATGAAATTCTTCCCTTGGTCAGATCGTAAGGCGTCATTTCGACTTTAACCCTATCTCCCGGTAGAATCTTGATATAATGCATTCTCATTTTGCCGGAAATATGGGTAATAATTTGGTGCCCATTCTCTAGTTCTACTCTGAACATCGCATTTCCCAGCGACTCTACTACGGTTCCATCTTGTTCTATGGAAGGCTGTTTTGCCATAAAAAATCAATCCTTGGTTTTTAGAATTTCTTCAATATAATCAAATGTTGAAAGCACTTCTGCTCGTCCTTTGCGGATGACAACATCATGCTCAAAATGCGCTGACGGTTTTCGATCAGAGGTTCTGATTGTCCAACCATCTCTTTCCTGTACTACACGATGACCTCCCAGGTTAATCATGGGTTCGATAGCAAGGACTAGACCCTCTTGCAACTTCATTCCGGTTCCTTTTCTTCCATAGTTTGGAACTTCAGGAGCTTCATGGAGGTGTTTTCCAAGGCCATGTCCTACCAAATCTCGTACCACACTATATCCACGTTCTTCAACGTAGGATTGAATTGCGGCACCGATGTCACCGAGTCGTTGGCCTTCAACGGCTTTCTCTATTCCTTCGTATAGGGAGGCTTTAGTAGCCTCAACAAGGGCACGTACACTGGGATCCACTTCTCCGATCATGAAGGTGTAGGCAGAATCGCCATAGAAGCCATTCATTACAGCACCACAATCTACAGAGACAATATCACCCTCTTTCACCTCGCGGTTACTTGGGAAGCCATGTACAACGACCTCGTTGACCGAGATACAAAGAGTATAGGGGAAACCGTTGTAGCCTTTAAAACCCGGGATTCCGCCATTATCACGGATAAAGGATTCGGCAAGTCGATCAAGCTCGATGGTCCTAATCCCGGGTTTTATTACTTTGGCTACTTCAGCAAGTGTCTTTCCAACAAGCAAAGAACTTTGTCTGATAAGCTCAATTTCCTCTTCTGTTTTCAGATGAATCATTGACACTTTTTCAGGTATTAGAAGGAAGAACGACCTTTAATACGGCCGGTCTTCATTAATCCGTCATAATGACGCATTAACAAGTGACTTTCGATCTGCTGTAATGTATCGAGAACAACGCCCACGAGAATCAAGAGAGAAGTACCGCCGTAGAAGGCAGCAAACTGAGAATTGACTCCTACTAATCTCACCAAAGCGGGCATAATAGCCACGAAGGCGAGGAAGATAGAACCTGGGAGTGTTATACGAGACATCACTGCATCAATAAATTCGGCTGTTTTCTTACCGGGTTTAACACCAGGTATAAAACCGCCGTTTTTCTTCATATCTTCTGCCATTTGGTTATGGTTAACCGTAATAGCAGTATAGAAGTAGGTGAAGATAATGATTAGCAGGGCAAACATAAAGTTATACCAGAAACCATTAATATTTGTAAATGCAGCGAAAAAGCCAGTTAGAGATTCGCTTTGAGCAAAACCTGCGAGTGTAAGAGGCAGGAACATGATAGCTTGAGCGAAGATAATGGGCATTACACCGGCAGCATTAACTTTCAGAGGGATGTATTGACGAGTTCCGCCATATTGTTTGTTACCGACAACTCTCTTAGCATATTGAACAGGGATACGGCGAGTACCTTGAACGAGGAGAATTGTAATAAGGATAACAACGATAAGAACTGCAATTTCGAGTACGAAGAACACCAGACCACCTCCTTGCTGCTCCATACGAGAAGCGAGTTCACCAAAGAGAGCGAAAGGTAAGCGGGCGATGATACCGATCATAATGATCAAAGAGATACCATTACCAATACCTTTATCGGTAATTTTCTCACCTAACCACATAACAAACAGAGTGCCTGCGATGAGGATGATGACAGAAGATACCCAGAAGAAAGTGCTGGGAGAAGTACTGTTCGGATCGAAAGGAGTGATTGCCTCAGGAGGAAGCTGAGAGATCATATTTGCGATATAACCAGGGGCTTGCAATGCGGTGACGGCAATAGTGAGATAACGGGTAAGTTGATTGATCTTCTTACGTCCACTTTCTCCTTCTTTCTGAAGTTTCTGGAAATAGGGCACGACGAGGCCGAGCAGCTGAATAACGATCGACGCACTGATATAGGGCATGATGCCGAGTGCGAAGATAGAGGCGTTAGAGAATGCTCCTCCTGAGAACATGTTTAACAATCCCAGCAAACCATCGGAGGTTTGTTGGTGAAGGTTAGACAATTGAGAGGGATCCACCCCTGGGATAACCACGTAGGCACCCAGGCGGTAGATCACAAGTATTCCAAGAGTGTAGAGGATCCTCTTACGAAGTTCCTCAATTTTCCAGATGTTTCGGATGGTCTGAAACAGTTTTTTCATCAGGGTTTAAATTTTGGTTGCTACACCTCCTGCATCCTCGATAGCTTTGATAGCGGCCGCTGAGAAAGCATTGGCTTTCACTTCGATCTTAGCTGTGAGTTTGCCACGACCAAGAATCTTCACCAAGTCATTCTTTCCGGCAAGGCCATTAGCCTTGAAGATTTCGGGCTCGAAGGTACTGATTCCCTTTGAATCGTGCAAATTCTGAAGCACATCAAGATTTAGAGCGAGGTATTCAACCCTGTTGATATTTTTAAATCCACCCTTAGGCAGTCGGCGATAAAGTGGCATTTGACCACCTTCGAAGCCTATTTTCTGCGAATAACCCGAGCGAGATTTGGCACCCTTATGACCACGTGTAGAGGTACCTCCACGGCCTGAACCTTGTCCGCGGCCAATACGTTTGCGGGATTTTACCGAACCTTCAGCAGGTTTTAGATTTGTTAAGTCCATATCTTATCCTAGCTTAAAATGGTTACCAATTAATTATAATTCTTCGACACGCAGTAAATGTTTCACTGCATCTACCATTCCCAGGATCTGAGGGGTAGCGTTGTGGACAACGGTTTGGTGCATCTTGCGCAGGCCGAGTGCATCGAGAGTCAGTTTCTGACGTTCGGGGCGACCGATTCTGCTTCTGATCTGAGTAATTTTTATCTGCTTCATGATCGTATAAGATTAACCGTTAAACACTTTGTCGAGAGAGATGCCTCTAAGTTGAGCGACTGTCATGGGGTCGCGCAATTGGACGAGGGCATCGATGGTTGCTTTAACCACGCTATGAGGATTAGATGATCCTTTAGACTTAGCAAGTACATCTTTAACGCCTACACTCTCAAGAACGGCACGCATAGCACCGCCGGCGATTACACCGGTACCTGGGGCAGCGGGTTTAAGGAAGACCTTAGCGCCACTGTACTTTCCAGTTTGTTCGTGAGGGAGAGTACCTTTAAGGATGGGGACCTTGATAAGGTTCTTTTTTGCATCATCTACGCCCTTGGCGATAGCTGCGGTAACTTCCTTGGCCTTGCCAAGTCCGTAACCCACTACGCCATTTTCGTTACCAACGACCACGATAGCCGAGAAACTGAAGGTACGCCCCCCTTTGGTAACTTTGGTAACACGCTGGATGCTGACCAGACGGTCTTTGAATTCGATTTCACTCGACTTCACTCTTTTTATGTTCATGTTGGACATAGTGCAAGTTTAAAAAATGAGACCACCTTCTCTGGCAGCTTCGGCCAAAGATTTTACTCTTCCGTGATAGAGATAGCCGTTACGGTCGAAAACGACAGTAGACAGGCCAGCTTCAACAGCTAAAGCTGCGATTTGCTTACCAACGAGGGCAGCCTGTTGGATTTTGGTCATTTTTTGACCGGCAATCTCTTTATTCATCGACGAAGTAGCAACGATAGTGCGGCCTTCTACGTCGTTAATAATTTGAGCATAGATCTCGCTGTTGCTGCGGAACACCGAAAGGCGAGGGCGTTCGGCAGTTCCGAACACCTTCTTACGGATGCTCATTTTTATCTTGATTCTTCTAGATTCTTTTCTGCTCTTGATAGACATTCTGCAATAATTTTGAGAATTAGTTTACTTTGAAGAAGCAGTTTTACCAGCTTTCTTGCGAACAACCTCATTCATGAATCGGATACCTTTACCTTTATAAGGTTCAGGTTTACGGAATGAGCGGATCTTTGCTGCCACCATACCTAGGAGTTGTTTATCAACTGAGGTGAGAGTGATAGTTGGGTTTTTACCTCTTTCAGCAGCGGTGACCACGGTGATTTCCGGGGCGAGCTCGATAAAGAGGTTATGAGAGAATCCTAAAGAGAGTTCAAGTACCTGACCGTTTGCGGTAGCTTTATAGCCAACGCCGACGAGTTCTTGAACGACTGTGAAGCCCTCGGAGACACCTTTTACCATATTGGCAAGAAGGGCGCGATAGAGGCCGTGTTTTGAGTTCAGGTCCTTGCTTTCGGGCTGAGGATTTTCGAGGGTCAATTGAGTACCTTCGATTTTAATCACCAGGCTGGCATCCACCTGTTGCTGGAGTTGACCCAGCTTACCCTTAACGGTGACCAGATTTTCATCTGACACGGTGATCTGGGTTCCGGCGGGGATCACGATGGGGCTTTTACCTATTCTTGACATGTTTTAAAAGCTTTATCTCAATTAGCTGACATAACAAATTACTTCACCGCCGATGTTGAGCTTACGAGCCTCTTTATCGGTCATCAAACCCTGTGATGTAGAGATCAGGGCGATACCTAATCCATTCATTACACGTGGGAGATTGTCGGCTTTTGCGTATTTACGGAGGCCGGGTTTACTTACCCTAACCAAAGATTTGATAGCGCTCATCTTAGTTACCGGGTGGTACTTAAGAGCAACCTTAATCGTTGCGGGTTTGGCTTCATCATCGAACTTAAAGTTCAGGATGTAGCCTTTCTCGAAGAGGATTTTAGTCATTTCCTTCTTCATTTTCGAGCTAGGAATTTCTACAACTCGGTGGTTGGCCATCACGGCATTCCTAATTCTTGTCAGATAATCTGCAATAGGATCAGTTACCATATGTTCTGATATTGTTTACAGGGTTACCAACTTGCTTTTCTTACACCAGGAATCAGGCCGTTGGATGCCATCTCCCTGAAATTGATACGCGAGATACCGAACAAACGGATATATCCCTTCGGACGACCAGTAATCTGACAGCGATTATGCAGACGAACCGGCGATGCGTTGCGCGGAAGTTTCTGCAATGCGATATAATCGCCGGCTTCTTTCAGCTCGGCACGTTTTGCTGCGTATTTTTCGACAAGCCTTTTGCGTTTTACTTCGCGGGCTTTCATTGATTCTTTTGCCATACGCTATTTAATTATTTCTGATTCTTAAAAGGTAGACCGAAGTTTTTCAGCAAAGCGAAGGCTTCAGCGTCTGTCGGGGCACTGGTCACGAAAGTGATGTCCATACCCTGGATTTTGCTGATTTTATCGATGTTGATTTCCGGGAAGATGATTTGTTCAGTAATACCGAAAGAGTAGTTACCGCGGCCATCGAATCCCTTATCGTTAATACCGCGAAAATCGCGTACACGGGGAAGAGCTACTGAAATAAGTCGATCGAGGAATTCATACATTTTATCGCCACGTAGGGTAACACGAACGCCGATAGGCATTTGTTTACGTAGTTTAAAGTTAGAGATATCCTTTTTAGACTTAGTGGCAACAGCTTTTTGTCCACTGATTTGGGTCATTTCATCGATACCAGCATCGATCAGTTTTTTATCGGCGATAGCATCGCCTAACCCTTGATTTAGGACGATCTTTTGCAGTTTAGGAACTTGCATAACGGTTTTGTAACCGAACTGCTCCATGAGGGCAGCGATGATCTCCTGACTGTATTTTTCTCTTAACCTGGGTACGTAGTTCATTACTTAATCACCTCCCCTGATTTTTTAGAATAACGAATCGATTTTCCTGTTTTAGGATCTTCTTTTCTGCCGATACGGGTAGGCTTACCAGAATTATCGATAAGCTTAAGGTTAGACAGATGGATAGAAGCTTCCTGTTTAATAATGCCACCTTGGGGGTTCTTAGCGCTAGGTTTAGCGTGCTTAGAAACCAGGTTTACACCTTCTACGATGGCCCTGTTCTTTTCAGGATCGACTTCCAGCACCTTGCCCTGCTTACCTTTATGGTCGCCTGCGATAACCATTACGTTATCGCCTTTCTTGATGTGAAGTTTAACGCGCATAAATGTTTAATTTATTAGAGCACTTCAGGTGCAAGTGAAACAATCTTCATGAACTGTTTTTCACGTAGTTCCCTGGCAACAGGACCAAAGATACGAGTACCCGACATTTCGCCGGCATTGTTAAGCAGTACGCATGCATTGTCTTCGAAGCGGATGTATGAACCATCAGCACGACGAATCTCTTTTTTAGTGCGCACCACAACTGCTTTAGCCACAGATCCCTTTTTCACGTTACCTGAAGGAATGGCATTCTTGACCGCAACAACGATCTTGTCGCCTACCGAAGCATAACGCTTTTTGGTACCACCGAGTACTCTGATGCAGAGTACCTGTTTGGCTCCACTGTTATCGGCAACAGCAAGTCTAGTTTCCTGTTGTATCATAATTACTTAGCTCTTTCAATGATTTCAACTAATCTCCAGCATTTATTTTTGCTCAGCGGACGAGTTTCGGCGATTCTAACTTTGTCACCAATGTGAGAATCATTTGCTTCGTCATGAGCCATGAAGGTGGAAGTCTTTTTTACAAACTTCCCATATTTTGGGTGTTTAACCCTACGCTCCACCGTTACAACGATAGATTTATTCATCTTATCGCTAATTACGATGCCGATCTTTTCTTTGCGTAAGTTCCTCGTTTCCATGTTTATCGACTTATTTATTTTCCAGTTCACGTCTTCTTAGCTCAGTGTTGATACGAGCAATCACTTTACGATTGGTCTTAATCATCTGAGGATTTTCGAGAGGAGAAACTGCATGATTGAGTTTCATGCGGTTCAACTGCAGGGTCTGCTCCTCGAGTTTTTCGAGAAGATCGTTGGTCGACAGTTCGGTTATTACTTCCTGTTTCATTATTCCAGATATTATTCTTCGCTATAGTCTCTTCTAACAACAAACTTAGTGGTGACCGGAAGTTTTTGGGCAGCTAGGCGCATACCTTCTTTAGCAACTTCCAATGGAACGCCATCTGCTTCGAACAGGATACGACCGGGGGTCACGGGTGCAACGAAATATTCGGGGGCACCTTTACCTTTACCCATACGTACTTCAGCGGGTTTTTTGGTAATGGGCTTATCGGGGAAGATACGGATCCAGATCTGACCTTCACGTTTCATGAAACGGGTAAGGGCCTGACGGGCTGCTTCGATCTGACGGCCGGTGAGAAAAGTTGTCTCAACTGTTTTTAGGGCGAAGCTGCCAAAAGCGATCTCGTGACCACGCTGGGCGTTGCCTTTCATGCGGCCCTTTTGCATCTTCCTGTATTTAGTCTTCTTCGGCTGTAACATTATTTCCAGGTATTATTATTCTGTAATAAACTGCGGTTACTTTCTGTTACGTCCGCCACGTCCACGAGGTCTGCCTGAATTAGGGTTACCGCCACCGGTAGAGGGGCGAACCTTAGTTGAGGACTGGCTGGTTGGGACCAGCTCGGGGCGACCATAAATTTCACCTTTACAAATCCACACTTTCACGCCAATACGACCGTAGGTAGTATGGGCTTCGTCGCGTGCATAGTCGATATCTGCGCGAAGGGTATGCAATGGGGTACGACCTTCTTTAAATTGCTCACGACGTGCTATTTCGGCGCCGCCGATACGTCCTGAAATGAAGATCTTAATTCCCTCTGCACCCATACGCATGGCAGATGCGATAGC
Organism: uncultured Bacteroidales bacterium; assembly: GCA_964444785.1. Lineage (GTDB taxonomy): Bacteria > Bacteroidota > Bacteroidia > Bacteroidales > TTA-H9 > JAJTBW01. Next base: position 31,522 of record CAYUII010000017.1, on the reverse strand, counting down.
AGTTTTAATAGCTTTACGATAAGATACACGACCTTCGATTTGGCGTGCTACTGAAGAGGCGACGAGAACGGCGTCAACTTCAGGACGTTTAATTTCGGAGATGTTAATCTGTACATCCTTACCGGTCAGCTTGTGAAGCTCCTCTTTTAACTTATCCACTTCCTGACCTCCTTTACCGATGATGATTCCCGGACGGGCAGTATGAATAGTTACTGTAACGAGCTTTAGGGTACGTTCAATAACGATCTTAGAAATACCAGCCTTGGACAAACGGGCGTTGAGATACTTGCGGATCTGATGGTCCTCAGCCAGCTTTGTATCGAAGGTGTCTCCTCCGAACCAGTTGGAATCCCAACCCCTGATGATACCTAGTCTGAGGCTTATCGGATTAGTCTTTTGTCCCATTAAAGTACAGTTATATTGTTATTATTTCTCTTCATTATTTTCCATATTGTCACCAAGCACGAGAGTAATGTGGTTGGAGCGTTTGCGTAAACGATATGCACGGCCTTGAGGAGCTGTTTGTAAACGTTTTAGCATACGGCCACCGTCAACACTAACCTCTTTAACAAAGAGTTGTGCATCTTCTATGCGGCTCCCTTCATTCTTCACCTGCCAGTTCGACATGGCTGAGAGCAGCAGCTTGTACATAGTAGCACTTGCTGCCTTGGGGCTGTACTTCAGAACTCCGAGTGCCTTCTCAACGCGCTCACCTCTGATCAGGTCAGCAATAAGGCGCATTTTGCGCGGTGAGGTAGGGCAATCATTCAGCCGGGCCACGTACTGGCTTTTACGGGCCTGTTTTTCGGCTTCTGCTTTATTATGTTTCCTGATTCCCATTTCTGCGTATTATTTTTTTCCTTTGTCCTTATTACCAGCATGTCCACGGAAAGTACGCGTTGGAGCAAACTCACCTAACTTGTGGCCTACCATATTTTCGGTAACATAAACAGGAATGAATTTATTCCCATTATGCACCGCAATGGTTTGTCCAACAAAATCAGGAGAAATCATCGAAGCCCTTGACCAGGTCTTAACGACGGTTTTCTTATTATTCTCAACCAAATCAAGCACTTTCTTTTCGAGCTTGTAATGGATATAAGGGCCTTTCTTGAGCGAACGACTCATAGCTGATAACTTTTATCTGTTACTTTTTCCTTCTTTCAATGATATAATTGTTGCTGGCCTTTTTGGGGTAGCGAGTCTTTTGACCCTTAGCAGGACGACCTGTGCGTGAGCGTGGATGTCCTCCTGAGCTACGGCCTTCACCTCCACCCATGGGGTGATCCACGGGGTTCATAGCTACACCACGAGTTCTGGGACGGCGGCCTAACCAGCGGCTACGACCTGCTTTTCCGCTAACTTCGAGGTTGTGCTCGGTATTTGATACCATTCCTACAGTAGCTTTGCATGCTTGTAAGATCATGCGTGTTTCTCCTGAAGGAAGTTTAATGATAGCAAACTTTCCATCCCTTGACAGCAACTGAGCATATGAGCCGGCGCTACGAGCCATTTTGGCTCCTTGACCCGGACGCAGTTCAATGTTGTGGATGACTGTTCCAAAAGGAATTTCAGATAGATAAAGAGTATTTCCGATATCGGGTGTAACTCCTTTTCCACTGTTGACCTCTTGACCAACTTTCAATCCATGAGGAGCTACTATGTATCTCTTCTCCCCATCACGATAAACCAATAAGGCAATTCTACCTGTACGGTTGGGATCATACTCTATACTCTTAACCACAGCTGGGATGCCCTCTTTATCGCGTTTGAAGTCGATAATACGGTACATCTGCTTGTGGCCACCACCGATATAACGCATGGTCATCTTACCCATATTGTCACGTCCGCCAGATTTCCTCTTCGGAAGCAGCAGACTCTTCTCGGGTACATTGGTGGTTATTTCCTCGAATGCGCTTATAACTTTAAAGCGCTGACTCGATGTCGTAGGTTTAAATTTCTTTAAAGCCATTTACCTTAGATATTGCTATAAAAATCAATTGTTTCACCTTCGGCTAACGTTACGATAGCTTTTTTGTACGACTGCATCCGGCCATTAATATAGCCGGCTTTCGTGTAGCGCGATTTGCTCTTTCCGAGGTAATTCACGGTATTCACGGCTATGGCTTCTACACCATAGACAGCCTTGATTGCTGCTTTAATCTCAATCTTATTTGCCGTGCGCTCGACGATAAATCCATACCGGTTCATTTTCTCACCTGCCGCGTTCATCTTCTCGGTGATTACCGGTCGTATGATAATATTCATTTTTCCGTCGTAATTTACTGATTATTAATCCCTATTAACTGACAAAAGCTCAGAAAGCACGGGTAAGGTGCTCTCAAGCAAAATCAGACTCTTTGCATTCAAAATATCATAAGTGCTTACATTCGAAGCCATTACAACATTCGTCTGCTTCAGATTACGGGACGACAAATATACATTATTATTTGATTCTGAAAGCACTAGCATTGACTTTTTATCGTTTATTGCAAGTTTTTTCAGCATCTCAACAAACTTCTTAGTTTGCGGCTTCTCAAAGTTAAAATCTTCGATAACAATGATCTGACCCTCTTGTGCCTTATAGCTCAGAGCTGATCTGCGAGCAAGTCTTTTAACTTTCTTGTTCAGTTTGAAACCATAGTCGCGAGGTTTAGGACCAAATACACGACCTCCGCCGACGAATACGGGTGAGTTGATATCACCAGCTCTTGCGCCGCCGGTTCCCTTTTGCCTTTTGAGCTTACGGGTACTACCAGATACTTCACTTCTCTCACGTGAAGAGTGAGTACCTTGGCGTTGATTTGCCAAATACAATTTGGTATCAAGGTAGATAGCGTGATCGTTGGGTTCGATACCAAAGATGGTTTCGTCAAGAACTACCTTGCGGTCTGTCTTTTCGCCGTTAATTTTATATACTATTAGCTCCATCTCTCAATTTTTAAAAGTGAACCAACACCACCGGGAACGGATCCCTTAACAACTAATAAATTCTTCTCAGGAAGAATCTTTACAATTTGAAGGTTGATAACCTTTACTTTGGCACCACCTAAACGACCTGCCATGCGCATTCCGGGGAATACTCTTGAAGGCCATGAAGATGCTCCCAATGATCCAGGTGCTCTGAGACGGTTGTGCTGACCGTGGGTTGCACCACCTACTCCTGCAAAATTGTGACGTTTAATAACACCTTGGAAACCCTTACCCTTTGATACACCTGAGACGTCGATAAATTCGCCTTCCTCAAATACCTCAACGGTTAGAATGTCTCCAAAGTTCTTCTGATGTCCAGCCTCAAAACGGGTGAACTCAGCAAGATGAGCTTTAGGTTCTGTGTTTGCTTTCGCAAAGTGACCCTTTAAAGCCTTTGTTACTTTCTTTTCCTTTACCTCGCCAAATGCGAGCTGTATGGCTTCATATCCGTCATTGTCTTTTGTACGGATCTGTGTTACCACACAGGGACCAGCCTCAATAACCGTGCATGGCACCATTTTGCCAGAGGCATCATAAATGCTGGTCATTCCAATTTTTTTACCTAATAAACCTGACATCTTTCGATTTGTTTTGTCATTAATATTTGGCTTGACTATCTATTACAGTAATCACACCTTGATCTCAACCTCTACGCCACTGGGAAGTTCGAGCTTCATCAGTGCATCGATGGTTTTTGAGGTGGTGCTGTAGATATCAAGCAGGCGCTTGTAGGTACACAGTTGGAACTGTTCTCTCGACTTTTTATTGACGAAAGTACTACGATTCACTGTGAAAATCTTCTTATTGGTAGGCAGGGGAATGGGACCACTGACTACTGCGCCCGTTGCTTTAACGGTCTTTACAATCTTCTCGGCTGATTTATCAACCAGATTATAATCGTAAGACTTCAACTTGATTCTGATCCTCTGACTCACGTTCGTATGGATTTTAAACTAAAACTTAGCTGATTAAATTACGTAACCCTTAATTTTATAGAGTACCTGTTTCGACAGTTCTTCGGGTAGCTCGGCATAATGCGATACCTCCATCGAGCTGGTTGCCCTGCCTGAGGTCAGTGATCGTAGTGTCGTTACATATCCGAACATCTCGCTTAAAGGCACCAATGCGTCTACTACCTGGTAGAAATTACCCTGTGAAGAAACATTTAGGAGTTGTCCTCTGCGACGGTTTAGATCGCCAGTAACTTCTCCTAAGCTCTCTGATGGGGTGACTACCTCTAGCTTCATGATGGGCTCCATCAAAACACAACGTGCCTGACGGGCAGCTTCACGAAAACCAATCGTAGCGGCAATCTCGAAGGACAAGGCATCTGAATCGACTGGATGGGTACTCCCATCTATTAATCGAACCTTCATGCTGCTGACCTGGAAGCCGGCCAACACTCCGTTTGACATTGCTGCACGGAATCCTTTTTCTACGGCCGGGATAAACTCTTTAGGTACTCCGGCTCCTTTAATATCATTCACAAATTGCAGTCCCGTAACACCTGCATCTGCCGGGCCAAGCTCAAATTCGATATCGGCAAACTTTCCTTTGCCACCACTCTGTCTCTTGTATACCTCGCGGTGTTTTACTACAACAGTGAGGGTCTCCTTATAAGCTACCTGCTGATTACCTACGTTGCACTCGATATTAAATTCGCGTCTCAAACGATCAATAATAATCTCTAAGTGCAACTCTCCCATTCCACTGATGATGGTTTGACCCGTCTCACTATCGGTTCTCACAGTAAATGTGGGATCCTCTTCAGCCAGTTTAGCCAAAGCTAGTGCCAGTTTATCAACATCATCTTGTGTTTTGGGTTCCACTGCCACGCTGATTACGGGTTCGGGGAAAGCCATTGATTCTAAAAGAATCGGTGATTTCTCCTCACATAAGGTATCTCCGGTACGGATAACCTTAAAACCGGCGGCGGCAGCTATATCTCCAGCTTCTATCTTATCGAGAGGGTTCTGCTTGTTGGCATGCATTTGCATGATTCTGCTGATACGCTCACGTTTTCCAGTTGAGGCATTGAAAACAACGCTACCGGAAGTAAGACTACCACTGTAGACACGGAAGAAGGCAATTCGGCCGACAAACGGGTCGGTCGCAATTTTAAATGCCAGGGCCGAAAACGGGGCTTCAACATCTGAAGGTCTTACCTCTTCTGCGTCATTCTGTGGGTTGATTCCTATAACAGGAGGCAGGTCGAGAGGTGAAGGAAGGTAAGCGGTTACACCATTTAAAAGTGGCTGAACCCCTTTGTTACGAAGCGAGGTACCACAGAACACCGGAGTTATACGCATTTCGAGAGTAGCCTTGCGAACAGCTTGCCTAATCTCTTCGGCCGTAATAGACTCTGGATCCATGAGGTAACGCTCCAACATCTCTTCACTCTCTTCTGCTGCACCCTCTATTAAAAGAGTTCGGTACTCATCAACCTGCTGTCTCATCTCCTCAGGAATCTCGATTTCTGAATACTCCATACCTAGTGATGAATCATCCCATTGGTATGCTTTATTCTCGATCAAGTCGACAATACCGGTAAAGAACTCCTCCTGGCCAATAGGCAATTGCATTAAGACAGGATTAGCCTCCAGTTTGTCGCGCATCTGTTGGATGACAGAGAAAAAGTCGGCACCGGTACGATCCATCTTATTGATGAAGCTAATACGAGGTACCTTATACTTGTTAGCCTGTCTCCAGACTGTTTCAGATTGAGGTTGTACGCCACCTACAGCGCAGAAAATGGCAATAGCACCATCTAACACCCTAAGAGAGCGCTCTACCTCAACGGTAAAGTCGACATGACCTGGGGTATCAATGATGTTGATCTTGTATCGTTGCGAGTTATAATCCCAGAAGACGGTTGTAGCAGCTGAGGTGATTGTAATACCCCTCTCCTGCTCCTGAGGCATCCAGTCCATGGTTGCAGTACCTTCATGAACCTCCCCAATCTTGTAATTGATACCGGTATAATACAAGATGCGCTCAGTCGTTGTAGTTTTACCTGCATCGATGTGCGCCATAATGCCAATGTTTCGCGTATTTCTAAGCTTTTCTGACATAAGATCTGTACTCTTCCGGGGATTATTCGTTTACGATTTTTACTTCTAACTAGATTAGAAACGGAAATGGGCAAAAGCCTTGTTGGCTTCAGCCATTCTGTGGGTATCTTCTTTCCGCTTGAATGCGGCTCCTTCTTCTTTGAATGCGGCGAGAATTTCACCGGCAAGTTTCTGAGCCATGCTCTTCTCATGACGTTTGCGTGAGAAGTTGATCAGTGCTTTCATACCGATCGACATTTTACGAGCGGGGCGGATTTCAGAAGGGATCTGAAAAGTTGCGCCACCAACACGACGGCTCCTTACTTCAACTGAAGGGGTAACATTGGCTAATGCTTTCTTCCAGACTTCGAGACCATCTTCACCAGACTTTTCAGTCACGATTTCGATGCACTCGTAGAAGATAGTAAAAGCGGTGTTCTTTTTCCCATCAAACATGAGGTTGTTTACAAACTTTGTAACCAACGTGTCATTAAACTTTGGATCGGGAAGAATGATCCTCTTTTTTGGTTTAGCTTTCCTCATTGTTTACTAACTTGCGATTAGTGCGTTAATTATTTTTTCTTTGCACCACCTTTTCCGGCAGGTGCAGGTGCAGCTTTACCACCTTTTGGACGCTTGGTTCCATACTTGGAACGACGCTGGTTACGACCATCAACTCCTGACGTATCGAGCGCTCCACGTACAATGTGATAACGTACTCCAGGAAGATCCTTTACCCTACCACCGCGAATCAGCACGATGCTGTGCTCCTGTAGGTTGTGGCCTTCTCCCGGAATATAGGCATTCACCTCCTTACCATTGGTGAGGCGAACCCTGGCCACTTTTCTCATGGCCGAATTGGGCTTTTTGGGCGTAGTCGTGTAAACCCTGACGCAGACCCCGCGACGCTGTGGACAAGAGTCAAGTGCAGGAGCCTTGCTCTTATCGGTCAGGTTCTGTCGTCCTTTGCTTACTAACTGCTGAATTGTAGGCATATCAACTTGTTTATAAAAAGTTTCACTTATTTATACCCCCCTCCGAAAAGGGACTGCAAAGGTATAAAATATTTTTTAATTATCAATCAGTTAATTAGATACTTGATTATTACAGGCTCAGAATGTTACTGCTCTTGCCGGCTTGCTGCCTGATCCGGGAAACCAGATATGAAGTGATAATAGTGGCAGACGGCCTGTCTATCAACCGGCAGACATGCACTCTTCTCAACCTACGATGCTCTTGGATTACGTTGAGAAAAATGCCGGAACCTATAGTTGTCCACTTCATCAGGTTTCCGATACCACTGCTTTCTTATCCACAGTGATTTCTTGCAAGTTAGGTTCTATCCTAAAGCGGCTGCAAAGATAATATTTTTTCCTTTCCTAACTCTCTGTGAATGAATTTTTTTTTACTTATCGCTTTCCCCCTTCCCTTATCCTATCCATTTTACCTTTTTACTACTTTTGCCTCATGTCTGATAAACTTACCCCTTCTGTGCTTTTTATTCCCCGTTGGTACCCCTCCCGACTCGATCCTATGCTCGGTCTCTTCACCCAACGCCATGCCGAATCAATTGCCTCTCTCGCTTCCGTAACCGTACTCTTTATCCACCCTTTCCAAAATGCAGATAACTCGTTTAAACCCCTTATCTCCTATGAAAACAACATCACGGTTATCCGAATCTTGTTTCCCAACCCTGCCTCCTCCTCTATTCCAGCACGCCTCATAAAACTTCTTAACATCTGCAAAGCCTATTATATAGGTATAATAACCCTTAAAAAACTCAAGATCTCCCCCAACATCTCTCATATCCACGTCCTCTCCCGCACAGCTATCCCCGCTCTCTATCTCTACTTCAGATATAAAACCCCCTTCATCATAACAGAGCACTGGTCGCGCTATATGAAAGGCTCAGGCCAACTTAACAACCCCCTACATAAACGCTTCATTCAATTCACACTTAACCGAGCTAAACACCTTACCGCCGTCTCCCAATTCTTGCTTCAAACTATACTCAACAAAGGATTTACCTGTAAGAACAGCTCCATCCTCTACAATGTAGTTGACACTTCTACTTTCACTATACAGCCTAAATTCTCCTCCAAAAAAAGAATTATCCATATCAGCACCTTCGAGGATCGCTCGAAAAACCTCAAAGGAATGATCAGAGCCATTCAGCTCCTTAACCATAGATTTACCCCGTTCGAACTCTTAATGGTTGGTGATGGTGAGGATCTTGGAATGATAAAAGATTATGTTTCTGAACTTGGACTAACCGATGTGGTTAACTTTACGGGTATGATCGAAGACAAGCATCATGTGGCTAATCTATTATCTCAATCCGATCTACTCCTTCTATTCAGTCGCTACGAAACGATGTCTGTCGTTGCTGCGGAAGCTCTTGCTTGCGGTGTTCCGGTGGTTGCCACTAAAATGGGAGCTTTACCCGAGATTGTTCTTCCCGAATTTGGTATCTTGGTAGACAATGAAAATGAGACTCAACTCTGTGAGGCTATATATAAGGTATTGACTCAACCTGAATTGTTCAACAGAGAGAAGATGCGCAAGTTTGCCATAGCTAATTTCGCTGAGGAGGCCATCAGGATTAGGCTCCTTGAACTATATGATAAGTATATATAAGATCTATTTACTTTGTTTCGTTAGGTTAATCGCTTACCCTTTTTTCTAATAAAAATCTTGAGTTCTTCGCTTCTTCTTCGCTTCCCCTTCGCTCTTGCTCCATATAAAATGAAAATGTTCTTTACCGTTTATTTGTAATTGAAAAACTTAATAATCTATCTCTATCCATCTATAGAACCCTATTTACTCATCCCTTCAACAAAACTTCTCTCTTCATCAACCAATACCAATCCGGTTTAAAAACAGTTTTTCACCATCATTTTTCGCTCAAACAATGCAGAACAAAGGGAGAGGTAACGGAGAGGTAAGGGAGAGGTAACAAAAAAGTAGCCAATCAATATCATAAAAAATTGCAATAACAATCTAATTGAACTAGGCTTATTGAGTTAGAACACAACAGACTAATATCTTACTACAAGCAACTAATTAACAGATTACCTTTTAACCAGAACCTTCGTCTTCCATCTACCCGTCTTATAATAAACCCATGCACCTACCAACCCTATGGCCCAGGCAAACGGGATAGCCCACCAGATTCCGTGAACCCCGAACCGCCCACTTAATATATGTGCCAACGGGATACGGATCAACCAAAGCGAGAAAAGTGTGACTAACATTGGAACAAGGGTATCTCCTGCACCGCGCATCACCCCACTGATACTAAACATCCCTGAAAACAAAATATAGAAAGAACATACAATGATTAAATAGTCGCTGCCGTATCGTATCACTTCTGGATCGCTTGTAAAGAGCGACATCAACTCGGTGGAGTAGAAATGGGCTATCAAGGTCACAAAAATGGAGATTAAGGAGGTCACACCCAAGGTTACAGTTAGTCCTTTCCTCACCCGTTCGGGCTTTCCTGCGCCAAGGTTCTGGCCGGTAAAAGTCGATAGCGCTGCAGCAAAGTTCATCGCAGGCATAGAGGCAAATGAATCGATACGTGTTGCAACAGTATAGGCTGCTACCACTTGGGTTCCAAAGCGACTTACAATGCTCATTAATGCCATCATGCCCAAGGATACAAAGGTCTGTTGTAAGGCCGTCGGTACCCCAATCTTGACACTTGACCTAAAAATCTCTTTATCGAACACATACTTGCGCCAGGTAAGTCTCACTAACTCGTTTCTTGGATTCAAATAAATGACCATCCCTATAAAACCTATGGCTTGACTAATTGCGGTTGCCCATGCTGACCCGGCTACACCCCATTTGAAAACAATAACAAAAAGAAGATTTAACCCGGCATTAATTACCGTACTAAAAATTAAAAAATACAATGGGGTCTTTGAATCTCCCAGGCCCCTTAAAACTGAAGTTAGACCGTTAAAGCCAAACATGGCTACAAAACCAATGATACTAATATTAAGATAGATGACCGCTTCTGGAAGAACCTCTTCGGGGACTCCTACCATCTTCATTGCCCATTCAGAGATCAAAAGTCCAACAGCCGTCGTTATAACGGTTGAAACAGAAAGAAAGATCCACAGGGTATCAATAGCTCGCTTTACCTTGTCTAAGTCACGAGCCCCAAAATACTGGGAGATACTGATAGAGAAGCCCATCCCCAAACCAATCACAAAAGAAACTAAAGCAAAAATAAAGGGGAAGGAGGCTCCAACCGCAGCCAGCGCAGTATTGCCAACATAATTACCCAAGATGATACTATCAACCACACTATAGGCTTGCATAAAGACATTTCCCAATATCATAGGCAAGGCAAAGCGAATAATCAACCCCATCTCCTTGCCCTCTGTAAGATTCTTCATGTACCGATCAGTCTTTTAATCTGAGTATTTTACTTTCATAATCAATAATAGCACGTAGCTTATCCAATAGATCATTACCAATAATCCCATCTACTGGAGGCAATCCCAATCGGGCATAGGTGCTATTTACATTCTCGAGATTCATAATCAATATCTCGAAAGGTGGAACCGTTAAATATCCAAAAGCCAGACTGTCTACCCATATCGTCTGGTGTTCGGTCTGTTCAAAATGAATTCCTGTCCCGGGCTTATCATTATAACGTAAATCGCTTGACTCGTAAGAGACAAACCGACTAAACCTCTCTTTGTCAAAGACACTCTTCGATGCTCCGGTATCTAATAACAAAGTAGCTCCGTGGTCATTGATATCCAGATCGACTACGAAATGGAAGCTACGATCTGGATAATAGACTCTACGAAGATCCCTCTTTTTATTATAAATGGTAATATACTCCTTCTTGTAGTGGATGGATGATCGCATATGACTAAGCAGATCGCCACCAAGAATGCCATCTATCAGGGTTGATTTATAGGTAGACATTAGCTCGTTGATTGGAGAGAGGTCTAAAAGAGCTGCGGTATAACTCTGGATAAACTTTTTCCCAATACGAAGCTCATCCACTTCAATCAGAAAACTCTCAACCTCTTGCCCTAAACCTTTCCCATCTAAGTCAACTTTACTCCGGCCAATTGAATCAGCAAACAGACGATCTACCCGTTCAGAGGCCAAGATAGAGTGGGAAGCTCCGGTATCAACCACAAAGCGAACCATCTGCTCACCTATCATGCCAACAACCTGAAGATGTAATCCTTCATCTTCAACAGGTACAAAGTTTATGGGTACGTAGCTTTTCAAGTCTATCTATAGTCTTTTATTAGTCAATCTAATCATCGTGTTCTATTTGATATCAGTTCACAACAACCTCAATTTAGCAAGGTTCATCATGAGATATCAATATATAAAACTACTGCCCTCAAGAAACTCCCGTAAGATGCTTGTCGGAGGAACCTCCTTTAAAGACATATTCTTGAAATAGGAGATAAATTTAAGTAATCTGTAGGCCTCAGCATATTCAGGCGCATTCTGTTGAACCTCCCGTAAGACGGGTTCAGCATAACTTTTTAGAACAGCCAGTTCGTAGAAAAGAGCCGAGTTAAACATCACATCGGCATTTTCTTGATAAGGGAAAATATAGAGCTCCTCCCCTTTTCTGACGCTAGGCCAACGTTTAATGGTTTCCAAGGCAGAGTAGTTACGGTGTCTAAAGTCGCGCACGATTCTTCTGATGAGTCTATTGTCGGTTGTAGGGATAGGATTCTGCGAATCGATTGCGATCTGAGTTAAGGCCGACACAAAGATTCCGAACTTCTGAGAAGCATCGATACTTGAAGTCAACTCGGGGTTGAGCCCATGAATACCCTCTACCACCAATATTCCATTCTTCTTTAGTTGAAGCTTATGACCATTAAGGGTTCGTTGTCCCGTAGTAAAGTCAAACTTTGGAATGGTGACCTCTTTACCATCTATTAGCTGGCTGAGATGATCATTAAAGAGTTTAACATCGATGGCCCTAATGGTTTCGAAGTCGTATTCGCCATTCTCATCACGAGGGGTGAGTTCCCTATTCACAAAATAGTCATCGAGGGATATGGTACTAACCCTATAGCCAAGAACAGTCAACTGAACTCCCAATCGTTTACTAAAAGTAGTCTTTCCGGAAGAGCTAGGGCCACTTATCAGAACAAGTTTCACCCCTCCTCGCTTGTCAATCTTATCGGCAATACGAGCAATCTTCTTCTCATGGAGGGCTTCTGCCACCTTTATCAAGTCGGAGTCATTCCCAGTAGCAATGGCTTGATTGAGATTACCTACGTAAGGAACACCCAGTATATTGACCCATTTCTTATGCTCTCTGAATATTCTAAAGAGTTTCTCCTGTTTTAGCGGTTGGTTAATCATCTCTGGTTTGCCGAGAACCGGAAGGCGAAGCAGCAGGCCATGATTATAGGGTTCGATAGCAAAGGTGCTAAGCAATCCGGTAGATTGAACAAGATAACCATAGAAGTAATTATTCAATCCATTCAGATGGTAAACCGAGCTATAGTGATCGGTACGGTATTCAAAGAGGCTAGCCTTCTCCTCCAGACCGAGATTTCTAAAGAGAGCCACTGCCTCGGAGGTTGGAATCTCTGAACGTCTAAAGGGGATGTCTTCGGCGACAATCTCCCTCATTCTAGCCTCAATTTTCTCGGCTACTTCATGAGTAAGGTTGACCCCTTTAATTTCCAAGCCACAAAACCATCCATTAGCCACTGAATGTTCGATTCGAAGAATTGCGTCAGGCCAAATATCTTTAACAGCTTTATACATCATAAAAGCGACCGATCTGGCATACATTCTATATCCTATGGGATGCGACATATCGACGAACTTTATGCTTTTAGGCTTGTAGAGATCGTAAGACAGCTCGCGAAGTTTGTTGTTAACCAGAGCTCCAATCACCGGATAGTTCAGTTTTATTGCCTGATCTTCGGCAATCTCGCCAAGAGTAATACTTTTCGGATAGCTTTTTCTGCTATTATTATTTTCGATAATGACCTCAATGGTTTTACTAACTTCTGTCATGTCTACTCTATTTTATACCAGTTCGATCTTCAGATATTCACCGGTGATGCTTTCTTTTGATTTAATGATCTCATCAGGCGTTCCGGTGGCGATAACTCTACCTCCACGCAATCCACCTTCGGGACCGATGTCGATAATATGATCAGCCACCTTAATAACCTCCATGTTGTGTTCAATTACCAAGACGGTATTCCCTCGGTCGGCGAGCCTATTCAAGACATCCAGAAGCACTCTGACATCTTCAAAATGGAGACCGGTGGTAGGTTCATCAAGAATATAGAGGGTTTTCCCTGTGTCTCTTTTCGAGAGTTCGGTGGCCAGTTTGACCCGTTGGGCCTCGCCTCCAGAGAGGGTAGTAGATTGTTGCCCGAGGGTGATATAGCCCAATCCGACATCCTGAATGGTCTTAAGCTTATGAACCACAGACGGGATATGTTCAAAGAACTCAACAGCGGAGTCAATGGTCATATCCAACACATCGCTGATGGAGTGCCCCTTGTATCTCACTTCAAGTGTCTCCCTATTATAACGTTTACCTTGACAGGTCTCGCAAGGGACCATAACATCGGGGAGGAAATTCATCTCGATGACACGTACTCCGGCACCGTTGCAGCTCTCACATCGTCCCCCTTTTACATTAAACGAGAAACGACCGGGCTTATAGCCTCTGATCTTAGCTTCGGGCAGTTGAACAAATAGCGCTCTGATCTCATCAAAGAGTTTGGTATAGGTAGCAGGGTTGCTTCGAGGGGTTCTGCCAATAGGAGATTGATCGATCTCTACTATCTTATCGAGATGTTCAACTCCAATGATCTTTTTATAAGGTAATGGGATCCGTTCTGAACCATAGAAATGGTTATTCAAAATTGGATAAAGGGTTTCATTAATCAGGGTTGATTTACCGCTTCCGGAGACACCCGTCACACAGATAAACTTACCCAGAGGGAAGTCAACCGAAATGTTCTTAAGATTATTACCGGTGCATCCTTCAATACGCAAAGTTTTTCCATTGCCTGGCCGTCTTATGGCAGGAGTCACAATTTTTCTTACTCCACTGAGGTAATCGCAGGTAAGCGACTTACTCTTTCGAATATCATCAGGAGTTCCTTGAGCCATGATTCTGCCACCATGGACACCAGCACCGGGGCCAATATCGATCACATGATCGGCAGCTAAGATCATATCCTTATCATGCTCTACGACAATGACCGAATTGCCAATATCCCGAAGTTCCTTTAAAGCTTCGATCAGACGGTGGTTATCACGTTGGTGCAGGCCGATGCTTGGTTCATCGAGGATATAAAGCACGCCGGTCAGTTGTGACCCGATCTGAGTAGCTAAACGTATACGTTGGCTTTCACCGCCGGAGAGCGATTTGGCAGGTCTGTCGAGAGCTAGATAATCTAAACCCACATTGAGGAGGAATCCAATACGAGTCTTGATTTCCCGTAAAATTTCATAAGCGATCACCTGTTGTTTCTCGTTCATTAAATGATCACACTTTTCGATCCAATCCTTCAATGCCACGAGGTCAAGGTGAGCTAATTGGCTAATATTAGAGTCGCCTATCTTAAAGGCGAGCGATTCAGGTTTAAGACGAGCTCCATGGCAAGAGGGGCATTCCACCTTATTCATGAAAGCATTGCTCCACTTCTTCATTGCGGGATTGGTATTCTCGTCATTCATCGAGAGAATAAAAGCCACTACACCCTCAAAGTGGATGGTAAAAGTGGTAATAACTCCATGTTGTTCTTTCTTCACCTTATAATCATCCGTCATGCCATAAAGAATAGCATTGACGGCCTCTTCCGGGATCTCATCAACAGGAGTATCCAGAGTAAATCCATATCGAATACCGATGCCTTCCAGTTGTTGGAATACCCAGGTATTTTTATACTCACCAACAGGAGCGATACCTCCTTTTCTAATCGACATCTTGCCATCAGGGAAGATCTTCTGAAGATCAACTTCACTTATCTGGCCCAGTCCGTTGCATTTAGAGCAGGCTCCATAGGGTGAGTTAAACGAGAAGGTATTGGGTTCAGGCTCTTCATACGAGATGCCGGTGGTAGGACACATGAGGTGCCGACTATAATGACGAACTCTTTTTTGTTCTTCATCATAGACCATGACAACACCTTTAGCAAGGCGCATGGCAGTCTGAATAGACTGGATCAGACGCCCCTTTTGATCATCTAGGGCCTTCAGTTTATCAACCACCAATTCAATGTCATGAACCTTGTAACGATCGGTTTGCATTGCCGGGGTCAGCTCTACGATCTCTCCATCGAGTCTAATTCTAAGATACCCCTGTTTTCTATACTGTTCAAACAGCTCTCGGTAATGTCCTTTACGACCCTTTACAAGAGGGGCCAGTACCATGACCTTCTTTCCATTAAACTCCTCAATGATTAGGTCGATGATCTGCTCATCGGTATACTTGACCATTTTCTCTCCGGTATTAAGAGAATAGGCATCAGCTACCCGGGCATAGAGAAGTCGGAGGAAGTCATAGACTTCAGTAATGGTTCCTACCGTTGAGCGAGGGTTATTATTAGTTGATTTCTGTTCGATAGCAATCACAGGGCTAAGACCCGTGATCTTATCGACATCAGGGCGCTCCATGTTTCCTAGAAACTGTCTGGCATAAGCCGAGAAGGTCTCCATGTAACGTCTCTGACCTTCGGCATAGAGAGTATCGAAGGCTAAGGAAGACTTTCCACTACCGCTCAGGCCGGTTACAACCACGAGTTGGTTTCTGGGAATCTTAATATCAATATTCTTTAGGTTATGCTCCCTTGCACCGTAAACCGACAGCACCTGGTCGGTCTCCGGGAAGTCATCTTTTGAGATAAGTGGGGGCAATTGAACAGGGTTCTGCATCTCAAAACTATTATTTCCTGCCATTATTGACCTGCTCTCTGATTAAACGATCATAATCATTATACGCTCCGATGGCCATCCTTATCTCATAACTCTTCGATGGCTTAACCGTAAGAACGGTATCGACAAGCCAAGGATTCATCTCACGGAGCAACCGGTAGGTGGTTCCATTTGCTTTGGCAAAAGTGACCAGACTCTTAATATCACTACTTACCGTCACTGATTTGTAAGGGATGGCTGGGTAGAGATCCTCCGGCTTAAGTCTAAACCCATACGACTCCGGGTTCTCAAAGATCAGCTTAACCGCCAAGATGCGGTAGACATATCGTCCGGTCTCACTGTTTGTATACATCTCATAAAAATCCCCGGTCTCCTGATGCTTAATAATCCTTTTCATCCGGCCTTGTCCGCCATTAAAGGCCGCAGCCACGACCGTCCAACTTCCATATTTCTTATACGAATCAAGGAAATATCGGCAAGCAGCCTGAGTAGATTTTTCGATATGTAACCGTTCATCGACGGTGGACGAGACTTCCAAACCATACTCCTTAGCCGTCTCAGGGAGGAATTGCCAGTAACCACCGGCTCCGGCAGGAGAGGTCACGTTCAGGAGACCACTTTCAATGAGCACAATATATTTAAAATCGTCAGGAACCAGATTCTTCTTTAATATCTTCTCAATGGTGGGAAAATAACGGTTAGCCCGCTTGAACAACAGAAGCGTATTGGAATGCCAATAAGTATTCAGAGTAAGCTCTCGGTCGAGACTCTCTCGAACATAAAAGAGATTCAAAGGAACCGGTTCTCCGGCGAAAGCTGTCTTTGAGGGTAAAGGCACCGATATGGTCACCGCTCCTGCATCAGAAATAAACTTATCTGATATGTTTTTTTCATCTTTTGAAAGGAAACTATTGCAAGAGATGACGACTATCACAGCAAGAAAGGAGAGAATTGTGAACTGATATAAACGGGTAGTTTTAATCATTTTATAATAGGTCTGACAGAAATAGAACTGGCAAAGTTACTCATTTTTATTAAGGGGACGGCTTGAGGTAATGAACACCCATCCAACCGTAAATGTTAAATAGACAGCATCAGTTTTTGAAACACGATGCAAATAGAAAGAACTACCAACAAAGTGGATTCAAAACATTACATTTGTTTAACCAACAAGAAATAACAAGAATGACCTATATAGGAGAACAACTTTGGCCGGGATGGATTGGGCAAGGACTTATCTGGCTAGCCTTTATCACCTCTACCCTATCAGCTTTACTTTATTACTTTTCTACCCAAGAGAAGAATCCTCTCGCACTATTACGGCGAAGAAAAATAGCCCGCTGGCTCTTCTATACTTGTTCGGGAGCTATCATCTTAGCGCTCGTTATTCTGTATTATCTCATATTAAATCATCGCTTCGAGTACAGCTATGTTTGGCAATACTCATCGAAAGATATGCCTATTGCTTATATTTGGTCATGTTTTTGGGCCGGACAAGAGGGTAGTTTTTTGATTTGGACCTTCTGGCAAGCTTTAGTTGGACTGATACTTTTAAAGACGGCGAAACGATGGGAAAACAGTGTTATGACCGTATATGCGGCCATACAGGCTCTCTCGGTCTCTACCCTTTTAGGTATTCATTATGGTTGGCTTCAGGTTGGAAAGTCTCCATTTACGTTGCTTCGACACGTCATGGGGGTCAATGAACCCGATTTTTTCAGGCAGTCGGATTATTTATCTCAGATAACTGATGGTAATGGCCTGAATCCTCTTCTTGAGAACATTTGGATGACGATTCATCCTCCGACACTTTTTCTTGGTTATGCGCTTATCGCTGTTCCATTTGCCTTTGCTATTGCAGGGGTTTGGCAAAAGCGATATGAAGATTGGACCCATCGGGCACGACCATGGACGCTTGCTTCGATGTTAGTATTAGGCACCGGAATCTTATTGGGTGGGTTATGGGCATATGTATCATTAACATTTGGTGGGTTTTGGGCTTGGGATCCTGTAGAGAATGCTTCGCTAATTCCGTGGATTATTCTTGCAGCCGCACTCCATTTTCAGGTCATGGTGATTAAAAAACAACGCACCGGGTTGTGGGCCTACTTATTGACCGTAGCGGCTCTCTTCTTTGTTCAATACGCCTCCTATTTGACCAAGAGTGGAGTCTTGGCACAGACCTCTGCTCATGCGTTTACCGGGAACTCGATGGTAGGTCATATGGTAGTAATCATGATAATGATACTCATTGTACCTCTCATTCTACTTTGGCTTAACCAGAGGGCGTTTCTTAAGGATCACGAAGAGCGGCCTGCTCAACGAGATTTCTGGATGATGATTGGTTCAATTGTTTTACTTCTTGCGGCCTTTCAGATCTTCTTTGTCACCTCGGTTCCGGTTTGGAATAAGCTCTTTGGTCTCACCATTGCTCCGCCGGTCGATGTGGTCGCTTTCTATAATAAATGGCAGGCCTTTTATGCTATTGCCGTATTGATACTCATAGCTATCTCCACCTATATGAGTTACAAAAAAAGCCAACTCACTATATTTTATCGTAAGTCGGCTATTGCTGCAGGTTCGGCTCTGGTATTGACAATCTTACTTAGCCTGTTTGCTCCAATTACCAAGCCTCTCTTAGTTCTACTCGCCTTCTCTGCTCTTTATGCACTGATTGTCTCAGGCGATGTCTTTATTAAGTTGGCAAAGCTTAAGATCAACACAGGAGCGATGCTGGCTCATCTTGGTCTTGCTCTTTTTATCATTGGCGTAGTAATCACTTTCTCGAACACCGAGACCATCTCTCATAATACTTCAGGGATTGCCCTTGATGACGAACAGATGAACCAAGAGAATGCTATGCTCATCAAAGGTGACACGGTAACAATGGCTCCTTGGAGAGTAGTTTATAGCCATGCAGAGGTGAAAGGGAAAGAGACTTTTTACCATATTGACTTCCTTTCAGGGCAAGGAAAAGCTGAAAAGGAGTTTACGGTGACGCCATCGGTCAATCGTAATACCCGAATGGGATATGTCTTTAATCCATCTACTCATCGAGGATTATTCCAAGACATCTTTACTTATCTGACCTATGCGGAGGAGAATGCCGGTCAGATGAGAGAACTCATGACAGGAGAAGTTGGACTGGGAGACACTTTGGTTAAAGAGACAATGGCTTTAACGATCACTAATCTAGCCATAGAAAATAAGAATAAAGAGGAAAGCAATTACGATAACCTCACCATAGTTGCCACCGTTGACTATTTAACCAGTGGCCACTCGGCAGCCAATGGGGAAAAGAAGGAGACACTCAACGTGACCTATCAGGTTAAGGGCAGAGAAGCAACCAGCGAGCCGGTATTGACTGCAGATGGCAAAAAAGCTATTATCTTTGATGCCGTATCGGAACAACCGGGAAAGATCAAGCTCAAGGTTGTTGAAGTAACACCCGATTTTATCGTTCTTAAGGTAAATGTCAATCCATGGATAAACCTGGTTTGGATTGGTGCGATACTTCTTTTCTCCGGATTGATAACCGCTATGATTCACCGACCCTCCAGGAAGAAACGTCAGAGCAATCACTTTACACACAAATAAATCATAGTACAATGGAAATCATTGAAACCGAAATCCCCGGACTATTAATTATAAAGCCTCAGGTATTTGAGGATCACAGAGGTTACTTTTTTGAATCATACAATGCCGATAAGTTTGCGAATGCGGGTATAGATGTTCGCTTTGTTCAGGACAATGAGTCGAAGTCGATGAAGGGTGTTCTACGTGGCTTACATTTCCAGAAGCCCCCCTTTGCGCAGGGGAAGCTGGTACGCGTGATGAAGGGAGCGGTTTTAGATGTGGCTGTAGATTTAAGAAAAGGTTCTTCAACGTATGGTAAGTGGGCATCAATACAACTGAGTGAATCCAATAAATTCATGTATTGGATACCAGCGGGTATGGCTCATGGTTTCTTGACATTAGAAGATAATACGGTATTCTTTTATAAATGTACAAACGTCTATAACAAGGAGTCAGAGGGGAGTATTCGTTGGAACGATCCAGATCTGGGCATTGATTGGGGCTATGATAACCCATTACTCTCTGCCAAAGACCAAGAGGCTCCCTTGTTCAAGGACTTTATCACACCCTTTCATCAGTGGGCTTAAGGTAGAAGCACGAAGTGCCTCCACCATTTGCGAGGGCTACTCACCTAATCTTTATTAAGGTTATAATTTCGTGTGATAATTAGAGCCTATTGGACAATTGGGACTTGTAGAACAGGTAAGCTAATAGTGGTTTTCACCTTTATTAGCTTACCTGCTCTTGTTTTATGCGTTTCTTAGAATTCGAGATTCAAAATTCAAGAAAACCTTATTTATAATCCTCCTGTCTCTCCAAGTCTCCCCCTCTCATAGTCTCAAAGTCAATCACATTTTCCTATGTATTAAAACCCCACGTTGAATATAGAGGGAGAAGATTGACCTCCAATTTACTTTAAGACACCGAATTACTAAGAGATACCGAGCAGTTGTTTAATAACCTCCTCGCTGGTAAACGTTCTTCTTGAAGTAGCGGCAAAGTCACCATTTTCTTCACCAAGAATACGTTTGAGAAAAACAGCCATTGCCTCACCAATTTCGATCAAATGTCCATCAGGGTCATAAAAGCGGATAGTGCGTTGCCCCCAGATCTCGGTATTGATTTCATGGAGGAAAGAGACCTTCGCCTCCTTAAGTTTCTCATAAACCGAGTCAATCTCTTCCGTCTCAAAACAGATTTCAAAACGGCCGATCGCTTTGCTATCAGTCAGAGACCCGACGCCTAGAGTCCTAGAGATAATATTATCATCGTCGATCTGCCATACGGCCAAGCCCTCCTTAAAAAAGAAATTCTGATCCCCGTTATTCATTACGACTGTGAAACCCATGATATCCTGATAAAACGATGCAGAGATAAGGGCATTTTTAACAAATAGAACAGGGGTAAGATTCTTAATATTCATATTAGTTTGATTTTAAAACATGGAGTAATTACTGTCAGGCCATAGATAGATCTTTTATTGATATTTATAAATAGCCCAACCCTCATACTCCATTTCATTGATTTCTTGCAAAAATAACCAGCACAGTTATAGGAAACTTTGTAAAAAAACGACAATCTACAGAAAGCCTCACCGACTCCGCTGCCTTCGACTTCGCTGCCTTCGACTACGCTCAGGCAGCGGGGGGGGGTGGTTAATCGAAACCCCTACCCGGTGGTTGAGCGTAGTCGAAACCACCACTATTGAGGGAGCCACTACCTTCGACTCCGCTGCCTTCGACTCCGCTCAGGCAGCGGGGGGGGGTGGTTAATCGAAGCCGCTACCCGGTGGTTGAGCGGAGTCGAAACCACCATTATTGAGGGAGCCACTTCCCGGTGGTTGAGCGGAGTCGAAACCACCATTACTGAGGGAGCCACTGCCTTCGACTTCGCTGCCTTCGACTCCGCTCAGGCAGCGGGGGGGGGTGGTTAATCGAAGCCCCTA
>CAYUII010000017.1:0-9963 GCA_964444785.1 uncultured Bacteroidales bacterium | reverse complement strand
CGCTGCCTTCGACTCCGCTCAGGCAGCGGGGGGGGGTGGTTAATCGAAGCCCCTACCCGGTGGTTGAGCGTAGTCGAAACCACCACTATTGAGGGAGCCCCTGCCTTCGACTTCGCTGCCTTCGACTTCGCTCAGGCAGCGGGGGGGGGTGGTTAATCGAGGCACCGGCCCGGTGGTTGAGCGTAGTCGAAACCACCATTACTTAGGGAGCCACTACCTGTAGCTATGCAAGGTTTAACAAATAACCAGACTGACAAGAAAGTCACCTACTTTGGTAAAACAGGATCCGGTCTTCTGGGGGGCTCTCCTAAGAATCGCAAGAAATCTTTATTGAGATGAGAATGATCGTAATATCCACACTCGAAAGCAACCTCTAAAACACTTTTTTGGGGATTGTGGTCGATCAAACTCTTAGCCTTGCGAAAACGAAGTACTTGTAGAAACTCCTTAGGGGTTAATCCGACCCTGGTTCTAAACCTCCGTTCAAACTGTCGGGAGGAGAGGCAAGCTAAGGATGCAAGTTCAACAACATCGATCCTTCCTGAAAGAGAGATAGCACGCTTAAGAGACTTAAAGATCTGGACATCTAATTCAAAGAAAGAATGCTGGACAGCAAGTAACCACTGATCGATAAAACGAATTCTCATTTGGTAGTTTGGGATATCATAGACCATCTCAACAAACTCTCGATTAAACAACGAATCCATATCAAAGAGGCTAACCATACCATTTGTAATCTCCGAGATAGGCAGTTTAGTAAGCACACTGATACCGGCAGGCAAAAAACGAACACCAAGCATCTCAGATATTCCATTTTCAGGAACAAACAGAAATGATGAGGTCATGGTACCATGTAGGATTGGCTCAGAGTAAGTGGATTTCGTAATACTATCTCCACCAAAGCGAAAGATAACATCTACACATCCATCCGGAATAATTCTAGATCCCAACGCAGTGGATTTATCGATTTTGCTTATCCAATAGCAATCGACAAGATGGCCTAAGGAGGTAGATGGTTTGTACTCTTTGTAAAACATGGAGTAAAGGTACAGCGAAGGAGCTCAGGGAACAAGGATAGAGGGATCAATAACTAAATGTAACCGATAGATTAAGGGCATTAAAGCCTTTCTGTTACGAACCATATGGTATTTATTATATCTCTACTATTCAATCCAACTCTACCTTTTAATGAATATCGATTTAACCATTAAATCCTGCAACTCTACACCCCAAACAACAACTCTGCAACAAAAACTTTCTTGGCTTATTATCATACACTTACTTTGGCCAATATTCATTCTTAAAACAATATACATGAAACCATCTACCTACCTTTTCATCGCCACCCTGCTAACCACTGAGGCGCTACATTGCCAACTAACAACCATCGACCAATTCATTCAGATCAAGCCATCAGAAATAATAACCGGCAATAGAGAAATCGGCAAATACGATGTAACCCTCAAGTGGCAAAACATCGATCCTATTAACGGCACCAAATTCAACTGCAATGCCGTCAATGCCTCCTATATTACCCTACCAAACGACTCAGTCGCATGGAATAACGTGACCCTCGCCCAAATAAGCGACTTCCAACAGACTGTGTTCTCAGGATCCCCCCTCCCCTCTTTCAACGGATTCTCTTACAAAATTAACGCTACCAATTTCCTCAATGACCAATTCTACCATTCTATCTCCCCAGAACAACGCGACCTCGCCAAATGGCTCGTCTCAGATGCGATTCAAATGCAAGGACTAGCTAGGTATATCTTCGATAGCCTCTCTTTTAATAAACCATTCTCGCCAAGCTTCCTCAAAAACTACGATATCACGTTCAACGACTGGGTGACCTTCACAAGCCGATACCAGAAACTTACATGGACTGGCATCACTAAATATAACAATCAGGTCTGCGCCATCATCAAATTCGAATCTCTTTACAACCCACTCAAAGTCGATAATAGTCAAATGAGTGTCATGGGACGATCACTCTATTACGGCGAACTTTGGATATCTTTGTCTGACAAGCAGGTCGAGTATGCAGCAATGACTGAAGATGTAATAATGAAACTTAAAAGTTCAGCTTTCCCCGACGAACAACTAATCGAACTACAAAGGGAGGTCGCTTTTAAGAAAATCAATTAACAGCCTATTCCAAAAAAATGAAACGTAATAAAAAGGTAGCATTAGTCATCTTTGTCCTTATAACCATCATCCTCTTCTCACTGCTCATCAAATGGCTCCAGACCGGCAATCCATTCCAAAAAGAGACCATACTCTATGGCACAATCGTTTTGACAAACCTCCTTATAACCGGCACACTGGCATTCATCGCCTTAAAAAGATACTCAATCCAGCCCACAGCACAGTTAAAAAGGAGCCTTCTCCCCGCTTTTATCCTATTTGTACTCATCGCCCTCGTAATCTCCTTGACGATAGTAAGTCTTGGGGTCTACATCTTCTACCTCATCGAAGGATATGACACATCTGGCTTCCTTAGACGACTGTTTCAGATTGAGCTTACAGGCGCAATAAAACAGTTCTCAATCTCGATCCTTATAGGCTCAATCATCTTCTTCTATATTATTTGGAGAAAAGCCATCGACCGTGAACAGCTCCTGCGCGAGGAGAATCTGAACTATAAATACCGAAACCTGAAAGCTCAGGTCAACCCTCATTTTCTCTTTAACAGCCTCAATACCCTCTCTGAGTTGGTCTATATGGATGCAAAAATGGCTGATAACTACATTCAGCAATTATCAGCCATCTACAGATATATACTTGAAAATGAAGATAGAGACCTTATTCCTCTTAAGGATGAACTTGACTTTATCAGTCAATATATCACACTTCAGAAGGTAAGAGACCAGGATAAGTTTATCATTGATATGAATGTAACTGAAACGGATAAGTTTAAAGTGATACCAGTCTCCTTACAGATCTTAGTCGAGAACGCCATCAAACACAACACCATGTCACGTAAGCAACCACTGGTGATTACCATCAGGCAATGCGACGACTATATTATGATCTCCAACAGGATACAAAGGAAGAGTATACTGTCTGCCTCCACCCAAAAGGGATTGTCGAACCTGAAGGAGCGAGTTAGGTTAATCATGCAGAGAGAATTGATTATAATTGATAACGAAGATCAATTTATTGTTAAGCTTCCACTAATCCAGCTATAACGATGCAAGTATTGATAATTGAGGATGAGCAGTTAGCCGCTCAGAGACTCACCAGGCTAATAAGGGAGATCGACCAAAACATCGAGGTCATTGCAGTATTAGAGTCGGTCGAGGGTACCACCAACTGGCTGCTTAGCCACCCTCATCCTGCATTGATCTTTATGGATGTGCAGTTAGAGGATGGTCTCTGTTTCGAGATCTTTGAGAGGTTTACCATTATGACACCAGTGATCTTCACCACTGCTTATGATGAATATTCATTGAAGGCCTTTAAGGTCAACAGCGTCGATTACCTTTTGAAACCAATCTCCGTCGAAGAGCTAAGCCATGCGATGGAAAAGTTTAAATCGATTCATCACCATCAGGTCGACCTGACCCGGATTGAGAGCCTAATAAATCAACTCCAGCCCAGAGTCAAGGAGCGGTTCTTAATCAAGATCGGCGACCACTATCGATCTATCCCGGTAACCGCCATCAACTGCTTCTTCATCAAAGAGCGATGTAACTTTATAAGCATCGGTAAGCAAAAGAACTATGCCATCGACCTCTCCCTCGACCGTATCGAAGAGATGATAAGCCCCAAACTCTTCTTCCGGGTCAGCCGTAACTATATCATCCGCTACGATGCTATTCGCGATATCATAGCCTACTCCTCAAGCAGACTAAAGATCATTCTATCGGATTGGGACGATAAGGATGAGATTGTGGTGAGCCGAGAACGGGTGGCGGAATTTAAGGGGTGGATGGATAGGTGACTTGAGTTAGACCTATATTTCGAATAATTTTTAACATTTATTAATAGACACTAGTGACTTTAAATTATTCTTCGCTTCTTCTTCGCTCCCTCTCCATACATGGAACGCTCAATACCTCTCCAAAAGCAATTCCTAAACTAGATCAAGAAGCAAAAAAAAAGAGACTGCCGAAATAACATCGACAATCTCTTCTTGCTTTTTAATTAAAAGAGTAGAACTTAATGTCCTTGACGTATCGTTACATTTACAAATTGAGTGTAATCATTAAGAGCAGTTAACTTTATCGTGGCTATACGGTCTATTCCCGTATCATTTGCCGTAAGTTGGTAACCTAAACGCTCTGTTTTGTTTCCTTGATCCTTACTGACCACACACCAATTTGTATTACTTTCAGCTTTCCAACCTGTATTAGATATGACATTAAAACTACCACTCATCGAAGTACTTGGTACATCCAATAGCTTGGCAGAAGGATAAATAAACAATTTCTTGTTACTCTGAATAATCCGCACCACCTGACTTTCGCCAGCACCATTCATAACATACAGATCAAGCCTACGATCCTTTAAGTAGATGTTGTTATATAATTCGACCTGAAACCCGTTATAATCGACATTTCTAAAATAATACCCACTATAAAACATGCCCGATGAATCAACCATCTTTGCTGTATAAGGCTGTAGCAATCCAATGGTCGTTTTAGGCAAAGTTATGGCCTCATTTGAGAGGTATATCGTATCCTCGATAGATAAATCAAGAGTACTGTTCTTCCCTAGGAATGGATATTGAAATTTTATCTCTGCAAGCAACTCGTCCATTTTACTTATCCAAAATCTCAAATACTCAACCTGGATGTCTTTTTGATTATTGTAAATATGACACCCAACATACCCATGACTCTTAATCGCCTTACACTTCTCAACATAACCGGCGACGGGGATCTCAGTTACGTAACCTAATCCATTAACCTCCTCCCCCATGGCAAAATACCATTTCCATTTGCTATTTTCGGGTTCACTGTCAAAAACATTACCAGCATAATCGATTCCAATATTACTAAAGGAATTCCCGGCAGGACCAATAACTAAAGAAAATATGGCAGTCCCGGTCGGATCAGCCACCACAGGAGCAGGTTCCTCCTTGTTATCATCTTTTCCACATGCAACCATAAACAAGGCCATCAACCAATAAACGATAAATGAAAGTTTTCTATTCATAATGTTTGATATATAAGTGATTTTTTGTTACTCTTAGAACACAAAATAATGAACACAACCTAATTTTCAGCAGTTACTTTGAATGATCTTATAGCATCGTGCTTTTATCAATGATCGTTAGTTAAAAGCTACCACGATTCAATAATTCCATAATAGGGGGACTGAAATCAATTACCAACCGAATACCTAATCTCATCAGAACATCTATAACATTTAACTGCTCAAAGTCATTAAAAAAAGTCGATAAATAGTGAATAACTTTTAATCAGACAATCAGGGAGGGCAATTTATATCATATTCCTCTATATAACGAAACAAAGTTAGAAAAAAGGACTACACTATCAGCACATATAGATTGAATAGAGTATAAGGTTACTCAAAAATCCTCTGTCATACTTACAGGAATGTCATCCATCTCGATCAACCTGTCAATACATGATACATTTCCGAGCAAACTTATTAGTAAATGATAACGTATTCTCACAGATATTTCTTAACCTACAATAACAATAACATCCTTATGAAGCAGTACTTTCTTGCTTTTGAGAATCTAATATCGGAGGAGAACATTATACTCTTAGATTCTCCTTAAATACCTTCGGATAGTCTGGTGAATGAAATGGGACTACCAGATAACTCTTTCCAAATAATACGATCTAATTGAAAATATCAGCCAGCTATAATTGGTACTCATGGATTATATGAACGATAAAACTATTTAATCTATCGTTTGAACAATTACGCAAATGAGCTACAGCAATCCAATATGTATTATTAATTTAATCAAACATTTCAGTCAATAAAAATTAACATCTACAATTTTTGTAATCACTAACTGTGAAATAATAGGTGTTCGAATTTGTGTCAAATTCATATGATTGCAATATATTACTATTTTTTAAAGGCCTTTAAGGTCAACAGTGTCGATTACCTATTGAAACCAATCTCGGTCGAAGAGCTAAGCCATGCGATTGAGAAGTTTAAATCGATTCATCACCATCAGGTCGACCTGACCCGGATTGAGAGCCTAATAAATCAACTCCAGCCCAGAGTCAAGGAGCGGTTCTTAATCAAGATCGGCGACCACTATCGATCTATCCCGGTAACCGCCATCAACTGCTTCTTCATCAAAGAGCGATGTAACTTTATAAGCATCGGTAAGCAAAAGAACTATGCCATCGACCTCTCCCTCGACCGTATCGAAGAGATGATAAGCCCCAAACTCTTCTTCCGGGTCAGCCGTAACTATATCATCCGCTACGATGCTATTCGCGATATCATAGCCTACTCCTCAAGCAGACTAAAGATCATTCTATCGGATTGGGACGATAAGGATGAGATTGTGGTGAGCCGAGAACGGGTGGCGGAATTTAAGGGGTGGATGGATAGGTGAGAGTTAATGGATGATGTTTTATAGGAAATGCAAGATAATAGGGACTTTTTAACATTAAAACCACTAGACCTCATTCTGACTAAAAGTAACACAATGAGGATTAAAAGTAAAATACTTACCAAATGAAGTATGCTGAATTTTTTCTTTAAAAGAGCTCTGATCTACTGGTAACTCGACACCATCCCATTCATTAATAACAACTTTAAAAAGTGCGGGATTAATTTCGAATATCTTGTCTTCATGCTCAGAATCTAAGTATCCAAGAAGATAATGTGGTAATAATCCACCTATTAAGGTAATCTCATTCTGCTTCGGGAAAAAACTTCTTTTATAAATTGGAAGACCGACCTTTTCTAAATCTAGTGTCTGTTTTAGTTTCCGCAAATTTGGGACACTTAAAACACCCTTATATTGAGAAGGAACCCATCCAAATATGATAATAGGATTTTTTTTAATATCTTGCAAACTATAAGCAAAGTTTGAAGCTGTGGAGAACCTTGTACTTGTGCTAAGTAAAAACGAGAATGAATAAAAATACTCTGATCTCCCAAGATGATGAAGAAGTGCTAAATAGTAATTACGAGCTAAGATTTTTTCTTTAACTGAGAAGTTATTTAACTCATGAGCAAACTTTTCTTCATTGCTGGCATTACAAAAAAATACTTTTATTGCTTCCTCTCTAGTACAAAAAGATTTAATAATATTATCTATTTTTGAATTGTCAAAATCCTTATTAAGTACATTAAACAACATTCTGAATATATTCTGAAACACATCTATATTACTATCTGTTATTTTTAGAAAATTCTCTTCTTCAGGCCGTAAAAAAAAACTTTGCTTTATTGCCAAAAAGGAATAAGGAATCTCGAAAATCTGCGTCAGGACAATCTATATTCAATCCAAAGATAGAATATAGATCTTCTTTCTTATCACCACGGTATATGTAGGTAGCCGCATTCATGTAAATTTTACTCAAACATCTATAAAAATGATCTCTTTGCTCAGGGTCCAGTTCACACCCATTTCTTCTTAACGAAAAAGAAAAAAAATTGGGGATTTCCAAATTTTTAGTCATAGTATATAAAAATTTGCGTTATAGAAAAACATTTCAATCGATATGAAATAAATCTAATTCCTTACAATTAATTAAAATAAATTTTACACTAATAGACATAATATATGAATTCATTCAGATATCAAAATCTAATGAGGTTAAAAAAATCTGACTTAACTTAGAGCTTAAAACAAATCCATTACCATTTTATAAAGTACATCAGCCCTATTTGTACTTCCCTGAGCTCCACGTGACAAAGCCATTTGACAATGTTCTATAGAATTAGAACCAGCATAAATATAAAATGGCGTTCTAACTCCCATTTTTCGGACCATCTCTAAAAGAACATAACCCTCCTGTGCGCCATCCTTCCTTCCCATATCAGAAATTATAACATTATAAGTATAAATTTCCAATAAACTAATGGCTTCATTTGTACTCAGAGCGAGACTAACCTGCAAACATTGCGCCTCGAAAGCCTTCCTCACGTAAATATTGTTTTCTGGACGATCATCAACCCATAAGATAGTCTTACTATTCTTTCTAAGTCTACTAATTGAATTTGATGTTGTTACAATATCTGTTATATGCTCAAACTAATTTTGCGAATTCTCATTGCCACTAAGATTAGTCTGTTGATTCATAGTCGCAGCAGTTAATGAAATAGCCGTCGAAATCTGCATTTTCATAAAATTATCTTCATCCTTAAAATCAGAAAGACCATATAGCTTACTATGATGCCGTGCAACTAGCCAAAGAAAACCCAAAAAAACAATAATAGGAAAAAACTAAAAAATAAACCAAGGGTATTACTTGATATTCAAGGTTCTCATTGAAGGTTAAAACCATCGATGCCATTCCATAAATAAGAACAATAAATAATGCAATTATTCCTAGTGGACTTTTAGCGAATACTTTAGCAGAAGTACCAAAACTCATTAATTTAGGTTCCATTTCTATCAAAAATTTGTAAGTAAAGACGATATAAAATCAAAATCTAGCTTATTTATAAACTTATACGTCAAATGAAATCATCCTTTGGCAATAACTTCTATCAATTAAAAATACATACTCATCAATTACATATTTATACAAACCCCACCCATAACTATTTACTTTGATTTTCCCTTCAAAATCAAAAACGTTCCAGCAACATTCCAACAAAGCGTTAATATCGGTAAAAGAAATTTAACTTGCTACTCACTACATCCCACCTCATAAAAATCAATAGATTTTCGCCAATATCAACAACCGAAACGCAATTTCACAGATGCGAATACCTTGAAAACAGAATCCTTCTGTGCCATAATCGTATTTTGATAACTAAATCAGATTTACTATCCATTCCTAAATCTATCCGGCAAGATTAATCCATCATTAGACAAAGCTGAATAACAGCAACATAAATAACTCAGACCAATAAAATATCTCGCCATATTGATTTACCATTTTCTGATTACCAGATTGACTGATCACATTTCAACATAGGGGGAACTTTCCTTTCCATTAATTATATTGAAGCTTTTTAACAATATCTGGATTCTAAAAAATAGTTCAAAATGCATGTCAACAAAAACTATTTCTGTGAAGAACTCCTCTATAAAAATATCATTTGTAAGGATACCACTTCTTTAAACAACATCGAAATATTTCATTATCATTTTAAGTATTCAGAGACATCACATAAAGCCAGACCACGATGATAAATATCACAACTTAAGAATAACTGAGAAAAAATTCAAAAGCTTAGTCAATTTCAAAGGATATTCATTACTAGTATCTACATTAACAATTGATCCTTTCATCAGTTCGCAGTAGCTTGAATAACCTCCCAGCCAATAGTATTAACTCCTTCATACTTCTCTACCTTTAATTCGAAATTGACAGTAGATTGAGGTGTAAATACTTCATATAGTGTATAAGAATTACTACCCATTTCTGTTTCAGTTTTACTATAATATTTCACTTTGATAACAGCGTCTTTATAAGTTGCAGCAGTAGCAGTATTCTTAATAGTCCCATGAATTTCATATTTAGTTCCCCAAAAGTTTTCATTGTAGTTACCAGAAGCAATTAAAAATTTCGTAGGTTGAGATCTTTCCATCTCCTCAATAGTCATCACTTTTTCTTGATAAGTTTCTTTTCCCGAATCAGAATCCCCTCCAGAATTCACAAGTGCTACTAAAACCCCAATGCCAAATAAAACTACTATTACTACAATCACTATTTGCCAATAGCTTCTTCTTTTCTTGTATTTTGCAACATTATGGACGACCATAGGATCTGGATTAGGGATATCACTAGTAGAAGGAGGCTGCTTATTGATGCCAATTGGTGGGGGAGTTGACATCTCAAA
>CAYUII010000016.1:0-94774 GCA_964444785.1 uncultured Bacteroidales bacterium | reverse complement strand
TACAACATTAGCTATACATCTCGGTCCTTTATCATCGCCACAAACATACGAGGTACTAGATTTAGAGATCTCTTTTTTTGATAATATAATAAGAGAGTAGGGCAAAGATCACTGCCCAGGCAGACACAATCACAACATCTAGTATATCAATATAAGTTCTAAAATTTACGCCAAACATTCGCATTAGTCCACTGTTTGGGATATCAATAAGGCGACCAATTGAGGCTAACGGATAAATTCGTTGTAGCCATTCAGGTGAGTAGTGATGGGCTATAGGTTCTAAAATTACGGAGTATCCAAGAAGGATACCTATGGCAAATAAGGCTTTTTTCACAAGTATTCCGATTAATAATGCGAGCATTCCAAACGAAAAAACTTCAAGAAAGTAAGCAGCGAGGTAGTTAATTTTATCAAAGAAGAGGATCCATGAAGAGTCCTTTGAATGAATTAAGCCTAAAAGAAGACCATTTAAAAAGAGTAGAATAACCAAAGCTAGTGAGATGATAAAGACTAGGATTATCTTTGCTGTAACAATTTCTCTTCTACTTAGGCCATCAATGACGTTTTGCCTTAAGGTTCTATAAGTAACTTCATTGGTTACAAGAAGGGTGATTAAGAGAGCAGGAAACAGTAGGAAGAAACGCATTCCGGCAAGGTAGGTAAGATTATGCCAGATATTGGGGAATTCGTACAGAGAAAATTGGGGGATAGGAATCGGAGCGTTAGATGGGCCCTTAACATTTTCATTAATAAAAGGCTCAATTCCCCAGTAGAGGGTTGTGAGCCCTACCGTTAGAATAATAGCCATACCCCAGAAGATCCAGTAACGGCTGATTTTATTATACTCAATCTTAAGTAGTCTAAACATGTTTTAGCTATTAGAGGGGTTTCTTAATAATTCAAGAAATTGGGTTTCTAATGATCTTTGGCGGTATGCCAAATGGTTTAAGTATATTCCGTTTTGACATAACCAATGATTAAGATCAGCAGGGCTAGGCTTCTGGGAAAAACTGACTAGAAGGAGGCCATTTTCTTGTTTCACCGTTGTAACATGGTCAAATTTGAGGAGTTGCTGCTGTAAAGCTACCATGTCTTCAGCTCCGATCTCAAGTGTGTCTGTTGTTCCGAGAATGCTGTCAACGGCGCCAGAGAAGAGTAGCTGACCTTTTTTTATGATCGCTACATGTGAACAGATTTTTTGAACCTCATCAAGTAAATGGCTTGCAAGAATGATAGTGATTCCTTTCGAGGCGATTTTTGTTACTAATTGACGAATTTCGGCAATACCTTGGGGATCTAGTCCATTAGTAGGCTCATCAAGTATTAGTGCTTGAGGATTGCCTAGAAGGGCTGCTCCAATAGCGAGTCTTTGTTTCATGCCGTAGCTGAAAGTCCGAAATTGGCTTTCTGCACGTTCATATAGGCCTACCGTAGTCAAGACCTCGTCAATAGTAGAGAAATCAACGCCTTTAATTCTTGCGGCAAGTTTTAGGTTATTTCTAGCACTTAGATATGGATAGAAGTTAGGGGTTTCAAGAACAGACCCAATTCTTTTTCTGATTTCATGCGATGGTTCTTGTCCAAACCATTTGTAACTTCCATTAGATTGATGGACCACTCCAAGCACCATTCCTAAAGTTGTGGTTTTTCCACTACCGTTAGGACCTAAAATGCCGAAAACCTCTCCTTGGTTTATGGAGAGGTTTAGGTTTTTTACGGCTTCTATTTTGCCGTATTTTTTGCTTAAGCCTTCGATTTGAAGAATTGAATTCATGAAGTTAATGTTAGAGGCGGATCATAAAGGATGCTTTAATCATAAAAGGATAAACCTTTTTGTTTTGAATAGGCCCTTTGTCTAAGTAACTTAGACGATGGAATGCTTGAATTCTTACAACTTTGAATAAGTTCTCTATGCCATAGGAGACTTCAACATAGGGTTTTTCCCAAGACATAGTTCTGAAAGGGGTACTCTCCTTGCCGTTGTACGAGGGAGCTAACAACCCGTCTGGATTATCTCCTCCAGGATTACCATTTTCATCAAACGTACGAATATAATTTTTGTTGTCATAGCTGGAGAAGATGACATTTACACCAGCCACTTCACGAAGTTTTAGTCTTTTTAGTAGTGGAATTCGGTTGAATAGTAATCCATCAAAATGATGCAATATAATTGCTTCGACTGATTCATCAGCTGCAAACTCGAAAAAGTTCATGAGATTATAGCTTTTCTCTGATGAGAATATTGGCTCGTTTCCTTGAAATATAGTAGCAAGAGGATAGGGGACTTTACCGAAAACTTTAGATGCGGTAATGTTATAATCTAACCTTCCTAAGTATCCAGTATTCCAGAAGCGTTGAACATTGAGAGAAAGCTTGGTGTAGTTAAAATCACTTCCGAGCACATCTTTTACTCCAACGGTAGCTTTAAAGGTCCATACATTACCTCTAAGAGATTCTGCACCAAAGCGCCAGTTATCTTCAACAAGCCAAACTCTTTTTGCAGAATAGCTAGTTACGAAGGTAAAATCAGTAGATCTGAAATCGGTTTGGACATTATTTTTGTCATCATACCATGCGAAGGTATAGTCGCCTAACGGTTGGAAATGTTTGTGATTTACTATGAATTTACTATTCCAACCACGCCAATGGTCAGTTTCGTACCAGATGCGAGTTTGGTCAGTCAGGCTCATTCTTTGAAGATAACCAAATTGGCTGGAGAAGATAAATAACCAATTAAGAAAAACATGTGATTCGAGAAAGTCAGGGTCAATACCTAGTCTTTCAATATCATATTGATGTCTGATGCCTATCTTTTCCCATTTAGATCGATCTAGGAAATATTCAACTTGACCATTATATTTTAACTTGGTGTCTTTAAAACCATAAGCTAAGTGGCCTTTTAGGATCCATTTTTTGTTCCAATTAATATTTGTCTGCAATGTTCCTTGGAATCGGAAGCCTTCAATGTCATTATATCCAAACATGGTATACCAGTGACCCAGTTGAACATATTTGAAATTGTAATAGCCATCCCAAATAATTCTTATGGCTCGACGAATAGTTGAAATTCTAGGAGACTTTCTTAAAGAATCGATAACCGAATAGGATCTTTCTACCGTTTCAGCATCCGTAATCATTTTTCGTCTTTCGACTTGCCAATACTCTTCTTCTTTATTTCTACTATTGGGGTCTATTTCAAGATTTTGTTGATAGAATTTAATGGGTTTTGGCTGATTCACAACAAAATCTTTGTTTGCTATATAAAACTTACCAATAAGCCCTGCTGTGGAATCCCCTAAATCTTGTAAGTCAACCAGAACTCGAGTTTTTGAAGGTACAAAAGTTTGATTATCGGTTACCTGTTCGTAGTCTTGTTGGATTTTATAACGTTCAATAAAGTTTATATTAGCAGTAGGTAGAATTTCAAGGTCTATTCTACGAAGGGCATAGTTGTTTTTTGAAATCCAGATTTTACCGCTAAAGAGTAAATCAACATTATTTCTTGGTTTTACTTTTAGCTCAATACAGGAATCATTGTCGATTGGGATGGTATCTTGAATGTAGTAATCGTAGAATGAAAGAGATCCAGCCCCGATCGGTGATAAGAAAGATCTTTCAAGAATATTAACAAAGTTGTCATTAAAATTATATTCTTGGAAGGCCTTTCCAATAAATTGTTCAAAGATTTGAAAGTTTTCTATAACTAATCCAGTGATTTTATTGCCTTGAACTATTGTCTTCTGTCTTTTTGGATCTTTTAGATAATAGACATCACTGAGTTGTTCTGTTATGAAGAAGGGTAGAACGACTTGCCCATGCTCCCCAGCTGCCTTTTGAAGGGAGTCAAAGATTGGCGCAAAGGGTTTCATTGTCTTAGAATTCCTGAATTTTTCAGTTATTTTATCCAAAGAGATGTCAATCTTGGTATAGCTTTTATATTCATAAGCATCAAGATTGTTCATGTTGAAATTATTCTTGTTTTCACGAGCCTTTCTAATTATTTCATAAGCTGGATTTTCA
Organism: uncultured Bacteroidales bacterium; assembly: GCA_964444785.1. Lineage (GTDB taxonomy): Bacteria > Bacteroidota > Bacteroidia > Bacteroidales > TTA-H9 > JAJTBW01. The sequence continues at coordinate 90,754 of CAYUII010000016.1, read as the reverse complement.
CCTGCTTTAATTACAACAAGGCCTAAATCGAAGGAGGTTGGTTTTAGTTGAAAGTCGATGGTTTGTGCAATACCTCTTTTAACTTTCTTGCCACGTCCTTTATAGTTTAGCACTAAAACATGCAGAGAATCGGTAGGATTATCAGTCTTAATGGAGTAATTTCCGTCGAAATCACTGGTGGTTCCAATTGTTGTTCCTTTAAAGAAAATGTTAGCAAAAGGAATGGGTTCATTAGTCTGAGCATCGGTGATCTTTCCCTTGATGAAAGTTTGTTTGCTTTGAGCAAAAAGGGAAAAAGGGATGCAGATAATAATGAGGAGAAAGAATTTTTTGGTAAGGTATGCTTGAAATGCCATAAGGTGATATTCCTTTAATTACTTTACTCTTAATATTTTGTAGCTATAAAACAGTGTATTGACCTAAATGTTTTGTTTTTCTCAATCGGTTTTTTTTCAAATGCAGAGCATGCGAGCGGAAAACAGGTAATTTTGTTGTCAAATTACATAGACGCAACATGAAGACTAGGGTTACACTGATGCTGTTTTTACTTATTCTAGGACAACTATCTTGGTTGAATGCTACTTTAGCAACCAGTGATGATAGTCCCTATCGATTATTTCACATAGCAAGATCAAAAAATGCTAATTTAGTCTGCTATGATATTAATTTAAAAGGCACATCTCCTGATGAGGACAGTCCGATTCATGTATATTGGATCAATAGAACCGATCATCCGGGAGAACGAAGTGAATTGAGTTATATTCAAAGAACAATGGCATATGGCTACTCTTCAAAGAAATTAAAAGATGGTACTTTTGAGGTTTCATTGGTAGCTTTTCCTGAGCGAAAATTGGTTGTGCTTAAGGAGGCAAATATATGGCGTAGCAGAATTACAATAAATGGCAAGACCGCATGGCTTCAGAAGATATATGTGCAGGCTAAACCAGAAAGTTTTATGAAGGTAGCTTGGATAGAGCTTACCGGCATTGATACAAAAACCGGTTCGACTTTAACAGAGCGAATTGTTCAGAAATAATTTGAATTAGTTATTACTAAGAAGAAAGAGGGTGCCTCTTAGTAAGAGGCACCCTCTTAAGTTTTATTTAAACATCTTAATTTTTTCATCAATGTGATTGACGGGCTCTTCGTCCATAATCTCTCTCATTGTGTTTTTTAACTTGATGTGTTGAATAAACAGGTCATGTTCAGGAACCACGTTTTCAGAGTGCATTGGGCTCTTGAAATAGAATGATAACCATTCTTGAGTTCCTGAGAAGCCAATACGATGAGCTAGGTTCATTAGAAGAACTAAGTCAAGGGCAATAGGGGCAGCAAGAATAGAGTCGCGGCATAAAAAGTCAATTTTAATCTGCATGGGATAGTTGAGCCAACCGAAGATATCGATATTATCCCATCCTTCTTTGTTGTCTTTTCTAGGAGGATAGTAGTTAATTCTGACTTTATGGTAGTAGTCTTTGTAGAGTTCGGGATAGAGTTTCGGTTGAAGAATGCTTTCAATAACAGAAAGCTTACTTTCCTCTTTAGTCTTAAATGACATAGGATCATCTAAAACTTCACCATCTCTGTTACCTAAGATATTAGTTGAGAACCAACCTTCTAAACCAAGCATTCTCATCTTAAGCATAGGAGCTATAATGGTTTTTACCATGGTTTGACCAGTCTTGAAGTCTTTACCGGCGATGGGGATTTTCTTTTCATCGGCAAGTTGATGTACACATTTCATGTCAACGGTTAGGTTAGGAGCGCCGTTGATAAATGGAGTGTTTTCAAGTAGTGAAGCCCATGCATAAATCATGCTTGGTGCAATGTCTTCATGATTTTCAGCTAGCCCTTTTTCAAAGCTTTCTATAGAGTTGTGGACATCAGATGGTTTAATAAAAACCTCAGTACTTCCACACCAGATAGTAACAAGATCAGTTAGGTGGTTTTGAGATTTAAAAGAGCGAATATCTGCTCTAACCTGCTCTACGAGTTCAGCTTTCGTATTCCCCTTTTTTATATAAGTTCCTTCTAGTCTTTTAACATAATTTTGGTCAAAGACAGCTTTCATTGGACGAAGTGCACTTAACTCATCCTTAATGGGATCAAGGTCTTTGTCTAATAGAACTTCAGCAGTTTTAGCTCCATCATAAGCACTTTCATCTCTAATGTCCCAACCTCCGAAGACGATATTGCTAAGGTCATAGAGAGGAAGAAAGTCTTTAATCTTTGGGAAGTTATTTTCTTCACGCTTTCCAATTCGAATGGTAGCCATTTGTGTTAAAGACCCTACTGGTACTCCATAACCTTTTCTTACGGCCATAACGCCGGCAATAAAAGTAGTAGCAACAGCACCGTTCATTCCTACAACAAGTACTCCTAACTTGCCGGTAGGCTTTTCAGGTTTTCTTTCCATTATTTACGAATTATATTGATAATATTTAAGAAAAATAGGTTTCAAATTCTCAATGTCATTTATAATAAGGTCGGCCTCTTTACTCCTTAGTTCTTCTTTCCAACTTCTGGATTTGAGCCAAATGGTATTGAAGCCAACAGATTTAGCAGGCATAATGTCTCGATCATAAGAGTCTCCTATTACAACAGAATGATTTGGTAAACAATCTAATGCTTTACTAGCAAGGAGAAAAATATTAGGATCAGGTTTTCGAATTCCAACTTCTTGGGAATCAATAACGACTTTAAAGAGATCTTCAATTTTAAATTCTTTTAAAACGGTACCCATATTGCCATAGAAGTTACTAACGATACCTAAATCATAGTTTTGACTCAATAGCTTAAGCAAGGATCGTACCTTGTTCATGTTATTTAAAACAGAATTGTAGCAAAAATCTAGAATTATCAAATGGTATCTTCTAATTTCTTCTTCAGAGATATGGCCTCCTTGAGATAGATAGTTTAATTGCTGCTCAATTTGAAGTGAAATGGTCTCTTTAAAAGTAAAATCAGGTTTGATGTAATTGCTGAGTAACTCCTCACCAATCTTGACAAAAGCCTTTTCATAATCACGTTTTTCAATCTTTACACCAGCTGCTTGGTAACCATCCCAATACGCCTCACTCCAGTGAACTCCATTTGTGTCAAGAGTCCCACCAAAATCGAATAGTATAGATTTAATTTGGTTCATTAGTCTAGTTTTTAGTCGTAGCAGATGATAATCTTAGAAGAATAAGGCCAACGAGAATCCAAAAAAACTCCCTTATTCTTGTTACAAAACTCACAAAGACGCCAAGTGCAGGGGTGAATTTTAAACTTTCGAAAACTAACCATAAGCTTCCTTCTCTTGTCCCTAATTGTAAAGGGATAAAGAAGAATAAATTTGCAATTAAAGAAGAGGCTGCTGAAATATAAATTGATGATAGAATTCCTATATCGACAGAAATTGCCTGCATAATAAAATAGAACTCTAATGCGCCAACAATTCGGGCAAAATACTCAAGAGCTAATGCTTTATAAAAAGCTCCTCTTCGATTATTGTATAGGTCAATAACCTGATTTTCTATGTTTGTAAGTGTAGTCTCTTTTTTATATAGGTTATTAACCATTTTTTTAAGAAATGGGAATCTTCCAAAGAAACGTAACATAGAATACACGACTCCCTTTTTATGCCATATATAGAATACCCAGATCATTAAAGATAAAACTAAAAGAACTATACCCATCGAAATATAGGTAGATCCGGTGAGGACTATGCTCCAAAAAGAACTAAGAGTGATAAGAATGATTGCTGTTATCCAAAAAAAGAAATGAGATAGTATATGCATCATATTGTAAAGGATAATAGAAGAGGTAGCCTTTTCAATTCCAATACTTTTTTGCATGTTAATTACTTTATATGGTTCGCCTGCTAACCCAACTACAGGTGTAATATAGTTAATTGAAAATCCACTGATGGTCAATTGAAGAAGTGTTTTAAAGCTAACTCCTTCAATTTTGCCTAAGATGACCAGCCAAGCGGCAGTATTCATAATATAAATAACGAGCCAAATTCCTGTAATAGGTAAAAGCCACCATCCTGTCTTTGCTACATTGGAAACAATGTTGTCGAAGCCAAAATCCCAGACTAAAAAGATTAACATTATCAGTCCGATAAGAAAAAAGGCGATATTTAGTGACTTACTTTTCATTTTTTAATTTTTCGCATTCTGCACAAGAGCAAAATGATGTTTACTTATCATTTCTTGTCTAATGATCATATATACAAATATGATATTTAGTACAGTAATTTCGAAAATCCAATACCAAATAAGATGGCCGGATAAAACAGAGATAAAAATAGCAATTGCTCGTGTGTTAAATGTTAAAATATTGGTATACTTCATTAGTGGTCTATTGTCTTTTCTGAAGCTTTGAATTAACCACTCTGGAAGTTGATCTGGATATTTAATTTTAACTAAGCTGACGAGACGTTGAAGGTTTTTAGTGAGCAGTTCTTGCTCTTTTACATAATTTTTGTAGTTAGCAAGGAATAATTTATTAATAAAGTTATCCTTCCAGGAGAGCTTGTTGTATTGATCAATGATTTTTTCGGAATTATCAAATTCGCTACCACTTGAGCCCTTAATAAAGAAAAGGTGTGCATTTCTATAATAGTCAGCTACAGCAGCTTGTAAGACATGAAAGAGGCCTGTTAGAGCCGCAAACCCCCATATCCAAGAATCGTAGCCTTCGTTTTGCAGTCGCAAGACAAAGTGTATATAAATACTAACAAACCAGAAGTTACCAGCTAATCCATCAAGAATTCTTCCTAACTGCGTTTTATTATTAGTCATTCGGGCAAGTTGCCCATCTGCGCTATCTAGCGAATTAGCAATAATTAAACTAATGATTCCAGCAATGTTAATCCAAATATTTTCATAATAAAAAAGATGGCCAGCCAAAACTCCCCAAAAAATACTTATGATTGTAAGTGTATTTGGCGTTATGGATGCTTTTTCACTAAATTTAGCAATTAGATATCCAATTTTTCTATAAAAATAGATGTCAAGGAATTCTTCAGTATCAAGAGATTTATATGTTTGGCTTATTTTATTCATCGCTATTGAGCCTGTTAAGGAAGTCTAAATTACGGGATTGAGAATTTTATGTTTAATAAGCTCAGAAATGTACTCAGAAGCTTTATTTCGAATAGGAGCAAAGCTAGGCCAGTCATTGAGATCAATAATAAAAATGTTGCCTGATGGGTCAATTACAGCATCGCCCCCATAGATGTCTACATCCAATATGTCAGCACATCTGGCAGCAATATTTGATAATTCATTCTCATTAAAGGTGAGTTTTCTAGATCCTGGATGGTAGTACCAATGAAAAAAGTCACTATTTCTAACTGCATAGAACTTAACTACATCTCCATCAATTTGTTCTTGAACTACGGCATCAATAATGCCTCTTCTATGGTATTCTCTGACGGTGCTTTCTAGCTCTTCGCGACTATAAACTAGAGTAACGTCTTCTCTATGTATTGCATGTACATCTCCTCTTTTAATCCAAACTTTAAAAGATCCATTAATTGAAGGTAAATCGAAATTGGGGAGGGGTTTGTTACAATCAATTATGTAACTTTTAGGGAAAGGTATTTTATTCGCAGGTAGAATCTCTGCTGTTCGAGCGCGATAACAATTTGCTACACCTCTTGTTTTATTAATGATGATAGTCCCTCTTTTTTCCAAAGATTTAAGTATGTCAAGTGCGTAACGACTACGAATCATACTAAAAATCACATCAAATTCTTTTAAAAGATCTATACTGATCTCATCTTCGCCAAATAGCTCAATAATGAATCCCTGTTTTTCAAGATTTTCTATGGTCAGCTTTAAAATAAGCGCATCATTCTCTATATGGTTTGGAGAGTATCTATGACCTCGAGATATTGCTGCAATACGCATTTGAATAGTGGTTATGTGATTTTAAAGGCTCTTCTGGTTCAGTTCTTGAAGTAATTTTAAGCCAGCTTCAGTCGAGATTCCTCTGACATAATTTATAATAAGATTTTCAAAAATAATCTTCCTGTTGTCTTCACTATGCCTGATGATGTCAGGTGCAAGAGCCAAATTGGTATGTTCTAGGAGCACTCGGGCAGCGATTGCAAGATGAATATCAGGTCTAATAAATCCTTGTTCAATTCCAATTTCTAGAAAATTGACGATCTCTTTCTGTTTTTCAATACTATTTCGATAAATGGAGTCTTTCCACAAGTTAGGATAGAATCGTTCAATGTCTTGAAAAAACAGTGGATTTATGTGCTGGAAGACCTGCAGATGATGACTAGCAATTTTAAAGAGAGCTACCAGAACATTTTCACTATCTGCAATAATGGCAGTTGATTCTTTTGTCCGTGTCTCTTCGAAATATTGAATACATGCCTTTACAAGCTCTTCTTTGTCTGAGAAGATTTCATATACGGTTCTCTTTGATGCCCCTGCATCTTGGGCTATCTGATCCATCGTTACACTTCTGACCCCATATGCGAGGAATCGTTTAACCGCACATTCTACCAATCGTTTTTGTAATGGTTCCATATTTTCTAACTTGTTGCAAAGGTAGAAAACTATTTTGGTTTATGGAGTTTTCTTGAGTAAAAAAATAACTATTTTAAAAATTCACTAGCTAATTGAATATCGCTAACATGATCAATATCAATAATTTTAGAGAATTCATAAGCTTCAAGATAGTAATTTTTGTTAATTAGTTCCTGTTGGAAATTTCTCATTTTTAAAAGCCCATTTTCTATAGATTGTCTTAAAATAGGTAGAACAGTAGGGGTGAAGTAATAAAAACCGCCACTTACAAATGAGGCATTTCCCTCTTCTGATTGAAATCTTAAAATTCTTCCATCATTATTAGTTTCAACCCAAAGCGGTTTTTCATCATCAACAAATCGAGTAACGGCCATTACCCCATCATACTCTTTATGCTGGATACAATACTTAATAAACTCTTGGAACTCATTTTCTTTGAATACTGGGTCAATTGTTGTAAGTAAAAATGGAGCATCTTCAAGATATTCACTAAGTTCAAAGAAGCTATGCATTGAACTTTCAGTCGTTTTTACTTTGATGTAAATTGGTGTTTTAGACTTTATGGCTTTAACATAATCAAAGAGCTCTGGATAGATGTCATTAACAATGATATGAATAGCTTGAAAACCGTTGTTTTCAGCTCGTTTCACCATTTTGTCTATAAGCGTTTCACCATTTATTTTAACTAGTGGCTTTGGTACATTTAGCCCTTCTTGTCGTAGCCGTGATCCTTCGCCAGCAGCGATTATTGCCAATTTCATTTGTCGTAGAAAGTTTATAACTCAAACATTAAAACCATTAAATAAGCTGTCTCTATGACATTTCGTCAATGATGATCAATCATGGTATCTCTGTTTGACCTTTATTAGTGTTTGATTGAACAACATGGATTGTGCCAAATATGTGAAAAAAAGGTTTTTGAGCATTCATTGATCATAATTTTATCTGAGTAAATTACCATTTCCCGTAAAATAGATTCTTTCAAAATCAATGATATAGTATGGATAGGAGGTTATAAGAAAGAGAGGTAGCCGTTAGTTTTAATGATCTCTAAATCTAAAAATGAAGGAATGGCTGGGCTATTAACTGATTTTTTATTCAAACTATTGAGAGAATTCCTTTTATACTTACCCATGTGCCAAGGGCAATAAGAATTAAACCAAGAAAGTTTATTATATAGCCAAGCGTGGCTATTCTAATTTTAAGTCTATACTTAGCAAGAATTACGGAAAGAAGATAAAACCAGATAATGCTGCCCAATGCTATAAAGAAAGCATAGATTGTACTTATAAAAATAGGATAGGCTGGTTTTGAATCATTACTTGGTTTATTTATTGTTTTTTGGGTGAAGTTGAGGTCGCTGGAGATTACATTACTAGAATCTGATGGAGTAATCTTGGAGATCTCTTCAACATTTTTTCTCAGCATTTGATCTAAACCTCCGGTATTGAAACCTAACCAGGCAACTAGCGAAATGGTCAAGAATGACGAGGTTAGCCATCCAAGAAAGAGAGTGGGATTAAGAAAGTTTATGAGAAAGCCAGATATAAAACCATTGCGTCCTTGTTTAAGAATCTTCTCCTCTTGATTAGGAAGGCTAATCTTGGTTTTGAATATTTTAATTCCTATGGCAATTATAAAAAAAGATCCAAGAATGAGTGCATATGGGATATAGGGTCTGTAAAGGTGATAAGTTTCTGTGAGGCCGAGTACTCCAAGGAAAACATAAACGAAATCAGCAAAAGAAGCCCCAAGTGCAGCTAAAATGCAGAATCTTAGTCTACCTGATAAAGCATTACTAGTTATCAAGATACTAATCGGACCAGCTATTGGCATAGAGAAGATAAAACCTGCCAAAAGTCCAATTAAGGCTATGGTTATGAATGGGGAAATCATTAGGTGCCGATTTTATCTATTTTTATGGCTAACTCATTTGCGATATTAAAATCCTCTGGCGTATCCATCTCCATACAAAGCAGATCCCCCACAGAGATTGGAAGTATTTTTAGACCATTTAAGATGCTTTTTTCAAAGGCAACTTCATAATAATCATCTACTTGCTTTAATTCATTTATATGATGATCCATGATCCTAAAAAGTTCCGATGTAGCTTCTGCGTCGAATAACTCTATTCCAATAGATTCTCCAATAGCTTTTTTAGGATTTACTGTTTTATTCATCTCTTTAACAAAGCCAAAACTATCAGTGGTTACTTTGATCTCCTCTTCCCCTAAATTGGGGGATTCTCTGAGGGCAATAACATTTGATTTTCCAGATTCAATGAGGAGTTTAATTATTCTTTTATCAAAGAGAATGTCACTATCTAAAAGTAGCATTCCCGAATTTTCAAGATAAGGCCTTGCACGAAATAGGGAATACATGTTATTAGTTGATTGAAAATGGTAATTATGAACAAATTCAATCTTAAGATCCATTTTCCAGTTAGCGATAGCCGTTGCAATTTTTTCACTACAGAAACCTGTAATAATTACTACTTTTGAAATGCCTACAGTGTTTAAATTAGTAAGAATTCGTTGAAGTAAAGGTTTTCCATTTACCTCTAACAATGATTTGTGAGTATTTTCTGTCAAGATTTTAAGTCTTCTTGACATTCCTGCAGCAGGTATTACAGCAGTGATATTAGTTTGCATATGTCTTAATCAGGTTTCTATCAACTCTTTTTTGAAGAATAACTAAAGCTAGAGTAAGTATATTCATAGGAACAATCATCCAGAAAGTATAAAATTCAGGAATAAAAAAGATCGCAGAAAGAGACATTATTGTTATTTGCATTGTTGGCCCAAGGATAGTCCACCACCACATTAAAGGCCTATTGGCCTTGTAATAGGCTTGAGTTGGTACGCTTTCAAGAGCTCTAAATGATTGGTCAACTCTTGCTATTTTTCCTTGCCTACTGGCATAATGGAGGTAGATAGTTAGAATGATTCTATTCAATAGTTGTTCTTTTAATTTTCTAAGACGATCTCTTTCATCTGAAAACTTAGCAGTGTCAATGGTATTGCATAGTGGTTCACCCAAAGCAAAATGGTTAAATCGAAGTCTTTGATGATCAATCAGCATACTGTGGATTGTATTGCTGAGTCCAGCTAGAACAATAGCTAACCACCAATAAATTGGGTCGGTTATTGAGGTGTTATGGCCAATTAAAAACCCTAAATACATAAATATCCCTACGATATAGTCAGCCACACCATCAATAATTCGACCGGTTAAGGTTCCATTTTTTTTAATTCTAGCTAGTTGTCCATCTGAGCAATCTAAAATATTGAACATAATATAGAGAAGACCAGCTATTTGAAAGGCCTCCTTACCACCTATCATAGCAACGCAACCACCAATTACACCAAGTAACATAGCTGTTAATGTAATTTGGTTAGGGGTAATATTTGTTTTATAGATTGTCTTTACAAATAGAAAAGCAATCGGACGGTAAAAAATCAGATCGGGTATCTCTTCAATCTCGATGGCTTTGAGTGATCTCTTGTATTCAATAAACCAGTTTTTAATCATTAAACTCTGCTAGCTACAAATTCTTTAATAGTTTGCATTAATAATCTATTCTCTTCTGGCGTTCCTAAAGAAACACGAATGTGATGCGTAAGATTATCTTCGTCCATGAATTTTACAATCAAACCACGTTCTACAAGATAATTTTTCATAGGAACCTTTATTTCTTCCGGTATTTCGACAAGAATGAAGTTAGCCAATGACCTAAAAGCCCTGAAGCCTTTAAGTTGTTTGAACTCATTAAAAAACATATCTAGATCGGCCAACATGCTTTGTCTCATCTCTTCATAATACTCTGGAGAGTCTAAAGCTGCAATAGCAATTCTTTCTGAAATCCTATTGTAACCAAGATACCTTGCCGAAAATCTATTAAAACGAGCATGGTTTGTTCCCATTAAAGCGTAGCCAACCCGAACTCCTGCTAATGCATAATATTTTGAAAAAGTTCTAATGATTAAAAGATTAGGATAAGCATTGACTAAGTCATGGAGATAGCTAGTGTCTGGATCGGCAAAAAGAGTATAGGCTTCGTCTATAACTACTGTTATATCCTTACTAGCATCTAGGAATCTGATTAAGTCATCCTTACTAATTGCATTTCCTGTCGGATTATTTGGTGAAGAGATGAGGGCAAGTTTTGGTTTTTCGTTTTCAAAGATTCTTATCATTTCTTCGACATTGTAAACGAATGTGTCCTGCTGAATTTCAATAGGATACTCTATTTTAATTCCTCCTACTTCATCGGCAATTGCTTTGTAATACCACCATGAATATGTTGGGATTAGGATTTTATCACCTTTGCTAACATAGCAATGGACGGCCTGCTTTAGAATATCTTCTCCACCATAGCCTAATAAAATTCTAGATTCCTCAATTTGCAAATCATTGGCTAATCGTTCAGATAGCTTACTTTTTACTCCGCGTGAAAAATCGCGAGAGTAATTGCTCATTTTTTTAAAATTAGGCTTTGTCAGCGATTTAAAACAGGCCGGAGCCGGACCATAATGATTTTCATTGCGGTCGAAATAGATTATTTCTTTTTTTGCCATTCCAATTTCAGTGGTTTAAGAGGGAAGTGTAAATATGGGGAAAAGAGATGATTTAGAAGTGTTTTATATAAGCTCTTCTGCGTTTATGATTTCTCTTTTCAAAATCTTCCCACATATTTTGAATCTTGTGGTTTTCTTCTAATTCTATGTTGGTTTCTGCTTTAAGAATCTTGTATTTGTTATATACTGGAATAAGTTGAGCAAAAAGTAGTGCATTTATTCCTTTGTTTTGCAATTCTGGTTTGATAGCTGTCAAATAAAAATCAACAGTATCCATCTTTTTCAATGCTCTGAGAAGATAAATAAAGCCGAATGGAAAGAGTTTCCCTTGAGCCTTCTGAAGGGCCTTACTCACATTTGGCATAGTGATTCCGACACCAACAACTTTATTTTCAGAGTTTAGAACAACGGGAACAAACTCTGGGTTAACGAAACCAAAATACAGTTTAGTGTAATATTTGATTTGCTCGGGTGTTGCTGGAACAAATCCATATATTTCACGATATGACTCATTAATTAGTTCAAATATTTGAGGGATATATGGGATAAGTTCTTTTTTTGATTTTGCATTTAAGAGTTTCAACCCATTTCTCTGTTTTACTAGTTCAGCAATTCTGGCATGTTTTTCAGGTAAAGTAATGTCTGCTTTGATTTCGAACTCAACCCAATCAGCATCCTTGATATAACCAGCGGATTCAGTATGATTCTGATAGTATGGGTGGTTATAAATGGTAGCGGTTGTCCCTAACTCGTTAAATCCAAAAATAAGCATTCCTTCTTTGTCGAAATCAGTAAAGCCTAATGGGCCATGAATTGCCTCCATGCCTTTCTCTTTTGCAAACAATTCAGCTGCTTCAAAGAGAGCAGACGAGACTTCAATGTCGTCTATAAAGTCAATCCAGCCAAATCGGGCGTGTTTACCATTCCATACTTCATTAGCTTTATGATTGATTATTGCAGCAATTCTACCTACAGCCTTATTGTTTTTAAAGGCAAGAAAAAGTTTCAGATCACAGAAATCAAGAGCAGGATTTTTACCTTTAGTAAAGGTCATTTTTTCCTCCATTATGATTGGTGGAACCCAATAGGGATTGTTTTTGTACAGTTCAAAAGGTAGTTTAATAAACTGATTAAGCTCTCGCTTAGATTTTACCTCCCTGATTTCTATTGGCATATAGTTAAATATTATCTTCGGTTCTAGTGCTGTTGATGAAATACTTTAAGTAGCATCTTCTTTTCTTATGTTGTCTCTTCTCGAATCGACTCCATAAGGATTGAACCGCTTCATTGCTTTCATATTCCATGTTGGTTTCTGCTAATTCGAATTTCTGCTCAATTAATGAACGTCCTATGGTGTCAAATAAGACCGCACTAAGTCCTTTATTTAGCCAGCTGGGTCTAACACCAATAAAATACATATCAACGATATTGTTCTTTGGGTAATTTCCAAGCAGAAGGTATGATTTGAGAGCAAGAGCACTTCCATTGGCCTTTTTAAAAAGGGGACTCATAGAAGGAATTGTAATGCCAAAGGCTATCAATTTGTCGTTTCTATCGAGGATTAATGAGATAAGTTTTGGGTCGATGTAACTTACATATTTTTTGACATAGAACTCTTTAAGTTCTGCTGTGATAGGGACAAAGCCATACATCAGGCTGTATATTTCATTTAAAATGGAGAAGATATCATCTAAATAAGGGATAATCTCCTCCTTCCTTGTGAGTTTAGGAACCTGAAGACCATATCTTGTTTTAAGATATAAAGCAGACCTTTCAATCTCTTGTGGAATTACCTCAGGTACTTTGATTTGATACTCAACCCAATCAGCATCTTTTATAAATCCAAGATTCTCAAGATGATTCTTATAGTATGGGAAATTATATCTTTGGACGATGGTTGACATTTCAGCAAAGCCATCTATTAAAATTCCTTGAGGATCAAAATCGGTAAAACCCATAGGTCCATTAAGCGCTTCCATCCCTTCATTGATAGCCCAAGTCTCGACTTTTTCGATTAGAGCAGCAGAGACATTTTCATCATCAATGAAGTCAAGCCAACCAAATCTGGCAAATCGTTTTCCCCATTTGTTAATATAAGAATGGTTAATAATGCCAGCTATTCTCCCGGCAATCTCATTGTCTTTAACGGCAAGCCAGTATTTTACAATACATCCTCCGAATTCGGGTTTACTAAATGCTGTAAGTATTTGTTCCTCTTCTTTTCTAATGCTTGGAACATAATATTGACAGTCGCGGTATAGTTTATTCGGAAAACTAACAAAGGCATCAAAATCTTTTTTACTTGAAACCTCAACAATTTTAATATTGCTCATGGTTCATGTGTTATCAATTTGTCTTTCAGCGGTCACATCATAAACGCCAGAATAATTATCTTTTTTATGTAAGTTATTGATAAACAATTACAATAACTTACTTTTAACGTAAAATATCAAGCTTTTTTCCTACTTTTTGGCAAATTTCCAAAGCTCTATCTATTTGTTCCTTAGTATGGGTTGCCATTAGAGAGAATCGAATGAGGGTAGAATCTGGTGGTACAGCTGGGGCAACCACAGGATTAACAAAGATCCCTTCTTCTAAAAGTAGTTTTGTGAATTTGAATGTCTTGGCATTATCTCTAATGAATAGAGGGATAATGGGTGACTCAGTCAAACCTGTGTCAAATCCCATGTTTCTAAATCCATCAAGAGCATAATTTGTGTTATTCCACAGATCTTGAATAATTCCAGGATTCTCCTCAATTACATCTAAAGCAGCTAAAACACTGCCTGCAGAGGCAGGGGAAATACTAGCACTAAAAATTAACGATCGGCTATTGTGCTTTAGAAAATTGATGGTGTCTTTATCAGAAGCTATAAAGCCTCCAATAGATGCAAGAGACTTACTGAAGGTTCCCATGATCAGGTCTGTGTCGTCAGTTAAGCCAAAATGAGAAGAAGTTCCAGCACCATTATGACCAATGACCCCTAAAGAGTGGGCATCATCAACCATTACCGTTGCATCATATTGCTTAGCTAGTGCGATGATTTCTGGAAGTTTCGCAATATCTCCTTCCATGCTAAAGATTCCATCAACAACGATGAGTTTAATTTTGTCAGGCTTACACTGTTTAAGAGCTTTCTCCAGTGATGCCATGTCATTGTGTTTATATTTGAAAGCTTGTGAAAAGCTCAGTCTTCTTCCTTCAATGATTGAGGCATGAACTAATTCATCTAAAATAATATAATCATCCCTACCCGTAATAGTTGAAATGACCCCTAAGTTTACCAAAAAGCCAGCACTATATACTATGGTCTCTTCTTTTCCAACAAACTTTGCCAAACGATCCTCAAGCTCTATGTGAATGTCTAGGGTGCCATTCAGAAACCTTGATCCAGCACAGCCACTCCCATATCGCTCTACTGCTTTAATAGCACCTTCTTTTACTCTTGGGTGACTAGTGAGTCCTAAATATGAGTTAGAACCGAACATCAAAACCTTTTTTCCACCAATCAGAACTTCAGTATCTTGTTCTGACTCAATAACTCTGAAATAGGGGTAAATTCCCATTTGTTGAGCTTTTTGTGGAATGTCGTATTTTGCCAATTTTTGTTGCAGTAATTTCATCTGCTCTTAAGTTTGGTTTATTTAACTATTTTTTTGCCTCACGAATAACATGACTGTCAGTGGCAGTTTCTATGGCAAAAGAACGCAAATATACGAAAAAACATTTTTTATATGCTCTTTCAGTATAATGTGCATAATTCTGATAATGAGTGTATTGGTAGTTTATGGCCTTCCAATTATGAAGACAGCAGGAGATTTTTCCAGGATTAGGTTCTCTTTTCTTATATCTTTTGAGTAAACAGTGCGAATAAACTGCTCCTTTGTGTCTATAGCAAGGGCTATAGTAATTAAGGTAGTTTGTTTGCAATTGTTGTAAAGCGCATCTAATATTTGTTGATTTCTATATGGAGTTTCTATGAAAATCTGGGAATAACCACTTGACCAAGCTATTTTATCTAGCTCTTTGATTTTATTTGATCTAGCTAAGCCTTCTACAGGAAGATAGCCATGAAAAGTGAAGTTTTGGCCATTTTGACCACTTGACATTAATGCCATCATTAAACTAGATGGACCAACATGAGGGATTACTATATGTTTTTTCTCATGTGCATATCTTACAAGTGGCCAACCGGGATCAGCGATGCATGGCAAGCCAGCCTCAGACATAAGCCCCATTGTTACTCCATTATCTAATTGAACTTTAGCTTTTGTCAGGTCATTTTCTTTGGTGTGTTCATTGATCAAGTGAAATTCACAGCTATCAATTGGGAATTTAGAATCGAGTTTTCTGAGCCAACGTCTCGCTGTTTTAATTTCCTCTACCGCAAAAATTCTTATCTCACTAACTACGTCAGATGGATACCAAAAATAGTCTTGATCTTCAAGATTTTTAATGGGTGTGGGAAGTAGTATAAGTTTCCCCTTTGTATTTAATTGTTCTGATTCCATGGGAGTTTAGTTAAGTCTAGATTTCCACCAGACAAAATAATCAGGATATTCTGACCTTTGATCGTTAGTTTGTTTTCAAGAAGAACTGCTAAAGGAACAGCTGAAGAGGGTTCAATGATTATTTTCATTCGTTCCCAAATCAATCTCATGGCAAGAGAAATTGACTCCTCATTTGCTGTATGTATTGAGTTAACAAAGGTCTTTATAATAGGAAAAGTTTTATCACCTAAAGAGGTAAGAAGCCCATCAGCAATAGTCTTTGGATTATCAGATGGAATTAACTGACCTGAAATAAAGGATCGAAAGGCATCATCGGCATTAGCTGGTTCACATCCAATGACTTTAGAGATAGGAGAGAAGTAGTTTGCAGCTAAAGCTGTTCCGCTTAATAACCCACCGCCTCCAACTGGCGTTAAAATGTAATCGAACTTACGTTCGTTAGAACTCTCTTCATAAAAACAAGTTGCTTGTCCGGTAATCACCTCATAATTATTATAAGGATGTATTTCAACAGCCCCAAATTTATCAATCAAAAGTTTCACTGTAGCTTCTCTAGCAGCTAAAGTAGGTTCGCAGAAGTGGATTTCAGCTCCGTAGCTTTTAACGGCATCTTTTTTTATTTGAGGGGCATTATTCGGCATCACAATTATTGCTTTCATGTCTAATAATTGGGCTGCTCTGGCAAGAGCTTGAGCATGGTTACCAGAGCTGTGAGTTATAACACCTCTGTCTAATTCATTTTTGGATAGATTTAGAAGCGCATTAAAGACACCCCTTGATTTAAAGGCACCCGCTTTCTGAAAGTTTTCACATTTAAAGAATAGGTTGTTGTTAAAGCGTTGGTCTAATAATTCACTAGAAAAAATAGGAGTATGGTGAATATAAGGTTTAATGCGTTTGTAAGCCTGAATGATATCATCTGCTGTTGGGTGGGCTGAATGTTCATGTATCATCTGACGTAGTGATTGATTGCGATACTATTTTGAATTAGTAATTAACATCTTTATGTGATCAAAGAAAAAGGTATTACTGGGCGTTTAGTCATTCTTTAAAGGTAGCTAACTAGATCATCAGCTGCTTCATCAAGCAGTGAAAAAACTAGTTCAAAACCTTTAACTCCTCCATAGTATGGATCAGGGATTTCTTTATTGGGTGAGGTTTTAGAAAGATGGGTGAAGAATTTTACTTTTCTTTTTTCATCTGAAGACTTGGCTTTCAATTGAACATCGTGGAAGTTTGTTTTATCCATAACTAGAATATGGTCAAAATAGGAAAAATCGTCAGTTTTGAATTGACGAGCCCGATGTTTTGATAAATCCAGGCCAAATCGTCTACACGTTTCAATTGCTCTTATATCGGCCTGCTCTCCTTGATGAAAACCAATGGTGCCAGCTGATTCAACGATCCATTCTTTTTTATGTAAAGAAACTTTCGAGTTAAGAATAATTTCAGCCATCGGTGAGCGACAGATGTTTCCCATGCAGACAACAAGAATCTTCATAGAGTTAAAATTTAAGCAAATTTACAACTAAGTAAATGTAAGGTCACAGCAGAGAAGTAACCCTGGTGAGAATTGTGTTCAATTCAGAGGTAAAAAAAGAATCATTAAGTCATCATTATTTAAAAAAAGGAGGAACCCATTGTGGTTATCCTCCTTATGAACTTAAAGTTTTATCCTTTTTTCAATATCCTCGAAGAATCCTTTGAACTGTCGATCTGTTTCAATGAGGTTGTTTACAGTTTTGCATGCATGTAGAACCGTTGCATGGTCTTTGTTTCCACAGTGCAATCCAATGCTAGCTAGGGATGCGGAAGTGTGTTCTTTTGCGAAATACATTGCTAATTGACGGGCTTGAACTATCTGTCGTTTTCTCGTTCTACTATTTAGCACATCCACGGTGATTTGGAAATAGTCGCAAACTACCTTTTGGATATAGTCAATGCTAATTTCTTTTGCAGTAGAAATGACGAGTTTATCAATAAGTCTTTTAGCTAAATCTAAGGAAATTGGTTTTTTGTTTAATAGGGAGTGAGCTATTAAGCTATTAAGGCCTCCTTCAAGTTCTCTGATATTAGTGGTAATACTCATTGCAAGATATTCGACCACTTCATCAGGTATTTCAATTCCGTTGTTGTAAATTTTACTTTTAAGTATCGCAATTTTCGTTTCGAGGTCAGGCATCGCCAGATCGGCGGCTAATCCCCATTTGAATCGAGAAAGAAGACGTTGTTCAATTCCTCCAAGCTCTACTGGTGGTTTGTCACTTGTGAGAATGATTTGCTTGGAGAGTTGATGCATATGGTTGAAGATGTGAAAGAAAATATCTTGAGTTTTAGCTTTACCGCTAAGAAATTGAATATCATCAATAATTAGCACATCTATCATTTGATAGAAGCCAATGAAGTCATTTTGAGAATGATTTCTGACGGCTTCCGTGAATTGAAGCATGAAGTTATCAGCAGTTACGTATAAAACCGTTTTATCAGGGAAGTTATTTTTAATTTGAAGCCCGATAGCTTGAGAGAGGTGGGTTTTGCCAAGACCAGCATTACTATAGATAAAAAATGGATTGAATGCCGTTTTTCCTGGGTTCTCTGAAATAGCGTAACCAGCAGAACGAGCTAATCGATTACATTCCCCTTCAATAAAGTTCTCAAACGAGTAATTATCATTAAGCTGTGAGTTAATCTTAATCTTTTTTAATCCGGGAATTACAAATGGGTTTGGAATATCCTTTGAAATCCCATCCGCATTAAGATTTAATGGAATGGACACCGGGTCGTTTTCAGTGCTTTTGCGGTTAGCTCCAGGCATTCTTACAGTGTATGGGGATGAATTGTGAAAACTATTATCCATCACAACTTGATATTCAAGATGTCCATCAACTCCTAATTCTTTTTTTATGGTCTTTTTAAGAAGCAAAACGTAATGCTCTTCAAGCCATTCGTAAAAAAACTGACTTGGAACCTGTATGGTAAGCACGTTTCGATCCAACTTAACGGGAACGATTGGTGTAAACCATGTTTTAAAGCTGGCAGGACTAATGTTGTCTTTTATGATTCTTAGACAGTTATCCCATACCTGCTTGTGGTCTTTTTCCATTGGCGATGTTGACATACTTTTTAGTTTGACGGCCTACTTTTTTCGCTTTCAGTCGCTTTCCTGCACCTTAATGATGTTGACAGAATTGTAACATCTTTTCAACAAATTTGGGACTAAATAAGTGAATAAAAAAGAAAAAATGCTCTTGTTTTATTCGAATCTTTGCCTATACTAGTAAAAATTCCTACTTGTTAAAAAATAGCTCTCCGGTGCTAATCTGCAATTGTGAAGCTTTAAAATGGTTAAGTGTTTCGAGGTTAATTGTCTGATAAAGTGTTTGTTGTGTTTACAGGGTTTCCTATCTCAAAATGTAATCCTGCAGTAATTCTAAGTATTGTAAGTGATTCCTTCGAGTTAACCTGCGTTTCTAAATTAGCGAAAGTTAATAACTCTGCAAATATTGTTGATTGTTTTTTTAAAATCTTATTGTAACTTAGAATACATATTATTATATTCCTCCATTTCAGCAAGTTATAATAATCTGATAATCTGTTTGTTGTATTTTGTTAAGTCGTGTTTGTGGTTGCAACTAGCTGTTAGCGAATACATTATAAACTACAGGTTAAATGATGAAATGTTGATTGATGATCTGAATAAGATAAATATATCTATACAGTATCTGACTGTTTTCTCATTGATATACTGGTCATCGTTGGAATTTCTCTCTACTGATAGATTTCAATCAAAAAAAAGAGGGTATTCATTCAGTGAATACCCTCTTTTTAAGAATAAAGCACTATTTTATGGTTGTTAGTTCAAGACTTTTAAGTAAAAGATCGCCGTTCTCAGATATAAAACTCATCCAGTCGTTCGAGGTCTTCCAGCCTGATTCATCACTAATTTTGAAAATGTAGATGCTCTCATTGCCACGATAAGGTAACCTATATACAAATCCACCATTGGTGCCAGTTTTGTTTCCATAGTTTATAACAAGTTTTACATTGGATGTTTCCGGAACACTGGTCGTTAAAATAATGTATTGAGTGCTGTTTTTATCATAGAGGTTACTGGCAATTTCAAATTGACCCTCCTTACCTTGAGGAATTTCAACTGACCCATTTAACAGGGAAATTGTTTTGTTTGCCTTTAGAGTTTGGACTATTTGAGCTAATCCATCGTAGGGCTGTTTTTCATCAGGCTTCAATTGCATTGCGAGTAAGAAGGCATCTGCTGCTTTGGCGTATTCTTTTGAGGCTAGGCTGCTTTGCGCCTGAGCCATAACAGTGGAATAGTTTAACCCACGAAGGAACTGTGGCTGGTTAAGATATTCCTTGATTTCATTTACGCGGTTGGTTATATATTGATCATGGAAACTGCTTTTCTGAGCCTGCTCATAAAAAGATAAGGCATCAGAATGTAGTTTATTGTTGAGTAGACTATCGGCAATTCTTACGATTTGATTATATCTCTCTTTTTCTTTGTTAAGATCAAAGATCGCTTTCTGGGCTGAAGCGATTTTCGAAAGCACGAACTCCGATCCCGGTTTTAAATTTTCAGCATTTTGAAAACTTCTTAAAGCTTCTACAGGTGCTGTCATAGATAGAAGGGAGTCTCCAGATTTAATGAATTTCTGATATAGCTTTTCTTGCTGAACTCTTTTTGCAATGGTCTGCTTGATGGAGTTTATTCTGGATTTAAGGGAGTCCGTAGTCAAGATCTGATCAGCAGCGATATATCCTTCAAGTGCTGCCTCTAAATCATTCTTTTTATATTTATCGAAGGCCTCATTACAAGCTAATCGATAGCTCCTTATTGTATTTTCTTTTAACTGAATTGCCGTCTTAAGATCGCTGATTTCCTTAATTATTGAAGCATCCGACTTAATCGCAAGTGCAGCTTCATATGATTTTAAACTTTCCTCTAAACGGCCTTCTACTTTGAAACGCATCCCCTGATTTAGGTGTGCATCATAGGCCATCTGTTTGGCCTTTTGATCATTGATTTGCTTTTCAATTTCAGAAATCTTCTCCTTTGGATAGATTTCGTTTGGTTTTAGATTTACAGAGTTTTTAAATGAAACAAGTGCTAATTCAAACTCTTTGTTTCTAAGAAGAGAATCTCCGGAGTTTATGGCTTGAGCATACAATTGATTAGTTCTTGCCTCCTCTTGCTTCATCCTTTTCGTCTCATTAAGCCCAGAAATAGCTTTAGATTGATCCGGTTTTAAAGCTAGTATTTTATTAAATGCATCGATGGCTAAATCCCACTGCTTTTGTTCTATGGCTTTCTGAGCTATCTCAAATTGACTCGCTATCTCTTGTTCCAGTTTGGCCTGATTGGCCTTTATTACTTCATTAATCTTTCTTATTTGATCTTTAGGATATTCTTCAGATGGGCGACGACGCAAGGCCTGACTGTAGTTTTCTAGAGCAGCTGATAAATCTTGGGATTGAAAATCCAGATTTCCCTTGGCAATGAATTCATCGTACTCTGCTTGAATCTTTATCTCAGCTTTTTCAGTAGAATCTATCTTTGCAATCATTTTGTTTGGATAAGTAGCATCTGGCTTAGCTTGCAAAGCAGATTGATAAAACTCAATTGCTGCTTTAAAAGTTCTAGCTTTAAAGGCTAGGTCACCATTTTGAATAGCCATTTGATATTGTGATTCTGCCTTTTTTATGTTTTCTAGGGTTTGAGTGACCTTAGTTATCTGGTCTTTCGGATAAGCTTCGGTTGGTTTAATGGCTAAAGCGGTTTTGTAACCTAAAAGAGCATTGTCATATAAAAGATTTTTTAGGGCATCATCTGCCGATTGCAGAGCAGAAATGTATTTTTGATTGATTTCAGATTCGGCAGCTAACAGACGATCAATTTCAGCTATTTTTTCTACAGGCATTTTTTCTGAAGGTTTTAGTAGACTAGCTTCAACGTATGAAGCTCTTGCACCAGTTAGGTCTTGACTACTAAAGGCTGAATTTGCTCTATCGACAAGCTCTTTATATCTAATATTTAAAGCAATATCTGATTTGTTAAGGCTATCAGCTTTTGCTTTAAGCTTAACGGCTTCAGGGTGGTTGGCTTTAATTGCAAGCGCAAGATCTGCAAACTTGATAGCCGAAGTGTAGTTTTTTGATGCCAAGTTATCAGACAAAGATTTCATGTATCCACTAAACTGAGCTTCTTTCTGATTCTGGTCAGATATACGTTTATCAATTTCAGTAATGCGTTGCTTTGGCAGTGCCTCCGAAGGTTTAATCAGTGCTGCTTCCGCAAAAGAAGCGCGAGCTAAAACGAGATTGTTATCTTTAAACTGTGACTCTCCATTGGCAATGGCACTTTGGTAAGCAGTATTATTTTTATCAATCTGATCAGCAATAATGTTAAGTTCATTTTTGCGATCTAAAAGTGATTTCTGATCAGGTTTAAGGGTAATTGCTTGGTCATATAGTTTGATTGCGTCTCGATAATTTTCAGATTTAACAAATTTCTCAGCATCTGACACTAACTGATCAATAGTAGAAGCTATTTGTTTATTCTTTGCCAGCAATTGGTCAATCTCAGATATTTTTTGAATAGGAAGAGGTTCTTGAGGCTTAAGCTTATTTGCTTCAGAGTACTTAGCTTTTGCTGTTATAAGGTCATTATTACTATAGGCCAAATTAGCAGCTTCAATAGCTTTAGAATAGAAGAGACTGAGGTTTTGAATTTTGTTAATCTGAAATTCCGTTTCATCTCTTCTACTCTTGATAGCTGGATTCTGTGGTTGGATGGTAAGAGCTTCGTTGAAAAGAGCTAAGGCTTCAGAATAAAGTGCTTTAGAAAAGTTTTCCTCCGCATTATTTAGAATCTGAAGAACTTTCTCATTTTCGTTCGCAATTGATATAAGTTTTTGATCAATCTCATTAATTCTGGATATAGCCAACTCATTATTTGGGATCAACTCAAGGGCTTTGGCAAATTTGGCTCTTGCATCAGCAAGTTTATTTTGGCTGAGCAAAAGATTACCTTCCTTCATCGATTTTTCATAGGAAGCAATTATGTTTTGTGATTTTTTAAGTTCAGCCTCAATGGCAGCTATACGAAGGTTAAGTTCTTTATGGTCTGGCTTAAGGATCAAAGCTTCTTTAAAGAGGGCAATTGATTCAATGTAATGTTGGCGCTTTAATTCTTCTTCAGCTGAATTGATTGCAGTTGAGAATGCCTTATCATTGATTAAGATCAGTGAATCTAATTTAGAAATACCAATTATTGGTTCTTTTGTATCTGGAAGTATTGTTTTGGCTCTTTGAAAAGCATCTCTACTCTTTGACCATTCTCTTTTATTCAGTTGGTCATATGCTAGATTCATCTCTTTTTCAAAATCCAAGCGCTTTTTCTTTTCAAATTTTAGTTTATCATCTACTTTTGAAAGCCAGGATTTAGGTTCTAAAGCAACAGGGTTTAGAGAAGCAGCTTGTGAGAAGTTGTCGCGAGCATTTTCAAAATCATTATTTTCATACAATGCAATTCCTTTCTGCATTGACTGAGCAAAAAGTTCCTTTTTTTGTTGATCAGCCATCTGCCTTGATTCGATCTCTCTTATTTTATTCTTAGGATAAGACTCGTCAGGTTTTGCATCAATTGCTTCACGATACTTTTTAACGGCTAAAGTTGTATTCCCGGAGGTTAAAGCCCTATCCGCCTCTGAAATACTATTCTTATAAACTTGTTCAAGTTGATTTTGGTAATCCAGAACAGTCTCAAGTTCTTTAATACGAGAGGCAGGGAATTTTTCCTCGGGCATTAAATTAGCTGCTTGTTTTAATTTTTCGATGGCTTGAGTTATGTTAACTTTAGAGTACTCGCTTTCAGCTTGAGCCAGTAGGGCAGAGTAGGCCTTCATGGCGGTCTCCTTATCTTCTAGTATTTTCTTTAAAAGGGTGGTTGCACTAGCTTCCTTAGGGAAGATTTTAAGAGCTAGATTGCAGTTATCAGAAGCAGCGACAAAATATCTATTAACTAGTTGATTTCTAGAATCAGATACAAGTTTATCAAACTCTTCCTTTAGTTTTAAGTTTTTATTTACTCGATTATCAACATTAAGGTATAAATCAGCTATTTCACTATTCTCAGGATCTAGTTTCTTTGCATTACTCAAGAGGGTTAGAGCATCTCCATCTTTACCATCTTGAATAGCCGCTTTAGCCTGTTTGAAAAGGAGTAGAGATTGAGATTTTTGTCCTTTGGCTTCATTGATTTTTGCGGAAATTTGATCAATTAGCCCTTTAACCGTAGCATCACTTTGGTTTAGTCTCTGAGCGTATTTATAAGCCGCAAGAGCATTGTCTAGCTCATTTCTTTTATAAACACTATCAGCAAATCGTTTTGCTTTGATAAAGCTTACAGATGGATTTTGGGATAAGAGGGTAGATGAGGTAAATAAAAATATTCCACCAAGAATAATTGTTGCTTTGAGATTATACATATCTATTAGTTAGTCTGAATCAATCAATCAAATTTAACGTGAAAAATTGGGATATATTGTGTGTTTACAAATGTAACAAATATTGTAGGCCAACAAAAAGAATTACTAATTACATCTGTAAACAAAAATAGAGTGCCTTACTAGAGATACAGAGTTTACAGTAATAACCACATACAGATAATGAATAATATTGGTACTTATTCGTTATTAACCAGATATTTTACAATGGTTAGTTCGATTATATATTTAATTTAATACTTCTATTGTTTAGTAGTGTAACCATCAAGAATATTTGACGTGATTACATACGTAAACAACATTTCGTTTACTTTTGTGTTTAGTACTGTAACATGATAGATTACATGAATAACAGAATTGAAAAAATCATGGAAGTGTATAATTTATCCGCTAGTCAATTAGCAGATAAATTAGGAATTCAGCGATCTGGACTATCCCACATTCTTAGTGGCAGAAATCGGCCAGGACTTGATTTTGCAATTAAGGTTTTAGAGAAGTTTCCTGATATTAATCCAGATTGGCTATTGCTTGGTAGAAACGTTATGTTAAGAAAGGATTCTATGCAACAGGTAAAGACAGACACCCTAGAGGGTAAGACAATTACTCCTGGAAATTCTTCTCTTGATCTATTTTCTGACTTAACTTATAAACCAACTGAGCCTAATAATGCCAGTGATCCTAAAGCAAACAATTCTAAGCCTGAAAATTTCGTTCCATCAGATAACTTAGATAAGAATGGAGCTGCAAGCAGTCCAAAACAAGAGGAGAACCAAGATGGTAATTTTAAAAGACCTACAACCAGTATTGAAAGTATTGAGAAAATTATCCTTGTTTATGATAATGGTAAATTTGAGGTTCTAACGCCAAAGGGCTAACTTCAACTTGTTGATCAGATCTTTACATCTACCTCTTCGCTTCCTCTCCGTTCGCTCTCCCTATCTTCTCTATATAGTTGAATCTCTAGAAAAAGAGAATGACACATAATTAAATTTGTAAACTAAAGAATAAGAATAATTTATGGGTATTACTTTAGCGCTATAAATAGAAGGTCACAAAGAATTATGTTTAATGGCTACTTCGAATGACTTCGAGTCTTCTTCACATTTATCCATTTTTCATTAAAAGAAATAATGGAGAAGATACGGAGAGGAAGCGAAGAGGTAGAATTAATTCTTACGAAAGTTCAATCTATATTCAGAAGTATCATTTATGATTAAGTAGTTAAAATAAGAAGGGGCATCCAGTTAAAGGATGCCCCAATTTATAAGCTAAAGAAGTGGGAGCAATAACTACTAGAATCGTTCAAAATGATTAA
The DNA here is from genome assembly GCA_964444785.1 of uncultured Bacteroidales bacterium. Taxonomy (GTDB): domain Bacteria; phylum Bacteroidota; class Bacteroidia; order Bacteroidales; family TTA-H9; genus JAJTBW01. Next base: position 65,289 of record CAYUII010000016.1, on the reverse strand, counting down.
AGAAGAAATTTGATTCTCTAACAGCACTCTCATCCGAATCGCTACCATGGATTGCATTTGATTGCAAGGATTTTCCGAATAGAGCCCTAACAGTTCCCTCTTCGGCCTTTGCAGGGTCAGTTGAGCCAATAAGTTTTCTAAAGTCAGCTACAGCATTTTCTTTTTCTAAGATTGCTGCAATAACAGGCCCAGAGGTCATAAATTTCACAAGGTCTTCAAAGAAGCTTTTTCCGATGTGTTCTGCGTAGAAAGCTGATGCTGAATTATTTGTTAGTTGAATCATTTTTAGCGATGTTACGCGAAAACCTGCCTCCTTAATCATAGATAGTATTGACCCAAAATTTTGGTCATTTACTGCAGGGGGTTTAATCATTGTAAATGTAATTGACTTTCCCATTGGATTGAATTTTATTCTAAATGTAACAACAAAGAAATTAGATTGTTCTAAGATTGATAGAGGTTAGAGACAATCTCTTTAAAAGAGTTTAATCCACTTATGTGAAGGAAACTAGCATTTTTAGTTTTCCAGAGATGTTGATTCTTACACGATTAGTTAATAAAAGACCATATTCAAATTGCAGACATGATTCATTATCAATCTTATTTGCATATTTTTGTAAAGAATTTATTACACTGTAATGGCTTTTTATACTCAATCAATACCTAAAGAGGTTCTCGAAAAGTTCAGACAATATATTGAACAGGCGCAAAACATTATTTTAGTTAGTCACACCAATCCAGATGGAGATGCACTTGGTTCAAGTTTAGGGTTATGGCATTACCTAAATTTGCGAGGTAAAACAACAAATGTAATTGTTCCTAATCGATTTCCCGGCTTTCTAAAATGGTTACCGGGACTCGATCGAATAGTTATTTATGAGCAAGACGAGAGAAAGTGCGCACAATTGTTTAAAGAAGCAGATCTAGTCATTTGTTTAGATTTTAATGCTTTTCATAGAGTTGAGAGGCTTGAAAAGTATTTAGTTGGTTTTAGAAAGCCTGTGTTATTAATAGATCATCATTTAGAGCCTGATGTAACATTTGATTCGAGTATTTCCTATACCGATTCATCATCAACTTCTGAATTGGTTTTTGATTTGATTGAGGGATTAGGTGATAAAGAGTTAATAAATCTTGACATTGCAAAGTGTTTATATGTTGGGATAATGACAGATACTGGATCATTTAGTTATTCGTGTAAGCATTCTAGGCCATTCAATATTACTGGATTTCTTGTTGAAAAAGGACTCGATGTACAAAGCGTAAATGTTCTAGTTTATAGTACACAAAGTGAGGATCGATTAAGACTTTTAGGCCATCTTTTAAGTAAGCGTATGGTAGTGATGTCTGAATATAACACAGCCTATATTTGGTTATCATTGTCAGATCAGGAGAAATTTAATTATCGTCCTGGAGATGCAGAAGGCTTCGTTAATTACGCATTGACAATAGAAGGCATAAAACTGGCTGCATTTTTCACGGAGAAGAAAGATGTCGTAAGGATTAGCTTGCGTTCGAAAGGAGATTTTTCTGTGAACGACATGGCAAGAAGGCATTTTGAAGGAGGTGGCCATAGGAATGCTGCCGGAGGTAATAGTTTTTTAAGCCTTAGAGGTACTATTCTTAGATTTAGAAAAATTGTAGAAGTATATGAGAAGTTTCTTAGTAATAGTATTTAAGTCAGAACTTAAGAGTGCACTAGTATTTGTTTCTCTTGTGCTTCTTTTTTCCTGTAATGAAAAGAGTTCTCACTCTGAAGTTAAGGCTGAAAACAGAAGGGAGCAAAGAGAATCGGCCATAGATTTAAACAGACAAGTATTAGCAATTGAAGATCAGCAGATTAATCAATATGTGACTCGGTACAATTGGCCAGTAAAGTGTACAGGATCTGGGCTTAGGGTATACGTTTATAAGAAAGGTAATGGCAAACAAATCAAGAATAAAGCTAGGGTAGAAGCTGCGTATGACTTAAAATTGTTGGATGGGCGAAAGATTGAAAACTCTGCAATTGATGGTAACATGCAAATAACCATGGATAAAACAACTATCGAAACAGGGCTTTACGAGGCATTTTTAATGCTACGAGTGGGTGATAAGGCAAAAATTATATTACCTTCGCACCTTGCTTTTGGAGTAACAGGTGATGGATCCAGAATTCCCCCAAGAGCAGTGTTAGTCTATGATATAGAAATACTTAAAGTTAATTAATATAGCGAATTCCATTAAACCAATTATTCACATGAGAAAAACTGCTTTTTTCTTCTCCGCTCTATTAATCGGCGCAATGCTGATTACCTCTTGCAGCAAGTATTCAGGCTATAAAGAAGCCGATTCAGGATTGTATTATAAGTTTATCTCTGAAAGTGGAGATACAGCTAAACCACGCTTGAATGATATCCTTGATGTCGTAATGTCATACGGAACTAAGGATTCTACTTTAATGCCTGCAAATGGAGTGATTCAGATTCAGCTTATGAAACCTATGTTTAAGGGCGACATTTATGAAGGTTTTGCTATGATGCACAAAGGCGATAGTGCTTCATTTATTATCAGTGCTGATTCTTTCTTTACGAAAATAGCTAGAGCACCAAGACCCAAATTTATTGATAGCTCATCTGTTCTTTACTTCAATGTAAAATTGAAAGATTTTATGTCACTTGAACAGTTGATGAAAAAACGTCAAGAGGAAAATGCTAAGCTTGAACAAGAAGAGATGACTAAACTTGACGCTTATCTTAAAGCCAACAATATTACAGCACAGCCTACTGCTTCGGGTATTTATTTTATCGAAGTTCAAAAAGGTAAAGGACCCAAAGCTATGACAGGACAGAAAGTCTCCGTTCATTACACCGGAACACTGCTTGATGGTAAGAAGTTTGACTCATCTTATGATAGGAAAGAGCCGATCTCTTTTGCTTTAGGCACAGGTGCAGTTATTAAAGGTTGGGACGAAGCCATCTCAATGATGAGTAAAGGTGGTAAAGCTAAGGTAATAATCCCCTCAAAAATGGCTTATGGTGAGAGAGCACAAGGTCCTATCCCTGCATTCTCTACCTTAGTATTTGATGTTGAGCTGGTTGATATCACCAAGTAAGTAACTGTTTAGCTTAAGATATTCTCCCCGGCTATATTCTGTATGGTCGGGGAGTATTGTTATTAAAGCAATACAATGCTGTTTTGACAGTCTTTATCATACGTTTTTGTTTTTAAAGCGTTTGGAATCTCAGTGATCTTTAAGAAACAATCTATAATTATGAAAACTAGAAAACTCTTTCTCTTATCATTTCTTATATTCCTCATAGCTTGCAACCAAAACACAGATTTCAAGAAAAGTGAATCGGGCCTTCTGAGTAAGTTTTATGTTCAAAATAGTGGTACTAAAGCCACTCCAAACTATATTGCTGAAGTTAACATTTCTTATCGAATAGGTGATTCTGTTGTCTATGAATCTTCCAAAATGGGAAAACCCTTGTATCTTGTAATAGGGAAACCACTTTATCCTGGAGATTTGAATGAAGCTCTTTGTATGATGAGTAAGGGTGATAGTGCAGAATTTCTTATCGATGCCAACAATTTTTTTGTAAATACTTTGAAATTTAGGCATGCTCCTCAAGGAGTTACTCCTGAATCAAAGGTCTCTGTCCTTATTGGATTGAAAAACCTTCTTACTCAACAGGAACGTATTTCATTGATGGAACAAGAGCGAAAGAAACTCCAACAGAGCGAGCCGATGTTTATACAAAAGCTTATTTCCGATCACCATCTTACAGTTGATACCCTCCCTTCAGGGCTGCTAATTTCCAAAGACTCTATTGTTAAAGGATCATCACCCAAAGTAGGAGATAAAATCTTGTTGCATATGTCATTGACTCTTCCTGACGGAAAAGTTCTATTTGATACAAAAATGAAAGGTGGACCAAGGCCTTTTGAATTTGGGAAAAAAATTGAGAACCAAGGTGTAGGAGAAGCAATCGCCATGTTAACAAAAGGAAGTAAAATAACGATTGTGGTACCAAGTAAGTTGGCTTTTGGTGCAGAAGGTAGAGAGGGTTTTATAGCCCCTTTTTCTCCTTTGATGTATCAAATACAGTTGGTTGATATACAAACTCCCGAACAGGTCAAAGCGGCTGAAGAAGCTAAGATTGAAAAACGAAAATTAGCTGAAAAAGAAGATCTTGCTAAGTTCGTTGCTAAAGAAAATATCAAGGTATCTCCTACGGCATCAGGTTTATACTTTATTTCTGTAAAAGAAGGTAAGGGTGTTAGGCCGGTTAAAAACAGTAAGGTAAAGGTACACTATATAGGTTATTTGCTGAATGGTTCAAAGTTTGATAGTTCAATTGATAGGGGGCAGCCGTTTGAGTTTACGTTAGGCGGTGGTGTAATTAAAGGATGGGAAGAAGGGATTTCAATGATGAAAGTTGGAGGGAAAGCTCGATTAATTATACCAAGTTGGTTAGGCTATGGGGCTAAAGGTTCAGGCGATAAAATTCCTCCATATTCTACTTTGGTATTTGATGTTGAATTGCTAAATGTACAATAATAATGAAATACAAAATCTATTTTTTGAGTCTTGTAACCATCGTACTTCTCGCAGCATGTAATGCTCCGAAGGTTATTAGAAACCTAAATGGCACTACGAAGCATGGTGTTGTGTATACTATTACGACTGAAGGCAATGGACCGGCGGTTGATAGCGGTTCAATAGTTACGGTACATTATACAGGGAAGCTTACAAACGATACAATCTTTGACGCATCGACTCGTCATGGCCGTCCTTTTTCATTCCCGGTTGGTCAAGGAAAGGTTATTAAGGGCTGGGATGAAGGATTCCAAGTACTAAGACAGGGCGATCGTGCAACATTTACTATTCCTGCTGAAATGGCCTACGGTAATAGAGAAATAGGCCCAATTCCAGCCAATTCTACTCTCGTTTTTGATGTTGAAGTAATTAAAGTTGAGAAGCCAAAAGAACTCGATCCTTGGATCCTTAAGTCTGTTGATACAATAAAAACAGATAGCGGGTTAAAATATATAATGCTCCAAAAAGGATCAGGAGCCAAAGTAGCTGTATCGAGAATTGTCTCTGTGCATTACACCGGCTATCTTTCTGATGGAAAGATTTTTGATTCTTCAGTAAAAAGAGGTCAACCAATTACATTTGAAGCAGGTGTTGGTAAAGTTATTAAAGGTTGGGACGAAGCTCTTCTTAAGATGAGGGTAGGAGATAGGGCTAGGCTTATAATTCCACCTTCATTAGCATATGGCGATAAACAGGCAGGTCCAATTCCCCCAAATAGCCAACTGATTTTTGATATTGAGATTATGGATGTAAAAGATAAGTAACCAAATATTCCTAAACCTTCGAAATAGGTATAGATTACAACAAAAGCAGAGTTTAAGAATACTCTGCTTTTGTTATTTATATATGATCTGAACAGAAATGTCCAAAGAGAAAACCTTTTTTCGTACTCAAAAAAATCAGATATTATCAGTAATTAGAGCTATCAGTTCCTGAGGTTTAAATGGCTTCGCTAAAAAGTCATCCATACCAGCTGCGAGGCATTTTTCTCGATCTTTTTCAAGAGCGAATGCAGTTACCGCAATGATCCTAATTGGATTAGAGATGCCTAATTCTTTTTCCATTTGCCGAATTGTTAAGGTAGCTTGAATTCCATCCATGACAGGCATTTGGATATCCATAAGAATCAGATCATAGTGATTTAATTTAAAGAGTTCAATAGCTTTACTTCCATTTTCTGCTAAATCAACATGGTGGTTTTCTCTAGAGAGAGTTGCCATGGCAAATTTTTGATTTAGAAGATTATCTTCAACGAGAAGAATGTTAAGGGGGCGATCGAATGTAGCAGAAATGGAAGAGAGTTTTAACGGTTGCTTATGCGTTTCTTTAGGAATTTGAACCGGAATTGAAATGGAATAGAGGGTTCCAATATTACGTTGAGATTTAAAGGAGAATTCACCAGCAAGAGCTTTTACTACAGAGCAAGCTAGAGCCATTCCTAGTCCCCATTGATCCATTTTTAGGGGTAAAATAAAATCTCCAGTTTTAATGGCATTAAGAATGATAAGTTGTTCACTTTCAGAGAAGCCCTCACTAGTATCCTCTATTGTAACAATTAGCTTTCCGTTAACATCATCTCTTTTTTCATACGAAATTGTAGCACCAATTCGTCCGATTTTAGTTAGATTGAGCGAATTTGATATTAAGTTATCAATAATTTGAAGTAATCGATCCTTATCGCTAACTATCACGTCAGGCACAGAAGGATTAACTTCAAAGCTAAATGCTAGATTTTTTCCCTGGGCTTTTAATCGATGGAGTTGAATAGTTTGAGCAATAAGTTGCTGAACTTTAACCTCCTGTTTCGTAATCTGTATTTCACCAGCCTCGACTTTAGCAAAATCAACAATATCAGTAAGCATAGATAATACATCGGTACTGTATTGATGAATAATATGGAGATACTCCAGCTGTTCTTTGCTAAGATCGCTTTGATTGAGAAACTCAATCATCCCAATAATTCCATTTAATGGGATACGAATTGAGTTAGAAATCTTAGAGATCATCGCAGATCTTGAAGATTGGAATCGTTCCAATTCAAATCTTAACTGAGCCATACGAGTCTCCATTGTGCTCTTATATTTTTCAAACTCTTCAGTGGGGTTGTATGTTTCAGCCATGGTTTCTAATTGTTATTTTTTACAATATATTTCTCAATCACTTTGAGAAGCAAAAACTTAGAAATGGGTTTTGAAATATAATCATCAAAACCGGCTTCCAATAGCCTTTCTCTATCTCCTGACATCGCATACGCAGTTTGAGCAATGAACGGTATAGAACGGTATTGAGGATAGTTTTGTTTAATTTTCTGCATTAAGAATGTTCCGTCCCAGGGTGGAGGAAGGTTAATGTCGAATAGCATAATATCAAAAGTCATTCCTAATTTCGCATTTTCATCAATGATGTTAAGAGTCTCTTCTCCATTTACAGCTAAGGTAATATCTCCAATTTTTGATAGCATCTTTCTTAAAACAAGGCGATTCATTTTATCATCTTCGACCACGAAAATCCTTAGGATGGATGGAGATGCTTTTGCATAGTCTTCAGGTGATCTTAAGGACATTTCAGAATCCTCATCTACTACCTTTGAATAGGAGATAATTGAATTAAACCATAAACATACTTCTGTCCCTTTTCCTTTTTCAGACGAAATTTCAATTTTGCCTTTCATAAGGTTAACTAGACGTTTCGCTAAGGGTAAACCCAAACCTGCGCCTTGGTATGTTCTATTATATCCAACACTCTCCTGCCTAAAAGCTTCAAAAATGTGAGGTAGATACTCTTTTTCTATCCCGATGCCAGTGTCTTTTATTCTTAGTCCAACTTTTCCATGGTTAGGATCCGAGAATGTTGAGATTTCAATGGTTCCTTGTTCAGTGTATTTAAGAGCGTTATCAATTATATCACTAAGTACTCTTTCAAGAGTAGATTTGTCACAGATGATTTCAGGGATCTCTTGTGGGGAATAGATGAGTTCCAACCCCTTATCATAGGCTTTAAACGTGTATAAAATAAAAATATCTCCAACAATTTCATTAAGGTTGTTAGGTAAAAGGGTTAATTCCATATCGTTTGCTTCAATTCGGCTAATATCAATGAGATTATTAAGTAACCTCATTAAACGATCACCACTCTGAACAATTCCATTAGCATACCCTAGTAGTTCCTTGTTATTCAGATTGGCTACCTCAACTTCAAGCAAATTGGAAAACCCTATGATGCCATTAAGGGGGGTTCTTATTTCATGACTTATATTCGAAAGGAAGACATTTTTTAAAGTATTGGCTTCCTCTGTCCTTTTTAACGCTTTATTGAGTTCATCTTCAACCTTTAATTTCTCATTTATTTCATCTTGTAAAGCCTTGGTCCTAATGGATACTTCGTTTTCCAGACTGACATTAAACGAAGTAAGTCGTTTTTGAATTTCAAGGTTTTCCTCCATTGTCTTCTTATAAAGATTCTTTAGATTACCGTTGTTTCTAAATAGTTTTAAAACAATTATTAATAGGATAATCAATAGAATAGCAGAAGAGAAGCCATATAAATATGTGAATCTAACCTTACTTTTTGATTCTGAATCAACCTGTTGAGGAAGTAGGGAGAAGACATTATCATTAATAAGGTTAGTGATGATTTTATTTTGAGTGTTGATTAAGCTATCTTTAATGTTCAGCAGAATCTGTTTATATTCCAAGGAAGATTTAAAGTCGCCATTCTCTTTGTGAATGATTGAAAGTAGATTTGCATTAGCTTGGCGCAACAAAGCATTATTTAGCTGATTACCTATACTAAATGACTTAAGCAGATAATTCTTAGCCTCAGCGTGATTCTTCTCAAGATAGTACAATTTACCAATACTAAAATAGGCGAATCCAGTTGCAGTGGGATTATCAATCGCTATGGCGTAATTTAGCCCTGTCATATAAAGAGCCATAGCCTTTTCATAGTCATTACCCATTTGAGCTAATCTACCATAATTATGGTATGTTTCAGAAATTCCAAACGTATCTTTATCTAATTGCCTTATGTTAAATGAGCGATCAAAAAACATCCTAGCAGTAGCAGTATCTCCCTTTTTAATATACACTTCTCCCAAGTAGTTATATCCATTGCCAATCCCTTGTTGATCATTTTGGTCAAGTTTGATTTCAAGAGCTTTCATTAGGTAAGAAATAGCTTCAGAGTATTGACCTAACTTCTGATAGGAGATACCTAGATTTGTCAAAAGCGTTCCTCGAATCATCTGGAAATTATTCCGCTCTGCTACTTGCAAGGCTCTTTTATTTAATCGAATTGCAAGGTCGTAACTGCCTATCTCATTATAGATTTGTCCTACAATACTATGTAAGCGACAAATACTTAGAGAATCTGTAAGCAATTGGTAACCTGCAATTGCTTTTTTTGAAAAGATTAGAGCCTCATCATACTGAGAGTTGGCGAAGAAAAGTCGAGAAATTATTTCATAAAAGCGTGTTTTTCTCTGATAATCATCAGTGGAATCTATTTCATTTGATTTAGTTGTTAGCCATTTTATATCAGATCGTCGATTAATTGACGATAGATTAAAGATCATTGCTGAAAATTGTTCTCCAGAAATTGAAAATCTGGAATCCTTTACAAAAAGTCTTAAGCTATCAGGTTTTAAAGTTAGATTCTGAGAACTAATATTAAACGGGAATAATATAGTCAAAGACGCTAAAGCTGCCAAGAACTTTACACAAAGTTGAGAATAAACAGTATTGTTTTTAGTTGTCATTATTTTCCTTTGTTTTCTCTGTATCCTTACCTAAATATTTGGTCATTTCAAAGAGGAGGGAAAATTCCATTGTTTTTAGGTTAAAAATCAACTTCGCCTCAATATCTAATAGCTTACTAAACAAAAGTATTGAATATTAACTAAAAAGGCCAAATCTTAGACGGATAGAATTACACATTAGGTATACTGATTAACTTAATCTTTTCTTGTAAATCCGTAATCACAATAAAATCAGCAAGCTAAAGCAAAAACCAGAGCCAAAAAACTCAATGAATAAGAAGAATTTTTTTGCTAGTATGTATAGCTTGGTTAGCAAATCTAACGATATATAGACCCACTTGAAGATGTTTTTTGAGTTTAAGAGTATTGGTGTTGGGGAGCAAAACTATCGATTGATTTATAACTATCTCCCCATTAAGGTTAATGATACTAAGATTTCCACTTTTGATACCAGTGCTTTTATTCTCAATCAATAAACACTCAGCATTTAAGAATGTAAATCGAATATCTTGGTTTTTAGCAAGCTGTTCAGTGCTTTGTTCTGGATAATATTCAAAAGCTCCAATATCAAAATTGCGACCACTGGGTCTTGGCTTATTTGAATAATCAAAATTGATTCCAAGATATGTCAAGTCTTGGCCGGCATCAATGACTGTGGATGTTGGAAGTAGTCTAAAATCATTTGAAACAGAATTAATAAAGCCAGCACTATCAGAATTGTTTAAAAAAGAATTATTGGATACATCAGAAGAAACATTGATGTTAAAGTTTACAAAAGAAGTGGAATATGGAAATCCTTGCTGGGTAAAAAGAGCAAATGCACCTGGATTAACTATTAGATTATTTTTGATTATGTTATTTGATGAGTTAATATTTGAAAATCTTATTCCTTCTGTTTTAGGCGAAACAATAGTGTTAGAGACGATCGTATAGGGTAGCAGTTTTGGGTTGTAAAGATTATACATAATCATTATTCCACTTTTACCGTATGATCCATGTTCTCCCGGATGATAGTTTAAACCCGTATTCACAATGATATTATTATAAATTCGAGTACCTCCTGTACCATGTACTTCTATACCAATTCCCTTTCCATCAGCAATAAAATTGTTATAACATTCAGCTAAAGATCCACCACCTATAATGATTCCACTCATTTGGCCATATCTTTCAACTTGACTATCATGAAATATTTGATTTCCATAAATGCGACAGCCGAGTAAAGCACTCGTTATTTGAATACCATCATAGCCTGTAGAGTCGAAGCAATTATTTCTAATGGTAATATTAGATAGTAGATGCGGGAGAACAACTGTATCTTTTCCATTGCAATGAATAGTATAGCCCGAGAAAAATGAATTTCCGATGTAAAGTCCTTCTGTCCCTGTTTTAACAAATTTGCAGTTCTCAATTGTTAGGTTTTTAAGGAGAAAGCTATCTCTAACCGTACTAAAGCTACAATCTGGGTCTGTCTTAGCTGTAACCCCACAGATCGCAACATCATATACCTCAACTCCCGAGATTGTAATATCAGTTGACCTTTCATCAACAGATATTGCGTTGCCTTTAATCTTGCTTATGTAGATGTTATAGTCTACGGAATCACTATTATTTCCAATTAGCATTAAATTACTACACATACCGAATCTAACGCCATAGTGGGCATCAGAAACGATGGTTACTTTCTTGTTTTTAGGTTTGATAATTATGGGAGATAATGAATCACCATTGATATTGTCAAATCGTAGCTGATAATAGTTTCCCGCTTCTAGGCAAATAATACTTCCAGGCTTAATATTCGATAGAAGGCCATTGAGTACAGTTGCTGAATTAGCATTGGGATAAAGAATTGTATCACATTCTTGGCTTTGACCTTTAAGGTGCGTAACCAATGAGAATAGAAGAATTAATATGGCTGTAATGGTTAATTTCATGCTTTATGAGGCTCTTTTTGCACGCTCCCAGTTGACAGACTGCTTACCTTTGATGAATCGCTTAAATCCGAGAAAAACGGCATAGTTCATCATCGTAAAATAGAAGGGGACATATAGTAACTTTAATCTAATTCCTTTTGACTCAAAGTACCAACCTATCAAAGCTGTTCCATAAAAGACTAATTGGCCAATAAAGATTAGGCTGTAAAATGCTTGTGAAATAGGATCGTTATTAGTTATTAAGATTGTTAGATTAAGTATAAATAGAAGCGGTAAAGCTAGAGGTGATAGAGTCCATCTGAGAACTCTATGTGATATGTATTGGAAAGAAAGAGTTCCATATTTAAAGAGGTTTAAAAGGGGAAGAAGCCTTATAACAGATTGGATTCCACCAGCCGATATTCTTACTTTTCTCTTTAATTCTTCTTTAACATTTGCAGAGGGATGTTCCATTGCATAGGCATCCGGGTCATACTGAATTGTGTATCCGTCCATCGCTATTCGTAGAGAGATCATAAAGTCATCCAACAAGGTATCTTTCTCTACATCTCTATATAATTCCCGTCTAACCGCAAATAATTCGCCAGCTGCACCAACCACACTATAGAGTTCAGCATCCCACTTTTTCAAGGTTGATTCGTATTTCCAGTATAAACCTTCAGTAGCAGAGGCAGCCTCAGTACCTATTGACATGACTCGTTTCTCTCCGGAGACACACCCGACTTTAGGATCTGTGAACAATCTAACAATTCTAATTATTGATTCTTCTCCAAGCATAGTATTCGCATCACAAAACACGACAATCGGGCTTGTGATAAATTTCATTCCACGGTTCATTGCACCTATTTTGCCACCTCTTTCCGGTAGATGCAATACTTCCGTCTGATCATTTTTATAGCGTAAAACCTCTTCTGGTGTTCCATCATCTGAACCATCGGTAACCCAAACAATTTTAAGTTTATCCTTTGGATAATTCAAAGAAAAGGTATTTTCCATCTTAGCTTTAACATACGCTCTTTCATTATAAGCAGCAATGAAGAGAGTAACTTCTGGCAACTCTGTGATTGGGTAGACTACCTTTGTTCCACGTAGGAGTCGTTTTAACTTTATTAAGATGAACAACAACAAGCCATATCCTAAATAGGAGTAAAAAACAACAAAGATAAGCCCCCAAAAAATCCATTCTATCAAACTCATAATTAGTAATATTAATTCAGTTTGTTGTAATCTTCAATTTTAAGCCATTCCCCACTTGCTTCATGATACCGTTTGATGATTTTGCAAGGGTTTCCAACGGCTATGCAGAGATCAGGAATATCTTTGGTAACCACACTACCAGCACCAATTTGAACCCTTTTTCCAATGGTGACACCAGCCAGTACAACTGAATTAGCCCCAATATGAGCTTCATCGCCAATCACTACTGGTTTTACATCCAAAGGTTGGTATTTTGAGTTTTTTGACCCGTCTTTATAACCGTGATTAAATCCACTTATAAAGACATGTTGTCCAGTGCCACTACCATGTCCCATATGAACTGGACCAATTACTACTGATCCTGCACCAACCCGGGCATTGTCCCCAATATATACAGCCCCTGCACCATTATTCACAAGGCAGAACGATTCTATCGTCGAGTTCACACCTAGATAGAAAGGGTTATATGGGAAAACATCCATCCTGGCACTACTTCTAATCAAGGAGTTTTTACCTCTTTTATGAAAAAACTTGTTTACAATTAGTCTTATGTACCATCTAGGGCGTGGCCTTCCATTTGGGCTAATAAGCCACAAAACAAATTTCTTAAGTTTGGGATTAGCTTTTATTCTGCTTGCGATTGTTGACATAATTTCTAAGTTGTTGTGATTAAGATATTCATCAAAAGGTTATGAAAATATTGAATTTAAACCTTTTTCTCTAACGCTTTATAAATACCATAAACTTGTTGAGCCATCGCTTTCCATGAGAATTTCGCAGCCTGAACGAAGCCTTTTTCAACCATAGCTGTTCTTAAAGAGGTATCGTTTTTTATCTTTATTATTGCCTCTACAATAGCTTCGAAATTAAAAGGATCAACCAATAAAGCAGCGTTTCCTGAAATTTCTGGCATACTTGAGGTATTTCCAGTAATTACCGGGACTCCACATGCCATTGCTTCTAGGATAGGAATACCAAAACTCTCGCGTAGCGATGGATAAAGAAATTGCTCTGCTAAAGTATACAGTGCAGGTAATTCTTGGTTTTTTACATAACCAGTAAGATGAATTGACTTCAATAGGTCTTCATTTCCAATTTCTTTAATTATTCTATGAAGTTCTTCTTTATCAAAGTCTAACATAACAAGACTTATTTGATCTCCTGTTCTGTTTAAGTATTCCGAAAAGGCTTTTAATACTCCAGCCGTATTCTTTTTGGGATCCGTATTTCCTAGGTGAAGGAAATATCTTTCAGGCAATGCATACCTGCTTCTAAATTCATCTAGTTTTACTTTATCAGTAATAGGTTTAAAATGGGCACTCACGCCATTGTAAACTGCCTCAACTTTATTTTGATTTAGATTAAAATAATCGCATAACCTGACTTTCTCCGATTCAGAGACGGTAATTAGTTTAGAGCACTGTTTAACTACCTTAGGAACATTCCATCTTCTATACAGATTTCCCATCTTTTGGTAATTAGTTCCATTTCCAGTTAGAATTGCATATGGTTTTTTTTCCATAAAAATGATATCATGGAGAGTCACTACTAACGGAATATGAATACTTAACGGAGCTGTGTTGCTGGTACAATGTAGAATGTCACAACGGTCAGCTTTAACTGCATTAGGAAGCGTTTTTTGTTCCCAGTATGGATAGAAGTTTGACCCGATGATTCTTATTTTAAAATTTGCTGTTTCTTCAATGCAGCGATCTTCTCCCGGGGCAACGTATATGTAATACTGGTTGTAATTATCAATTGTCTGAAGCTCTCTTATAAGCTCGAGAACAACCATATCCATTCCATGCTTCTTTATTCTAAATAGTCTTTGTGCCTCAATTCCAATTCTCATAATTATCCATTTTGTGTGTTCAATCCTGTTGACAGTTTATATTTTAACGAAAAGTAAGACATCAAGTGTTATCCCTTAAAAATAGAAGTTGGCACTCCTTTTAGTAGAGAAGCAAGTCTTGTCGGTATTAAACAGTTGGGGCTCGATATTCAATTATTAAACTCTTTTCTTTATCGGTGAGTTCACTTAATGTAGGAGTTCTTTTAATACTATCATGTTGCTGTTTGCCTAGGTTCCATAAAAGAGCTCTCCAATAGGCCCCAAAAAGATCAAACTGACCCTTTAGCAAAAAGAAGGTTAGATTTTTTGGTATTGCGACAAGAATTTGATACAGTACAGAAAACCAAAGAAGAGGAAATTTCAAATTTCTTTGTAAAAAGATCAATCTAGCGCGATTCATATAATAGATTTTCAATGGGGAAAGCCTACCAGTTGAAACAGATTCTTTATGTAGAACGGTAGAATTGTGGACATACCAAACTTCATAACCTGCTCTTCGAATCGCCTCACACCAATCCAATTCTTCATAGTATAAAAAATAGACATCCGGCAGAACTCCGGCTTTTTTAATTGCAGACATAGATACCATCATAGCTGCACCATGAGCAAATGCGGTCTTTGTATCAACTTCAAACTGACCTTTATCAGTTTTTCCATAACCGAGACCTTTGGTTCTAATAGTTAAAGGATGAAAAGGGGTAACCCCTGCATATTGGATAGTATCAGGGAAATGATAGAATTTGATTTTTGGGGAAACCACACCAATTTGTGGATTAGCCTCCATTTTTTGAACAAGGGGTTCTAAAAAGCCTGAGGGTACTTCTGTATCGTTATTTAACAAGAGGACATACTTGCCTTTTGCTAGCTTTATGCCAACGTTATTAGCTCCAGCAAAACCAATGTTCTCGCTAAGTCTTATAAAATGTATCTCAGGAAACTTATCTCGAATAGGAGAGGGATTATCCTTCGGAGAAGCATTATCTATAACAAAGATCTCTACTGGTTTGTATGATATTTTTTGTAGAGAATGAAGAAGATCCATCGTAACCTCAGGATGATTGTAACTAACGGTAATAATGGAAACCAAAGGATTCATATGTATCGTTTTTATCTCTTTAATAAAAGTAATGCATATTTTGTTGTAACAAAAGTATATTCAAGTAGTTTTTGACAAGAAGCGATAATTTTCCGTTGGTTAAAAGTGTAATGCCTTGCATAGCAAATATCTATATCCTAACATCTGTTAGATTAGAAGATAATTTCTTTGATGTCTGCACAAAAATCAAGGAGAAATAGGGTTATTCCAAACAGTCAATTTTAATACTATATGGATCCATTGATTTTTGATTTCAAGAAGTATAGGAAAGAGGAGCGAAGCTATAGTGACTGAAAATCAGCATCTCTTAATGCTACAAACCCAGGATTTAGAAGATTGGTTTTGTTATAAACTAATGGGCGTTTTGAATTAAGGTCGAATATATTTCCACCACATCCTAAAAGCAAAGCATGGCCAGCAGCTGTATCCCATTCCATTGTAGGAGTGGTTCGCAAATAGATATCGGCTGTGCCAAAAGCCATGGTGATAAACTTCAAAGCACTACCTACTTGGATAGAAGATTCGATGGTTTTATTAGGCAACCAACAGTTTATCAAGTCTTGCTCTTTAGGATCCGCATGTGATCGACTTCCAATTTTAGTGACTTCATTTCTTTTTTGGAGACTTGACTGAATTGGTTTACATAGTGAAAGAATTTGATCAACTTCGATTCCCATGAACTCTTCCGTTTTTATCGTTCCAAATAAAGGTTTATCATCAGCAAAACCATAACAGATTAGTCCTTTCGCTGGAGCTATAATGAGGCCAAAGTAGGGTCTAGTATTTCTAATAAGTGCGATATTAACTGAGAATTCGCCATTTTTTTTTATAAATTCTTTTGTTCCATCCAATGGATCAACAAGCCAAACCAACTCTCGTGACAGTCTTTCCTCCGAAACTTCCGTTTCTTCACTAATGATATAGATCCCTGATGGGGCAAGTAATTCACGTATTTTACCATCAGATTCATTATCAGCAATGGTAACAGGTGAGCCATCTGACTTTAATTCAATCTCATAGCTTTTTAAAGCGTCATAATATTTGAGAAGGATATTAGCGGCTTCAAGTCCAGCCTTTAAAGAGAAGAATACAATCTGTTCTCTCGATATTTTTTCATTCATTTATATATGTATAAAAGCACATTTTCTATCTATAACTAATCTCAATTCGAGGATAATCTTTTTGTTTATTTTGAAGTGCACGAAATTTTGTTTTGCAGGTTGCCTTTCTTTTACGTATTCTCTCTCGTTTATCCATAGCAACTGAATTTAGCATCAATCCCATAGCGATATATACACTTTGTCCTGAAGGCATTTGGCCGATGATCGCATTTCCATAGCTTGCAGCCATAATTCCGAGCATGCCACAGGCGAAACCACTCATGATGGATTGAATTAGTTTATCTCTTATTCTAAACATTAAGTAGTATGATCCCTTAATTAGGATATAAAACAAGATTATTAGATGGATTATTAAACCAACAACACCTAGCTCTACCCAAATAAGGACATACCAGCTGTCAGTAGGAACATTTGATAAAAAGGCATAAGGAAGGTATTTTTTTGCTTTTCCTCCACCATGCCCCAATCCGCCACCTAAAGGGCGAGTTGCCATATAAACTTTTAGAATCTTTTGATTTTCAAGCCTAACTTGTAAAGAAGCATCTTCAGGATTGAATGCTGTTCGCATTCTATTGATCTGATAGTTTCCTTGACCGATAGTTGTGTATTTAAAGAAGACAAAAACGACAAGTCCTAATAATGCTCCTACAACAATCATCGTTAGGTTTTTTCGATGAAGGAAGAATAGGGCAAAGCCGGCAAAAGGAACAGCCATTGACCCCCTCGTACCCGACAAAAACATACCATAAATTCCCATTATACCAACGATAAGGAAAAAAATCCTATCCTTAAGTGTTCTAGCTCCTATGGAAGCAATAATAAAAATCACTCCAGTATAGGCCTGATTACCCCCAAACTGACCAGCATCAGAATAGAATGAAAAAACTCTTAATCTACCAAATAGTACATGAGTTAAATTTGCGCCTCCATCTAGCCATTTTTGTTCCCATCGATCGACTCCGATATATAATTGAGATATCCCTTTCAATGTTCCAAGTAATGACATAATACCCCATATATAAAGTAAGACTCTTACTTTATCAGGCGTTTTTAGTAAATAAACGGCTAATATGGGTAAAATGAATGGGTAGAAACCCATTGGTCTGATGGCTGACATCCATGCAGCAAAGCTTTTAGCTTCAGGATTAACAACTTGAAAAATACAATAGCTAAACCAAATTAATCCCGTAATAACGGTATCTCTCTTGACGATACTCCAATCTGGTTTTGATGGAAAATGAACAATGTATATAGCAAAGAGAGTTAAGAGAATCAGAGCATCCATGATGACTCCACTAGGAAATGGAAGTTCTATGTAACGAGAACTACCAAGAAGGATGTAACTAACAAAAACTATTGTGTATAAACCTATTTCCGGTTTTTTAATTAAAAAGAAAAAAAAGACAATACCGAAAGGGAGCAACAACAATGCGCCAGCTATTCCGATACCACCTACCCCGATAAGGTATCCTAATAGTAGGGTAAAAAACAGGATGGACACAGAAACCATTGGTACCTGTAACCAACCAGCACCCTCGTGTTTGATAAACGGATTGCTCATAGAAATCAAAAATAGGCTATTTCCCTTAGAATCTGAACAGGGAGAATAGAATATTAAAAGAAGAAATGCCCTCTTTGATTAACTCTTTTGGCGAGAATGTAAATTTATCCGCAAGAAAATAATAGCCTACTATACCGCCCGCCAACGTATAAAGAATAGATCCAACCGCCATAAGATTAAGACTAGAAAAACCCCAAAGTGCAATGACATCAACCAAAGTATTTATCAAGAGCATAATAAAAACCTTTTTTGTATTAGATTGGGGCCGATTCATTGCATCAAGGGCAGCGCCGCTAAATTTATCAAAAGGCATAAACAATGCCACTATGGCGAACAGTATTAGTAACCTTGATGATAAAATACCATTTGCTTCATAAAAATCATTCCCCGCAATTATTTTAATAAACCATGGAGCCAAAATTATTAAAATCAAACAAATAGGAATAAATGCAATAAAAAGAAATCCACTTCTTGAGTAAAGAAGTTGCTTGAAGCCCACCCAGTCTTTTTTTTCAGCCAATTTAGCCATCAATGGATACGCTGCGGCTACAAGGCTTCGTAATGGCATTTGCATTACCTCGATATATTTTAATGGTATGCTATAGATTGCGACAGCAACTGAACCAAGGGGACTAAGACCTATTAAAAACATATCAATACTTTGAAGAAGATTAGTTCCTAATAAGGTTAGAGAGTTGAATTTTCCAAATTGAAAAAGTTTATCGAATGATTGTTTATTGATGTACTTCAGTTTATCTGCCCCGTCTCGTCGTAAAATAATAGTAACAAGAGAAAGAATCCCTGAAGAGAATATCATAAGTACCATCAAATTATTAATAGATTCTTCTTGTGGTGAAAATATCGCCCAAACTAAATACAAAGTCAATGGAACAATATTTAGAATTCTATAAACTAAAATGAGTCCAAATTTTAAATCTGCCTGTAAAAGGGTGATAGTATTTTTAAGTGGAAATGTTACAATCGAGAATACAGGATACCAAAACATAAAAAGGTGGTAGGCACCAAAACATTCTGCTTTATTACAGACTGAATTATAGATTGTTGTTAACACTAAAGCTAAAAGTAACGCAAGAAATATGCCGATAAAATAAGCGGTTCCAATGAGTTGTTTCCCTTCTAGTTCAGAGTCAGTGGCTAGGAATCGAATCAGACCATTATGGGTTAAGCCTAATCTTATCATTTCCAAAAATGTACTTGCGGCTAAAAAAATTGCATATTGACCTAACTCCTCAGTTGAGACTAAACGAGCTATAAGCATAAAATTAATCATTCCAGCGACTGAAACAAACAGGTTTCCTAAGAAGGATAATGTGCTGTTGCTATTTAAAAGACTTTTAACCCCCATACTTTAAGAGGAATGCTTACAAACTCTTACGTTCATGCATTCTTAAACTTAATATTTTTTTTAATTGCGTTCGAAGTATTGAGCGTCTTTTAGGTAATTCACCCAAATTATTCTCAACAAATTCAATCTCCACTCCATTTAATACAGAAAGTGGTTTTTGATTTACACTTTTTATAAATGTACTTAGACAAAGGTTATCAGCATTTTTCCATACCCTGTTAGCCCTAACAATCCAAAGTGAAATGTCTGAAGATTTCACCAATTCAGATGGATAAGGGTTATAAACTAAGGCTGGAATCTCTATAATAATGTAGTTAAAACCATTGAAATATGGATTTTTTTCTATAATCTTTAATTGTTCAGCATTAGAGGCCTCAACAAATCGCGGGTCTTGTTCATAATAAAAATCATCATCATGCGGATCTATAGAAGATATCTCAATTTTGCTAATTACTGTTCCTCTTAGAAGGTGAAAAATTTTTCCGCCAAGTTTAAAAAATTGCCTTCTCTTGTCAAAATAACCTGCACTTAAAATATTATCTCGATTTGTGTTTTCTGGCATCAAAAAAGCGACCTTTTCACCATATGCTCTAAGCTTTGAAGCCAATAGAGTACCAACAATGGTCTTTCCCTCTTTTTCCATCGTACTAGCTAAAACAATAACTTTAGGCTTAATTAAATTCCCATTTGTATGCTTTGCAGCTAACCTAGCTTCTTGGGTAATTTGATCACTTAGTCTAGCAATGATAAAATCCAGATTAAAGTTACTATATTCTAGCATAATTCGAGGTAATACGCCTGCTTGTTTTAATCTGGAAAATTCTTCTAACCGTTCGGCTGTTCTAATATTATTGTTAAGAAATTCAAGAGCAAGAATCAAGAATATAACCAATACAAAACCCATTACACCAGCTACTACTACCATAAGCCCAGCTTTTCCTGGTATCGGTTTCAATGGGAAATAAGGAGGATCTAATGCTTTTATATCACTACTTAATTCAACATCTTGTTGTTTTAGCTTACTTAAATTCAAGGAATGTAGCAAAGAGAGGTATTCTTGCTCAACAACATTAATTTCCCGTTCGAGCCTTTTTTGGGTAGCGCCTAATGGAGCAAATGTTTTGTAATATTCATAATAATCTCGCTCAAAATTAGTCATAACCTTAACCCCGGCACGAGCTTCTTCATACTTTATTACATTATCAAGCCAGGCAGTAAAGACATCATCTATTGGTACACCATCTAGAGCTACATTGTTATTATAAAGCTGCTCCACTTCTTGAGTAAGTAGCTTTTTTGTTTTATCAGCTTCACTTTTAAGTTCTTGCAGCTTTGCTCTATTCTTGGGATCAGGATCTTCAAACGATTCAGTTAAGGTTATGCGAGTTTGAACTTCTGCAAGCTGATTTCTAAGTTCAAGAATTTTACTTGTTTTTAATTGAATTGCTTGCTGCATCCCCATTTTCTGTTCCAACCTTTTTAAAACGGCAGCAGCGGCTTCAAACTTCAACTTTACTTCAGTAAAATTTCTGTTTAAATCTTCTTTTACAATAGCAACCGCTCGTGATTGTTCCTGATAGTTAATGATATTATTCTTTTTGTTAAATTCCAGAAGTCTATCTTCTGCATTTTGTAATCTATCAGCAGTCTTCTTTACCTCGTTTAAAAAATATTTAACAACTGCGTCGCTTTGATTTTCCTTTATATCTTTAAACTTTCCTATGACTACTTTTGTCATAAAATTTAAAGTATGCATACAAATAGCTGGATCAAAACTAGAATACTTGATTGACACTAAATCACTACTCTGAACTCTTCTAGCTACTACTGAAGAAATAGCACCTAAACTATAATATGGATTTTTTGAATTTAACAGCCCATAAAGGAAATTAGTATCAGATGAGTTTAAATAGGTAATTAAATTTCTTACAGATTTCTCATATGGACTATTTATTTCAGAAGAACTCTCAATTTGAAGTTGTGTTGAATCAAAAAGGGCAATTCCCAGAGAATCATTTCCATCTTTAATCACAATGGGTAATCCTTCCATTAACTCTTCAGATTCTAAAGTATTATGATTCATTATTGAATTAATACTGACACCATAATTTCTTGCAAGTGTAAAGAGAGTTTCGCTCTTTTTAACAAAATGGTACAATTTATTCTTAAAGACAATGTCCCCATTTGCGAGATAGACCGTATCCGTTGGTTGGCTTCTTGAGTTTAGATGTGTGGAATCAATGCTCTGAATTACCAGCTTCTTCACATAGGAAGGTACAAACTTATGCACCCATTTATAGTTATCATTTAGAAGGATGGTTGGATCGGGATGGGTAAGAGATAAGTGTTGAACTAGTAATCGTATGCTCGTCTCAGAAGCAACCTCCCTTGATTTTATTAAATTCAGGAGATTATCGAAAGCATTATTGGTTTCAAAAAGGCTAAAATTTTTGGTTTCCACACTTGAGCCAGAAGCT
Source organism: uncultured Bacteroidales bacterium (assembly GCA_964444785.1). Taxonomy (GTDB): domain Bacteria; phylum Bacteroidota; class Bacteroidia; order Bacteroidales; family TTA-H9; genus JAJTBW01. Next base: position 43,347 of record CAYUII010000016.1, on the reverse strand, counting down.
AAACCAGTGTATAGTGTCGTTTCTGATTCATATTTAAGAATCTCGTCTTTCGTCAACTGTTTAACCAATACAGCGAGAATCATTGGTACTAATAAAAGAAGTACCAAGTTCTTTCTGAATAGTTTTACAATTCTTACGAGATTCATTTGTAGATATTTAATCGATCTTATTCAATGCATTAAACTTAATGCCAGTCGTTAATTCTAGAAGGGTATAGGTATTCATGAAGTCGTTCTTCCTTGTTTCATACTCCATCTGAACAGAAGAGTTATACTCCATTAACCTCGACATCTCTTCCAATGAGAGCTGGTTATTTATAAACTTCTTTTCAGCCATAACCATTCTCATTTTGGATGTAAGCATATTGTCCGATGCAATTTTCAGAAGCTTTTGTTTAAGAAGCAGGTCATTATACATAAAAGTAACCTCTTTTCTTATAGCAAAAATTTGTTCTTCTTTTTGACTTACTGCAATTTCCCAATTTTTCCGTGTAATATTTAATAGATTCGAGCGATTAACTAGGTCATAAATTGAAATTCTTAGTGTAGCACCAACATTGTAGCGCCAGTCTGCTCTTTGCATGTATTGGTCTATAGTAGAGGTAACATTATCGGTTGTTGAATAAATTCCACTATAACCATAAGTTACATTACCATTGAACGCAATATTTGAAAGCAATTGTCGCTTTTGAGTAAGATAATTGTACTTTCCTAAATCAACTGTCGCATCTTTCTGCCGCATAAGAGGAGAGTACTGTAGTGCTGAATCGATTAATGTTTGTAAAGGTGGGATACGATCAGTGATATCTTCAACAATAGGATTAAAAACAAAATTGGTATCAGCATCTTCCTGCTGAGCAAATATTGGATTATAACCTAAAATGAAGATCAGAAGAATTAGAATTCTAGTCTTTATAACAGATTGAAGCATCATATTAAACGTTTTCTTTCTGAAAGAGTGCGGGAATAGTTCTTAGAATAAGCTTTATGTCTCCCCAAAATGAATTGTTTAGTGCATAATTGTTATCGAGCATCTTTCTTTCTTCTTCACTCATTGGTCCTTTTCTGCCTCTTTTCTCTACCTGCCATAATCCGGTAATTCCGGCTGGTGCACCAAAACGCTCACTAAATTGATCAGTTGTAAGCATGTTTGCTTCATATAGTGGTAGGGGGCGATTGCCTACTATAGACATATCTCCCTTTAGGACATTTATTAATTGAGGAAGTTCGTCTATACTAGTATTCCTTAAAATTTTTCCAATTTTTGTTATTCTAGGGTCATCCTTAATTTTAATAAAGGCTGCTTGTCCTTTTTTTCTCTTCATTTCCAAGAACCAGAATTCACAAACTCTAGTCATTCCATAATTCAACGGTTGAGAGCAAAACTGACCTTCTGGTAATTGTGTACACCTTGGGCATTTATCAATTTCGGACTCATCTACTGTGTTCTCTTTCTCACTTGTATACTGGTTAAGGTGCTTTAGATCTTTTAGCTTCTTATCAGCATCTAAACTCATGCTTCTAAGCTTATAAAAATCAAACGCCTGGTACCGTCCAAAACGTTTACTTATATAGTAAACCTTTCCTTTGAATCCAGATTCTGCCCAGATAGCAAAAACACTTAATAAAAGTATTGGTGAAAGAAGGATTAACGCTGAACTTGCGACTACTATATCAAAAATTCGCTTTTTAATATCAAGTTTATAGTCATCCGTTTTCATGAATACGGGTACCTGATCCGCATATCGTTTGTAATACTTTTTTACAAAATCTATTCTATAAGAAAAATGTTGAAGATTAAGTGGAGTTACAAAAAAGTCATTAACTCCTTTTAGGTGTGCTTCCTTAAAATGTATCGATTCAAAATCATGAGTAACGATAAAAAAGGGAAGTCTGATATGGTCTTCCTTCTGAAGATACGTAAATAGTCCAATAGCTGAATCTCCTGGCAAATGCAATTCACAGAGTATCGCATCGATTCCAGCTGTAGTGGTAATGACACGAACTGCCTGAAGAGAGTTTTCAGCCTGATAGAGAATAAAGTCTTTTGATGCCTCCTGAAATTGATTAATTATCCTCGCATCAGCTCCAACATAGAGAATTTTTTTAACTGCGTCAGTTCTATCCATGTTTGGTTATGGATTAATTATTTACCATTCGATTGCGTAATGAATAGGGAAGATATTCTTATGAATTAAAGCTTCTAATTCTTGAAAATTAAACGGTTTAACTAGAAAATCTTGCGCTCCTAACTTATAACACTTTACACGACTATCCGAGCTTTCTTCCCCTGAGAGCATTAAGATTGGAGTATGTTTTTGAAAACCACTTGCTCTTACTCTTTTAATAAACTCATATCCATCCATTATTGGCATCTGTATATCACAGATAATCAATGATGGAATATTTGTTTCTAACCAGTTTAGTCCTTCTTCTCCATTATTAGTGGTAACTACTTCATACTCCTTTTTTAGAAAGTTTTCAAGCAGTAGCCTAATACTCTGCTCATCATCGATAACAAGAATTTTCTTCTTCATAATAAGTAGTTTATCAAAAACTTACTAATTTACAAAAATATCAACCTATTTCTTGATTTTACGTTCTTTTTTAGGGTAGGTTACATCATTTTCAATATTATCTTTCTTTTGGTTTAAAAGATCTTCTAGCTCGATTACTTCATCTCTAATGCGTGCTGCCTCTATAAAGTCTAAATCCTTGACTACCTTATTTAATTCCTTTTTCTTTGTTTCAATTAAATGTTGAAGTTGTAGCTTATCCATTTTCATTAGTATGGGTTCAGCTGCAATTAAGGGACTATCCTTTTCCACATAGGCTTTTGTAGGTATAGTCCCAGCATTCTTATGACTTAAAATTTCATTATGAGCACGTATTACACCTTTAGGAGTGATACCATTCTCCTCATTGTACTTCAGTTGAATTTCTCTTCTACGATTTGTCTCATCAATGGTTTCTTTCATTGATCTAGTCATGGTGTCAGCGTACATAATAACCTTGGCTTCAACATTTCTAGCTGCACGACCTGCTGTTTGAGTAAGCGATTTAGTGTTTCTTAAAAACCCTTCTTTGTCGGCATCTAGGATAGCAACTAAAGCAACTTCAGGTAGATCTAATCCTTCTCTTAGTAGATTGACACCTATTAAAACATCAAAAAAGCCTTGGCGCAGATTTCTCATTATTTCAACACGTTCAAGCGTCTCTACATCAGAATGGATGTATTCACATCTAATACCCATCTTTTGTAGATATTTTGATAATTCTTCGGCCATTCTCTTTGTTAGAGTTGTGATTAAAACCCTATTACCCCTGGTGATCGTTACCTCTATTTCCTCCAGCAAATCATCAATTTGATTTAAGCTAGGCCTGACCTCAATAACAGGATCTAATAATCCAGTGGGTCTTATTAATTGTTCTGTCACAACACCTAAAGATTGTTGTAATTCATAATCGGCTGGTGTTGCGCTAACATAAATAACCTGATTTACTATATTCTCGAACTCTTCAAACTTCAATGGACGATTATCCATCGCTGATGGAAGACGAAAACCATATTCGACTAAAGTTTGCTTTCTAGATCTATCTCCACCGTACATAGCTCTGATTTGAGGAACAGTAACATGGCTCTCATCAATAACAAGAAGAAAATCAGATGGAAAAAAATCTAATAAACAAAATGGGCGACTTCCAGGCTTCCTCCCATCAAAATATCTACTATAGTTTTCTATACCAGAGCAATAACCAAGCTCTTTCATCATCTCTATATCATAAGATACTCTATCAGCTAGTCGTTTCCCCTCAAATCCTTTGCCAATCGAATTGAAGTATTCAACCTGCTTGATCAAATCTGACTGTATTTCATTTACTGCACGTTTCATTTGATCATGTGAGGTTACGAAAATATTAGCAGGATAAATGGTACAATCTTGTAAATTTTCAAGGGTATAGCCATTCACTGGGTCAAAGATCTCAATAGTCTCAATTTCATCTCCCCAAAACATGAATCTAAAAGCTTCATCAGCATAAGCAGGAAACACATCTATAGTATCTCCTTTTACCCTAAAATTACCTCGCTTAAATTCAGCTTCTGTTCTTGAGTACAAACTAGCAACTAGGTCTAGTAGAAACTTTGTTCGACTGTAGGTCTCCCCAATCTTTATTCTGATAGTTCCAGCATTAAAATCATCTGGATTTCCTATACCATAGATACAACTTACTGAAGAGACAACAATTATATCACGCCTACCTGACAGCAAAGAACTTGACGTACTTAATCGAAGCTTTTCTATTTCGTCATTAATACTTAGATCTTTCTCAATATATGTATTTGTCGTTGGCAGATAGGCTTCTGGCTGATAATAATCATAATAAGATACAAAGTATTCAACTGCATTTTCAGGAAAGAACTGTTTAAACTCACTATATAGTTGGGCCGCAAGTGTCTTGTTATGACTCAACACTAAAGTAGGTCTATTTAGATTTGCAATTACATTTGCAACGGTAAAAGTCTTTCCGCTTCCAGTAACACCTAATAATACGTTTGCTTGATCCCCGCGTTCAATACTTTCTGTTAATTGCTTAATGGCTTGCGGTTGATCTCCGGTAGGTTGAAATTCCGATGTAAGTTTGAATATCACGAGTCCAGCCTTTTGGTTTTACTATTCTTCCCTAAGTAAAGGTACGCATTTCATAAATAAAAAAGGGATGGCGTAAACCATCCCTTTTCATTTCGTTGGAAGAGAAATTATTTCTTCTTGCCACCTTTTTTGTTAGCTTCAGCAGCAGCAATTGAATCGGCGATAGCCTTTTCTTTTGCAGCTTGTTCTGCCATAGCGATGCTGTCAGCAACGCGCTGTTTTTCAGCTTCAACCTTAGCGATTGAATCAGCGATGCGGATAGAATCTTGACGAGCTTTTTCAGCTTTTTCAGCAGCGCTTGGGCCGCAAGCGGTAAGAGCAGCAATTGCTACACCAACGAGAACAACATTAAACTTTTTCATTAAACTTTTAGTTTTAGGTTTGTTTTGCACGACAAAGGTACAACGTATTTTCAAAATAGCAAGCATTTCGGTTAACTTTTTTTAACTTTTTTTCACGTTTAGTCATAAAAACTACTTAAATATCTGTTGTACAGATATGTAGTGTGTTAATTTTTTTCATGATAAGGCTTATAAAAACTCTTTTTCCAGACAAATTCATACTTTTGTTATGAGAAAATTGTCCCATGAGCTATCAAACAACAAAATATCTCTCCATTGTTAAACCAGAATCAGGTCTCTATAAAGAGAAGGGAAGCAAGTTTATCTCGTTTGCTTATCCTGTAACTTCTGAAGCAGAAATCAAAGATCAAATTGACTTATTAAAGAAAGAGTACTATGATGCTCGACATCATTGTTATGCTTGGATATTAGGCCCCGATAAATCTCATTATCGCACCAATGACGATGGGGAACCTTCTGGTACAGCAGGAAAGCCAATTTACAACCAACTTCTATCAAATGATTTAACTAACATTCTTATAGTTGTGATCAGGTACTTTGGTGGAATAAAACTAGGTGTGCCCGGGTTAATAAATGCTTATAAACTAGCAACTCTTGATGCTCTTGAAAAGGCCGATATTCGGGAGTTTCTAATTCCGTCATATGTAGTAATCGATTTTAATTATTCAACTATGAGTGAAGTCATGAAATCGATTAAAAAAGTTGATGCCACCATTCACCTAACTGAATACTTACAGGAATGCAGGGTAGGGGTGGAACTGATTAAAAGTAAGGAATTGGAACTTCTTGAGAATCTCTCTTTAATATATGGAGTAACTTATAAGGTTTATAACCAACCGATGTGGTAACGATTTCTCATTCCCCTCCGTATCCTCTCCATATCCGGCCCAATTCGGAATCCTTAATTTAGCTTGGATAATAACCAACTAAAATGGAATAGTTTACCTTTTTAAATGATCCTGGCTAAAGGATTAAGTAAAACTAACTGTATTAAATAAAAAAAGGCTGCTCTAAGGCAGCCTTTTTTTATTTAGAAATCTTATAATTTAGTTTTTCAACAAAATCTTTAGACCACCTTCTTTACCGTTAGCAACAAAAACATGAGTTGAATTGCTAGCAACAAAGTTTGCACTTGCAGGTGTTAATAGGTCATCATTCCATATGCCGGTAATGGTGATATTTGTTCCAGGTCCTGGAGTAGCAAAAGTAACGCCTTGAGCTCCATTAGCCATATATATATAATCATTATCCTGACTAACCGCATTGGTATTACCATAAGTGATCATATTGGCAGGAGATTCATAAACGAGATTACCCGTCAAGATATCAATTGCCTTCATACCATATTTACCTCTAGCAATAAAACAGGTAGTTGCGTTTTCTCTCATGAAAATGGTACTCTTACCAGCTGTAATATAGTTGGCTTCAACATTTTGATGCTCTATAGGTCCAATTGAATACTTAAATTCATCAGCTTGGTCAGCGCTACCGACTTTATAAACGTGAAGAATAGAATTAACCAAATTACCTTCCAGTGCAGCGTGGCGTTTGTTGATAACACGGCCGTTAGCGGCAGAGAAACTTGCACCATCATAAAGATCATTTCCTACAACGCTGTAAGAAATTGCATTCAGTGCATACAGACCACCATTTGTAGATCCAACTGAAACATAAATCCAATCAGCAGCTTGAACTACACCATTTGCTGAAGCAGCTGGTGCACCTACTGGAACGGTTAAATAAGGAGCAGTTAGGTCACCATTTGCATTAAGGTCGATAACCAAAAGCACAGCACCTTTCTTGAAAGATGAACCAGCAAGATAGAGCTTAGTACCAGCCTGATTGATATCGGCAGCATTGATATCGATATCGTTGAATGGTAATGCGGTTGTGATAACCGGAGTAGAAGGTGTTGAAACATCATAAACGCGAACATAACCTTTATGGCCTTCTCCACGTTCATGATAGGTAACATAAGCCTTGTTATTACGGAATAAAACATAAGTAGCACTTAGTTTTACACCGTTTAAGGTTGGTGAAAGGGCAGTGGCCTCTAAAGTGAAACCAGAACCCATCTTTAAACCACCTTCAAAGGTGATGGGAACATGCTGATAAACCATTGCTTTGTTAAGTTCAGTCTGGTCGGTAAGAACCTTCTCATCTGAACTCACAACAGGTGAGGTCGACTCATCTTTGCTACAGCCTGCGAAGATGGCACCTACGACTAAGAGCGCAAAAATTGATCTTTTCATAGTTATTCGGATTTAGTTTATCCTAATTTTTAGCTTGCCTTAGTATTAGCAATCTTTATACCAATTATTATAAATAACTGATAATACTCTATTTATGAAATTCGTAGTTGTGAATAAATTCCGAATTATCAAAAACAATTCGCAAAAATTGGAATTGATTGAAAACTAAACAATCAATAATAGGTTTAACTGCTGATTACTAAATGCTTGCTATATATAACGGGATTAGTCCCGACGTATTGCTTCAAATAATACTTCCACAGGGTGGAATGCCTTCCTTTGGGTTCCATCTTTAATTTGATGACGACAAGAGGTTCCACTAGCGGCTATGATGGTAGTTTCTGAACAGTTTCTTATTGTCGGAATCAATACTAGTTCTCCCACCTTCATTGATAAATCGTAATGTTCTTTTTCATAACCAAATGATCCAGCCATTCCACAACACCCTGAAGGAATCTCTTTCACAGAATAATTTGCCGGAATCGACATAAAATCGATTGTTTCTTTCGTTGATGCGATGGCTTTTTGTTGGCAATGTCCGTGATATAAGATTTCACGCTTTTCTGTAGTAAATTGTGAGGCATTTATCTTCCCTGATTTTACCTCCAGCATGACAAATTCCTCAATTAAAAATGCATTCTTTCCAATGCTTTTTGCCGAGTCGACTAATTCAGGCGAGACTAAATCAGGATACTCATCTCTAAAACTTAAAATAGCTGATGGCTCAATTCCGATTAACGGACTATCTGAAGATACCTTATCCTTTAATAATAAAACATTATGATTAGCTATTCTTTTGGCCTTTCTTAATAATCCCTTACTAATAAATGTCCTTCCACTTTGAACATGTCTAGGAATAATTACCTCATATCCAAGATACTCTAAGAGCATAATTGTTTTTATTCCAATCTCTGACTCATTGTAGTTTGTAAACTCGTCGGCAAAAAGGAGAACTTGTTGTTTTTTGTTATACTCAATGCCTTTACTATGGTTGATAAACCATTTTTTCAAGGTTATGGAAGATAGGAGAGGCATAGAGCGATGTTTTGCGAACCCCAAAATCGATTTGAAGGCAGACGAAAACAGCCCTGGTTTTAAAAATAGATTAGTAATAGAGGGGATTAATGCCCCAAATTGATTAATAGAGGTTATATAAGCTATGACCATTGTTCTAAATGGAACACCGTTTGAGTCATAATAGTGTTGCAAAAACTCCCCCTTTAGTTTTGCCATATCTACGTTTGATGGGCATTCTGCCTTACAGGCTTTGCAGGAGAGGCAGAGATCTAAAACGTCATAAATCTCTTGATGATTAAAAGGATTTTTCTTGGAAGAATTGGTAATGAATTCTCTTAGTATATTGGCTCTTGCTCGGGTTGTGTTATGTTCCAACCGGGTGGCCATGAAAGAAGGGCACATAGTACCTCCTATAATAGAAGATTTTCTACAATCTCCAGAACCATTGCAACGCTCAACAGCTCTTAAAAACCCCAAGTCTTTATCAAAATTATAAAAAGTCTTTATTGCATTGTGTTTTTGCTCCGCACTGAATCGAAGATGACTATCCATAGCAGGAGTATTGGTAATTTTTCCTGGATTAAATACTCCATTTGGATCCCATTTCTTTTTCAGATCAATAAGATAATTGTAGTTTTTCTCTCCGATCATTAACGGGATAAACTCTCCTCTTAACCGTCCATCTCCATGCTCTCCTGATAGAGAGCCATTATATTTCTTTACAATTAGCGCTGTTTCATGTGCCACCTTTCTAAATTTTTCAACATCTACAGATGATTTTAAATTCAGAACCGGTCTAAGATGTAGTTCTCCTGTGGCAATATGAGCATAATATACGCAACTCAGATCTAGGGTCTGAAGCATCTGGTCAAAATCTGCGATATAATTAGGCAGATCAATTGGCCTAACGGCAGTATCTTCAATTACTGGTACGGGTTTAGCATCACCAGGCATATTTTGAAGTACCCCCAATCCGGCTTTTCTAAGATTCCATACTTTTTTAACATCAGAACCAGTCACAAGAGGAAATTCGTAGCCAAGTCCGGCCTCTTTAAGTTCAGCCTCCATAACCGTGGCTCGTTTTTTTATCTCTTCTTTATCTTCACCAACAAACTCAACGATAAGAATAGCTCCAGGATCTCCTTTTACAAAAAAACGATTTTTAGCCTGCTCAATATTCTCTTTTGTTAAGTCCATTATTGTTTTATCCATCAATTCTATAGAGGCTGGTTTGTGCTTTAAAGCAATTAGGTTTGCATATAATGCCTCTTTTACTGTTTTTGTATGGACACAACACAACCCAACCTCCGAGGGAGGAAGATCAACCAGATTCAATTTGATAGCGGTAATAAATAACAAGGTTCCTTCAGAACCTGCAATTAGATTACAAAAGTTAAAATCTTGAGATCCTTCATTAAAAATTTCACATTTCATTAGTAGGTCTAAAGCATAACCGGTGTTCCTACGTTTAATTTCAGGGTGCGGATAATGCTTTTTAATCTCCTCTCTAACTTCTTCTTGACTTAAAAGGCCATAGATATGTCTATATAATTCACCCTCTAGGCTGTTTAAGTTCATTTTATCCTTAAAAGTCTCAGCATTAATGGATTCAAAAGAAACAAATGAACCATCTGATAAAAAACCTTCAACCTGTAGAGTATGATCACGCGTACTCCCATAAATCAGGCTATGAGCACCACATGAATTGTTGCCTACCATCCCTCCAATCATACAGCGATTAGAGGTCGATGTTTCAGGACCAAATAACAGATTATGAGGTTTTAATGTTTTGTTTAGCTCATCTAAAACAACTCCAGGTCTAACTTTTACCCATCTTTGCGTCGGATTAAATTCCAAAATCTGATTAAAATGCATAGATAGATCAACAATAACTCCACTTCCTACAACCTGACCTGCCAATGATGTACCAGCTGTTCTTGGAATCAGAGGAATCTTATGAGAGATCGCAAAATGAATTAAGTTTTTAATGTCTGCTTCATCTTTTGGATATACCACGAAAAGAGGCTTCTCCCGATAAGCTGAAGCATCTGTAGAATACATTAAAAGTGTGCTATCATCATACTTTACTTCACCTTTAAAGTTTGCTTTAAGCTCTTCGACAAGATTATGCAGATTGAGACTATTCATGTGGTTTATTTATCTTAACAAATATAGAAAAAGCGAAGGGTTCCTCCGCTTATCTCTCCATTTTTTAAATCTAATAGGTTGATATGCTTAAACAAAAACCTACTTATCAGTATAAAAATTAGTGCTTTCAAAGATTTTATCGGCAGATTTTGCTATAAAACCTGAGTAAAGCTCGCCATTATCCATTTTATATCGAAGTGCAAACTCATAATAGCAGCTTGGAATTTGAAATGTCCCTTCAATAAACTGAACATCCAGATGGCCTGCCATCGTACTTGATTGCTCCAAAAGCTCGGAAGGGTTTCCTTTTATTTCTCCACCGCTACTGTTTAGCTTGAATCCATTTACTTTTAAAAATTCGTTCACCTCTTCAAGCTTCTTCATACTCTTTAGATGATTAACACTAACAGTAAAATGGTTTGCTCTGAAGCCATACACATATACCCATGCAGCATACTCTGATTCCTCTCGTAGCTTTTTATACAGCTCATAGGAGGGAAGACCAAAAACGCTTCCTTTATAGATCAAATCATCCGTGAATTCAATCCCTTCCGGAAGGGCATTAACCATACTGGTTACCGTTTCTTTAAGCCATTGGCTGCACTTATCTAATTGTAATTCACTAATAAAAACTCTTGGAGCATCACTTTTACCGGGTAATTCATAGTGACGAGCAAATAATTTCTTTTCCTCAAAATAGTATTCTCCTTTAGGAACATACCCAGCAGCTAGAAATACTCGTGCTAACTTATCAATACCAATACGCTCATGATCAAAAGTTCTAAAAGCGATATGGTCATTAATTACATTCTCTCCAACAGCTTTAAAGCAATCATAAACTCGTTTTACTTCTGGGTTTTGAATGATATAATCTTTCCAGAGATGTTCAAATATCAAATCAGCTTGCATAATTTTTTTTATTACAAACAGGATGAGAGAGGTCTTTGTTCACACCAATATCACTGCATTTTTACACAAGTTAACATAATACAAATTATGGCCAATTAATTGGGATACCAAATTGGTGCTCTGAATAGCTGTTATAGAGTTAGGTTATCAAATTATATCAAGCTTAGTCATTTCGACACTCTTTTGCAAAAACGGTGTTCGATAAATCTTCTGCGTTTAGAATCTCATAAAACGACTCGATGTATTCTTTAGTCGAGTTATAAATCTTAAGGTCTAATGATTTCAGAATTTCTAACTCTTTAAATATTGCTTCACGTTTTTCAGTAAAGAGAATTTTCTGTTTTTGCAAATTCTCGATTGGTTGACAATATCCGTTGTAATGACGTTCTCGAACATTTGTAATTGGTAAATGTGGAGCTGGCATAGCATATGGAGCATTAACTAGGCCGCTAAAATCAAAATCGTATGGTATTGGAACAGGCGGACCACCGACCACACCAAGTAGTTTGATGTTATGTAAAGCTTTAACGCTCCAATCAGTATTTCCGATCATGTATTGAAAAAGTGCAATGGATAACATCTGATCCAAGTTAACATAATTAGGATGGATATTGTGAACTTTTATAAATTTTCCTGATAGCCGTTCTTCTAATTCGAGATCGCTTTCAATAACAAAACCCGCAATCTGCGATACAAAAGATTTTCCATCAAACCCATCACAATTGATCTCAAGTAGTTTTACGTTGTAGCTGGCTTGAGAAAGTTGGTTAAAAATTCGATAAGCAAGGAATTCGTTAAATATGGCTGTTTTATAAACATTAGAGTTACCACTACACTGCAAGACTAGTTTCAATTTGTCCTGACCTTCCCATATAGTATTGGCGACCTCCTTCTTCTTGAAATTTAGCTTAAGTGGCTTAATTGAACAATGTTCTCCTTTTAGGCGAAACTCACCTCGTAAGGATATTTTTACTGACAACTTGATAGGTTTACTATCTTCTAAATACTCTAAAAACCCTTGATGTTCACTTGGATATAAGCCGGTATCAGCCCAAATTTTAGGCCAATCAGCAATAAGTTTAATTTTTAAAGCCGCAGTTGGAGCATTAAATAGAACAGCTCTTTTAGAATTTCCTGATGCAGGTATTGTATCTGCTTTTACTGGAATTATTGAAACTAAGGCAAATAGCAAAAAAAGTATGCTAATTTCGAATAAAAAGCAGCTCTTTTTCTCCATTGTATTTGATTTTATAAAACGCAGAATCTTTCTCAATAAGCAATAACTCTCCAGACTTAAACGCCGAGTTAAAGGGGACATTGATTGGTATGACTTGTTTTTCGAAAATTGGATCAATAGTTGAAACTTCAGTATGGCCAATGATCATTGTTTTAGCATTCAACTTTCCTAAAATACCTCTTATAGTACTTGAATCAAGAGGTTCCTTGCTACTAAATTCTGAGAAATATTGCCTAGTCCAGAGTGGACCTTCGTCCATCAAAATAAGGCTTTCTAAAGGATTAGGTTGATGAGCCGGAGAGTTAAAAAAGCTGAACAATATACTATCAATTTGTTTTACACTCATATTCATTTGAGCCATTTCTCTACTGATTCCGGCATGAGTTATTAAAGTGTTACCTATTGTTACAGCAACGGGCAATTTTCTTAGCCAATCTCCAAAGAAAGTATTCTGTGCAAAGACATCGGTTATTTTTAACCCAAAATAGTTTAATAGATGACAGTACTTTTCATTTACATAACTATTATCTCCTAATAAAACTAATTCTTCATGATTTCCCATGAGGTAAATAACCTTTCCGCTAACTCTTTTTGATTGCAGCCCTAAACGATGAATTAACCAAAGACATTCGGTTACTTGGTCTCCTCTATCTAAAATATCCCCAACAAAAACCAGACAATTATTATCGAAGCTCCAGTTAAGCGAGTCATCAATTACAGTAGCACTCTTGAGAAGATGAATAAGGGTAGAGTATTGACCATGCACATCTCCTACAACGATAGTTTTATCAAAGCTATTAAGATTTACAATTTTAGTTACAGTAGAATGATCATCTCCAATGAACAGATTTTTTTGTGAATTGCAATTTAAAATATTGTTATTTACTCTATGATAGATCTTTCGTGCGGTACCTTTTATACTATCACTTTCTAAGGAGAAAGCAACAATCGAAGAAGAATCGGTCGTAATATAGGGGCCGTCGGTCATGTTAGGAAGTGTTTTCAACTTTCGCTGCCGGTTTTCCATGCTTTCAAGGTAATTGGAGAGCTGAGGCGCATCAATGCGAGAGACTTTATCAGAATAGACCCTACCCTTTTTATCCGATATTAGAAGTGATGCTCCTCCCTCAACTAACATCTTGGTCATTCTAAGACTTAAAGCCCTTGTTGATACTGATAATGGGTAAATTTCATCCTCATCAACTGCGTTAGGATCAGCACCAGCATCTAACAAGGATCGAACAGAATGATACTGCAACCGCCTAATGGCAAGATTTAAAGGCTTGTCTCCATTAATTATACGATTCGGATTTGCTCCTTTTAATAGAAGTAAATCTACAATGTTTTCTTTCCCTTTTTCTATAGCAAATATTATTGGACAAACTTTTTGTTTTTCATCAAGAAAACCATTAACTGCTTCTGGTTGATTTGCTATTAAACCATTTAAAACCTCAATATTCTCAGTTCTGATAGCCTTATACCAGAGGTTAGGCTCTTTGATCTCCACTTGAGGAAAACCAACAACCAACTGGATTAAAAAAAGACAGAACAGATATGATTTTCTAAGCATAAAAGATCAATTAGTAAAGCATTCACTACTTATTCTTTTGAGAAGCCATTTTTTATCCTCAACCATCTCAAAAAACTCTTCAATGTATTCTTTCATCTTTATCTTTGACCCCTCATTTAACCATTCACTATCTTTTGTAATTACATCAATTAATTCGCTTTTCTTTTCAATAAACTCATTAATAATTGTGTTTAATGAATCTGTTCCTATACATCTACCCAAATAATACCGATCAGTTACTTTAGTTATTGGAAGTGTAATATTTGGTTTAGCATAAGGAGTATTTAACAATCCAGACCAATCGAAATCATATGGCACAGGGATAGGCGGTTCAAAGGGATTTAGACAAAGGATAACAATATTATGAGGTTCTGTAGTTGACCAGTCTGTATTTCCTATCATAAACTGGAAAAGTGAAAGACGAACCATAGAATAGGGTTCAAATTCTTTCTGTCTGACGTTCGTTGCATTTAGAATTTTACCATGTAATCGTGTAGCCATTGCTTCTTCGCTTTCGATAAAAAACGAGGACAGAACTATTGAATCATTGGGCTGACTAAAATCGTAGAGAGTAAGTCGAATTGGCCTAACTTTTAATGAATTAGGCGAAATTTTGTTATAAAGTATATAAGTAGTATACTCCTCTTGAATGTACTGTTCATATTTTCCTCTACCTGGTCTACATGGGAGTACCAATTTAAGCTTTTCTTGATTTTCAAAAAGAGTCCCTTTTACAGACTTTTTTGAGAAATTTATCATTAAAGGAGGTTGTGTACAGTTCTTACTTTCACATCTAAACTTGCCTCTCTTTTTAACTTTTACGGTTAAAGATGCTTTCTCTCCACCCCTTTCGCTGTATCGCAGAATAGCCTTATGATACTGAGGATTGGTGCATGACTCATTCTTGATAGAGTCTAGAGGCAAATACAACTGAATAGAAATAGGAAAGTCATTTTCAAAAAGTGTTTCTTGAGCAACCATAGGCTTCCCGTATAGGAAAAAAAGGGTTATGAGAAGAACAAGAAACAAAGGAGATTTATAACTTTGATTTATCAAATGATTTCTCTTCATAAAAATCAATTTTCTTTTTATCATAGAAATAATAAATGACCAGTTTAACACTGGATTTAACAAAATCTATATCACCTATCTCAATTCGGCTAACCTTCAGTCCGGTTCTTCTTTGTATATCTTCCAGAAAAAGCTTTTTATTTGAAGGCTTTATATATTCTAAATTATCATAGATAATAACTTTACTAGACTCGTGTCGGTACATCCAAAAATATTCACCAGACCAAACAACCGCTATAAAAGCCACATTCGTAAAGAGTAACTCAGCAATGCTCACACCACTCGATATGGCGTTTAGTATTGATATACCAATGATAACAAAAAGATATGTCATCTCTTTTATAGGAATTGAGTCGGTTCTATATCTGATTATTCCAAAAACTGCAAACAACCCGAGTGCAAAACCTAATTGCATTTTAACTTTTTCCAAGATAAAAGAGAGGAAGAAAACGGTCACCCCAATAAGCATATAGGTAAAAAGATAACTCTTTCTTCTTGCCGTAGAGTAGTAAATATATCTGATTATTATAATTAAAACAATGAAATTCAGTATAGATCTTATAACCAAGTTCCAAAATAACTCAGGGTTAAAGATCGAAAGTGAACCCAAATCAAGTGCCATGTCTTCCATATAAATCTATGAGTTTTGAAAAGGCTATAAAAGTAGTAAACCTCCAAGGTTATTATACTTCACTCCCTGTAAATATAATACTTTCTAAGTAAGAATAAAATCCTTATACTATTCAAGTTTTATAAACCCGATAACGTAAGGTTGATTAGTAGAGACTTGCTAGTAAGCTTTTAGCGCTCCGCCTCTTCATAATCAAAAAATGAGATTGATTTTTGAAGAAAATAGTTTTTGAGAGAAGCTAACCGACTTTTGGCTTTTATTTCACTATCCTCGTTAATAGCCCTCCTTCCCTGCGATGATCCCTGTTGTTTTAGGTTCATTGTGTCTTTATCCCTTAGATCTGGGATATCAGACCCGTCATTAAACTTACCATTATTCTCCTGATTTTCAATTCCACTTTGCAGTGATTCCGGGTCTGGGATCACGTGCGCTCGTCCCGATCGAATGTCATCAATAAACTGCTTCCTGCTGCTTTCTATTTCATTGTAAAAATCACTTCTCATAACTATATGCTTAATTAACCTTAGGATTAGCCCTTGACCTAAATGCAAATATATCAACTAACTTATTGTATATCAATAATAATTAAGCTTAATCTCTTAAATTAAGTACTACTTGAGTTTTATAAAACGACTGAATTTATACTTGAAAAAATTCAATTTGCTTAATTTTTAATCAAGTGCTATCTTTGAAATTAAATCCTTCTGCAATAAATAATGATAGGAACACCAACTGACCATCATAGGTATCAGCAGTTTGCAATACTTCTAACCGAGACCATTCCAGGCCTTGAATCGGTTAGTATTGCTGCGCTTGATCAGAAAGGGGTTCTTTGGTGTATCAAGGCCAAGGTTGATCAGGAATCACCTGATGGCAATTTCGAGATCTTGGAATCTAAATCCCCTGAGTTTACTATGTACTCAGAATTATTAAGTAAAAATGCACCATGGGAATGGATCCTTCCTCAAAACCTGATTCCTAAAACTGAATCTAAGACTGAATCTAAGACCGAGGCTAAGACATCATCTCAAATTAGTCTTTATGATGAATTGAACAGAAGAATCTTAGTTATTAGATTGAGACCAGAGAAGAGTAAATTAAACATGATGGTGTTTCTTACCTATCCGATGTTGTATAGTTACTCCATCAAGGGGGGGAAACCAGAGCCTATGTCTACTGATCAAAAAAGCTTGATGGGCTTCACTTTATTCCATTTTCTCAATAGCCTGATGCAGAATAGCTGGACTTCCATTTTTGAAGGATTTGATCAATCTGCCTTCATCTCAAATATGGGAATGACCATTGAACGCCTGCATACGCTTATAAAGCTTAAAGAGGAGGAAAAAAATGATAGGGATATCGAATGGTTAAAACTTAGTATGAAAGAAATATCCAGACAAGATGGCATAACGTATTACGTTGAGGATTCAGTTTGGACTTATTTAATTGACTTAAAAAAAAGTCCTGAAGAGCTTTTTCAGCTCCTTAAAGGAGCTATTTCAAATGCAAAAATGATGTTCAAGAGTAAAGCCTCATATCCTACGCCTTTCATCATCTCAAACTGGCACTTACTGAACGTTCAACTCTCAGAAGATCATACCTTAACCAATGCTACTCCTGCCCCTGCATTCATCATGAGTCGCAAAGACAGAGTAATCGCTTATCTCGACAAATATGAGTTGGCTGCAATAAAACTTATTAGAATGTTACGACCCGTAACTGGGGCGAACCTTGGTGAGATCTTAGAACCAGCTATTACAGCTTCAGCATTAAGCGAATTCTTAAAGAAATATGCCGATGTACTCTATTCTCTCTTCAACAACAACCCTGAAAAATGGCCTACCTTAAGAGACCATTTCAAACCCCTTCAACAAATAATCACAGGCACTTCATCTTACCTAGATCATAATAAAGCAAGAATAAAAAAGCTATAAGTAATGATAGTTAATTGTTTATGCATTATTATTAATGTTTTAGTTTAGTTATACTATTACTTTAACAGGGTATTCTAATCTTTCGGCATTACCCCTTCGCTTCATCTTCGCTTCCTCTCCCCTCCTTCTCCATAAAGATCCATCTTTTCTTGAGATTCTGTTTTGTCATTTTAATATGTTTTCCTCAAATGGATGTTCCATAGTAAAGTCAGGATTATAGTAATCATTACTCGTAAGCTCCTGAGTCCATCCTTTATAAATTCCTAAATTTTCTTTTATCTCCAGTGCCATCATATATTCCTCTTCGGTTAATTTTCTTAAGAGATTCTGATTTGAACCTCGATAGAAATGGGGATTATACTGAGCCATCAAACTAAGGTGTATTCCAGTGGATATATCCCATGCTATGTTTTCTAGCACCTGCTTTGTATTTTCCAAATATCCAGGTATGACGAGATGTCTTATGATCAAACCAGAAATGGCATACCCATTATCATCGGTTAGAATAGTAGATCCTTTCTGTCTATACATCTCTTTTATTGCTTTTAAAGCCACTTGAGAATAATCTTTAACGCCAGATAAATCACTCCCCAATTGGTCACTAGCATATTTGTAATCTGGAAGATAGATATCAACTAATTTTTCAATTCTTTTTAAAGTCGCGATGCTATCATATCCATTGCTATTATAAACAATACGTGGACGAATACCATTTTTATTCAGTAGATAAATAATCTTCTCCATAGCATCTATATGATGAGAAGGAGAAACGAAACCTAACAATGGAATTCCGCCGTCTAATAGTTGAGCGATTCGATCGGTAGCCTCTTCTATTGAGATGTGATATGCCTCATCATTGCTTTTATTATTTGATATTTGCTTGTTTTGACAGTAGCAACATTGTAGATTACAATGTGTAAAGAATACATTAACAATCCCCTTATCCCCAGTAATCACAGGCTCCTCTCCTTTATGTATACAGATGGAAGCTATACCTGGGATCCAAAAAGATTTACAATAACCGAAAGATGTAGATTTGCGTAATACATTACATTCATGAGGGCACAAATTACAATACATGAGTGTTTATTTTTAACTTAGGTCAAAGAATAAATTAGGACCTATGAAACTTTTCTATTCCTCTTTAAGGCAAATGGTTGATCAGTTATTTTTAACGTTGTCAATCACTTTTTGTAAAACAAGAGATAACTCAAAGGGCTTAAATGGTTTACTCAGATAATCATCAATACCTGATTTAAAGTAGTTGTGTCTGCTCTCTTTATCAGTGTAATTAGTGACAGCAATTATAGGGATATGACCACCATTCTGCCTCTCATACTCTCTTATTCGCTGAATCGATTTTAATCCATCAAGTACTGGCATCTCAATGTCCATCAAAATACAGTCGATTTTTGAATTTATAAAGGATTCGTACGCCTCTAATCCATTTTTCACACAAATTACCTTATGACCTTGAGCTGTCAGTATCTTTGAAGCAACTGTCCTATTAATTTCATCATCCTCGGCAACAAGAATGATCAATTCTGCAGAATTATTCAAACTGTGATTCATCAACAATAATTTACACAAAAATAAGACTAAAATCTTATGAACGAAGATGCAAACAGGAGTTTTTGTCCGGAGTGTAAAACACCGACTCTACAATCTTCTGATCAAGAAGGAACTCTTTTAAACTGTATACAGTGTTGCCGAAGATACTATTTCTATAGAGGCGATTTTGTCTTGTCGGATGGGAGTAGCACTCCTATGGATTATAGAGTAAGAGTTAGCAAACAATCCAAACAAATAATGATTCATAAATCAGATTGTGTATTGTGCAGAGCATGCTTGGCTATCTGTCCATTTCATGCTATAACAGAAGATTCTTCGAAAAAAGAGATAGTAGTTAAAGAGGAAATCTGTACACAATGTGGAAGGTGTATAGAGGTTTGTAATTACGAGGCCATAGGTTATTATTTCGCGGATAAATAGGCTAAACCATTTCCATACTCAGCGTCTTAACCATTCATACTTTTGAAGGCTAGAAATCCAAGAGTAGAATTAGATCAATTTTCTTTCAAACGACAGATTATACTTTTTTATGCGCCTATCAAGAGATTGGAATGAGATATTCAGTAGACGCGCTGCTTGTGATTTATTATAATTAGCTTTGTAGATAGCTTTAATAATCGTTTCTTTTTCAAGGGTATCTAAATCAAATACCTCAGGATGATCTAAAATATCGATATTAGCTTTACCCGATTTAGGGATTTGAAAATGGTTAGGTTTGATAATCCCAGAATCGCTAAGAATGACAGCTCTTTCAACCATATTTCTCAATTCCCGAATATTACCAGGGAAGGCATAACTTTCGAGAAGTTGGATCGCACTTTTCTCAATATTTTTTATGGGTTTATTTAACTTTTTAGAGAACTCCATTACGAAATGGTGGATAAGCAAAGAGATATCCTCTTTACGTTCTCTGAGAGGAGGAAGGTTGATGATAAAACTATTGAGGCGATGATATAGATCGAGTCTAAACTGTTTTGTTTGAGTTAAAGACTCTAAGTCTTGGTTTGTAGCTGCGATTATTCTAACATTAATATCAATTTCCTTTGTACCACCCACACGACTAATTTTACGCTCTTCGAGCACACGAAGGAATTTGATCTGTAGACTCATTGGTAGATCTCCAATCTCATCAAGAAAAAGAGAGCCCCCATTAGCCACTTCAAACCAACCCGACTTATTTTCATTAGCACCAGTAAAGGCACCTTTAGTATGGCCAAAGAATTCAGACTCAAAGAGAGTTTCAGTAATAGCGGAGGAGTTTACAGCATAAAAATAGTTATCTTTTCGTGGGCTCATTAGATGAATAGCACGAGCAACGAGCTCCTTTCCAGTTCCACTTTCGCCGGTTATCAGTACACTGGTTGAATCAGCCCAAGCTACTTTACTAATCATATCGAGTACATGCTTAATAGCTTTACTTTCTCCTATGATGCCAGCGCCTGTTTTTTCATTTAGTTTGCGAGTAACTTTTTGATAGTTAAACTCCATCTCTTTCAGTTTCTCGGTAACCTGAATGTATTTCTTCGTTCTGAGAATAGCTGCTAAAAGATCTTTTAAATAAAAGGGCTTAGGGAAAAAATCAATAGCGCCAAGTTTCATAGCTTTTATAACGCTATCCATGTCGCCATGGCCACTAATCATCATTACCTCCGTATCAGGATATTGCTCTTTAATGATTTTCAAGGCAGATAACCCATCCATCTCAGGCAATCTAATATCAAGAATAGCAAGATCTATACGATTGGCATTCAATGCCTCAAAGGCTTTAGAAGGCGTTTCAGCAGTTAGAACCTCAAAATTATTCTCAGAAAGAAATTCTTGTATATCATGACGAAAACCAAACTCATCATCAACAACAAGTACTGTCATTTTCTCATCCATCCGGTAAATGCATTTGTAACCCTTCAAATGTACAAATTACCTTAGACTTATATAATAAGATATAGATAATTCTAATCAGAATTAACATTTACACGAGGAAACTCAATTTTTACCTCAGTAAAGATCCCTGGTTCACTTGTTATTGAAATATTTCCAGACATCTCCTTAATAATGCCATAAACGATAGAAAGCCCTAACCCGGTGCCTTTATTAACATCCTTGGTTGTAAAAAATGGTTCAAAAGCTGAATCAATCGTATCATTATCCATACCGGTTCCATTATCTCTGATTGTAGCCACAACCCAGTCTTTCAACCTGTAACAATTTATTGAGATCATTTTCTTATAAGGTTGCGTAGATGGGTTTCTTAGCTCTTTTTCCGTAATAGCATCTTTGGCATTGGCTAATAGATTAAGTATTACTTGCTCAAACTTATATCTGTTACCTTTAAAGAAAAGGTGTTCGTCTTTTTTATTTAGTAAAATTTCAATATTCTGATGTTTATATTGTCTTGCAACCAAATCAAGAGCACTTTGAATGACCATTGTAATCTCAATAATTTCTGTATTTCCGAAACGTTGGTCTCTTGAAAAAGTTCTCACATGATCAATAATATGTTTAATTCTTTCAATATTTTCAAAGGCATGTAAAATTTTTGTCTCGATGTATTCCCGAGAAAAGGCTTCTTTAGACAGTTTTAACATTACATTTTCAAGAGCCATACTAATACTCCCTAGAGGCTGATTAATTTCATGAGCAATTCCAGCCGATAGTTGACCAAGAGATTCTAGTTTTGACTTCTGAATCAAGAGTTTTTGTTGATCTTGAAATTTAGCGACTTCGTTTTCAACCTGTTTTTCAAGGTTGTGATTAATCGACTTTAATTCAGATTGAAGTTCACGCAGGTTTGTTACGTCTGTAAATACACCAATTAGCCCTTCAAGATGGCCATCATAATCATAAAAGATATTTGTTGAGACAATGATGGCATGTTCTTTCTTATCTGCGAGTTTAAGAGTTAATTCAAAAGTATTACTTTGAAGAGAAGAGAGGAGTAGTTCATCCTGTTCATGAAAAATAGCAGCAGTCGAAGGGGACTCTATATCAAAGATAGTTTTTCCCATAATCTCCTCTTTTCCTTTACCGTAGGCACTAAGAAAAGCTTTGTTGAAACCTGTAAACCTGCCGAATTCGTTTTTGTAATAGATTGGATTAGGAATAGAATCTATGAGGGTTTGTAAGAGGTTAAATTGAGTTTGTAACCTATTTTGAGCATTGATGAAGGATGTGATTTCTTTAGTTTGGAATGCTACGCGTGAAGGAAAGTCAAGACTTCCAGACAGAGGATAAACGCTGTGTTCAAAGGTTTTATGATCAAGAGAATCTCTAAATACCACTCTCCTACCTGTTTCCAATACTTGGTTTATTGCCTCTTTTCGTTTGAATGCTATTTGGTCAGGAAATAGATTAAAGTAGGATTTTTGAACCAAACGGTTTGCGGATAGGCCAAAAAAGTCGGCCGCTTTCTCATTGGCTTCAAGGATGTTTCCACTATTATCCAACAATAACATAGAGTCGGTTGTTGCATTAAGCAATGCATGGGCTTTTTCTTCACTTTCGGCTAATTCGCCAATAACCTGATTTCTTAAAAGAGAGTTTAGTATGATCTGACCAATAACATTCATAAGGAAATCAAGGTTTGAGTCTATCACAAAAGAGGATTTCTGCGATTCTAGTCCTATAATTGCACCTAGCTTAACCCCGTTATAAACCGGAACGATCGAGGCACACCTTATAGATCTTTTCTTAAGACATTTTAGAACGGAAGCAGGGATTTCATCTTCTCGATTTACATCAAATCGAATGGTTCTAAAAGATTTATAAAGATCTGAATCTATGTGCTGTTCAAAAAAATAGAAATCTTGGGATTCAGTTAAATCAACAGGATAAGAGAAGAATTCTGGAGTAGGAGTAAGATCAATTATCTTAACAAAGAAAGCTCTTTCGGCTCCTGTTATTTGGCACATCTGTTCCAACCCATGGTTTACGACATACTCGATTGAATCAGCAGAGGCAGAGATAAAATCAGTAGCCAAACTTGAAACAAGGTTTTCATAATGAGATCTTCTAACTAATTCTTTTTCAATTTGATTTCGTCGCTCAATCTCCCTTTTTAGTTGCGCATTTGTTTGTAATAGTTCTGCGGTCCTTTGTTCAATTTTGTTCTCTAAGTTTGATTGATAGTCAAACAATTGTTCTTCATATAGTTTTCTTTCTGTTAGATCAGAAAACATTCTAATCACAAGAACCTTTCCATCAATCTTAATTATCTTTTCTCTTGCCTCAGTGTATATCGAATCTCCACTTTTATGTTTTACTTTAATCTCAAATCTCCGTTCATCCTCAAATTCGAGAGAAGGAATACCATAAGCCTGCATAATTCGGTTCACCTCTTCAGGATAGGTGAGATCTGTTTGACTTAGTTCTAAAAACTCTTCACGAGAATAACCAAATAGTTTAGTTGCAGATTTATTAGCATCGATTATTCTAAATGTGGTTGGATCAAGTAAGAAGATTGCCAAGGGCGCATAATCAAAAAGAGATCTAAATAGTACTTCTCTCTCTTTCAAAGCCTTTTCTGCCTTGATTCTCACCTCCTCTTGTTCCAAAAATTTCCTTTCAAAAAAAATAATCTGGTTAAGCTCGTCAAAAACCTCTTTGATGGTATTCTTATTATAGGGTTTTAGGATAAACCGATTAACCGATAACTCTATCGCTTCAAGGAAATAATCCGTTTCAGAATAGGAGGTCGTAACAATTGTTTTGAGATTAGGAATTACCGTTTTAGCTTCCCTAAGCATCTGAAGCCCTGATAGTCCGGGCATAGAGATATCGGTAATTACAATATCAGGGCGATGAGTTCTTATTAAGCTTAAACCCTTTCGTCCATCTTCAGCGAACCAAACTTGATCAACAATCTCATTTAAAATTGCATAAAGTACATTTCGTGCAAACTTTTCATCTTCAACAAGAACAACCTTTAACGGATGTTTGGTAACCGTATTACCTGCCATAAAATTTGAGTTTTCTATCATTACAAAGATACATCCTTAGACCATTGTCCAACAGAACTTGAGGTTAATGGATTAAGGTTTTGTATTTTTGTAGGCTTAAAGATCTAAAATGGTTAGAATTGATATTCTTACAATTTTTCCTGAAATGTTTGAGGGTGTTTTCTCCCACTCAATCATGAAAAGGGCGGTTCAAAAAGGGCATGCTCATATAGTACTTCACAATATTCGAGACTATAGTCTGGATAAGCATAAACGGGTTGATGACTATCCTTATGGAGGGGGTGCTGGAATGGTTATGATGGCTGAACCCATTTTCAGACTCATAGAATCCCTTAAAAAAGAGCGAACCTATGATGAGATTATTTACACCTCTCCAGACGGAGAGGTATTAGACCAACCTCTTGCCAACCAACTATCACTAAAAGGTAATTTAATAATCCTTTGTGGCCATTACAAAGGAATAGATGAGAGAATAAGAATGTCGTTAATCACAAAGGAGATTTCAATTGGCGATTATGTTTTATCAGGAGGTGAGCTAGCCGCAGCTGTTATTACTGATTCAGTGGTTAGACTCATACCAGGTGTTTTAAACGATGAGACTTCTGCTTTAACTGATTCTTTCCAAAATGGACTGCTCTCCCCCCCTGTTTACACTCGTCCGGCAGAGTTTTCAGGATTAAAGGTTCCTGAGATTCTTCTCTCTGGAAATGACAGATTAATAGCTCAATGGAGACACGATAAAGCGGTTGAAAGAACCATTGAAAGACGTCCGGATATTCTCGAGAAGGAGTAAATAGACGTTGATGTTTACGATTGTAGAAACTCTGCATTAACCATGGCTATGGGTTCATCATTCATCCATCTCTTCGGGTTCTCTTCGGTTCCTCTCCGTATGTTCTGCATATAGCTTATAACTTTTAGATTCATTTGTATTGATTCCTCAACACAATTAGTTAGGGATCACTTTCTATTCCATGCGTAGTTATTCGCTAAAAGAATGGAGAAGATAGGGAGAGGAACGGTAGAGCGATGAGTTAGTTAGGATTGACTTTGTTAATAGTATCACCTGCAGTATGGTGTTTAAAAAGAGAATTTAGCTCAAAAATCTTGTTCAAAAGCAAAAGATCATCACAGATTTCTGTTAACAAGGAGAAATTTTGATACTTGAAATTGGTAGAATAACCTTTAAGATAAGCCATTTGTTATATTCAAGAGCAATGTATTCTTAGTAACTATTTATTTTTTCTTCAAAATATTGTAAATTTGCTCTACCATCACTTCTGATTTTATAAAAATGGATGTATTGGGTTTAAAAATAGCTGAAGTTGGAGCTGGCATAAACCAGTTACTTTCTAAGATTACGTTGCTGCAAACCGAAAACAGGGATCTTAGAACCAAGTTAGAGGCACTCGAGAACCAGAATCATCTTAACCTTTCAAAGATGAAGGAGATGGAAGAAGAAATCGAGTTACTAATTATTGCAAAAAGAATAAACAACGATCAGGAAACTACTGAGATAAAAGAAAAAATTGACGAGCTGGTGCGTGAGATAGATCAATGTATCAGTTTGCTAAGTGAAACATAGAATATTAATTGTACAAGCAGATAAAAGTTAATGGATGAACTGGTTATAACCGTTAATATAGCAGATCGACCTTACAGGCTAACTATTGCGAGAAGTGAAGAGGAGCAGATAAGGGAGGCATGTAAATTGATAAATGACCGGATCAAGAACTACGCAGAATTATACGCCTTTAAAGATAAACAGGATCTTTTAGCAATGTCGGTACTTCAGTTTGCAACTGAGTTTGTACAATACAAAGGGCAACAGCAGCGTTCAGAAGATAATGCGATAGCCCAACTTCAACAATTAATGGAGATTATTCGTTTTAACACTTAGTCTACTGGGGTTATAAAACGTTCTTTACCACTGAAAGTATTCCGCATCAGATCAAGCAGTGCGCAAAATCAACATTATTAAAATTAGAGATGAACTTAATAATCTGTAGGACAGGCCTCGACCTTATGGTTCTCTTTAATGAGACGGTGGACGTTCGAAGGATTTGGAGTCTCTAAGAATGCTAAATTGGGTTTTGCTTCACTCCCAAAGGTCTGGTGCGGTTTTTTTATCGAGTTTCCTGTTTTCTACATTCGAAAACAAAATGGAAATACTTGTATGTTTAGGAGTGGCTGTACTCTCGGCCATCGTAGGAGCAATCGCTACCTCTTTCTATTTTAAGAAATCTGCTCAGTCTAAGAGTAGTCAAATTTTAAAAGATGCGGAAGAAAAAGCGGAAATGCTGAAAAAGGAGAAAATGCTTCAAGCTAAAGAACATTTTCTACAACTAAAGACTGATTATGAGTCTGAAGCTAGTGAAAGAAACAACAACCTTCTGAGACTCGAAAACAAAGCGAAACAACGTGAGGCGCAGTTAAACCAACGCACTGATGAGTTGAACCGTAAACAAAAAGAGCTCAATTTGCAAAAAACCTCGTTGGATCAGTTAGCTGATTCCCTTGCAAAAAAAGAAAATCATTTAGATCAAGCTCTCAAAATACAAACGGAGACGTTGGAACGCTTATCAGGTTTATCTGCATCTGAAGCCAAAACTCAACTAATCGACAGTATTAGAGATGAAGCTCGTTCAGATGCTCAAAACTACATCAGAGAGATGCTCGAGGAGGCAAAGCTCACAGCTAATAATGAAGCAAAGAAAATTGTAGTTGAAACTATTCAAAGAACTGCTGTAGAACATGCCATTGAAAACACAGTATCTGTATTCAATATTGAAAGTGATGAAATCAAAGGACGAATTATCGGTAGAGAAGGTAGAAATATCAGAACACTTGAAGCTCTTACGGGTGTTGAAATCATTATTGATGACTCTCCCGACGCCATCATCCTTTCTAGCTTTGATCCAGTAAGACGTGAAATAGCCCGCTTATCTCTCCATAAACTGGTTACTGACGGTCGTATACATCCTGCTCGTATTGAAGAAGTAGTTGGTAAAGTAACAAGACAAATCGAACAGGATATTGTTGAAACGGGTAAACAGACTGCAATTGAGTTGGGCATACATGGTATGCACCATGAATTACTTCGCTTAGTTGGCAAAATGAAATACCGCTCTTCTTATGGACAGAACCTTTTGTCGCATTCAAAGGAAGTTGCGCGACTTTGTGCCACTATGGCTGCTGAACTTGGCCTAAATGCGAAAAAAGCTAAACGTGCCGGATTACTTCACGACATCGGAAAAGTAGCTGAAACAGATAACGATTTACCACATGCAATTGCTGGTATGCGTCTAGCTGAGAAATTTAAGGAAAAACCCGAGGTGTGCAATGCTGTAGGAAGTCACCACGAAGAGGAAGAGATGACTTCTCTATTTGCTCCAATTGTCCAAGTCTGTGATGCAATTTCAGGCGCTCGCCCTGGCGCTCGTCGCGAAGTGGTAGATGCCTACATTCAACGTCTGCATAAATTAGAAGAACTTGCCCTTACTTATCCTGGCGTAGTTAAGACGTATGCAATTCAAGCCGGTCGCGAATTAAGGGTAATTGTTGGTGCTGAAAAAGTAAATGATTCAGATGCCGCACAAATCTCTTATGATCTTTCTAAAAAGATCCAAGATGAAATGACCTATCCAGGACAAATTAAAATTACGGTTATTAGAGAGACTCGCTCTATTAGCTTTGCCAAATAAACTACTGGCAACATACTAAAAAAGCTACCGTCTAAACGGTAGCTTTTTTTTTCTCATAACTTTATATTGATTGATAACTATTTTTTACATGCGAAGAATCCACGCATCAGGATACTTTTGAGTTAAAGCTTTTCTAGCAGATTTTGCTTCATCAAAAGTCCCAAAATCATTAATGGAGATCCTAAATTTACCATCATTCTGAATAATTTTCGCTGTAGTTAGTCCCTGTTTATGTAGGTCATTTAACCCTGATTTAGCTTGGTTTAATGTATTAAAGCTTCCGAATATTATGTAAAACCGTCCCTTTTCAGCCTTCGAGACCTCCTGTTTCAAGTCTGAAGACTTTGTCTTCTCAGTTTGATGTGAGGCAATCCCTTTTGAAGTTGCTGAAATCAAAGAGTCACTATTACAGATACGAATTGGCAAATTGTCCTCGTTTTCGCCAAACCAAGCAGAACAATAACCATTATATATTCCAATTCCGACAACTTTCCAATTCATTTTATCCCACTTTCCTTTGGCATTAATTAACATCTCACTCTGCGGAGTAGATTTCCAACTTTCGATAATATTTTTGGGCAAGGCGGGACCATTTTCCCAGAAAACTACCTCATAGGCTTGTCCTATGTAACTCGTAAGTTCCTTAGGCTTATCCCACACCGATCTCTTTTTAGTTTGATCTTTAGGATAACAAAATGGAGACCAATGTCCTTTTGAAGACCAGCTATGCATATTACAGCTTGAATTTCTGATATAAGTAAGGTCAAGATCTCTAACATGTAATTGCGCAACATAGGTTAACGATGCCGAAAGCTTAACTTCCGGTAGTCCATTTTCTTTCCGCATAGTATTAATTAGATGGAATAGTTCAATCTCTTCATCAGTAACACAAAGGTTATCTGGCAACTTTTGAGCTAAAGCAATTCCGTTAATTAATGTAAAGAATAACAGAAGGATAGGAAACTTATTCATTTCAAATAATTTAGATATAGATAGAGCGGTTCTTTAATCATAATGACTTATCACAAGATTCGGGAAGAGCTTGTAATATAGTAGATTTCAACTCATTTTTGAGATAAAGGTGATACTTCCATCAGAAGGTTCAACTTTATAGAAAGCAGGGAGTAAACCGGTCTTTTCATGGTACTGAAGGCCAAGTTTTTCTATAATATCATCTACCTTTTTTGATTCAGCCAGCAAGATTGCACATCCACCAAAACCCGCCCCGGTCATACGAGCTCCCCTAACTCCATTGAGTTGAATAGCCTCTTCAACCATAGTATCTAATTGCATACCAGAAACTTCATAATTATGCTTCAAGCTATTATGAGATTCTATCATCAGCTTTTCAATGGTATCAATATCTAGGTTTCTTAATGCAATTCCCATATCAAGAACTCGTTTATTTTCACTAATGATATGCTGTGCTCTTCTATATAAGATCTCTTCATTGGAAAATAACTCTTTATTTTCATTTAACTGCTCTATTGAGATTTCAGAAAGGTGTCTTACTTTTACTTTTTGCCTAAAGATTTCTAATGCTTTAGCACACTCCTCTACTCGTTCATTATATTTTGATTCTGAGAGCAGTCTCTGTTTTTTTGTATCGCAAACAACCCACTGGTATCCTGGCAGTTTAGCAGGAATATGGTCAAAATTTAACGAATCACAGTCAATTTGCATAGCATCTCCTCGCCTACCCATACCGATTGCGAACATATCCATAATACCACAGTTCAGTCCTATGAAATTATTCTCACATTTTTTAGCAAGTTGAACTAACTGCAGAGCCGAATATTGAGCATTTAATAAAAAATTTAAGCCTGTTGCAGTTACCATTTCAACTGAAGCCGAAGAAGATAAGCCGGCACTATCAGGAATTGTTCCGTAAAATAAAAAATCAGATGGTTGAAGGGCAAATCCAAGTTTATTAAATTCATTGATAATTCCAAGAGGATACTTCCACCAACCATTTTTATGATTTTCAAAGTTATCTGTTGCAAGGACTGTGCGCTTTTCTGAAAGATTCAGTGACTTGAATCGAAAGCGCTTCATATTATTAGCCCTAATTAAAAGGAAGGTTCCGTAATTTATTGCAAAAGGCATAACATAACCTTGATTATAATCAGTATGTTCTCCTATTAAATTTACCCTGCCAGGAGCATAAAAGATATTTGTGGTCTGAGAGGACTCTCCAAATTCTTGATCAAAATGTCTAAATAATTCTTCTTTTGTTAGCATCTCAGATAGTTCTTGATAATACTTTATAAATTGAATCGATAAGCTCTTTGTGAGTAAAAGGCTTTTGTAACTTCATAACAAATTTGGCATCATTAATTAGCGTTTTATCTTCCTCCGACATTGAAGCACTAACCGCAATCACTGGAATAGATGCCCAGATAGGGTTTGCTTTAATCATATTATTTAATTCAAAACCAGAAATTTGAGGCATTCTAAGGTCAAGTAAAATAAGATCTGGTATCTTAACTTCAAGTATTTTAAGCGTTTCTTTAGCCGATTCAGCCTCCATGATAACAATTCCTGTCTCTGATAATAAATGCGCTATTAGCTTTCTATTATCTGCAACATCATCAACAACAATAGCTGTTATAGGTTTTCTTTCAGTTAAAGCAATTAATTCTGAAAGTTGTCCTTGTTGCACTTCTTCAGAATTAGTTGTTCTACTTTCGGCAACAACAACAGGCAATTTCACTGTAAAGGTTGAGCCTTTACCAACTGAACTATTTAATGTGATATCTCCATTTAATATATTCGCACACCTTTTTGCTATGGCTAAGCCTAAACCAGTACCTTCTGTTTTTGCAAAAGAAGGCTGTTCGACCTGAACAAATGAGTCAAAAATCCTTTTATGCTTATCTTCAGCAATTCCTTTACCTGTATCCTCTACCGTAATAATCAAATATTCCTCTTTAAATCCAATTGAAGAAGTAAAGATAATTATCTGACTTTTAACATTTACATGACCTTCTGATGTGAACTTCAAGGCATTACCGATAAGATTTAATAATATCTGTCTTATCTTGACTTCGTCGGTAATAATAGTGCTAAGAGAGTCAGGGCTTTCAAATAAAATAGAAAATTCAATATCCTTTTTACGAAAAAGAGGAGTAAATTGAATTTCCATCTCTCTACTCATCTCAATCATATTCACAGGGGATAAGGCTATTGGCTCTTTGCCTGACTCATATTTTGATAGATCGAGAATGGAATTAATTGTTTTAAGAAGTCCTCTACCACTAACCATAATGGCTTCAAGATGTCTCCTGTCCTCACTATCCGAGCATGATGATTTTAAGAATTCCGTTGAACCAAGAATAGTATTCAATGGAGTTCTAATTTCATGACTCATATTAGCTAAAAACATAGCCTTAGCCTCTGAAGCCTGTTCGGCATTTTTTCTAGCGATCTCTAGTTCATGTGAGTGTTGTGCTAAGTCCTTTTGTATACGTAAAAGCTCTTTATTCTTTTCAATAACACTTTTGGTATAGCGTCTTTTTAAGATATAAGCAATAGAAATAATGATAACCAAAAGGCCGATAAAACTTGAAATTGCGATAAAGCCAAGTCTTTGTTGTTTCATCGCCAATTTATTTTTGCTTATCAAATTCTTAGCTTGTTCAAGTTGTCTAAGTTTTTTTTCAGCTTCAAATTTGAACTGCAAGGCTGATAACTCTTTAGAACTTTTGGTGATGTTCATTGAGTCATTATAGTTGAGAGCCTCAAAGAGCAACTCATTGGCTTTTTTATAATCTCGATTACTCTGATAAATTTTTGCCACCTCTATACTAGACTTATATATGGCTGAATTAACACCAAGCTTTCTTGAAAGATTTAAAGCCATATTATAGTAAAAAATCTTTTCAGCAGAGTTACCCATTTCAGATGCACAGGAGGCCAAGTTTAGGTATGCATCAAGCTCATAACGCTCATCACCTATCTTTTTAAACATTCCAAGAGACTTAATAAGGTAGTCTCTAGCCAGTTCGTACTGATTTAACTCTATATAAGTCATAGCAATATCATGGTAGTTAATACCCATACCAAGTGAGCTATTAATACTAGAATTGACCATAAAACTGCTATCAAATAAATCCAGAGCTAAGTCATATTGCTTTTTCTCACGAGCAACATTTCCTAAATTATTTAAATTAATTGCTACTCCTAAGATCTGATTATCCCTTCGTTCAAGATTAAGACTTCGCTTAAAAGTTTGCTCAGCCATCTCTAAATTACCCAATGAAAGATAGATATTACCAATTCCATTAAGTGAGATAGCAGAGCTATGGATACTATTGATGCTATCCGAAAGCCTTAATCCACTAAAGTGAGCATTCATAGCTAGACTATACTCATCCATTCGCCGATAGGTTGTACCTAAATTATTGTATGTTCTAGCAGCAAACATCGGGTTTTTTAAATCCTTTGCTACACGGAGAGCCTCTTCATGGAGAAAAATTGAGGATTGATATCGGGCAAGATTTCTAAGCCGAATACCTTCATTATCAAGAATTCTAAAAAGAATTGTTTTCTGGGTTTTAGTCTTAGCTAAACTATTTGCCAACCTCATATTAGAAGCTGTAACGAGATTAGTCCCAGCATTGCTAGAATTATTCAAATACCAACTAACAAGTTCTACAATAGCTCTCATTTTTAAACTATCCTGTGAACTAGAACTAATCTCTGTCAAATACTTTAATGCTCCTTCTCCCTCCTTTTCATTTATCTGATACATTGAAAAAAGGAAGGTTGGAGGCAAGTATAACAGAAGACACATTAAAGCAAGTTTGAATATTTTCCCCATTGGTTGGCTTTCCGTATTATTTATTTAAAGCCCTTCCTCTTTCATCAAGTTGTAAATACTAGACTTCCCAATATCTAGAATTTCAGCAACTTTTGTAACTTTATTATTATACTTTTTCAGATAGTGTTTAATAATCCTAGTATAATATTCCCTCATGGTCAACTCCTCAGATAATAATCCTTCTAGCTCTGAGGTACTGTTAAAAACAACATGTTCAGGATTTATAACATCATTATTAGTCATGATGGCAGCAAGTTCTATAACAGCTTTTAGTTCACGAATATTACCCGGAAAAGGATATTTTCGAAGTTTTTCTTGAGCAGGCGGACTAATAGTAAGTTTTCCTAACTTATTCTTAACCGCAAATTCATCAACAAAGTGCTTGGCGAGAATAATAATATCATTATCACGATCTCTTAAAGGAGGTAGCATAATGGGTAACCCTAGCAGTCGATAGTAAAGGTCTTCTCTAAAATTACCTTTTTTTACCTCTTCAGCTAAGTTTTTGTGAGTGGCAACAATCAGCCGTACATTTAACTTGATAGTATTGTTACCTCCTACCCGAGTAACTTCTTCTTCTTGTAATACTCTTAGAAGCTTTGTTTGCATGGTCATATCCATGTCTCCAATCTCATCAAGAAAGAGAGTTCCATTGTTAGCCTCCTCAAACTTACCGATTCTTCTTGCAACAGCATCGGTAAATGATCCCTTTTCATGACCAAATAACTCACTCTCAATCAATTCAGATGGGATTGCTGATACATTTACAGCTATAAACGGCTTATTCCTTCGATCAGAATTATAATGTATCGCTTTAGAAACCAATTCCTTACCCGTTCCTGTCTCCCCAGAAATCGAAACAGTAATATTGGTTCTTATAGCCTTTTCCATTAAGTTAAATACCCCAAGTATGGCACTACTCTGCCCTTTAATTAAATTCTCAAACTTGTACTTTTTGCCAATCTCTTGCTCCAGTTCGTTAATTTTCTTCTGTAAAAGCATCTTTTCATTGATCTCATTCAATGCTTTCCACATTCGTTGGAACATGTCTTCGTCCTTTACAATGTAATCATAAGCACCCTCCTTTAATAAATCGACAGCCACTTTTACATCATGTTGCGACGATATAACAATTATAGGTATATCTTTATTAAGTTCCTTGATCTTTCGCATAACCTGTAAGCCAGTAAGCCCCGGCAGGTTATAATCAAGCGTAATCATAGCCGGATTTTTATAGAGATTATCCAAGCACTTTTTTCCATCAGGATAAAGCTCTACTTCATAGTCGGGATTTAAGGAGAGATGAAACTTTAAAGTCTTAGCAAACAGTTGGTCATCTTCTACAACAAAAATTTTCAGTTGTGCTGACATATTATTCTATCTAATAACTATAAGTCTGGTTATATGCAAAAATATAAAAATTGTACTCTTTTCCAACATTTGGAAAGAATAAAACCTTTTTTTAGATGACAATTCTCACTTTGTTGTTGACTTACTTGTAGTTATAGGATCTTTATCTATCCTCTTATCCCTTTTCATTATCCTGTATCGCCAATTTCTTCATAGACGAGAATATTCGATGGGGAAGATTCAAAAAAGAGAAAGCCCAACCATATATGGTGGGCTTTCTCAAAAACCGAAATATCAATACTAATAATGCCAACTATACCTTACTTCAACGGTATAAGGAAGTAAGTATAGATATTATTTACAACCACTTAACCAGAGGAAAATCCATCCGAGAGGCCAGTAGTTGGTGTTTAGGGAACATTCTGAAAGAATAGTCATAGACTCCTGCGTTACTAATAGTAACTGTACAGGTAAACTTTACTTTATGATCACCCAGTGCCTCAGCAGTAAGTTCTTGTTTAAAGATTATCTTACTTACCTTATCATTGTCTTTTCTTCCAAAAATTAACTCTACACCTAAATCGTCGGCCGAAAGTAGATCAGTTGAAAGGATGATTTCAGCTGTGAAATTTTCTCCTTGTTCAAGTGGACGCTGAGTTGATTCTGGAAGGACCACAGCCTCAACCTCAATTTTATCCCAACTTCTATTTACTTTACGTTTCCAAGAGGCTAATTCTCTAGCTGATGCAAAACTATTTCTAGTCATTAGTGCACCCCGCTCAAAGAGTTTATTATAGAATAATCTATAATAATCATCAAGCATACGCTGTGTTGTAAAGTTAGGGGCTATCTCAGCAATGGTTTTTCTGACATGTCCTAGCCACTTGGTTGGGAAGCCACTTTCATTGGTATAGAAGAAAGTAGGAATAATCTCTTCTTCAAGAATACTATAAATTAGTTCAGCATCTAATTCATTTTGAAGATCATGACTAGCATAGGTCTGCTCTTCTTTTAGTGCCCAACCAGCTCCTGGGGTATAACCTTCGGCCCACCAACCATCAAGAACACTGAAGTTAACAACACCATTCATAACAGCCTTCTGGCCAGATGTTCCCGAAGCTTCAAGCGGACGAGTGGGTGTATTTAACCAGATATCAACCCCATGAATCAGATATTTTGCAAGTTCAATATCATAGTTCTCGACAAAGATTATTTTTCCAATAAACTGAGGCCTGCGACTAACTTCAACAATCTTTTTTATTAACTCTTGCCCTGCTTTATCACTTGGATGCGCTTTACCTGCAAAGATAAATCGAACAGGTTTAGAAGGATTATTTAGAATTTTTTCGAGCCTTTCGATATTTGTAAATAACAGATGTGCACGTTTATAAGTAGCAAAGCGACGGGCAAATCCAATGGTGAGTGCATCAGAATCAAGAGCTTCCATTGTATTGACAATCAGTTTAGGATTATCCTGTCTGATGGTCATCTCTTCAGCTAATCGAATTTTCAGGTAATCAATTAACTGTTGCTTTTGCTTCTTTCTAGCATCAAGTAGTTCTTGGTCTGGAACATTAGCTATATGTTCCCAATGTTTTAAGTTACTTGAATCAGCTTCAAATCCTTTAGGAAAATACTTTTGGTATAGGCGCTGCATACTTCTGGCAGTCCATGTTGGATAATGCACTCCATTTGTAACATATCCAATATGTAATTCTTCAGGATAGTAACCATCATAGAGTTCCACAAACATGTCGCGGGTAACCTTTCCATGTATCTTACTTACGCCATTAATCTCTTGAGATAATTTAGATGCAAGAGCACTCATGGAGAACAGAGCGGTCTGATCATCTTCTATAAAACGGCCAAGATTCATGAAATCATTCCAAGACATATGCAAGCGTTCAGCATAGTGAGGAATATAAGCCCTTAAAAGATCCTCTGAAAAAGCATCATGACCTGCTGGGACGGGGGTATGTGTGGTAAACAAAGAGGTTGAACGAACCACTTCAATAGCCTGGGGAAGAGATAATCTCGTCTTTTGAACTAAATCCTTTAGTCTTTCAAGGCCAATGAATGCAGCATGGCCTTCATTGAGGTGGTAGATCTCAGGTTTATATCCCAAAGCTTCAATCATTCTGATTCCACCAACCCCTAGAAGCAACTCCTGTTTAAAGCGATTTTCCCAATCTCCACCATACAG
This sequence comes from uncultured Bacteroidales bacterium, assembly GCA_964444785.1. Classification (GTDB taxonomy): domain Bacteria; phylum Bacteroidota; class Bacteroidia; order Bacteroidales; family TTA-H9; genus JAJTBW01. The sequence goes on along the minus strand of CAYUII010000016.1, from coordinate 6,959 downwards.
TTGATAAGTAACACTTCTATCCTTCTCAATATTCTCAGGGATATCTGTATCAAGCAGATACAGAGGAACCCGACCCACATCAAGTCTCCAAACCTTAGCATACATATTTCTTCCAGGTAATGCTATTGAGATGGTAATCCAATTATCGTGGGAATCTCTCACAGGGTTGATCGGAAGATGTGAAAACTTTTGAGGGTAATATCTAGCAACCTGATCCCCAAAAGTCGAAATCTCTTGTTTAAAGTATCCATAACGATACAGTAAACCTACGGCAATGAAATTTTTATTATTATCACTAGCTTCCTTAATATAGTCACCGGCTAACATACCAAGACCACCTGAATAAATCTTCACTGAGTCGTGAAGACCATACTCCATGCTAAAGTATGCTATTTGACCACCTACTCGACTATTTCCAGCCTCCATGTACTTATCGAAATGAGTAACTACCTCCTTGAATTTCTTCATGAAAGCTTTATCTTCGGCAAGATCTCTCCATCGCTCAAGAGGAAGTTCTTCTATCAAAGCCATTGGGTTAAATTTGACCTTGTACCAAACCTCTCTATCAATTGATTCAAATAAGTCGAGTGCGTCTTGATTCCATGACCACCAAAGGTTCTTAGCTAATCTAGAGATCCCTTCGAGAGAGGATGGAATTGATGGGTTGATTAAGATCTTGCGCCATTCCGGTTCATTCTTTTTTCGATTTGTAGAGACGGTCGAAGTAGGCTCTTGTGTTTTTTTCCAACGGAAAGATTCTGATCTACTCTCTACGATTTCGATTGCAGCATTGTATGCATCTACATAATGCGAACTCAAAGCAGACCATGTAGCTTTTTCAGCAATTTGCATGCATTGTGAACGCTTACCAGATAGCTCTTCCTGATCACTGCTTGTTATGGTAAGAAGCTCACTAGCAATAGCATTAATTACATCTTGAGCATTATCTTCATTCCTATTTATTACTTTCACAACAGGGTTATTCTTTCCAAAAGCAGCATTAACCCATTGTCCAAACCCAGTTAGGCTTGTTGTAATGGTAGGAATTCCAAAAGCCAAGCTTTCATGAGGAGTATAACCCCAAGGTTCATAATATGAAGGAAAGACCGTTAAATCAAAACCAGGTAATAAATCGTAATAGGTTTTGTTAAAGATTCCATCACGGCCATCAAGGAAAGCAGGAACATAAACAGGATAAACTTTAGATGTGCCCTCAGTATAGATGGCATTCAGTGTAGTAAGAATTTTATCTTGTTCGGGCTCATAAAGATGGTGTGTCAATAAACTACCACTAAAAGTAGTATCAGGAATACCCAATCTCCTTTGTGCCTCTTTTCTTACCCCTGATTGATTTCCAGGAACCATTAACCATACAACGATCTGTCGTTCTCCATCATATTCTGAGATAAATTGCTTCAATGAAGAAAGGAAAATATCAATTCCCTTATTTCTAAACTCAGAACGCCCTGCATTGGTAATATGTAAAACCTTGTCATCAAATTCAACCCCATGAATAGCACGAGCAACTTGATTTAGCTTCTTACGCGCCTCCAACCTAGCAGTTTCATAGTCTTTACCTACTGGGACGATAGAAGTATCAAAACCATTAGGCGTAATGTAGTCAATATCCTTTTGAGCAAACTGTAAGATCTCGCTTCTTGTTATTTCACTGACAGATGTAAGAACATCGGCATTTTTACAAGCAGATCTCTCAAGTGAGTACTTGGCCATAACACCAAGCTCTCTGGCAACACCTTCCGAATTATAACTCTTCAGGTTGCCATAGAGTGGCCAACCATGGCCTGCAATTGCTCTTCCTAGAACAGTAGCGTGGGTGGTAAAAACAGTTGCTACTTGAGGAACAAATTGATTTAAGAAGAGGACACCACTTCCGGTTAACCATTCATGGAACTGAGCTACTATTCTATCTTGAACGGTTGTATTGTTCTCAACAAAACTTTCTATGACCTTACCAGCCGCATATCCAAATAAAGCTGGTTCCACATAATCCCAGCCTCCAGTGATTGAATCAAGACCATACTTTTCCCATAGATTGGCAAAAATTTGATCCTTATTTGTAAAATACTGTGTAAAGTCGACAAGAATAGCTACCGAGTTCGATGCTTGTTTAAACCGGCCAATTCTAATCTTCAACCCTTTTGCGGTAGCAACCTCACGCCAAGTTTTATATAGTTGCTTATCCTCAATAAAGTAGGGGTGATTATCGGTTTCTTTCCAGACATCAGGACCAATGAAGATATAATTATCCTCAAGGGTCTCTTTGAAAATATTTGAGCGACTAGTAATAACGGTGTAGATTCCCCCAATCTTATTACATGCCTCCCAACTTACTTCAAAAAGAAAATCTGCTTTTAATCCGATTTGTTTTTTCATAAATGGGCTTTTTTGTAAATACTTATTCTCAGCTTACCTTAAAAAATGAAACTATCTATTTTTCTATTTGATTCCACAAATCAGAAATCAACTTTTTACTAGCGCTGATCTTCTGTTTGCTTACTTTCTTGATGCTTTCCTGAAACTCAATAAATCTATCTTTGTTCTGTTTCGTTAATAGCTTATTTACTCGTTCTTGGGTCTCTTCTTCCATATCCTTCAAGGCTGTCAATAAAGTTTGCATATCAAGGGAATTGATAAATTTCTTTATCTCTTTATCACTCTTATCCCAGATCTCCTCGAATTTGACCTCTTTTAGCTTATCTTTCTCTTCAACAATCTCAGAAATAAGATCATCTTTCACCTTCTTAGCCTTCTTTTTTAACTCTTGGGTAATCTCTTTTCCTAGAGAGAATACCTCTTGGAATTTATCTTCAAGACTCTCTCCCTCATTATGTTCTGACAAGTAGTTTTCAACACGGATCACAAAGTCGGAATATACATTCATATAATTTATGAATGCCTCATAGGGACTGTTATAAGGGTTAAAGTACTTATGTACTTCTCCATCGCTGAACCACTTTGTACACATATAGTAGAAGTGGTCACTAGATTGAAGCTTGCACCAATCCCCCAATAGCTTAGGATCTGTTACTCTCTCCATTTTCTCAGAGAGAGCATAGATCTTATCAAATGCTTCATCTTGCATTTCATTACCTAACCAAGCGGTCAGATCTCTCTCCTCATCAGCCCAGGAGATTGGGTAAGGTACAAAAACCGGAGATACCGGAGATAATAGTTCAGCTACCTCAGAAGGTGTTCTAAAAGCAAAATCGGTATTTCTTAAAACACTATAAGGAAGGGCAGAGAGAAAATCAAAGATACCCGTCTCAGCCCATTGGTGTTCTCCAAACGTTTCGTAATCCATAAAGAGATTAACAACCGGTTCATTCGAAGGGATCATATTCAACCAGTCAGCGAATTTATCTGCAGTTAAAGGCCATTCACTCCAAGCTTGGTTAGAAAACCTAAAAGCAATATCATCGCTTAGACGATAATTTCTAAGGAGGAGATTTAGGTTGGGATCAACAGAACTTGAATAGAGGAAGTTTGGACTTTTCCAACCCAAGATATGCTTAGCCCCTTCCGTTAGCATTGTATTGAATCCCATTTCAGAAACCATTTCGGCAATATCATCTGAATAAACCAATTCAGTGTTTCTGAAAGTAACCGGTTTCTGTCCGAAATACTCTTCAATGAGCTGTGAGTGTTTAAGAACCTGTCTTTCAAACTCTGATTTGCTTTTTAGAGCAGCCAATGAATGAGCCCAGGTTTCAGCCAAGAACTCAACCTTTCCGGTCTCCGCTAAAGACTTAAAGCTAGCTATAACTTCAGGGGAATACTTAATAAACTGTTCCAGAGCGGTTCCAGATATCGAAAAGGATACCTTAAAACCGTCATCAATATTCTTTAATGCATTTAACAAGACTGCATTAGCGGGTAAATAACACTTCTCAGAGATTCTTCTTATAAGGTAACGATTTTGATAGTCATCATAATAATGGTCATCTGCACCGATATCAAAGAATCGGTAAGTTCTGAGTCTAAAGGGTTGATGTATCTGAAAATAGAGGCAAATAGAGCGCTTCATAAGTTGTGTATTTTATCGTTAAGCTTACTAAAGAATCGATTGATAAACCTGTTTTACCTTTTCGGCGGCATTTTCCCATTTGAGGCTATCCACCTCTTCTTTACCATAAGTTCTAAACATCGTACTTACGGCAGGGTAATTAAGCAATCCATATATTGCATCAGCCAAGGCGTGAACATCCCAGAAATCAACTTTTATGGCATGTTTTAAAATCTCTGAGACTCCTGATTGTTTTGAGATCACTACTGGGACATTACTTCTCATGGCCTCTAAAGGGACTATTCCAAAAGGTTCAGATACACTTGGCATCACAAAGACATCTGAGATAGCTAACATTCGGTCTACCTCTTCTCCTTTTAGAAAACCTGTAAAATGAAACTTATCAGCCATTTTTAATCGGGCAACACGCTTAATCATCTTATTAAACATATCGCCTTGTCCAGCCATAACAAATCGAACGTTTGGATCTTTTTCGAGAACCTTTTTCGCGGCCTCAATGAAATACTCCGGTCCTTTTTGAAAGGTAATTCTACCCATAAAGGTGACCACTTTCTCTTTAACAGCTCGTTGACCTAATCTATCAAGTTCCTTTTCGACAGGTTCAACCGCATTATGTACCGTGAATATTTTATCTTCTGGTATGCCATACTTATCAATACAGATTTGTCGAGTAAGATTACTGACAGCAATAACACGATCAGCCTCCATCATTCCCTCTTTTTCAATCTCAAAGATTAAAGTATTGACATTCTCACCTGTTCTATCAAACTCCGTTGCATGTATATGAACCACCAAGGGTTTACCTGATACCTTCTTGGCCGCGATTCCTGCCGGATAGGTTAACCAGTCATGCGCATGAATGATATCAAACTCTTTTTTGGAGGCTACAGCCGATGCAATCAATGCATATCTAGAGACCTCTTCTAGCAAATTAGCCCCATATTTCCCGGAGAAGGTATACCGTTTTGATAATACCGTATTTCCAGTCTCTTGAGATTTTAACTCCTCGATTGTATTCAAACGTTCGAATTCCTCTGGACTAACATAAGGAATGATGTTTGAGCCAATCTCCATATATTCAATTCTTTTCCATAAGTCACCATACAGAGTATGTCTGAAATCGACTTCGATATCACTTGCATTGACTAATTGCATATTCCCGGTATCTTCATCGCCATAAGCTTTGGGGACGACAAAGATCACATCAGTATCATGCTTAAGGAGTCCCCTTGTTAAACCAAGACATGCTGTCCCCAAACCTCCTGTAATATGAGGGGGAAACTCCCAGCCAAACATCAGTACTTTCATCTTTCTTGCTCTGTTTGTTACTAAATTACTTGTTTATTAAACTGTTCTATTAAAACACTTAACCGGATCAGTTCTGCCACAGAAACGGAATGGCTTATTGATCCTGCCGCTTTATGAGGTGGGTCTCCATCATACATTTCACTGATAGAGCCTATTCCATGTTGGGTAAGCTCCTCTTCAAAACCAGAGAAAAGCGTTTTGATAAAATGAAGTCCACCTCTTCCATGAATTTGGAGATATGCATCGGCAAAATGCCCTAGTAACCATGGAAAAACCGTGCCATTATGCAATGCCTCGTCTCTTTGTTGCCAGTTTCCAAAATAGGCTCCTTTATAAGAGCTATGACGAGGGGTTAGTGTTCGCAATCCTCTTGGCGTCAATAATTCTCTTTTAACGGTTGATATAACCGATTTACGATCCTCTTCACTGAGTGGTGAATAAGGCATACTGGCGGCAAAAATCATGTTGGGCCTAACTGACCAATCAGTCGTTGTTTCATCAAAATAATCTGCAAGGTAGCCCTTTGACTCACTCCAAAACAACTTATAAAAACTATTCTTTATTTGAGCCGTTTTATCCAACCAGTGGTCAACAAACTCTTTATCTCCTGCTGTTGAAGCTAATTCACAAGCAAACATCACCGCATTATACCAAAGAGCATTGACGTCAACTGCAAAACCATTTCGATGTGTGACACCACGCCCATTGATGGTTGCGTCCATCCAAGTAGCAGGTATTCCATTTTCCCCAGCCCTTATCAGACCATTCTCACTCGCTTTAATTCCGTTTAAAGTTCCTTGTTCAAATGCATTAAGAATATGTTTCATTACCTCCCCATACAGAGACCATATTTCGATTTTTGTTCCCAAAACAGGCTGTAACTGCTGTATAGACCAAAATAGCCACAAAGGGATATCAGCATATTGATATACCGGAGCACGAGAATCAACTCGCGTTGGAAATAATCCGTTTTTTAAACTTTGAATTAACGTTTCAATTATTCCCTTAACCCTTTCCTTCGGGTCATCAAATGATAATGCTATACCGGGTAATGACAACAGAGTCTCTCTAGATAAACTCCCATAGTAAGGAAACCCTGCAATGACTAATACCTGTTTATTAGGAAGTCTCTTTATAAACTGATGAGCAGCATTAACCAAACAGTGTAAATAGCTATCGCGAGGAACTCGTTTTGCCTTTTCCTCTTCGAAAAAATCAGACAACTTATTGGTATCAGTAGCGGTGGTTCCTGCACTAAATACGATCGATTCACCCACTTCAATGGGCATCTCAAAATAACCAGGCACCAAAAGATCTTCGGTAGCCTCATACCCTCTTTCAATCTCCTTCGAGTATTCAATATTGTAATACCAATCAGGAGCGTGTCGATAGGTTACTTGCTTTGAGAATTGCATGAATAAAGGAGTATAACCTTCATAAAGTTTCATAGAAATGCCATTAGACACTTCCTCAAAGTTCTTATTTGCCTTATCATTCGCATGGGTTAAAAAGTGCACGTTTCTGAAAGCCAGGTAAGGTCTTAACCTCAAAACTGTCTTGGAATGAGCCTCTTTAAGAGTGTATCTTATCAAAACCCGGTCATCCT
>CAYUII010000015.1:0-100471 GCA_964444785.1 uncultured Bacteroidales bacterium | reverse complement strand
GGTCATCCTTTGTCGAAAAGAGCATCTCTCTGGTAAAAATGACACCTCCAATACGAAAAGTGGTTATAGGTATCTGTTCAATAGAGAATGAGCGTATGTATTTGTGCCCTCTAGGGTTATAATAACCCCCACTATACCTGTGTATACCAAGATTAAAATCAGCATCATGCTGAATTATGGTCTCATCAAGATTCGATAGAAGAACATGATTATCATCATCTATTCCAGGCTGCGGACAAGCAAGCAAGGCATGATATTTCCTCGTATTGCACCCTGCCAAGGTCTGGCAGGCATAAGCGCCCGCTCTGTTAGTCCTGATGATCTCTTTGGGTAAAGAGTATTCAAGATTAATCAGATGCGTTTTTTCGAATTTGATATAACTCATAGTATACTGTTTGATTCAATGTATTAATTTACAAAAATAACCATACAAGCCTTGTCAGCCAAAGATATTTTCAAAAAAAAACCTATAACTAACGGTTTTTCAGAGAACAAACGTTTTCGGTTACTTTTTTTTTCACAAAACATTATTTTAAATTTACATAAGTCTAACTTAATATCTCTACAGATGTTCAAATCTAACCTTCTTGTCTTGGTATTCCTTCTGGTTCCAATTCTGGCACACAGCCAGCATCGAGCTTTAAAACATGATGACTACCTTCGATTTAGCACTATTGAGTCTATAAAAATATCAGACAATAATGATAAAATTGCTTGGTTGGAAACCTTGCCGAAAAACAACAATTCCCTAATTGTTTATTCAACAAAAAAACAGAGCTATGTCAAATACGACAGAGCTTCCCAATTGCAAATGCTTCCCAATTCAGGTGATTTTCTTTTTACCAGAAAGGCAGATTACAATTTGATTCAGAAACTAAAACGGCAAAAAAAGAAAACGAATGAACTACCAACTGATACTCTCGTTTTCATCTCCGCTTCAGGCATGGTATCAAGCACACCCTGTCTCAAAGAGGCAAAGACAGCTCCTTTTAATTTTCCCTGGTATGCTTACACCTCCAACGAATGCGACTCTTTAGGTTTTATAAAGAAAAACCCATCCAAGAAAACGTTTAAAGCTAAACTGTCAAATCAATCCTCCCCAACCGATACAGACAAAAAAAACAACACTAAAAACAGTCCTAAAATCGAATCTTGGCCTCTAACCATTGTAAATCCCTCTTCTAATAATCAGATACAACTTGAAAGAGTTACTAATTGGGAATTTTCAGATGATGGTGCTGCTCTCTGGGTCGTATCAAGGATCAATGATTCAACAGATTCCTTACAAATCCATAGAGTCGCTTTCAATAAATCTCCTGAAATAATTACTAAAAGCAAAGGAAAGTGTAGTCAGATTGGAGTTGCTGATAATGCTAACCATGCAGCATTCATCATACAAAATGACTCTATCAAAGATCTCTCATCTATGATTGTAATTGACAATAGAAAAGCGAAAACATTCAGCACACCATTACCTGTATCCGATACTAACTATACTTTTAGCAAGTTTAGAAAGCCTCTATTTAGCAAGGACGGGAATAGGCTTTTTTATGGAATTGCCATTAAATCACCTCAAACCAAACCTGATTCTCTCTTAAAAGATGAAATGGCTACTTTAGATATTTGGCATTGGAACGATAATCGAATCATGCCCCAACAATTGAAAGAGCTTAATGGGGATAAGAAAAAATCTTGGTTAGCCTGCCTTAATCTTGTAGATTCAACTACGGTCTGTTTGGAAAATGACACACTCAAAGTCTCATTTGATAATAAAAACTCAAATCTTTATCTAACTGCGAAAAATGAAAACAACTATCTCAAACAAAGTTCCTGGGATGAGGGTTTTACAGATCTTTATATAATTAATTCTTTAACAGGAAAGTCTCAATTAGTAACTAAAAGAAGTAATTCAAGGCAATACCTTTCCCCTAACGGATTATGGTCTGTTTGGTTTAATCCATATGATTCAACTTGGAACCTTTTTAGTGTAGAAAAAAATAAATCAATTTGCCTTACTCGTAAACTCAAGACCGCTTTCTATGACCTCGATCAAGATACTCCCGAATTAGCCTCCTCTTACCCATTTATTGGGTGGGGCGAAAAATCGGATTTCTTCTTAATTCGTGATCAGTATGATATTTGGAAATTTCATACTAGAGACAACCAAGAACCCCTGATGGTTACTAAAGGAGTTGGAAGATCGAAACAGGTTTCGTTCTCCTTAAAGCAGTTTAACCAAAGAGCATTTGGCTTTAGTGAATCAAGTTGTTATTATCTTGAAGGAACCTCTTATGCCACCAAGACCCATGCAATTTGGTTCCTTCGGGATATCACAGGAAAAAGATCACCTGAAATTTTATTTGACTCCAAATGTGAAATAACAAGCTCCTTAAAGAACGAGAACCACCAAACTCTCGTGTTAGGCATACAAGATTATAGTAAAGCACCTCAGCTTTGGGTTTCGACTAAAGAAAAATTATCTGATCTTAGACAAATTAGCCGAGCAAATGAATTTGCAGATTCCATTGCCTGGGGATCTGCTCACTTGATACAATGGAAATCGCCATTAGGATTTAACCTTGAAGGCTTAGTATATTTGCCCGAAAATTACGATTCAACAAAAAGATATCCGACCATTCTTTATTTCTATGAACGAAACAGCCAATATCTCCATACATTTTATACCCCAAGACCCAGTCGTTCTATCATAAATGTCCCTTGGTTTGTAAGTAATGGCTACATTGTTTTTATACCTGATATTCGATATAAGACCGGTTTCCCGGGTCAATCTGCTTATGATTGCGTCATGAGTGGATTGGATCATATTATAAGAAATTATTCCATAGATACCTTAAACATAGGGTTGCAAGGTCATAGTTGGGGAGGATATCAGATAGGTTATATCGTCACAAAAACGAATCGATTTAAGGCGGCTTGGGCAGGCGCTCCTGTTGCAAACATGACAAGTGCATATGGAGGCATTCGGTATGAATCTGGGGTAAGTAGAATGTTTCAGTATGAGAAAACCCAAAGCAGAATAGGAAAGACAATCTGGGAGGCTCCCAATCTCTACATAGAGAACAGTCCGTTGTTTGAAGCGAATAAAATTCAAACCCCACTTGTCATTTTGGCAAACGATGCCGATGGTGCCGTACCTTGGACTCAAGGAATTGAGTTCTTTTCAGCCCTTCGAAGACTCAATAAACCATCATGGTTAATTAATTACAATGGGGAACCCCACAACTTAAACTCCAGCAGTTGGGGAAACAGGATGGATCTTTCAATAAAGCTTTCTGAGTTTTTCGGACACTATCTGAAGGGAGAACCTGCTGCACCATGGCTAAAATCAGGTATCCCTGCGTTAAAAAAGGAAACAAACGGCTATCGGCCAACTAATTAAATAATCTAAATGTTTGAATATACAACTAGTTTTACTGTAAGATATGCAGAGACTGACCAAATGGGAATTGTACATCATAGCAACTACGCTGTTTATTATGAATTAGCAAGGGTTGAAGCAATGAGTTCTTTAGGTTCAAACTACAGAGCCATGGAAGAGTCTGGTATTTTAATGCCTATCCTAAATATCCACTCTGTTTTTAAATCTCCGCTACGTTTTGATGATAAGATTACTATTAAGGTATTGATCAAGAAAATGCCACTGGCAAAAATCCTTTTCGAATATGAACTTTATACTGAGGCAGGAACACTTGCTCATCTTGGCAGTACAGAACTAGGTTTTGTCACTAAAGATGAAATGAAACCATGCAGGGTTCCTGGCTGGTTTGCGGATTGTTTAAGGCCATTCTTTGACTAATCATTTTAATTTTTATGCAGCAGCCTTTGAGTAAAACCAAAGGCTGCTTTTCAAGTATGATCGCACTTTTTATTTTGTAGAAAGTGTTTACAGTTGGTTGTTTTTAAGTTTATCATAATTACCTCTACCTATCCTCTTCGCTCCCTCTCCATACAACGTGTCTTAAAATAATGGATAAATCGGTATTTATAAAAAACAAACAATGATGAGAATAGCTCAAACTCGCTAATGGGTCAATCCTTTTATAGGATAGAGAAAAAGACAGCCCCCAAAATTAGTCTTTACCAAGAGACTTACGGAAGTTTGATTTTCTTCTAATGATGCAGGAAAAAAAGAAGAGCGATATGGAGAAAGAGCGAAGAGGGATGGGAGAGCGACTGGAAATCTGAGAATGGGTTGATGAATTGCCTAGACTTTACAAACGAGAGAGTTGAAATGATTCTATAAAGCAGTATAAACAAAGTTCTTAAGGATTATCGCACCGTTACCCATAGATGTGATTCCAATTCTTAAACTTAAAAATCCGCCCAAGGCATTATGCTGAAGTGCACTGGTATAAAAAGAGCTTTCAAGTTTTCTCCAGTCGATTCCGTCCAAGCTATAGTACATATCTACTAAGTTGTTAACGCTTTTTAGACGAAGAAAAACATGTCCGTTGTGAACCTGTTTTTCAGCAACGTATTGCCAACCCTTTAGGTTCACCAGAATATCATTATCCTTTACCAGAAGGCCATTATAGGCAGAATTATTGTAAAACAGGATTAATCCGCCAACCCCTCCTTTTTCAACTTGAAGTTCTAGATCGGCACTATAAGAATGGTCAGAAGGAATGCAGAGCATTGGTGATGAATTGCCAACTGACTCACCCTTTCCTCTGAATATTAAACCCTCCTTTGTTGGTGTTATTCTATTGGGATCAAACTCCCCGAAAAACTTCCAATGTGGTTTTAGCGTTTTACCAGTGAAATCATCACTCTGACAATAGTTTGAATTGCCGGTTTTTTCAACTGAGATAGTTAATGGCTGATCAGTAGAAGCTCCACCAGGAATTTTAAACCATCCGTCATTAGTCCATTCAATTGGTTGAAGAAGAGTTTGACGTCCCATGTTTTGGAACTCCTTTTCATAGCCATGAAACACAATCCACCATTTTCCATTTGCATCTTCGAAAAGAGTTGCATGTCCTTTAGACCACCATTTCTCTGAAGCAGATAGAGTTCTATCAATAGGATTAAATGGAGAGTTTTCCCACGGGCCAAATGGAGATTTTGAGCGGGCAGAGATTATCATGTGACTTGTAGCTGGGCCAGCAGTTCCTCCTTCAGCGACGGTAAGATAATAATAGTCGCCCCTCTGAACCAATTTGGGTCCCTCTAAACAGAAACACTCAATGGTCCAATCTCTTGGGATTGGCCAACCGTCATAAGCATGAATTAAGGAGCCGGTGATACGCAGACCATCTTCTGATAAGGGAGCATAACCGCCATCGCTGAAATAGAGAAATCGCTTTCCTGTTTTATCAACCACATGCCCGGGGTCAATTCCACTAATCTTTAGATCAATCGGTTCGCTCCACGGTCCAGCTATATCATCAGCCCAAACGACCCAATTTGTTGGGCCAGCAGGGAAATATATATAGTAGCGACCATTAAACTTTACTAAATCAGGGGCAAATACAGAACCAATATTTTTAAAGAGGGCATTCGTAATAGGGCTCCAATTAATTAAATCACTAGAATGCCATATCAATAGACCGGGATAATACTCAAAGGAAGAATGAACAATATAATAATCGTCTCCATCACGTAATATACTTGGATCAGGATAATCACCTGCAAATATAGGGTTCGTAAAATTTCCACTTGAATTCCCCAGATTTTCTCTTTGAAATTGGCCAAAAACTGAGAGTACGAAACACAAGATAATGCTAGTCGTTAAAATTCTCTTCATAAATCAGTTATTAATAATATAACTCAAATATATCGAAAAAAGCGCATTTATTGAAATTAACTTTATAGAATTTAGAAAAACCATTTTAACAATTGACAATTACAGCCATTTCGTTCTGAAATGAAAAATCATTAAATTTGATTATCAATTAAACAGGTTAATTATGGATGCATCGACGAGGAAAATCTACTTAATACTCCTAATAGGGCTGGTTCAACTCACTGCCTTTGGGTCAGATAAACTGATTTTTAACTCGTTAGATTATAAGAACGGGCTATCACATAATCATATCTACTGTTTTGCTCAGGACAATAACGGATTTATTTGGATAGGTACGAGATCAGGTCTTAATCGATATGATGGATACAATTTTAAAGTATTTAAGCATGAGCAAGATGATTCAACATCTATTCCAGGAAATGTAGTTCAAACGATAGTCAAAGACCAACTTGGAAGATTTTGGATCCAAGTACCAACTTACCTATACATATTTAACCCTGATAACGAGGAATGCATAAATCATTTTAGTCTTACTGCCGATAAAAAAGTTTATCAAAACTTTAACATGGATATGATAGTGCCTTATGGTGATTCTTTAGTCTTTATTCGAATTCAGGGAGAGGGAATACTAAAACATAATATTTATACGAATCAGAATAAATTATTGGCTTCGCAGAAAGGGACAAAGAGCCCGCTTATCGACTTAGCAATCAGCAATATAACAAGTGATAAAAAGAATCTATATGTCACATATGAAAACGGTATAGTTGACATTATTAACCCAAACACACTGAAGCTAGTCAAACGTATTAATGATATTGCTGAACGAGTTAAGATAAAAGGCAAACTTTTTGAATCTTTTGTTAGAAAAAATGGAGAGATATGGGTTTTCTGTAACGACGAAGCACTAGGAGTTTTTGTAATAGAGCCATCAGGTTCAATAAAATACTATAACACAAACTCTAGTCCGGCACTAAATTCTAATAACGTTTCTTGCATTGTTGAAGCTCCAGATGGAAATATTTGGATAGGCACTGACCACGGAGGAATTAATATTCTTTCCAGCAATAAGCAATCAATAAACTATGTCACAAATAATACTTTTACAGAATCAGGCCTAAAGCAAAATGTTATCACGGAGTTATTTGTAAGCAAAGAAAACATAGTTTGGATTGGAACTTTCAAACAAGGCATCAACTATTATAACAAGAATATTTATCGATTTCATCACTATGTAAGCTTCCCGAATAATAGTAAATCATTGCCTTACAATGATGTTAACTGTTTTGCGGAGGATCATCTAGGAAATATTTGGATTGGAACCAACGGTGATGGTCTCGTTTATTATGACAGAAAAAATGAGTCTTTCCTAACTTTTAAGGCTGATCCTAATAAAGCTAATGCCCTTCACAGTGGGGTTATCGTAGATCTTTTTGTCGATCGAGCTGGGAAGCTGTGGATCGCCACTTACCATGGAGGTCTTTCCTACTATGATGGAAAAAGTTTTAGAAATTTCCTGCATGATCCTTCAAATTTATACTCCATAAGTGGAAATATGGTTTGGGATGTTTTTGAAGATTCACAAGGAGCCATCTGGGTTGGTATGTTAGGAGGAGGATTAGATCGGCTTGATAAAAAGACTGGAAAATTCTTTCATTACAATGGTAATGGAATGAATGCAATTAATTCCAACTTCGTAATGGATATTACGGAAGATAATGAAGGAAATATGTGGTTTGGGAGTGACAGAGGAGTTTTTGTTTTGGACCAACAGACTCGGAATATGATCGTTTACCAAAACAAGCCAAGTCAATCCAATAGCTTATCAGATAACTTTGTTTATAATGTTTTTAAAGATTCAAAGGGTCGAATTTGGGCAGGTACACGCAACGGACTAAACCTTTTTAATCGAGGAAAAAACACATTTGTGCCTATTAAGATTGATGCAAATCTCGGAGACAATGCCATTCTTTCGATCCTTGAGGAGAGAAATGGTACGTTATGGCTAGGAACTTCTTCGGGCTTAGTAAAACTTGTATTGAAGTTTAACATTAATGAAGAGATAATCGAACATTACACAGTTCTTTTCACAGAATCTGATGGGCTTCAAAGTAAAGAATTCAATGAAGGATCAGCATTAAGGACAAATGCTGGAGAGTTAATCTTTGGAGGCCCAAATGGATTCAATCTGTTCTTACCAGAAAAGAACCTTAAATTAAAAGGAGAAACCAGACCATATATAACTGGTTTGGAGCTTTTTGGAAAGCCCATTTTAGTAGGAAAGGAGATAAATAATAGAGTCTTACTTAAATCAGCCACACTAAATAACGCAAAAATTACACTTAAGCCAGATGAAAATATGTTTTCGCTGACCTTTGGCCTTCTAGATTATCTGACTCCTAAAAGGATTCATTATCGGTATAAACTAGAAGGGTTTAACCATCAATGGATCTACACAACTTGGCAAGATAGGAAAGCAACATTTACCAACTTAAATCCAGGAACTTATCGGTTCGTTGTTCAATGCACAGATTTTATAACACCATGGGAAAAGACAGAAGCAACCGTTTCAATTGCCATTCTTCCCCCATGGTATCGTGCTTGGTATGCGTACCTAGTTTACCTGTTCATTCTTATCATGATAACCATTGCCTCGAGGAATTTTATCATCATGAGAATTCGAAATAAGTTTTTGAAAAGTCAAGCTGAAGAAGAAGCCATTCGCCAGTATGAATTAAATCAATTAAAAACTAGGTTTTTTACTAATGTAAGTCACGAATTTAGAACTCCTTTAACTTTGATTCTGACCCCTCTCGATAGCCTTCTAAAAAAAGAACTTGACCCGGGAACAAGAAAACAACTTCAGCTTATTAGACAAAATGCAAAAAGACTGCTGTTTCTTGTAAATCAATTACTGGATTTTCGTAAAGTTGAAGCTAATAAGGTATCTCCGGATCTTACTTATGGAAATATTATCAATCATTTAAGAAGAACCGTTGAATCATTTCATGAACTAGCTGAACCTAAGAAAATTGATCTTCAATTTGTAAGCTATGAATCAGAACTCTTCATGAGGCTCGATACTGACAAAACTGAGAAGATCATAAATAATCTTCTCTCAAATGCTTTTAAATTCACTCCTGAAGGAGGCAGTATTCATGTAATTGTTCAACTCATTGATGAAGATGAAACAGAAATGCTCAGAATTAAAGTCCAAGACATGGGTATTGGTATTGATAAAGAGCATCGTGAAAAACTATTTGAACGGTTTTATCAAGTTCATCAACCTCGTGAATTTGTTACAACCGGAAGTGGAATAGGTCTTTCGTTGACAAAAGAATTTGTAGAACTATTAGGCGGTAGTATCTCTGTAGAAAGTGAACCCGGACAAGGAAGTTGCTTTACAGTTAAACTTCCGGTTAATAGAAATCGAATCATTAATTCAATAGAAGATCCTGAATTTGAAGAGGATATTGAACGCCAGACACCTGATATTACCATTGACAAAACGAAACAAACTCTTTTATTAGTAGAAGATAATCAAGAATTTAGAAATTACTTACGCGATAGTTTAAGTGACAGGTTTAATATTCTGGAAGCAGAAAATGGTCAAGAGGCACTTAATATCCTTGAGAATCAAGATCCAGACCTAGTAATTAGCGATATAATGATGCCAATAATGGATGGTTATCAACTTTGCAAACAGATTAAGACTAATCCGGAATACTCACATGTGCCGATAATACTATTGACTGCTAAATCTACGCATGAGGATAAAGTTGCAGGTTTTAGAGTCGGGGCTGATGAATATATTACCAAACCTTTTAATCTGGACATACTTGAATCAAGGATTGATTACTTATTAAAACAGAGACAGCAGTTTATAAAAGACTATCAGAAGAGCCTGAAGATCACAACAAACAACGAGGCAATCACGACTCTTGACCAAAAACTACTGGAAAGAATAAGGGAACACATTAATAAGAACATTTCTAATCCGGATTTAACGGTTAATATGTTAAGTAAGGAAATTGGTGTAAGCAGAGTACATCTCTATAAAAAAACGATGTCTCTAACAGGAAAAACTCCAATTGAGCTGATCAGGTTAATCAGACTGAAGAAAGCATCTGAATTGCTATCAATAGGAAGGCTAACTATCAGCGAGATTTCTTATGAAGTTGGATTTAATGACCCGAGATATTTCTCTAAAATATTCAAAAATGAGTTTGGCATGCTTCCATCGAAATACAAGGATAATCAAGAGAACATCTAAAAAAAAACATGAAGCATCAAGTTGATGCTTCACGTTTTGAGATAAAAAAGTAATGGTTAAAGTTTTATCGATTGTTTAAGTTCAATGTTTTGAGACGAGTTGCCTACCTGAATTTCATAAGAACAAGGCTCCAAAGTCCATGATTTGCTTTGCTCATCATAGTATTCAAAAGCTCTCTTGTCCATGATCACTTTAACATTAGCAATCTCATTCTGTTTTAGGAAGACCTTTTGGAAGCCCTTAAGCTCCTTAACAGGACGGTCAATAGAGGAGCCCTTTGAAGCCACATAGAATTGAACGACCTCTGCTCCTTCTCTACTTCCGGTATTTTGAACCTTACATTGTGCCACAACATTTTCTCCCTCTTTTGTCACTTTTAAATCACTCAATTTGAAAGTTGTATAACTTAAACCAAAGCCAAAAGGGAAAAGAGTTTCAACGTTCTGTTTATCGAAATAGCGGTATCCAACATAGATGCCTTCATTATAATGAACCACATTATCCTTTCCAGGAAACTCACCAACAGAATGAGATGGGTATAAGAGATGAGAATCGGCAAAAGTCATCGGGAGTTTACCAGAAGGGTTAATATTTCCAAACAGAATATTAGCTAATGCATGTCCTCCTTCCATACCGGGGTACCAAGCCATTAGGACAGCTGGAACTTGATTAATCCAACTTTTCATCTCCACATTGCTACCACCAATCAGGACTACAATAGTATGAGGATTAACTTCGGAGATTTGCTTGATAAGATCTTCCTGCCCATATTTTAGTTTTAAATCAGACTTATCCTGACCTTCCATATCAAAAGCGGTTCCGCCCCATACCGACATGTCGAAATTATGAATCCACCCACCCACAAAGATCACGAGATCAGCTTTTGATGCAGCATTAACGGCATTCTGAGCCAAGGCTTTATCAAATGATAGATCCTTAGTAGGCTTATAACCTTCGACAAACTCAATCTGGGTAGCCTGGCCTGCAACATCTTTTATACCCTCTAATATAGTGACTTCGTAAAGAGCCTTAACCTGAGAGCTACCACCACCCATAGATTGCTTATAGACCGCATTATTACCCACGACGAGTATCTTTCTATACTTCTTAGATTCAATTGGTAGGATATTCTCGTTTTTCAATAATACGATTCCTTCTTCAGCGACCTTACGAGCAATTTGTTGATGTTCTTTAGTATTGATTTTCCCCGGAATGTTATTTCCAGAAAGCTTTGTTTTTAACATTATCCTTAGGATTCTTCTTACCTTCTCATCGATAATCTTCTCGTCTACCTCACCACTTTTCACAAACTGAATAGCGGAGTCGGCCATATAGAAAGCGTTATAATCAGGTTTTTTCTGACTGAGATCAGTCCCCATTTCGATATCGGTACCATTAAGCAGAGCCTCTTTTGCATGCTTCACTGCACTCCAATCGCTGATAAGGATCCCCTTAAAGCCAAACTCATCTTTAAGTACTTTGTTAACCAAATAAGCGTGATGAGTGGCATACTGTCCGTTAACTTTATTATAAGACCCCATAACTGTATTTACATCCCCGCGTTTTACACTTGCCTCAAAAGCGGGTAAGTAAATCTCCCGAAGTGCTCTTTCAGAGACAATGACATCCACCTTATCACGATTGACTTCCTGATTATTTGCAGCAAAATGCTTTACACAGGCAGAAACCCCTTTGCTCTGTACACCTTGAATGTATTTAACAGCAAGCTCTGAATTAAGAAACGGATCTTCACTTAAGTACTCAAAGTTTCGCCCATTCAACGGACTACGTATGATGTTAACGCCAGGGCCTAGAATAATATCTTTACCTCTAGCCTTAGCTTCGCTCCCTAAAACCATTCCCATCTGGTGAGCTAAAGAAGTGTCCCAGGTTGCGGCTAAACAAATACCAGTCGGGAGATATGTTGCATAGTCATTTTCCTTCTCCGATTTAGTTGCATTTGTGTTTTGTTCAGGACGAACACCATGAGGGCCATCCGACATAACGAGTTCAGGGATATTTAAACGAGAGACCCCTCCTGAATTAAAGTTTGAGCAGGCGTGAATCATATGTACCTTCTCCTCAAGAGTCATCAGGCGAATCAGAGAGTCTATCTTAGCCTCATTAGCATCGAGTGTAGTTTTTGGAATGGTGGTAGCACAGGCCATAAGCGTTCCCAAAATCGTAATAGCTAAATATTTTCTCATAATTGATTATTTTTTTTGTCCGTTTGCACCTTGCATCAAGGCATCTAGGGTTTGTTGATCAAAAACCGTATTATTTAATCGGTTAAATATTCCACAGGCATTATTATCCATTCCACCGTTATCCCAATAGAAGGGTAAAATTCCATTTTCCTTAGCCTTTTTCGTAATGTAATAGTGGTAATAGGCTCTACTTGCAAGATGTTCTGACAATTGAAGACCCGTTAAAGCCGAACGACGCATGGCAGAATACTCACCCAGTAAGACGGGAATGCCCTTTTGTACAAATTGTGCTCTCATTAAACCGAAGTTGGTATTAACGGTCGATTCTTCACCCCAAGTGGCATTTCGTTCAGGATCATTCACTGAATGATAACCATTACCCCAATAATAGAACATCTTTCCCCAGCTGGCATCCTCAGCTAAACCACAGAAATTCCAGGGCGTATAATAGTGAACCTCAACCATCATCTTATTTGCAATAACATCAACAGGAAGCGTCTTCATTAATTGATTCGTCTTCTCAATATCAGTAGATGGGCCTTGAACTACCAAGACACGGTATCCATTCTTACCACCTGTAGCTCTCACGGCATCGATGAACGTTTGATGGTAAGTAGTCAATACCGCCATTTGAGTTGCATTATCAACATTAGGTTCATTAGCACTTGCAAACATAAGATGTTCATCAAAATCTCTCAGATGAGTTGCTATCTGTTGCCAGAATGCCTTTTGCTTTGCATTATTAGCTTCTTGTTTCTGAGGAGTGATATTATTCTCGAGCCATCCGCCATCCCAGTGGATATTCAACAAAACATACATATCTCTCTCAACGCAATATTGAACCACGGTCTTTACTCTATTCAACCAACTCTCCTTGATTTTAGCTGTTGAGCTATTCTCCATGTATTGGTTAAACGAGCAAGGAATTCTGATAGCATTGAAGCCACTCTGTTTTACAAGGTCGATCAAAGCAGTAGAAACCATAGGATTTCCCCATGCCGTCTCCCCTCCTATTGCTTCCAGGGTGTTTCCTATATTCCATCCAATCTTTATTTTATTCGCCAGTTCACCTGCAGTACTCTCCATGCCAGTTTCATCAGCAGGTATAGGATTGGTATTATAGTTAGGATATATTTCACCATTTTGGTTTACGGTAATGGTTACCACAGGAGCATAATCTGCTTTAATAACAAAGGTGGCTTGTCTGGCATTTTGCTCAGAATTGGCACTTGAGGTTAAAGAGACAGTAGTTTCACCTTTAGCACCTTGTCTGGTACTAAAAGAGAGCCAGCTAATCGAATCCTGTATAGACCATGATTCAGCTGTGGTTGAAACTTTGAAGGAAAGAGTATTACCAGAAACGGAAAACCCGAGAGTTGTCACATCGCTACTTAAGGCATAGAGATAGTCTGATGCAGCTTGCTTTACCACCACAATGATCTCATTTGCATCACCGGCTTTTATAGTTAGTTTTGCCTCTCTGTCAGTGACTGTTTTTGTAGAGACAGCAACATTTATTAATGCTTCGGAAGTCGTTCCTGAACTCTGTGAAAGAGTAACCCAATCAGCAGAGTTACTAATACTCCATGATGAAGCATTCGTCTTGATTGAGATTGCTTCAACGCCTCCCTCTGCCGGAATTTGGATAGTTGTTGGAGAGACAGTCAAACTATTCTTCTCATCTTTCTTGCAACCTAGAAAAACAGCTCCCAAGATTACAAACCAAAGGAGAATTAGGAGTTTTTTTTGAATAATCATAAATATTGATTTGAATTATTATATCCTTTTAGTTTTTATCAGTTCGAAAAGGCCATAGCGGATTACCATCTGTATCAAAGACATTGCAGTCTGGGTTATCTTTCCAAGCATATCTAACGTATCTGGGATTAGCGACATTTTCACTTGAGACCTCTATGATATTGCCTTTTACGTTAGCATTTGCCATAACATATTTACCATCCACTCCGGCAATCTCAAATCCAGATGCAACAGAACCAGGCTTCACAACAAGCCCCTTGTCGTTTTCATTTACTTCTATTAGAATCCTCGTACCATCAACTTTATAAGCATTAAAACGAGGCCCTATAACAATACCCGATCTGCCGTACAGATCCTTTAATGCCATCTTAGCTAACCTAAGACCTACCTCTTGTTTATTGACTGGATGAATATTATTCGCATCTCCAATGTCAATTATGCAGGCCATACCAGTGTTTGGCAATGCCAAAGCAGACTCTTGCGATTCTCGTAATAAAGGCCAATCACTATCTGAAGCGTCTATGAAATTTGCCAGCTGTACAAAGTAAAATGGAAGATACCCCTGTTTAAATCTGATTCGCCAGTCATTAATCATATTTACGAAGTGGAAACGATAGTTATAGGAATCTCTGACATTATCCTCCCCCTGATACCAAATAACCCCTTTGATCCCATAAGGAATGATAGGATTTATCATAGCATTAAAGAGAAAAGAGGGGTACTTTTGATAATTACTTATCTGAGGAACAGGTGATTCAAGCTCTTTGTTAAACTTCCAGTCACCCGCAATAGAAACATCCGTTAGCCCATCACTGATAACCATCCGTTCTGACGGAGGATCAAAACCACCTCCATGCCATAAAGCAGCCAGCCTAACCGTTATAATGTTCTTTCCCTGTTTTATAATCTCTTTTGGAAGAAGGTATTTATGTGAGGGTTCAGCATTCCACATAGTTTTGCAGATTTCATTACCGTTAAAATAGAGCGTGTAGTTGAGCTCAGGCCTTCCCAGGTTGATAGTTAGATCTTTTCCATACATATTAGCCGGAATAGTTATCTCCTTTCTAAGCCAGATAATTCCTTCAAATGAGGGCCAATTCCAATCTTTTAGAACACTGGGCATGGTTAAAACGCCCCACTCCTTATCATCATAAGAGGCATTTAAAAGCCTTTTCTTCACTTCTTCGTCCGCATGATAGACAATCTCCCAAAAACGTCTTATACGGGCGCTATCTGCCTGAAAATGGCTTAATCCAAACGTATCTATATGAGCTACCCTGTCATGAGTCAGAGAGCAAGAGTTTAACATTTCGCGACTAGTCCAAGCTTCGACAGGGGTTCCTCCCCATGTTGATTGAATAATTCCAATTGGTACTTTGGTCTCTTTATTCAGTACTTTACTAAAGAAATAGGCTACAGCTGAACACTCTTTAACTGAGTTTGTGTCTATAACCTTCCAATTAGTCTTACCGATACAATGTTTAGGAGTTGAACTTATATCATGCGGAACTTTCAAGTAGCGAATAGAATAGTTTGTGGCATTAGCTATCTCCTCTTTGGCATTCATGCTACTCCTAACCTCCCATTCCATATTTGATTGTCCGGATGCTAACCAGACATCACCAATCAAAACATCATTGCACACGATAGGTTTCCCCTTTTTACCAACACTTGAGACACGAAGTTCGTAGGGACCACCTTCGTTCATTGATGGCATAGAGACACTCCATTCTCCATCTTGGTTTGCCTTTACAACAACCTCCGAGCTACCCAATTTAACACTAACCATGTCATTAGGATAAGAATTACCCCAGATTGGAATGGCAATGTGACGTTGCAAAACCATATGATCAGTAAAGGCATCAGCAAGCGATAACTGACCTTTTGAAATAATTGATATGGTAAGAAGCAGTAGAATTAGAGTGTATCGCATGGCATTAATTAATAAAAGATTCGATAAAAATTTCTTTAATCACACAGTTTCGGATCATCTATCCGGTAGCAAAAGAAGACCAACGACAATCTTCTAGATGCTACCGGATGGTTAACGATGTTTAAATCAGTTTTTAACTGAAACTATTTTCCATTTCACTTCACCGTTGTAAGGATCAGCTACTACCCTGTTTTTTTCGATGCGAACTGTCTCAGGTTTATCTTTACCTGGTAGATATACGAGACAACTACCCGAATCAGTACCATAAAGACTGAGTGTAATCTTTGACCAATCAATAAACTGTGTTGATTGAGCAAGATTGACATGAGGAATTACCGCTCCTGCTTTTACGAGTACAACAATGGGAATTTGACCGGCTTTAATATGATTCCATCCTTTTGAATAGCTTTTCCCCGTTTGATAATCAATCCATTCTCCTTCGGGAAGATAAACGTTGCGTGAATCAACATCCTCAAAAAGGGGAGCAACAAGAAGATCCGATCCAAACATATACTGATTATCTAAGAGCCAGCTACCGGGGTCATTTGGGAATTCAACGAACATAGCTCTTAACATAGGCCATCCATTCATACTACAGATCTTAGCCTGAGTATAGATATAACTCATAAGTTTATATCTCATTTCGTCGGCTAGCCTAAAGCTATTCATAAAGTCCTCACCATATTCCCATGGCTCTGTTGGAGGAGTACCATGGCTTCGTGTATGAGAAGTTAACATACCAAATGGGGTCCATCTACGATAAACATCTTCAGGCTTTTTTAATGCAAAGCCACCTATATCATGGCTCCAGAATGAGAAACCTGATACTCCTATTGAAAGTCCACCCCTTAAAGTTGCAGCCATTGCCGAGTTAGTATTTGCCGGATCGCCACCCCAATGCAACGGATAACGCTGACTTCCTGCCCAGGTGCTTCTAGCCCAGATAATATTATCACCGGTGACCTCTTTAGTAATATCAGCAATGGTTTTATTATACCTAAGTGGATATAAATTATGCTCATAGAAGCCAGTCTTACCAGAGGCAAATAGTCCATTTGCTGGAGCAGCTTCTCCAAAATCAACCTTAATTGCGCTAACACCAAGATCTAAAAGACCTTTAATTTTTGATTGATACCATTTAACAGCTTCGGGATTCGAGAAATCTATTACCGCATCTTCGTAAGGAAGATTGCCTTTACCATCTTTTACAAATAGGCCCTTTTCGACAATCTCTGGGAATAATGTATTTTTTGGAACGAAATAGGGTAATTGCCAGAGACAGGTTCTAATACCATTCTCTTTAAGTTTAGCGATCATGGCCTTAGGATCTTCAAACCTTGATTTTGAGAATTGGAAATCGCATCTCCAATCGGTTTCAAACCAACCAGTATCAAAATGCAGCACATCAGTTGGAATCTTATTGGCACGAAGCTTATCTGCAACCATTAGCCCCTCTTTCTGGGAGAAATAGGTAATGCGACTCATCCAGAAGCCAAACGACCACAGTGGAGGCATCTGTGCCTTACCCGTCAAATCAGTATATGCACTCAATACTTCTTTGGGGTTACCTATAAATACAAATAGATCGAGCTCATCATCACCAATCATCATTGTATTGGCTTGACTCCAGTACTTTCCAAAATCACAGGAGATTGGTGTGGAAGTATGCATGAATACGCCATAGCCTCTACTACTAAGATAGAAGGGAATAGGTTTATACATGCTCTCATTTTGAACACCATTAGCATCATCCACCCATAAAACTACCTTCTGTCCTCTTTTATTGAACGCCTGATAAGACTCACCACAGCCAAAGATTTTCTCATCTGGAGAAAGATTAAATGCAGCGGCAAAGCTTCTGGAGTAATCTGAGGCACGACGAACGAAAGAGAAGGGTAATACCGGAGTATAGGTTGATAGTTCAACATCATCCTGATGAATTGTTGAGGTTAGTAATTTACCGGAGGCATCGTAAATTTTAAAATGCCAGGGGTAATTGGTAATCTCAACCTTTCCATATAGAGAGGTATAGATATGACCTGTTGAAGTTTTTTGATATTTCCAAGATTTATCGATCGGAGCTTGACCACCTACCAGCATTAAAGAATTCTCATTTGGTTTAGCAACGAAGCCAGACAAAGCTCTGATTCGAACGGTTCTGGGTGATGCAAATTCTACTGAGAATGGCAACTCAGGCTGTGCAGCATACTCGGCAGTAGGAAATTCATTAGCAGCCACTTTATTCAATTTACCCAGCATGTTATTAAACGCCATACGGGTGGAGTATTCATACCGGCTATACTTCAGAACCCCTTTTCCTGTTGTAGGATCAAAGCTAACTAAGCTATCGGCTAAATAGTAGGTATTTTGGAAATTGCTAAAATCAGGACTAATATCAATTGGCTCATTCTGTATATGAAACCCTTGTATTTGAGCTTCCGATTTTAGAGTCGTAAAGGTAAGCATCCCCAGCAGACCAATACATAATAAGGTTCTGTACTTCATTCTATATTATTCTCACTTTAACGATTATAGTTTCTTATTTCATTTTTCAGCAATAAACCGAATGGCTTGTCCACCACCCTTAGCCAATTTAATTTTTAAGATTGTTTTATTGGTGACTTCCATTTTACTGATCTGTACACTTTCGGGATTTGAATCAAAGCAGGCATCTTTTCCATCAGCATAAATTTCAGCCGAATAGCGTTTTCCATTAGAGAGGAACGTCAGTGGTAAGTCAAACTCTCTCTGCTCTTGATTAGTGATAGAACCCAGGAACCAATCATTGGAATTAATATCTTTTCTTACGATAGTTAAAAAATCACCTATCTGAGCATTTAAGACAACCGTGGTATCCCAGTTAACTGGCACATCCTGTAGAAACTTAAAAGCAGGGTTTCCTAGATAATTTTCAGGCAGATCGGCCAACATCTGAATTGGTGAATAAATTGTCAGGTACAGAGCAAGTTGTTTTGCTAGAGTTGTGTGAACTCTTGTTCCCTTAATTGCAAATATACCAGGAGTAAAATCCATCGGACCAGCCAGCAGCCTAGTAAATGGAATAATTACAGTGTGTTCTGGAGGATTTCCTTCACTCCATGCATCGTATTCCATTCCTCTTCCACCCTCACCAGCTAACAGGTTAGGGTAAGTCCGGCACAACCCAGTGGGTTTAATTGGCTCATGAAAGTTAACAGCAAGTTTATATTGAGCGGCTTTGTCAAGAACATACTGGTAATAGTTAACCCCAAACTGACCGTGATGCCACTCTTTCATATTTAACCTCGAGCCTACTTGACCGATCTTAATAGCATGAAGCCCTCCTTCCTGATACATTTTCATTCCTGCATCAATTTGAGGTAAATAGTTTTCTATGTTAGACCCGGTCTCATGATATCCGATCAAGTCAACTCCTTTTGCTTTCGCATAGTTTGCCACCTCTTTGAAATTAAAATCAGAAGTCGATTCAGTGAAGCTAAACACATGCATTTTGTTCTCATACCATTGTGGAGTCCAGCCTTTATTCCAGCCTTCTATAAGAAGATGATCAATGCCAAGTTTATTACAGTAATCTATGTACTCTTTTGATCTGGCTGTTGTTGCGCCATGAATTGGTCCTTCCCAAAAACTATACTTTCCTATATGCATACCCCACCAAATACCAAGGTATTTATGTGGTTTTATATAGGATAGATCTTTAAGTTTACATGGTTCATTTAGGTTGAGCATCAACGTTGAAGTAATCAATTCACCTGCATTATGACCAAGTATTATTGTACGCCAGGGAGTATTAAACGGAGAGGTAACATTAACCTTAGTCCCATTACGCCAGGGAGTCAGATCACATTTCAGCCCACTCTTTTTATCAGAGGCCAAAGTCATAGAGGCATAATTAACCAAAGCTGCCTCATGAATTGAAGCAAACTGTCCATTTGGCAGTTCTAATGTTAGAGGAGTATGAACAGTATCCAGCTCACTAATTGGAGATTTCTTAAAGAGATACTCGTATCGGTTATCCTTATAAGCTGGAATCCACCATGCTTGTGCAACATCATTGAAATTAAATGAGGTAAGCTCATCCATGATAGTAAAGGTTGTCAGATTAGTCTGATTTGGGAAACTATATCTAAAACCAACTCCATCATTAAATACCCTGAAAGTTATAGTAAAAGACCTTTTAGAGCCTGAAGCTTCAGTTAGATTAAAAGTAGATTCATTGCAATAGTTTCTGATGAACTTCTGTTGTCCCCATGGTTGCTCCCAAGTCTCATCAATAGCACTATCTGAATGATTTACAAGAATCAAATTATTTGATAACGTATCATTATCTGACAATACAAAACCTAAGGCAGATTTTACCAGAATAGGTTTATTTTTGAATGATACTTCATAGAATGGTTTGCCATTTTCAATCCAAAAATTTGCTTGAATCTCTCCATTAGGAGAACTTATTGGCCATTTTTCCAATTGATCTGCCTTATTACCACAGGCACTTAAAAATAGAATAAATACAAAAAAATAGGTGATTGTCTTTAACATTTTAAATAGTATTATGCAGTTGCATCACTGTTCTTTCCCCATTTGATCTTTAATAGTGATATATACAAGTATTTTAAATCAATCCCACACCAATTCAATACTTTATTTGCTCATTATTTACTTTAATTCTATACTGATTGGTTCACAAGTCAATCCTTGAGATGATGCAGATACGGATACGATACCCGGAGTCTTTGAAGCTTTGACAATCAACAGACATTTACCATTAAATGCATTTCTAAAGTGTGCCTTGAAAGACTCATGACTGGTCTGTGATCCATTATCCACACCTACAATCTCCAAGCCCTCGCCTACTTTAAATTCAATCTTATTATTAGCGAATGGAACAAGATTATTTTTGGTATCCTTTATTGATACTGTGATGAATGCGAGGTCATTTCCATCTGCTGAGATAGTAGACCTATCAGCCTCTAAAATTACTTTTGATGGTTTTCCAGCTGTTTTAACATCCGACATCATGGTTGAGCCATCGGCCTGTTTTCCAACTGCCAGAAGAGTTCCCTCTTCAAAAGGTACAGTCCATTCAAGGTGAACACTTTTCTTGTCTTTAGACTTTTTTCCCAGTGATTTTCCGTTTAAAAAGAGTTCCACTTCCAGACAATTTGTATAGACCCAAACATCTACGTTGTCGCCTTTATTCCAATTCCAATGAGGAAATAGATGAAGTACGGGTTTATTGGTCCATTCACTTTGATACATATAATAGGCATCCTTTGGAAAACCTGCTAGATCAACAATTCCGAAGTAGGAGCTTCTTGAAGGCCATTGATATGGAGTTGGCTCACCGAGGTAGTCAAAACCAGTCCAAATAAACATTCCTGAAAGAAAATCATTATCTCTGATTGGTATCCAAGCATCAGCGTGAGTTGATCCCCAGGGGGCATGACAATTATCATAAGAAGAGCAAGAATTATCAGGGTTACCCTCATAGAAAGGGATGTCCCAGCGCTTTGGCCAAACCCTGATCTCATTTGATGGCATATTATAAACTCCTCTAGAATTTAATGACGAGGTTGTTTCAGTGCCAATAAACTTCTGATTTGGGAAGTTAATTGGGAAGGAGTCGAAACTAGTATGGTGGTAATTGAAACCGACTAAATCTAAAGCACCCGATTTGTAAAGCAGATTTTCCGGAACGGGAAAATTTAACCCTGAGGTTACCATAACGCCAGGCATCATTTTCTTTATTATGGAGGATAGCTCTTGGGCTATAGATATTCCAGTAGAGTCAAATTGTTCAGGAATTTCATTACCAATACTCCAAATGATTACGCTTGGATGGTTTCTATCTCTGAGTATGTGATCTGTAAGATCCCTAACGTGCCACTCAGCCCATTGTGTTGAATAGTCAAATTCGACCTTCTTTTTCGCCCACATATCGAAGGTCTCATCCATTACTAAAAAGCCCATTTTATCACATAGATCCAACAGCTCAGGTGCAGGAGGATTATGCGAAGTACGAATGGCATTACATCCCATCTCTTTTAGTATCTCAAGCTGTCTTTCTATAGCACGTGTATTGATTGCAGCACCAAGAGCACCTAAATCATGATGATTACAGACACCCTTTATCTTCATTGATTCGCCATTGAGTGAGAAGCCTTTCTTGGCATCAAACTGAAAAAACCTAATTCCAAATGGGGTCTCGTATGAATCAATCCTTACGTTATTTGCATAAACATTACTTACTGCTTTATAGAGATAAGGTGATTTTGTACTCCAAAGCTTTGGATTCTTCACTTCAATTGTTTGACTTAGAAATGATGTATCATTATGAAGTACAGTTATAGTATCATTAATTTTCTCTACCTCTTGATTATTCTCATCAAGAATTATCGTTTCAATCTTTAGTTGTTGAGTCTTTGAGGTTGTATTATTGATCGCAATAGAAAGCGTAAGATTAGCAACAGAAGAAGTAACCGAATTCGAAACAATCTGTGTCCCCCATAAATTGATATGAATAGGATTAGTTTTTTCAATCCAGACATTACGATATATACCTGAACCGCTATACCATCTGGAATTAGGCTGATCAGAATTATCAACCCTAACAGCCAATACATTATTTTGATTACCAAACTTAAGGTAAGGAGTCATATCATATTGAAATCCAATATAACCATTAGGCCTCTTGCCTAGTAGATTACCATTCAGATAAACTTCACTATTATGATATACCCCATCAAAAGTTATATAAATTCTTTTACCTGAATCCTCAGTTGGTACATTAAAATTCTTTCTATACCACCCTATTCCACCGGGAAGAGCTCCACCTTCTATACGGCTAGGATTATCTTTACTAAACTCACCCTCTATACTCCAATCATGCGGAACATTAAGTCTTCTCCAATCAGTATCATTTAATGAATTGTTCATATAAACCGCAGAATCGCCTAGTATAAATAGCCAATCTTCATTAAAACTCAATCGTTCTCTTGTCACCTTTTCCTCTCTATGACATGATATTAATAAAAAGCCGGATAATATGATGGATATTAATCCCAGCATAAAAGCATTTTGATTTATTTTCATAACGTTGGTTTTGAAATTGGTGCTAAATAATTCATTTAAATGATTCGACTTTTATAATTTCTCTGATAGTTGTGTGGTGTATAATCAGAAAAATAAGAGTCAACTAAGACAAGAGAAGCTATAAATTGAAAAGAATTAGAGTGGTGGTATTCCACCACCCTAATTCAAGAAATGGTTAAACCATTAACTATCTAACTTTAACTAATTGAACAGAAGATGACTCATATTTATCACCATTCTTCTGTCCCATCCACATACCATCAGCAATGTAAGCATTGCCATTAGCGTCATAACGTACATCAAGAACGCTAACATTCTTTCCTGTAAGGCCGATCCAAACCAGAGAGAACTCTGAAGTTAGATCTGTTCCAAAGGTAATAACACCGTCAGCTACACTCCATGTGTTAGCAATTCCATTAAGTACACAGGTACCATCGGCATTGAAAGTGTATTCAAAATCAGCGGCCGTATTAAATACAGTCAGCGGATCAGTGGCTCCCCAACCAGCAAGAGTTGAAGCCATATCTTCACGAGTTGTCCAGCTGTTTAAGCGCTTTCCACCTTCTGAACCTTGTTCAGGCCAGCCAATCCAATCTTGAGCAACAGTAGCATATTTCCATGTACCAACCAGATCAGTAGCGGTAATCTGTTTTTTCGGTTCAACATAAACAATAGGATTAATAGTGATGCTGTTGTAAATATCTTTTTCAACAAAGTTGTAAATAAGATAACAAGCAGCTTCACCCTGAACGTCCTGGTCACGAAGAACAGCTAAACGGAGTACTGAATCAGATACTTTGTAAACCTTGTAATTTGTCCAGTCTGAAATACCGGCGATACCGTTTACTGTACCAGTTTGTCCTTCAACAACTGCAAAGGGTTTATAACTTCTAAGAATAGTTCCACCGTTGATGGTAAGAGTTCTGGTATCCCAGTTTAGGTCATAGGTACCTTCTTCTGGAGCTTCCTTTTTCTTATCAGCGATAAAATGTTTGCCATCAATTAAGTTAAAGTACATTACGCCATAACCTTCAGTACCTGGCCAATCCAAACGAACAGATGCAGAATCAGAAGGGAATAAGAAATCGACACCAGCATCCCAAAGCCATGCATCATCACCTTCGTTCTGTTCAGTAACAAAGTTCCATGATGTACCCAAAAATGATAAAGGACCGGGGAAAACTTTTCCTTCAACGTCAAGAACCCAAGCCTTCTGTTTTCCGTAACCACTTGTCAGGCCTTTCCACCAATCAGTATTATAAACAGTAGTATCGCCTTCAGTAATTACCACATCAAATGCTGCAGAGGTCAGGGTTGAGCCATTTGAAAGATAGCTACAAGTAAATGAGTAGGTTCCGGCTTCAGCAAATGCAACTTCAGCCTTTTTATCAACGGCAGTATAATCGGTTCCGTTACATGTCCACCATACGTTACCAGAAAGTGTGGTAGTAAATAAAACTTTGTTAATACTGACTGTGTAATTGAAGTTAGTTCCTAAAACAGGTTTAACTGTTGTTGGAGTTGTTTCTTCATCTTTGTCCTTTTTACAGGATGAAACCACGAATAGCGCAAGTAATAATACGCCGAGAAATGATAACAAACGTTGGTTTTTCATGCCTCAATGATTGTTGTTAATTAATTAATGGTTGAAAAAAATTTAGGATTGTTTACCACCCGGGATTTTGAGTTAAGACGCCTCCTGAGAGTGTAATTTGATTACCTGGTATCTGTGATAAGCCACGGGTGGTTTTAAATATAGTTCCTTGAATAACCTTCTGATCTTCGATACCCCCAGTTAAAACTTTTTCACTGAGGCTCAGTTTATCAGAAGCATACTGTAAGGAGTTATCATAACGAAGAAGATCCCAATAGCGAATCCCTTCAAATGCAAACTCATATTTACGTTCTTGATAGATCACATCTTTGTCAACTGAAGGGGCTGCTTCTAGTCCTGCACGTGTTCTGATCTGATTTACATAACCAAGTGCATTGGGACTACCTAGCTCTGCTGCCATCAATAAAACATCTGCGTATCGCATCACAAAGAAATCCTGATATTGACTGATCATAAAGCTTACGCCACCTAGCATTTCTGCGGTACTATTGCCATTTTCATCGCATAAGGGAATATATTTTTTGGTGAAGTATCCTGTATACTCTTTCATATCTTTTATCTGAGTAAAGTTGATTCCCTCCTCCTTAATTGCCATTATGGAAGAAGCCTTTCTTTTATCCGTTGAACTCCATGTCTTATAAAAGGAAGGAATAACAGTGCAAGCACCCCAACCTGACCCATAACCACTATTCTTCCATGCCATTTTGCGAAGACCATTCATAACTAACCAATGGTTTCCGTCTGTATTTCCATTGTAATCAGAAGTATATGTGTACTTAATACTAAAGATTACCTCTTTATTGGTTTCACCAGCGTATGTAGTGGTGGTTATAGGTAGACCATTCTGTGCTGATTCATAGGTAGAAGCGGCTGGCCATAAATCTGCATAATTTGAGACCAAATCGTGACCGCTATTGGCGATAACATCTTCCAAATAAGCTAAAGCTTCATCCTTACTAACTAAACCTACAAGATCACTTTTTCCATAATATCCGGTATAAAACAGAAATACACGGGCAAGTAATGATTCGGCAGCCCATTTATTGGCATGGCCATAATCGGTAGTTGCAATCTGACTGTAGGTCTCAGTTCTACCATTCTTAATAGCAAACAACAGGTCGCTAGCTATTAAAGCGTAAGTCTCATCAGCACTAGCCTGAGGAACATTGTCAGAGGTAGGAGCTGTTAGTAGAGGTACTCTTTCCCATAATCTTACCATATCGAAATAGAAATAGGCTCTTAAGAATCTAGCTTCAGATTCAATAGTACCTCTCAAAGAAGACTGACTGCCCCATTCTACTCCATCCAGATGAGTTAATAAAGAGTTAACCCTAAAAATACCCTTATAGTAGTAAGCCCAGTTTTTCTCATAAATATTCTGACTACCTGAATTGACACTTACATCAAATTCATCAAGCATAGCATAGTCATCACTATCGCCATATCCAGTTCCACCAAAACATTGGTCGCCCATAACCTCTGAAGCCAGCGGGAAAGCTACTCCATCAGAATAGATCAATTGCAGAGCATCGTAACAGCCAGTAAGAGCATCTTGTGCCTCTTGCGGGGTCTTGTAGTAGTTACCATCAGTTTTCGAAGTCAATGGCTCCGTCTCAAGAAAATCTTTGGCACATGAACTTAAAAATAGTATCAAGCTGCCTAAAAAGAAGTATAGTATTTTTTTCATCTTAATCTATTTTAAAATTTCACACTAACACCGAAGAGGATAGTCCTAGGAGTTGGATAGTATCCTAAATCAACTCCACTCGAGAATGAATCAGTTGCTCCATTCACAAAACCGTAACCTACATCAGGATCCATACCTGTGTAATTGGTAAAGGTGTATAGATTCTGTACGGAGGCATAAACCTTTAGTGAGCTTAAAGCCTTAATCTTTATTAGGTTTGTCAGCTCATAACCCAGGGTAATATTGGAGATTCTTAAATATGAACCATCCTGAACAAAGATGTCAGAAAACTTATAGTTGATATTGCTGTTTGTTACGCGAGGCACAGTAGTTGAGGTACCTTCCCCATGCCACCTGTCAAGAATATCTGTTGAGTAGTTAGCAAACTTATCAACTTGATTACGGTATGATTGAACAATTTCATTTCCCAGAGTTCCTGTAGCAAGGAAGTCAAAATCAAAGCCTTTATAGGAAGCTGAGAAGCTGAAGCCGAAAATAAAATCAGGATTTGGGTCACCTAAATCTATTTTATCCTTGTCATCAATCTTACCATCTGCGTTTTGGTCAACATACCTTAAATCACCTGGCTTTGCATTAGGCTGAATGAGTGTCCCATCTGAACTGGTATAGGAGTTAACTTCACTGGTATTCTGGAAAATTCCATCTGTCTCCCAACCCCAGAAATAACCAATGGCATGACCCGTTTCAGCCCGATAAAACTCAGTGGCATTATTATATAAACTGTTGGTCGATCCATGTAATATTCCATCTTCAGTTGGAATTTCAGTTACATTATTCTTATTATAAGCCCCATTTATACTAGCACGATATTTAAATGCGCCTTCATTTTTAGTGTAACTTAAGACCAACTCAATACCATTGTTCTCTACATTTCCACCATTGATTACCGGAGGATTGGTTCCTGCTGTTGCCAAAACGGGGGCAGTAATCAACCAGTCTTTTGTCGTCTTTCTATAATAGTCAAAGTTTAAACTAATTCTGTTATCGAAGAAAGAGGCATCAAATCCAATATCAAACTGTTCGCTTGTTTCCCATTTTAGCCCTTCATTGCTTAAACGGCTAGGATAAGACCCATTGTTACTCACGCCTTCAGTACTTCCAAAATTATAGGAAGCATTGGTAAAACTTATGGGAGCTAAATACTGGAAAGGATCAATATTACAATTACCTACCTGTCCCCAACTTAACCTAAGCTTTAAGTAAGGCAAGTAATCTGTAATATCTTGCATAAACTTCTCATTGGTAATTACCCATCCAGCAGAGACAGAAGGAAAGTACCCCCATTGATGCCCCTGAGCAAACATAGAAGAACCATCAGCTCTGAAGGTGGCATTAAAAAGATAAGTCTCTTTGTAATTATACTGCCCCCGAACAAAATAAGAAATAATCCTATTCTCAGTGTATGGGGCACCATTTAGGGTAATCAAAGCCGCATTATCGGTATTCGTTGCATTATCTAACCATGCATGATCCAAATCGTCGAAAGCTAAATTAGCATTTTCACCATATAGATAGGATCCAGAAGATTTTTGAACCGAGGTTCCAGCCATTCCGGTGATATTATGATTTCCATATCTCTTTTGATAAGTAAGAAGATTATCAAAACTCAGATTCATTCCTTTACCAATTTTTTGAGAAGCCTTAGTGTACTTTGAAAATGCATAGAGCGATAGCTCATATATTGGAGTGAATGATCTTGTTTCAGTAGCGGAATAATCCAGACCTAAGGTTGATCTGAAGGTAAAGTCTTTCAAGAATTTTAGCTCTCCATACATACTTCCTATCAATTTCTGCGAGTTGTTAACACTCTGATTGGTCATGTACATCATAGCATATGGATTTACCTCTTGGCTATTCCAATAAGTTTTTCCATTTTGATCAGTAATAGTTGTTGAATTACTATTAAAAAAGTCACCATTATTGTCGTATACCGGCATTAACGGACTCGTATTATATGCATTCCTTAAAGTGTTACTATACTGATTTCCAACAGCAATTCCTCTGTTATCAATATGAGAATAAGTTACCTTCTCGCCGATGGTTAAGATATCATCAAAGAGTTTATGATCAGAGTTTATACGAACATTATATCGATCATATTTCGAGAGATCGGATCCGCCAACAATACCCTCTTGAGTTGACTTTGAAAGACTCATGGAGTAAGTTGAATACCTTGAACCGCCATTAACGCCAAGAACGATATCATTTGTTATTGCATTATCGCTCATCATCTCATTGAACCAATCTGTATTGGCAACACCAGCTGAGGTGTACTGTGGAAGATCACTAGCATTGAAAGGCATTGAGCTAACCGAACCTCCTGAATTTAAATGCTGCTCATTCATAATCATAACATACTCCTCAGTATTGAGCATTCTGATTTTCTTGGCTCTGCCCTGCCAGCCAGTGAAAGCATCAAGGGTAACTTCAGAGTATTTGGTTTCAGTGCCTTCACCTGACATTGGCTTTCCACTCTTTGTAGTAATTAAAACAACGCCGTTTGCACCCTGATTACCATAAATAGCAGCCGATGCAGCGTCTTTTAAGACATCAATAGATGCCACATCCGATGGATTCAGATAACTTATATCATTGGTCTGAACTCCATCTACAATAAATATGGGTGCCGAATTACCTACAGTCCCAACTCCACGAACTCTTACCTTATAAGAAGAGCCCGGTTGTCCAGAAGTTCTTGTGATGTTAACACCTGCTGTAATTCCCTGCATTCCAGATAAAGGATCTACCGCTTTCCTCTTGTCTAGATCCTCCCCTTTTAGCTGTGCTGTAGCCCCTGTTACTAACTTCTTCTTCTGCGTACCATATCCAATAATTACGGTCTCACCTAATTGGGTAATGGCTTCCTCAAGTCTAATTTTCAAAAAACTCTTCTCTCCCGAAACAACCTCCTGACTTCGATACCCAATAAATGATACCTGAAGAGTGTCTCGGGGATTAACCTTAATTGAAAACTGACCTCTTAGATCGGTAACAGTCCCTCTTGTTGTACCTTTAATAATAATGTTAATGCCCGGCATTGCTAAACCTGTATTGTCAGTCACTATGCCGCTAACCTGTTTCTCTTGTGCGAAAATCTCGCCCGTCATCATAAGTATCATAAACAACACAGCCAAGAAACCCTTTTGCCTCTCACTGCATCGTTTGCATGAAACCCATTCAGAAAACTTTGTGTGTAAAAACTGTAACATAGTTTTTTAATTAGTGTTGGTTTTCAATGCACCAAAGTAAGACATACATCCATGCATATGTGTGGTGTAATGTAATAATCTAGGGGGACAATTGTAAAATTAATACCCACATTTGATGCCTTTATACTGTAACGAATGTTAACTCAGGGTTAAATATGGCTTAATTTTCACAAAGAACACAACGTTGCAATAACCGCATAATACTCATTATCAGATATATAATCTGAATATTTGATTATAGACCCTAATTTATAGCAATCGTTTGCGGTAAATTTTCTTGCCAATTTTCACTTTAATTCTAACTAACTAATATTTAATCAACATCTTACAGTTCTCTTTCTCTTTATACCTTAATGAATTTACCTTCGCCCCTCTCTCTTCTTAGCAGAAAACCCATTCACAACAAACTCCTAATCTCCAAATTCTCTAAGCTACTGATATCCGAAAAAGACAAGACATCTTCTTAAAAGATTGAAATAAATTTAGTTAGGCTTTTCTTGAGCAAGGATCAAGTGACATCTATAAGTTGTTGATAATGACGAAATCTAGAATACCTCTTCGCTTCCTCTCCATATCTTCTCCGTATATGATTTTAATTTTTACAGTTAAAACAATAGTTAATTCATTGATTATATTTGCTTTACAAACAGCATCACTCCATTATTAGCATTTCAAAATGGGAAAAAGTCAAGTTTAAGAATCTTGCAGGTAAATAAATTGCTGCTCCATTTTCTCATGGAAGATAAAGGATTTCACTTAAGACAAAGGGAGAGGATATGGAGAGGATACGGAGAGGTGGTTAAAACATCTACGTAATCAATGGCTATGAGTATGACATATTCATAATCGTCGTAATCCAAGTGAACCTCAATCAAAATTTTTATTTAAATCGATTTCGATGGAAATGAAGCAAAGACCAATAAACAATTCAATATCAAAAAAGTAATTCATTTGTCAACTAGTCTTGTTCATATGAGGGTGGAGAAATGTTGCTAAATCTTTAACATATGTAACCTCTAATTTGCTAAAAGTAGCATTATCTTGCGAACAATTTACAAACATTAGGAACAACTTTTAACCAATCATTAAGCACAAATTAAATCTAATGATTACACTCGGAATCGATATCGGGAGTTCATCTATAAAAGTTTCTCTCTTTGATGCCTCAATAGGAAAATCTATTGACAGCGCCGTCTATCCTGCCGATGAGATGGAGATCATTTCAAAACATCCGGATTGGGCTGAACAAAATCCGGATGTCTGGATGGAAAATTTCCTGAAAGCGTTAGACCTTATTAAAGAGAGACATCCACAAGAGGTAAAAAAGGTTGAGGCCATTGGAATCACATATCAAATGCATGGTCTTGTGGTTGTTGATAAACAAGGAAATCCTCTAAGAAATGCGATCATCTGGTGTGATAGTCGTGCAGTTGATACGGGAAGAAAAGCTTTTGAATCAATTGGATCAGCATTTTGTCTTGACCATTTACTTAATTCTCCTGGAAATTTCACAGCTTCGAAGTTGGCTTGGGTTAAAGAAAATGAGCCTGAGTATTATGATAAGATCTATAAGTTTATGTTACCGGGTGATTACATCGCCTATCGATTGAGTGACAAAATGGGAACGACTCGCTCCGGACTTTCAGAGGGAATTTTGTGGGACTTTAAAACAAATGAGGTTTCAATAGATTTATTAAGTCATTTTGGTATCGATGAAAATCTTATTCCCGAGATAATGGGTACCTTCTCAATTCAGGGTCACCTCTCTGCTAAAATGGCTGAAATAACTAGCATTAAAGAAGGAACGCCTATTACTTATCGAGCTGGAGATCAACCCAACAATGCTTTCTCCCTTAAAGTTTTAAACCCAGGAGAAATAGCCGCAACGGCTGGTACAAGTGGCGTTATTTATGGCGTTAGCGGAACAAGAGATTATGATCCTCTCTCAAGAGTAAATACTTTTTTGCATGTTAACGAATCCGTAGATAAACCAAGATATGGAATTCTGTTCTGCCTGAACTCAGTTGGTATTCTAAACTCTTGGGCTAGACATAATATTATGAGTAAGGAGACAACCTACCCTGAGATGAATGAAATTGCTGCTTCTATTCCAGAAGGATCAGAGGGTTTGTTGATTCTTCCTTTTGGTAATGGTGCAGAAAGAATGCTTGAGAACAGGAATATTGGAGCATCCATTCATGGTCTTAATGTTATAAAACATCAAAAAGGGCACATGCTGAGAGCCGTACAAGAGAGCATTGCCTATGCTTTTAATTATGGCATTGAGTTAATGGAGCCACTAGGCCTTGATCTTAAAGTAATCAGAGCAGGAAAGGCAAACTTGTTTTTAAGCCCGGTATTTGTTCAAACATTGGCCAACCTTTCAGGAGCGGATATAGAGCTTTATGAAACGAATGGAGCTGAAGGAGCCGCAAGAGGAGCTGCAATTGGAAGTGGTTTCTTCAAAAATCCTGACGAGGCTTTCGGAGACTTTGAAGTTCAAGAGCGGATTAAACCTGACCCCCATAGTAAGATCTCAAACTTCTATGCCAAATGGAAAGATCAATTAAACAAATCTATATAAAAACAAATCTTTTAAATTCACCAATATGAGTACTGAATATTTTAAAGGAATTAATCGAATTCAATTCGAAGGCTCTGAATCAAAGAACCCAATGGCATTTCATTTCTATCAACCAGATTTGGTTGTAGCAGGTAAAACAATGAAAGAGCATCTTCGCTTTGCGATGGCATGGTGGCACACCCTGTGCTCAAATGGTGGTGATCCATTTGGGCAAGGAACTTATCGTCGGCCTTGGGATATAGCTGGTGATGCAATTAGCCGGGGAAAGGCAAAAATGGATGCAGGCTTTGAATTTCTTCAAAAATCAGGCATTGACTACTACTGTTTCCATGATTTCGACCTTGTTGAAGAGGCTGGTACAATTGCTGAATCAGAGAAGCGCCTACAAACGATGGTAGACTATGCTCTCTTAAAGCAGAAAGAGACAGGCAAACAACTCTTGTGGGGTACTGCCAATCTCTTTTCTCATCCAAGATACATGAATGGAGCGGCAACAAATCCTGATTTTCAAGTTCTAACATACGCAGCCACTCAGGTTAAAAATGCAATTGACGCAACAATAGCACTTGGAGGGCAAAACTATGTTTTCTGGGGTGGCAGAGAAGGTTATCTCACTTTATTAAATACCAATACTCAAAAAGAGCTTGATCATCTTGCTCGTTTTCTTGAGATGGCTCGTGATTATGGTCGTAGAAATGGCTTTAAAGGAACCTTTCTAATTGAGCCTAAACCTATGGAACCAACCAAGCATCAATATGACTTTGATGCCCAAACGGTAATAGGTTTCTTACGGTATTATGGCCTCGACCAAGACTTTAAACTGAATATTGAAGTAAATCATGCGACTTTAGCTGGTCATACCTTCCAACATGATCTCCAAATGGCCGCTAACGCAGGAATGCTCGGCTCAATAGATGCCAATAGAGGTGATTATCAAAACGGGTGGGATACTGACCAATTCCCGGTTAACCTTTATGAATTAACTGAATCAATGCTTGTTATTCTTGAGGCAGGTGGGTTTACTACCGGTGGTATCAATTTCGACGCTAAGGT
The DNA here is from genome assembly GCA_964444785.1 of uncultured Bacteroidales bacterium. Lineage (GTDB taxonomy): Bacteria > Bacteroidota > Bacteroidia > Bacteroidales > TTA-H9 > JAJTBW01. Next base: position 67,272 of record CAYUII010000015.1, on the reverse strand, counting down.
TAGACGTAACTCAACAGATCTTGAGGATATCTTCGTTGCTCATATCTCAGGCATGGATGCTTTCGCCCGTGCTCTCATTGTAGCTGATAATATCCTTCAGAAATCTGATTATCTCAAACTTCGCTCTGAAAGATACAGTAGCTTCAAGTCAATTCAAGGAGTTGCCTTTGAAAATGGGAAATTAACATTAGATGACCTCAGAAACCTAGCCATCGAAAATGGAGAACCTAAACAGATAAGTGGAAAGCAAGAATACTATGAACAGATAGTAAACTCATATTTATAACCCTTTCACTATGTCTAAACCCATCGCATCTGAAAAATCAGGATTAAATCCTTATCTGATTTTAATCACCTTTACTGCTACTTTAGGAGGTTTACTCTTTGGCTATGATACAGCTGTCATCTCTGGAGCAGAAAAATCGGTACAAGCTTATCTAATCACGAGTCTTGGCCTCAGTACCTTTATTCATGGACTCACTATCTCAAGTGCCTTAATTGGTTGTGTAATAGGTGGCGCAATAAGTGGCTATCTTGCTTCTAATTATGGTCGTAAGAGATCACTTATTCTAGCCGCAATCTTGTTCCTTTTATCCGCATTAGGTTCGGGATATCCCGAGTTTTTATTCTTTCAAAAAGGAGAAGTAAGTATAGGATTGCTTATCATGTTTAACTTCTATCGAATAATAGGAGGAGTTGGGGTAGGATTAGCATCAGCTATAGTTCCAATGTATATTGGAGAGATCTCCCCTGCGCATTTACGAGGTCGGCTTGTCTCTATAAATCAGTTTGCTATCATCTTTGGAATGCTAGTTGTCTATTTTGTAAACTGGGGTATTGCAAATGGTCAAACATTAGAATGGATCAATGACATTGGCTGGAGAATGATGTTCATATCAGAGGCTATTCCTGCTATTCTTTTTGGCATACTGCTATTCTTTGTACCTGAATCACCAAGATACTTGGCGCTTAATGGCAAAAGCAAGGATGCGTTAGAAATTCTTAGTAGGGTCAATGGTATTGAAAAGGCCAAAGAGATTATAGAGGAGGTGAACAAAACAATCTCTCATTCTACTGGAAAACTCTTTTCATATGGGAAAATTGTGATTATTATCGGCATCTTACTTTCGGTATTTCAACAATTTGTTGGTATTAACGTTGCCCTTTATTATGCTCCAAGAATTTTCGAGAGCATGGGGGCAGGAAAAGATGCTTCATTGATGCAAACAGTAGTAATGGGTTTAGTCAATGTGATTTTCACTGTGGTAGCTATCCTGACCGTTGATAAATATGGAAGAAAAATTCTTCTTTTAATCGGTTCTATTGGTATGGCAATCGGTATGTTAGCCATAGCTGGCTTAGCGTGGTTCGAGGTAATCGGAATAGGGACTCTCGTTTTCATTATTGTATATACTGCATCATTTATGATGTCATGGGGACCCATTACATGGGTTCTAATCTCCGAGATCTTCCCAAACAAGATTAGAGGCCAAGCCGTTGCGGTCGCTGTAATGGCGCAGTGGGCAGCTAATTACCTGATCTCTTCAACTTATCCTGTAATGATGGAATACAGTGGCGCTTTCACGTATGGATTTTACGGGATTATGAGCATCCTATCATTCCTCTTTGTTTGGAAAATGGTTCCTGAGACCAAAGGAAAAACACTTGAAGAAATTGAAACACTCTGGAAATAATTGGGTCTTTTGAGGCTCCTTCTGTAGTTTCTTAGTTCTAATATTTCTTTTAAAAATTGCAGTTTCCTATGGCTAGCTTTAAAGCTAGCCATAGCGAGGCGTGGATTTGATTTGCCCACCTAAAGAAAAATAAAAATCGATGAGACTAAACATTTGGGATTTCACTGTCATTCTCGCATACATTTTACTTGTAATAGCCATTGGATTCTATTTCAAGAGAAAAGCTCAAAAAAGCGAAAAAGATTATATGTTGGGAGGAAACACCTTACCTTGGTATATGCTAGGAATCTCCAATGCATCGGGGATGTTCGACATTTCAGGTACCATGTGGTTGGTAACTATTGGATTTGTATACGGCCTTAAGAGTATATGGATTCCATGGCTTTGGCCAACATTCAATCAGATATTCTTGATGGTTTATCTCTCAGCTTGGTTACGAAGGTCAAATGTTATTACTGGTGCGGCCTGGATTTCAACACGCTTTGGGAAAGGACAAGGTGCATCTCTCTCTCACAAGATAGTTATTATTTATGCGATTATTAGTTGTCTCGGATTTCTTGCATATGGGTTTGTTGGCCTAGGAAAGTTTATTGAGATTTTTATCCCTTGGGAATGGCTGTGCGGTCATTTAAATCTTAATCCAGCAATCATTTCAGCAGAGTATATTCCTCACTTATACGGATTGATATTCACCATTATAGCTACGGTTTATGCCATTGCTGGAGGAATGTCTAGTATTGTCTGGGCTGATTTATTTCATTATATCATGATGACCATAGCATCAATAGCAATCGCAGTAATCGCCATGGTGGCTTTATCGCACAACACCTTAATCGTTCCGTATGGTTGGATGAGTCCCTTCTTTGGCAAGCACCTCGATTTAAACTGGAGTAATATCATTCCTGAAGTCAATCAAAAGATACAGGAAGATGGCTTCTCTCTTTTCTCTATCTTCTTTATGATGATGCTTTTTAAAGGTCTTTTAGTCAGCGCAGCCGGGCCTGCACCAAACTATGACATGCAGAAAATTTTAGCCACTAAGAGTCCCTCGGAGGCAGCTAAAATGAGTGGTGTAGTTTCGGTCATTCTTAACCCTGTAAGATACCTAATGATCACCGGTTTTGTAGTTCTTGGTATCCTTTACTATGACAAACTAAACTTGATGATTGCTGGCCATTTGGATTTTGAACAGATATTGCCATCTGCAATCAATGAATTCGTCCCTAGCGGGCTTCTTGGTCTTCTTCTTGCAGGTTTAATTGGAGCTTTCATGTCGACCTTTGCCGGAACATTAAACGCAGCACAAGCCTACGTTGTAAATGACATCTATCTTCAAATAAAAAAGAATCCAACCCCAAAGGCACAACGTAGGGTTACCTACTTAATTGGTATCTTAATCTTAGTAATTTCACTTTTCATCGGATTATATGCCAAAGATGTCAATAGCTTATTACAATGGATTGTATCTAGTCTATGGGGAAGCTATATTGCTGCTAACGTACTTAAATGGTATTGGTGGAGATTCAACGGGCAAGGGTACTTCTGGGGGATGCTAACCGGATTAATTCCAGCTTTAGTTTTCCCATTAATATTTAAAACAACTCTTGACCTCTATTTCTTCCCTCTTATTCTTGTTATCTCAATTGCTGGATGTGTTTTTGGGACACTCATAAGCCAACCTACCGATAAAGAGACGCTAAAGAGCTTTTACAAACAAGTTCGGCCTTGGGGTTTCTGGCAACCAATTCACGAGTTAGTTGTAGCAGAAGATCCAGATTTTGTTAAAAATTCCGACTTTAAGAGAGATATGTTTAATGTCTTTGTAGGCATTATTTGGCAAGTCAGCATTGTAACTATTCCTGTCTATTTAGTACTAATGCAATGGACTCAAACTGCAATTGTTGCATCCATCATCGCAATTACGTCTATCATTTTAAAGAAAACTTGGTGGGATAAGCTTAAAGACTAACACTACCATAGAATAACAATATATTATGCTTGATTATTAGCTGTTTAATAGTGATTTGCAATAGTTTAAATCAAAATATCAGTAATCTAATATCTTAAATCATGAAATTTGGCTTTTTCGACGATATTAATCAGGAATATGTTATAACCACACCAAAAACTCCTTTTCCTTGGATAAACTATTTAGGTAGTAATGATTATTATTCCATAATCTCTAATACCTCTGGTGGTTATAGCTTTTACAAGGATGCAAGACTTAGAAGGCTTACTAGGTATAGATATAATAATATCCCTCTCGATTCAAATGGCAAGTACTTCTACATAAAAGATGGCGACACCATTTGGTCTCCGGCATGGAAGCCGGCTCAAACTGAATTAGACAGTTACCAATGTCGGCATGGACTGGGATATAGTCGGTTTATATCTACAAAAAACAACATTCAAGCTTCTCTGCTATTCTTCATTCCTAATGAAGATAGTGTAGAGATACAAAGACTTACGATAGAAAACAAAGACTTTAAAGAAAAGTGCATTACCTTGTTTTCATTTGTAGAATGGTCTTTATGGAATGCTCTCGATGACATGACCAACTTTCAAAGGAATCTCTCTACAGGCGAGGTTGAGATAGATGAGTCTGTTATCTATCACAAAACAGAATATAGAGAACGTAGAAACCATTATGCTTTCTATTCAGTAAACACAAAAATAAAGGGGTTTGACACTGACAGAGAAGCCTTTATGGGCCTTTATAATGATTTAAAAAGTCCTAATGCGGTTATCGAAGGTGCATCGACTAATTCAGAGGCTCATGGATGGTCACCGGTTGCATCTCATTCAATAACTATAACCCTTAAACCGGGCGAGAAAACAGATCTAATATTTCTGTTGGGCTATATTGAAAACGAACAAGAAAAGAAGTTTAACAGCGATGGTACAATTAATAAAGATCCAGCAAAGGCATTAATCAATAGATATAAGACTACTGAAGCCGTCGATCTAGCATTTAAAGAACTCAAATTAAACTGGCAGAAGAAGACGAATAAGCTTCAGATCAAAACTACTGATGATAAACTAAGCCGAATGGTCAATATCTGGCATCCGTATCAGAGTATGATCACTTACCAGTTCTCAAGAAGTGCTTCTTATTTCGAATCAGGAATAGGGCGAGGTATTGGTTTTAGAGATTCTAACCAAGATATAGCCGGTTTCGCTCATATGGATCCTCAAAAAGCTCGTCAGCGAATTTTAGATATTGCTTCTACTCAATTTGAAGATGGTGGAGCATATCATCAATATCAGCCCTTAACCAAACGCGGAAACAACGATATTGGAGGAAATTTTAATGACGATCCACTTTGGCTTATCTTCTCCACTACAACTTACATTAAGGAAACGGGAGATTGGTCTATTCTAAATGAACAGGTGCCCTTTGATAATGACTTCAGTAATATAGCACCTCTTTTTGAGCATCTTAAGAGATCGTTCTATCATGTTGTTAATAATCTGGGAAAACATAATCTGCCCCTTATAGGGAGAGCCGACTGGAACGATTGCTTAAATCTCAACTGCTTCTCAAATAATCCGGATGATTCTTTCCAAACAACAGAAAACTTAGATGGGAAAAATGCAGAGTCTGTCCTTATTGCAGGCATGTTTGTGTTATATGGGAAAGAGTTTGCGACGCTATGTGAGCTACTATCAAAGAAAGATGAAGCAATTGAAGCCAATAAGCACATTGAAAAAATGGTTGAGGCTATCAATACATCAGCTTGGGATGGGGAATGGTTTCTAAGAGCCTATGATCACTTTGATAATAAAATTGGAAGCCATGAATGCGATGAAGGAAAAATCTTCATTGAATCGCAAGGCTTTTGTATCATGGCCGGCATAGGAGTTAAAGATGGAAGAGCGCAATTGGCGTTAGAATCTGTAAATAAGTACCTTGCTTGTGAATATGGTATCGTTCTTCAGAATCCCCCCTATTCGAAATACTACCTTAACCTTGGAGAGATTTCAAGTTATCCTCCCGGATATAAGGAAAATGCAGGTATATTCTGTCATAACAATCCTTGGATCATGATTGCGGAGACAAAAGTCGGTAATGGAGACAGGGCTTTTGATTACTACACCCGTATCACCCCAGCTTATCTCGAAGAAATCAGCGACCTTCACAAGACAGAACCTTATGTCTATTCTCAAATGATAGCAGGTAAAGATGCTTATCGCCCAGGAGAAGCAAAAAACTCTTGGCTTACCGGAACTGCTGCTTGGAATTATTATGCCATCTCACAATTTATACTTGGTATTCAGCCTGATTATGCAGGATTAAAAATAGATCCTTGTATCCCTAAGGAGTGGAATGGTTATTCTATTATACGAGAATTTAGAGAAACGAAGTATGTCATAGAAATTCAAAATCCCTATCATGTTTCAAGAGGAGTATTAAAACTTATTGTTGATGATCTTGAAATTGAAGGTAATATAATTCCACTGATGGAAAAATCAACAACTCACCATGTAACTGTGGTTCTGGGTAAGTAAAAATTCAATCAGGTTTAATTGTTGTGGAAAGGAATGCCCATCAAGCTTTAAACAATTGTACGTTGATGACGCTAATTAAGAAAAAAAAAGGCATCGTTACCGATGCCTAGTGACTCCGACAGGATTCAAACCTGTAACCTTCTGATCCGTAGTCAGATGCTCTATTCAGTTGAGCTACGGAGCCTTAATTGCGATGCAAAGGTACTACCTTTTTTTATACCAGGCAAGCCTTTTCATGAAAAAATATCATATTTCTAAAGAAAAACCATCATAGACCACGAATGTATCATGAAAAGTAGATTGAGTATTTTCGATAAGTATTTGAGGATCTATAATTTTAGGAGAGATATGGCCTAATAACAATTTTTTCACATTAGCCGCTTTTGCCAGCTCGGCAGCTTGAAGATCGGTTGAGTGACCTTTAAGAAAAGCATTTTCCTCCTCTCCTTTCAGGTAGGTAGCTTCATGGTATAACACCGAAACCTCATGAATTATCGATTTCAATTCTGGCAGATAAGAGGTATCAGAGAGGTAGGCGAACGATCTGGGAGGAGCTTTAGGAAATGAGAAAACTTCATTGGGTATAACCTCTCCCTCAAAAGTTATAAAGTCCGCTCCTAGACAAAGTGATTTTATAGCTTTGATATCAGGTTTCCATTTATTTAAAGCCTCTTTTCGTAGCTTATAAAAAGGAGACTCCTTCTCAACTATCTTAAATCCATAGCTAGCAATTCTATGCTTTAGGGGAAAACAACTCATTTTAAAATCTCTTCCCTCAAGAATAACTAGAGGCTCATCAGATGAAATTGTATGAAAATGAAGTTGGTAACTTAAAACACTCCATTCAACATGCATTATGGCCTTTAACGAGTTCTCAAGATTATCGGGGCCATAAATATGTAAAGGCTTTTGGCGGGAAAAAAGATGATAGGTAAATAGAAGCCCAGGTAGACCAAAAAAGTGGTCTCCATGAAGATGAGAGATAAAGATATGGTTTATATGACCCGACTTAATGCCAAAGCGTTGCATCTGGATCTGAGTTCCCTCGCCGCAATCAATCATTAAATACTCGCGATTGATCTGTATTACCAAACTACTTACTCCCCTTTGTAATGTCGGTAACCCAGCACCCGTACCGAGAAAAGTGATCCGAAATGGAATCATAATATATTTGTTAGTTCTTATGAAAATTATCGATGGATAAAAGACTTATCAATAGATTGGTTAACAAAGATATCTACAATTAATCAGAGTTAATAGAGCGGGATGTCATGTGGTTATAAAAAAAGAGCCCGGATAGACCGAGCTCTTTAGATTTATGAAGATGGAGACTATTCGTTTTCGTTATTATCACGAGTCTTCTGTTCTTCTTCTTGCATTTCCTGTTTCAGATTAGCAAGAGCCTCAAGATCGCCGAGGGTTGTACGCTCTAGGTTATCTTTGATTTTCTTGATCTGATTCTTAGTTGTACGTTGAGGGTTATCCTGTTTTACCACCGGGCGTTCTTCACGAGCGAGACGTTCAACGGGAGCAGCTTCTTGGAAGGTACGGCTATGAGAAAGGATAATTTTCTTATTCTCTTTAGAGAATTCGATGACCTTGAAGTCGAGTACATCGTCAACCTTAGCCTCTTCATTGGTCTCTTTCATGATATGACGTTGAGGAGCAAAGCCTTCAACACCATAAGGAAGAGAAACAATAAGACCCTTGTCGGCAGCAGCAATAACAGTTCCTTTATGAACTGAACCGATACTGAATAAGGTTTCAAAGACATCCCAAGGATTCTCTTCAAGTTGTTTGTGACCTAAGCTTAAGCGGCGGGTCTCAACATCAACATCGAGAACGATAACTTCGATTGAATCACCAATCTTAGTAAACTCAGCAGGATGTTTAATTTTCTTAGACCATGATAAGTCTGAGATGTGAATTAAACCATCAACACCCTCTTCTAATTCAACAAAGATGCCGAAGTTAGTGAAGTTACGAACGGTAGCAGTATGTTTTGAGTTGATAGGATACTTTTCACGGATGTTAATCCAAGGATCCGGCATAAGTTGTTTCATACCCAAAGACATCTTGCGTTGTTCACGATCAAGAGTTAGGATAACAGCTTCTACTTCGTCACCAACCTTCAGGAAGTCATGAGCGGTGCGTAGGTGCTGTGACCATGACATTTCTGATACGTGAATAAGACCTTCAACGCCAACAGCGATTTCAACGAATGCGCCATAATCAGCGATAACAACAACTTTACCCTTAACCTTATCACCAACATTGAGAGTTTCACTTAATGAATCCCAAGGATGAGACATTAGCTGTTTCAAGCCGAGAGCAATACGTTTCTTGTTTTCATCGAAGTCAAGGATAACAACCTTGATTTTCTCATCGAGAGTAACAATCTCTTCTGGATGGTTGATACGACCCCAGGAAAGATCAGTAATATGAATAAGACCATCAACACCGCCCAGGTCAACGAATACACCATAACTGGTAATATTCTTAACAGTACCTTCAAGTACCTGACCCTTTTCAAGCTTAGCAATAATCTCAGTCTTTTGAGCTTCAATCTCATCTTCGATAAGAGCCTTGTGTGAAACAACCACATTCTTATACTCATGGTTAATCTTCACAACTTTAAACTCCATCACTTTGTCAACGTACATATCGTAATCACGAATAGGCTTCACATCAATCTGTGAACCTGGTAAGAAGGCCTCAATACCGAATACATCGACAATAAGACCACCTTTTGTACGTGATTTAACATAACCTTTGATAACTTCTTGGCTATCGTAAGCTTCATTAACACGCTCCCATGAACGAAGAGTACGAGCCTTTTTATGTGAAAGAACAAGCTGACCATTGCCATCTTCTTGACTCTCTACATAAACTTCAATCTTGTCACCAACCTTTAAATCAGGATTGTAACGCAGTTCTGATACAGGAATAAGACCATCTGACTTGAAGCCGATGTTAACAACTACTTCACGTGAATTCTTTGATACAACAACTCCTTCAAGTACATCATGTTCAACAATAGCATTCAGGGTGCGATCGTAAAGTTGCTCCAGACGCTCTTTTTCTGCCTTTGAATAGGCAACTTTCTTTTTGCCAAGACTATTCCAGTCAAATTCCTCTGCAGGAGCAGTGGTCTGGGCAACGGGGTTTACATCAGCTTTTACCTCTTCCTGAGCATTGCTGACATTGTTTTCTAATTCGGTCATATTATAATACTGTGGCATGGTTTATTGTCCCCGGTATACAATATCAACCACACCTGGTTAATACTCAATTGTTTAAAGATAAAGACCGGGTATCATTATCAGACTGCAAAAATAGAATATTTCTTTGAAAATAAGAGGGTTATTATGAAATTTTCTTTACCAGTTTACGTTATTCTCCTCACAAGTTCAATACATTGTGCTTTTCGTACCTTTGTCTTCTAAAAACTTCTTAATAGAAATATGACATATCATAGCTTAAAAAAGTCGGTACTTTTTATCATTGCAGTCTTACTCTTCTCTTCTGTTCTCGTTTTTCAATCCTCTTGTAAAAAGGACGAAATAGACTCTGATTCCTCATTAAAACTTGCTTTTTCAACTGATACGCTCATCTTTGATACCGTCTTCTCATCGGTCGGATCAGTTACTCAACGGCTTATGGTATACAATAAGACAGATTCGAGGCTTAAAATCTCCTCAATTCAACTAGCCGGTGGATCCTCTTCATCCTATTCCATTAATGTTGATGGCTCTCCAGGCCCAGCTATCTCTGATATTGAACTCGCCTCTGGAGATAGCCTTTTTATCTTCGTTAGACTAACAATCAACCCTTCTAATTCAAACTTACCTTTCATCGTTGAAGACTCTCTGCATTTTCTAACTAACGGAAACAACCAGTACATAAAATTAGTGGCTTGGGGACAAGATGCATGGTTTCATAAACCAAATTACTTCCCTAGTAATTTCCCTGCCTATTCAGTAATCAAATCTGACACGACCTGGTCAGCTCTCAAACCCCATGTTATTTACGGCTGGCTGGTAATTGATTCTGCCGCACATCTCACTATCGAAGCTGGAACAAGAATATATTTCCATAACAAGGGGCTTATGATGGTTTATAAGGAAGGAGCTCTCTATGTCAATGGAACACAAGAGCAACCAGTTCTTTTTAGAAATGATAGACTTGACCCCTTTTATAAAGACCTAACTGACCAATGGCAAGGATTATGGTTCTCTGAAGGTTTTATGCCTTCTTATCTGAATAATGTTATTATCGAAAACGGTAACCTAGCTATTCAAGCTGATCTACCCTATAACTCAAATGAAATACCACTGATTCTTAATAATATTACCATTAGAAACATGGCCACTGGTGGAATTGCCGGAAATGGCTCAGCTATTTTAGGTACCAATATCTCTATTGCCAATACTGGTGGATACACTTTGTCTCTTAATGGTGGATTCTATCAGTTTAATTATCTTTCATCAAGTAACTCATGGAGTTCATCTGTAAGAGAAAACCCCTCTCTAATTGTAAAAAATTACTACCTAGGAACTGAAAGTAACATTATTGTCAATAACTCTATTGTATCAATCAAAAACAGTGTAATTTGGGGAAATCTTGAGAACGAATTACTGATTGATCAAGCACCAGAAGGCACTTTCTCCTATAGTTTCGATCACTGTTTTATTAAAACGAATATTAATACCACTGTCGATCCCAATTTCACCTCTGTTACAACCGATATTGATCCAAAATTCACTGATGTTCAAAAATATAATCTCAGACCTGATACACTCTCTCCTCTAATTGGTGCTGGCCTCTATATTGAGCCTTTTTCCGACCTAGATGGTAACTCAAGACGAAATCCTCCCGCAATTGGAGCTTTTGAGTCAACTTGGCCTTTAAGATAATATGGACATAAAAATTCTTTATAAAACAAAAAAGGGACATAGTCAATACTATCTCCCTTTTTTGTTTTACTAGCTGTTAAGTTGAAAATCTTTCAACATTTATATATAGAACGGAGGTTACATCCTTTCAGGAACCTCAATTCCAAGTATAGAAAGTGCATCTGATATGACTCTTGCGGTTAAAGATGACAGCGCTAATCTGAACAAACGCTTTTCATCATCACTCTCCTTAAGAATTGTCAACTCATGATAAAACTGATTATACTCCTTCGCAAGGTCATAAGCATAGCCTGCAATTAAAGAAGGGCTCAAAGCATTAGCAGCTTCATTAATCACATCCGGATATAGGTTAAGAAGTTTTACCAACTCGATCTCCTTTGGTTCAAGAGCCAAAGTAAACGATGAACTTAGCGGGAGAGCTGTTTGACTTTTTCTTATTACAGATTTTATTCTAGCATAGGTGTATTGTATAAAAGGGCCAGTATTTCCGTTAAAATCAATTGATTCACGAGGATTAAATAGCATGGTCTTCTTGGGATCCACCTTTAAGATAAAGTATTTAAGAGCAGCTAAACTGATCACAGAATAGAGGCGTGTACTCTCTTTTTCATCCAAGTCCTCTGACTTACCAAGCTCCTCCGTCATCTGTTTTGCAGTCTCAAACATTTGATCCATCAGATCATCAGCATCAACAACTGTCCCTTCCCGACTCTTCATCTTTCCATCGGGAAGCTCTACCATCCCATAGCTAAGATGTCTTATCGAATCGGCCCAATCTTTATTTAATTTCTTAAGTATGATTTTTAAGGCATCAAAATGATAATTTTGCTCATTGCCTACAACATAAATCATCGAAGATGGAGTAAACTCACTATATCTCAATTGTGCAGTGCCAAGATCTTGAGTCATATAGACACTCGTTCCATCTGCTCGAAGTAAAAGTTTATGATCAAGCCCCTGTTCTGTGAGATCAGCCCAGATACTTCCATTCTCCTGTTGATAAAGGGTTCCTGATGAAAGTCCTTCTTGGACTATGCTTTTGCCTAAAAGATAAGTCTCTGATTCATAATACAGCTTATCAAAGTTCACCCCCATTCTGCTATAGGTTTTACTAAACCCATCATAAACCCATCCATTCATTTTCCTCCAAAGTTGACGGACTTCCTGATCTTCTCCCTCCCATTTTCGAAGCATCTCACGAGCTTCCTCCATTAAAACAGATTGCTTCTCAGCATCATCCTTTGAAACACCAGCATCAATCAAGCCTTGAATCTCTGCCTTAAAAGCTTTATCAAAAGCCACATAATACTTACCTACCAGATGATCTCCCTTTAAACCGGAAGACTCGGGTGTCTCATTATTACCCCACTTCTGCCAAGCTAGCATCGATTTACAGATATGAATACCTCGGTCATTGATAAGATTCACCTTGACTACTCTATTCCCATTGGCCTTTAGAAGCTCACTTACCGAGTATCCAAGTAAATTATTACGGATATGACCCAAATGAAGTGGTTTATTAGTATTAGGTGATGAATATTCTAAAACAATTGGATTAGTAGTCTCAGAAATCTGCCTTCTTCCAAATCCAACTGTGTTGTAGGAAGTATTAAACAGATCAATCCAGTATTTTCCCGTTAATTTCAAATTAAGAAACCCTTGAACTACATTACATGACTCAATTATTTCCAACTCCTTCTTCATCAGCTCTCCCAATCTAGCTCCTAACTCTACCGGACTTTTCCTTAACAATTTTACCAGAGGGAAAGTAACCAATGTTATATCACCTTCAAACTCTTTTCTGGTTATCTGAACAGTCAATTGTGAAGGTTCAACATTGATACCATATTCGATTGCAATAACTGCAACACATTTTTCTTGAATAAGCTTAAATAATCCTTCCATTGTTTTTCAAAAATATGGACAAAGGTACGTATTTACCATGGCTTTTAACAGAGTAACCGATGGTCAAGCGATCTTAGAGACTTTCAAATTGGGAAAGCTAACGGGTAGTAAATGCCAATTAAGACCGAAGTACAATTATATCTTCGATAAGTTATGGTATGGAATTTCCTTAAGCATCTCATTGATACTGGCTATATGATCTCCAATCTTTTCACATAGAGAGAATAAATCGCGATAATAATTTGCAGCTTCCAGAGAATATTTTCCTTTCTCAACTTGTTCTATGCTTTTATGTTTGAGTTTATCACGCAGGGAATTGATACTCAATTCCAACTCATCGGCATATTCGAATCTAGCTATTTTATAATCATCTCCAAGGTTTTCATTCATCACCCTAAACGACTCTTGCACTAAATTGAACATTTTCGTCATATTAATTCTCTGCTTAGGAGTGAACCAAACCTTCGTCATATTCTTCTCGTCAAGTATCAACTGCATTTTTAAACAAGCATCACTGATCATTTTAAGCTTAAGAACCATACTATTCATCATTGATGCCCTATATTTTGCTTCAGAACTCAGATCTTCACTATTAAGTTGCGACAAATAATTCGTCAATTCATTTCCTGACATCTCAAGACTATGACGCATCTCAGTAAAACTATCATGCAAGACGTTATAATTTACCTCATCTTTCTCAAACATAAAACGAGGGATCATCTTAAAGAATGTAGCAGTTTCTTTCCCTAATGACGATATCTCCTTCTTAGCCTGTAGGATTGAAAATTCATTTGTAGCTGAAAGCTTATCGCTAGGCATAAATTTTCTCCAATTCGAACTCTTAGGCCTATCTTTAATCACAAAGTTGATGATCGTTATTAGCCAATCTCTAAAGTTCAAAAGAATTATTGTATTAAACAGATTAAAAAAGAAATGAAAGAGAGATAATCCTAATGGCATAAGAATTAAATGAGTATACATCTCCTCGCCTCTGAGTTGTAAAACAGTCCAATTAATGAACCCTGTAAAAAAAGATAACAATGGAAAAACCCATAAAACACCAAGAAAGTTGAACAAAAAATGGCTAAACGCAGCCCGTTTTGCCTGGGTATTGCCAACAATTGCCGCAATATTAGCTGTCACAGTAGTCCCAATATTATCTCCAAGTACCATTGCAGCAGCTTGATCAAACCCAATTGAGCCGCTACTTATCAATGTAAAAGTTATTGTAATAGCAACACTCGAAGATTGTACGATAACTGTTAAGATTATTCCGGCAATCAAAAAAAGAAGAAGTGAAAAAACATCGTTTCCACCTAAACTCTTTATTAATCCTACAATCTCAGATTTCTGATCAAGCAATGCCAAATTCTCTTTTAAAAATGCTAACCCTAGTAAAAGCAGAGCAAATCCAACAAAGATTTCTCCTAATGCTCTTCTTTTTAGGTCTTTAGAGAATATAAAAACCAGTGAAAGAGCAACAATGGGTATGGCAACCCTCATAATATCAAACTGAAAACCAATGGTTGATAAAATGAGTGCTTTTATAGTTGTTCCAATATTTGCACCCATTATCAGTGGGATGGACTGTCGAAGCGTAATTAGTCCGGCATTTACTAAACCTACAAAAAGAATGACAGAGGCTGATGATAGCTGTAAGGCACCCGTTAAGACCGTACCGGTTGCCACGCCTGATAGAGGGTTATCAGCCAACACGGCAAGAGTATTGCGCATTCCTTGCCCCGCAAACCTTTGGAATGCCTGACTCATAAGACGTAAGCCAATAAGCAAAAAGCCTATCGAACCTGCAATCATAAGAATGTTTGCCACAGTTACCATTTCATTTCCATCCTATTGGTTTGCAAAGAAACAAAACCAAACGGTTTTCTTCAAATCATAGAATTAAACTTAATGATTCCTTAACTTCTCAAATGGACTACCTAATAGAAGTCGATAACCATAACAAATTGAAATACTGCTTCTAAATAGGATTTCAGATTTTTTCAATTCTCTGCATTCCTGTAACTAATCTAGATTTACTTTTTTAATTCAGGCTAGCCAAATTCCAATCAGATCACCCTAATTATGTTTTATTTGTTTTGGAGCTGGCAGAGTTCCTACCCTAATTACTATTGGATTTGAAATTGCCGGGTTGTTTATAACGATACAATTCCAACAAACTTACAATGAGTAACCAGGCTCCCTTGAACAGTTGATCGAAGTTGATTTGGAAAACAGTTATTACCATAAATCCTTAGGTTTATATTCACGATCAATCGCTTTGAATTTTATATTTGTTATAGATGTCCGGGAGAAATAAGAAGTGTATCAAATGTGTCCCGATCAAATTGCCCAACTCCCAATATACGGCAATAGCAAGCACAACTCACTTCTCATTATAATATAAATAATAATAAGAGCCAAATGGATCAAGGCCATAATAGCTCTTAATTAAGGCATTATAATAAAATGATAGTACTATTGCATAGCCAGTTTAACTAAATTCATCTCTTTAAACGCCAATAAAGTTGGCAAGGTTGCATCAGCTAATGAATATCTAACATCATTTATAAGTTCGACAGGAGGAATTGCAACAACTTTCATCCGGGCAGCTTTTCCTGCGATCATCCCATTTATTGAGTCTTCAAATACCAAACAGTTTTGAGGTTTTACCCCAAGCTTATCAGCCGTAGTAAGGAATACTGCCGGATGAGGTTTTCCGAATTCTTCGAACTCAGCGGAGTGGATTTCATCGAAAAGAGCAGAACACCCTAGTTTGGCTAAAGCAGCCTCAATAACAGGCATCTTACTTGCAGAAGCCAGGGAAACTAACCATCCTCTGGATTTAAAGAAATGAAGAATGTACATGTAGCCTGGCATCCCCTTTGCTTTTAGTCCAATTAACCTTATAACTTCTGCAACAATTTGTTGTTCAATAATCAATGCATCCAGATCACTTCGATTTGATAACCTTATTATTGATTTTACAGCTTCATCAACCCGATTCCCTTTTATTTGATGGCACCATTCCATCAGTACATTTACCTCATACCTTTTAAATACCGATTGCTCTGACTCCTCCCAAATCGGTTCAGAATCTATCAATAATCCATCTAAGTCAAATATCACTGCTTTTTGTTCCATCTTATTCTAGTTTATCCAGCTCTAATGACAACATCGATAATGCTTTTTCAAGAGTAGCCCTTGGGCAAGCAAAATTGAGACGTTGAAAGCCATCTCCACCGGTTCCAAATCCCAATCCATGATTCAATCCAAGACCTACCTTATTAATCAGCCAGTTTTTCAATTCATCATCATTAAAACCGACTTTAGAAAAATCAATCCAAGCCATGTAAGTTGCTTCAGGGCCATTAAGACTAAGTTTGTCATTATACTTTTTAACAAACTCATGTATAATACGCCTATTCTCATCTAAAACAGATAATAACTCATCTAACCAGCCATCTCCCTCTTTATAAGCTACCAAATAGGTCTCTAGTCCCATTAGATTACCAAGCCAGGCATGAAATTTCTGAAGAGTCTTATCATAAGCCCCTCTAAGCCTTTCATCAGGAATCACAACAGCACTAGTAGACATCCCTGCAAGGTTAAACGTTTTGCTTGGAGCATAAAAGGTAACTGCAATTTCCTTAAATCGCTCATCGACACTTATGAAAGGAGTATGTTTAGCACCAGGAAGTACAAGATCAGAATGAATCTCATCTGAGATGACCACTAGTTTATGTCTCAAAGCAATTTCGCCTAGTCTTTTCAACTCATCTGGTTTCCATGACCGACCAATAGGATTATGAGGGTTACTAATGATTATCATCGTTGCCTCTTTAGCCTTCTCCTCCAAATCCTCAAAGTTCATTGTATAATATCCATCTTCATCTTTTATAAGAGGATTTTCAAGGATAATTCGATCGTGGTCTTTAATACTTTCAAAAAAAGGTGTATATACAGGAGGTTGAATTATAATTTTATCACCGGTATTACTATAGCTTAGAACGGAATATACCAAACCTGGTACCACACCAGACACGAACTGAACCCATCCATTCTCAATACTTAAATTATGATGCCTAGCGAGCCATAGTCTTAGAACTGTTGCGAAATCAGAATCACGAAAAGTATAACCAAGAATCGGGTGATTTAACCTTTTCTTTAAAGCATCAATTATAAACGGAGGAGAAGGAAAATCCATATCAGCAACCCACATTGGGATAACCTTAGTATTTCCAAAAATGGCATCGCGCATATCATACTTCACACACCGAGTGCCCGATCGCTCAAAAACGGTCTCAAAATCAAATTGTCTTATCATGATCTTAAAATAAAAAAGTAGCCCAGCGCAATTGCCGGGCTACTAAACGTATATAGTAAACCCGGTTAGCCTTTGTAGAAAGGGGTTTTAACAACCTTAGCTAACAACTTTTTACCTCTGATATCGATATAAATTTCAGTATCAGCCTTTGAGTTAGCTATATTTACATAACCCATTCCGATTGCTTTATTTAAAGAAGGAGCTTGCGTGCCGCTGGTAACCTCTCCAATAACATTACCTTGAGCATCATTAATGAGATAATGTTGACGAGGAATACCTCTATCGATCATCTCAAATCCAATAAGTTTACGGGTTAAACCCTCTTCCTTTTGTTTGAGAAGAAACTCTTTATCAACAAAATTCTTTTCAGGAGTAAACTTAGTAATCCAACCTAAGCCAGCTTCAAGTGGAGATGTAGTGTCATTAATATCATTTCCATATAAACAGAAAGCCATTTCTAAACGTAAAGTATCTCTTGCACCTAAGCCGATAGGTTTGATGCCAAACTCCTCACCAGCCTCAAAAACGGCTTTCCAAATTTTATCGGCATCTTCATTGGCCATGTAAATTTCACAACCACCTGAACCCGTATAACCTGTAGTGGAAAGAATAACGTCTTTTACTCCAGCAAAATCAACCTTCTTAAAAGTATAATACTCCATATCGGTTATAGTAGTACTGGTCAGTTTCTGCATAGCTTTCAAAGCCATCGGACCTTGAACGGCCAACTGAGCGATCTCGTCTGATGCATTATAAAGCTCTTTTCCGATAGTTAAACCGAACTTTTCAGCTTGCAAAGTGCACCAAGCCCAATCTTTATCGATATTAGCGGCGTTTACAACGAGCAGATAGGTCTCCTCATTAATTCGATATACTAATAAATCATCAACTATTCCACCCTTTCCGTTGGGAAAACATGAGTATTGAACTTTACCATCAGTAAGTTTTGAAACATCATTAGATGTTACATACTGCACAAAATTAAAAGCCTTTGGGCCTTTAACCCAAAACTCACCCATATGCGATACATCAAACACGCCTACACCTGATCTAACGGTCAGATGCTCAGCAATAAGACCTTCATACTGTACCGGCATATTATAACCGGCGAAGGGAACCATCTTTGCTCCAAGTGCCTCATGGAACTTTGTAAAAGCAGTATTTTTCATTATATGACTGGTTTAATGTGTTGAATAAGACCATAATGGTCTTTGTGGTATCCTATTATAAAAAGTTACCTGTTAATAATCACAGGTTTAAATTGCTCAACATGATAAATATTCCAGAATCTATTCTCAAATCCTTTATTGGGACTCTTTTCAAAATCGTAGGCTGACAAGATGCATTTTACACGAGTGCTGTTCAGACAGTCAATGTAACTATCTCCAAACTGAATCATAGAATGCATAAAGAACCAAGTTAAATCAAAACCCGAATAAGCCAACTCATCAGGTTCAGCGGCAAAACGACTCCTAAAGGTACTGATAAATCCTTTAACACTTTCATTCTTGTAATCAACTAAATAGGGCGATAGAAAATGAAAATTCAACTTATCAATTAACCCAACTTCCAACTTATCAATATCTTGCCAATTTGGCAGCCCGATGATCCTAATCTTTCCATTAACCGCTCCTTGCCCCATTTTTCTTAAAAAATCCATAACATAGGCAGGATTCTCAGCAATAACAAAAATAGTTGGATTCTCATCATTTTGACTTTTTTGCTTTACCCAGCTTACCGAATCCACCACCATCTTTATTCTAGTGAATCGATTAGGATCTATTTTATCATACTCTTTCAATCTCTTGTATAGAGAATTAGAAAAGTCAGCTGATTGAAACTTATTAGCCCTAACTATATAAACCTGGTTATTAGAAGTTTGATCAAAAATTCTAACGAGCATCTCTTGTTGAGAAACCTTATCAGGAAATACTTTAATGACCCACTGATTATCATTTATAACATCCCTTCGTCTGGATAATGGATTAACAATAGGGATATTATTCTGCTTAGCAAACTTAGCTGCCTTCTCGAAATCATCAGCAAACAGCAGTCCTATAATCAAGTCAGACTCTTTAAGTTCTGGCTTTTGCAATACTTTGCTAAGTACCGGATTATCTTTAGGTATATCATAGACTCTAAGGTTAATATTTGCGCCTTCTTGCCTTAGGGAATCAAGAGCAACCAACATTCCTTCATAGAAACTTAGAAAACGAAATGAGGATAAGTTTCCATCTTTTTCATTCCAAGCACTATCAACTTGAGATAAGGAAAGAGGAATCAAAAGAGAAATTGTAAAAGTATCCTCTTTGAAATCACCTCGATCGCAATTGCCCCGATTAACCGCAACATTTTTACCTTCTACAGGAATACGAACAGACTCAGAAGGATTCACTTTCCGCCCCACTCCTGGATTGAGGGATGCGAGAACCTTTTTGTCAACTTTATAGTTATCAGCAATATCACTAATATCCTCATCTTTAGATGCTTTATGTATTATAAATCCATTATGACCTGTAGAATCAGGAATATTAATTACTTGACCAATATTTAAACCATCAGAAAGATTTGGATTAGCATCCTTTATTTCATTAACTGAAACTCCATATTTTCGGGCAATTCCAAAAAGGGTCTCTTTAGACTCAACGACATGCTTAATTCTTTTGACCTCAACTTGTGATCCATTGCTTGTAGCTGGAAGATTTGTTTCTTTGGAAGGAAGAAAAAGAGTATCTCCAGGTCTTATTGAGGTTAAATTTGGATTTGCTTGTCTAAGCAGATCTGGCGTTATAGAATACTGTCTAGCAATACCATAAATAGTCTCTTTAGATTTTACAATATGGAATTCACGAGATGGAGATGGTTTAGTGTTATCGACATTAAAATCAAGAGGAATTCTCAATATCTGATCCTTTTGTAAAGGCATAATGATATGAGGATTTGTGTTTCGAATAACACCTACAGAAACACCATAAACTTTTGCGATAGATTCAAGAGTCTCATTTGCTCTTACTATATGATTCACATATGAAGCATTTGAAGAAGGTTGAACCCTTTCCTCGGTTGAACCCTTTCTCTCAATCTTGATTTCTTGGTAAACTTTTAATCCATCCTGAACCTGTGGATTTAGCATAATAATCTCATCTACTGATACTTTATATGCTTTAGAGATGGAATATAGTGTTTCACCTTTCTGTATAGTGTGAATATAATATGTTTTACCATTCTCTTGTTTTATAACAGGAGATACACTTACCTCTTGACCAAAGAGAACAAATAGACAAAACAAAAAAATGGTACTTAATGCTGTTTTTCTTAGCATATCTGTAATATTTCAGTTAGAATCCTATTCCCATTCAATAGTTGCAGGGGGTTTTGAGCTGATATCATAAACGACACGATTCACACCCTTGACTCTATTGATAATATCATTTGATACTCTACTCAAGAAATCCCAAGGAAGGTGAACCCAATCAGCAGTCATACCATCGGTTGAACTAACAGCTCTTAGTGCTACCACATTTTCATAGGTTCGTTCATCTCCCATAACACCTACTGATTGAACGGGTAATAGAATAACCCCAGCCTGCCATACCTTATCATATAAGTTTGCCATTCGTAGGGATTCAATGAAAATGGCATCTGCCTCTTGTAAGACTGAAACCTTTTCGGCTGTCACCTCCCCAAGAATTCTTATACCTAATCCTGGACCAGGAAAAGGATGCCGTCCAAGTAATTTATCACTTAACCCTAAAGCTTTACCAACCCGACGAACTTCATCTTTAAACAATGATTTCAAAGGCTCTACGATTTTTAACTTCATATAGTCGGGTAATCCACCAACATTATGATGAGACTTAATGGTTGCACTAGGCCCTTTGACCGAAATGGATTCAATCACATCAGGGTAAATCGTACCCTGAGCTAACCATTTTACATCCTGTATTTTATGCGATTCATCATCAAAAACATCGATAAAAGTTTTACCGATTGCCTTCCTCTTTGCTTCAGGTTCAGTAAGTCCTTTTAAGGCCTCGTAAAAACGTTGAGAAGCATCTACACCTTTAACATTTAAACCTAAATGTTGATATGATTCTAAAACTTGATTAAACTCGTTTTTCCTTAATAACCCATTGTCGACAAAAATACAGTGAAGTTGCTTCCCAATGGCCTTATGTAATAACATAGCAGCTACCGATGAATCTACCCCACCAGATAATCCTAATACAACCTTCTCTTTTCCAATGGTCTCTTGGAGAAAACTCACTGTATTGTCGATAAAACTTCCTGGTGTCCATGTACCAGAACAACCGGAAATCTTTTTAACAAAGTTCTCTAGTAAAACCATCCCTTCTGTAGAATGATATACTTCTGGATGAAACTGTATTCCCCAAGTCTTTTCTCCTCTTATTTGATATCCGGCTACTTTAACATCATTTGTACTGGCTACAATCTCAAATTCAGATGGAATATTCAAAATAGTATCACCATGAGACATCCAAACTTGACATCCAGCACTCATGCCTTTTAGCAGGTCATTACTTAAATCAATATACTGAAGATTAGCTCGTCCATACTCACGTATTTTTGATGGGGCAACTTCGCCACCATTGGTTTGAGCCAACAATTGCGCACCATAACAAACTGCTAATACAGGTAATACCCCCTTTATCCCCTCTAAATTGGGCCGAGGTGATGCAGTATCTCTAACAGAAAACGGACTTCCAGATAAGATTACACCTTTGATCCCTTGCAAATCACTAGGGACATGATCCCAAGGATGAATTTCGCAATAGACATTTAGTTCTCTTACTCTTCTGGCAATCAGCTGTGTATACTGCGACCCAAAATCTAAAATTAGAATCGATTCCTGCATGTAGCTTAAAATTGAATGAAACTTTTAATTATCTGCAAAGATAAGATTCCTAACGTAGTTGTCCATCTAAAAACGCCCTTTATACTACAAATCTTATCAGTGAATGTGACTTAGAAAATTCAGTTGCAGAGAGTAAATATGCTAACTACTTGTGAGATTAACAATGAACCATTTAGACCATTACCCACAACTAACTAATTATTAATGTTTAGATCAAGGTCTCCTAAGGTTCTACATAATCCCTTCTCCCAAAATTGAGTTACTTAAGATTGAGCAAGAGAGAGTCTAAGATTCTTTCAACTTTTTTCTATAAATTGGTTGGCTAATAACAAATAGTCCATCTCATGAAAATTCAGAGCCCAAAACCTCTACCCTATCTATTTCCAGCTCCTTTGGTTCTTGTATCGTGCGGAACGATGATCACCCCTAATTTGATAACTATTGCATGGGCTGGAATAGTTAACAGTGATCCTCCAATGGTTTCAATTTCAATTAGACCAGAAAGGCACTCCTATAAACTAATTGATGCTTCCGGTACTTTTATTGTTAACCTAGTTAACAAAGAGATCCTGAAGGCAGCAGATTTTTGTGGATTAAAATCTGGTCATGAACTTAATAAATTCGAAGCAACTAATTTAACTCCGATAGAATGGGGAAATAACAATATACCTTATATAAAAGAATCACCGGTTAGCATGTGTTGCAAGTTATACCAAAAGGTGAATTTAGGAACCCACACGATGTTTATTGGTGAAATCATAGAAATCATTGTTGATGAACAATTTTTAGAGCCTAACGGGAAATTAAACCTTGAAAAGGCAGACTTAGTTAGCTATATAACACCACATTATCATTCTCAAAGTGAAATTATTGGAACGCATGGCTTTTCCTTAAAGCAGACTAATATTTAGTCTCTTAAGAATAATTCCCCATTATTATAAGTACACTTATGAATTCAACCCAAATTTAAGCCAGTGTTACTTCATAAAGCTTGTCTAATAGACAAGGAAACTATAAAACCATAGAAGACTTAGATAGGATATCGACGAAAATAGCCTATAATTTTTATAATTTTGATCAAATAAATTATTTCCATATGAAGAATCTAATAACAAAAGCACTTCTTACTTTATGTATTTCCCTTATTTACTGTTTGTCCGTAAATGGACAGGAAGCCTTAACAGATGACTTAAAGTATGACCCTACTATTGATGGACTAAAGCAACTTAATGAGGCAATACAATCAGTCCAAGGTTCGCAAAAACACATATTAGTTTTTGTTGGCGGAAATTGGTGCTCATGGTGTATGAAACTTAACAGATATATACATGAAAACAAAACCATTGATTCTTTAATCAAAGCTGATTATGTCGTTGTAAAACTTAATTACAGTAAAGAAAATAAAAATCCTGAAGCATTAAAGCGTATTGGATCGCCTGCCCGTTTTGGGTTTCCAGTTTTAGCTGTAGTGAATGAAAGAGGTACGTTATTACACATTCAAGATTCAGGACTACTCGAATCAGGTGAAGGTTATGATGAGAAAAAGGTGATTAGTTTTCTACGGAATTGGTCATTCAAAGCAGTTAGAGTGCAATAAGTTCAATTCATAATTGGGAGGGGCATTAGTAACAAAGAGGACTCAATCCACAAGTTATTACAATAATCCTCCACTCCTTTCAGATGAGAATAAGAATAAGAGACCTTAAACTCTGTGTTTTATTTTGATGTTCAATAACAAACAGAGAGCCTCTTTAGTGCAAAGTAAAAAGGAGAATTTCCATTGTTGAAAATTCTCCTTTTTTTTTACTTCTTAATATCGTAGAAGCAACGAACCGGAGAGTGAAGTTTTTCCTCCTTAACGAGCGTTTTAATCGCTTTTTCAACATCCTTCTTTTCTAGACCAGAGGCAGTAGCAATCTCCCCAGCCTTCATTGGCTTTCCATTCTGTTTAATAGTTTCTAAAACAGCATTTGTTGTATCCATAGTGCAATATATATAATTAGTAAATTTAGGCATAAAAAAACCGGGATGCATCCCTGCATACCGGAAAAAGTAATCAAAAAGTACTTAGTAAACTTAAAACAACAAAAACAACTAATGAAAAGTAGGTAAAGAGAGTTTAGTTTGGTAATTCCAGGTTTTAGAAACCTGCAACAGCTGAAACATTTAAGTCAAATAACGTGCCAAAACTATTAATTTACTGATTTTCAAAATGAAAGCCCTACAACAATTTCTTTCTGACTAAAATCAATAACCGATTTAGGAGATTTTTTTTTTAAGCCTCATCTCTCCATCTTATAACAATAACTTATTCAGCTACTTACAAAAATATATTACTATTTCGGATAATTATCCGTTTTCGGATAAACATTCACCAAATCTATTAAACGGCAAATCGTAAACCAGGCAATGATTTTAGTCCAGAATAGAGTAAAGAGAATACCTCTTCATTAATTATGAGTACCTGAACCGTAAATGTAATAAATCGCTCACTTTCAGATATTTTAACCTGAAAATCGCCTGATGGGACATCATATTGATCAAAAAGGTTCTGAACCGAGGCTTTTCGAATTGATTGGTCAATATTGTTATCAAAAATCAGTTTAAGAAAATAGTTTAGAGGATACTTTAACTTGACGTCTTTTTCAATTTCCATCATAATACATTTAAGTCGTTAATAACAGAGGAGTCATTTTTACATCAAAAAGAATACCAACATTCAAGTTAGAAAAACGGAAAACAAAGAGGCCTCTTTTAAGAAAACACTGACTAAAAGAGGCCTCATTAACGAACTGCGGGAAACTAAATGAACTGAACGTTTTCTTTTTTAGTAATCTTCTCGCAATAGTGACACAAAAGTTTTAAGTCCTCTTTATCAACTACCTTAAAACGGGTGGGAATTGCCTCATGATTGGTAATGCATTTAGGATTAAAGCATTTAACCATACTTTCGATTTTATCAGGGACTTGAACATGTCTTTTTTCTACTATGTTAAAATCTCTAATTACAATCAGTGTAGCGTTAGGAGCTACTAAGGAAATTTTATTGATCTCTCTATCTTCGAAGAACTGATTTCTTACTTTGATAATCCCTTTAAAACCATATTTACGGCTTTCGAGGTTTGTTCCAAAAAGAACCTGGTTTTCGGTTTTATCTAGACCAAGAATCTTCATTACTTGGAAAACATTTGCGGAGGGGATATGATCGATTACGGTACCATTTTCGATAGCTGATACCACTAATTCTTTTCTAGGCTGTTCAGTCATGATAATTGAGTATTAAAAATTCAAAAAGAGAAATTATAGTCCGAGAATACTTGCCATTAGTGCCTGTCTAACAAAGACCCCATTAAGAGCTTGTTGAAAATAGTAGGCTTTAGGGCTAGCATCGACATCGGTACTGATTTCATTGACACGTGGTAGTGGATGTAAGATTCTGAGGTTATCTTTAGTTCCATTGAGCATATCCGCATTAAGGATATATGAGTTTTTAACTCTTTCATACTCCATTACATCAGAGAATCTCTCGCGTTGAATGCGTGTCATATAAAGGATATCAGCTTTTTGAATAGCCTCATTAATATCTGTATACTGATAATATTCGAGTTTTTTCTCCTTAATGTAAATTTTCACGCTAGAGGGTAACTTAAGCTCAGTAGGCGAAACAAAATGAAATGTTGCATTGAAGTTAGTAAGAGCCTGAACTAAAGAGTGAACAGTTCGTCCATACTTAAGGTCACCTACAAAAACGATATTCAGGTTTTCAAGGGTTCCTTGAGTTTGTCTTATAGTATAGAGGTCGAGAAGGCATTGGGTTGGATGCTGATTAGCTCCATCACCCGCGTTGATAACGGGAATAGAAGCCACTTCAGAAGCCCAGCGAGCAGATCCTTCAATAGGATGTCTCATAACAATGAGATCGCTATAGTTACTTACTGTAAGGATAGTATCTTTAAGAGACTCTCCTTTTGATGTACTGGAACTAGAAGCATCGGAGAAACCAATAACACGTCCACCTAATCTGTTAACAGCACTTTCAAAGCTGAGACGAGTTCTTGTTGATGGTTCAAAGAATAATGTAGCAACTACTTTGCCCTGAAGAATTCTTTGATTAGGATTTTTCTCAAATTCAACAGCCCGATCAAGAATTTTAAGATACTCCTCACGGCTGAAATCTGTAATTGAAACAAGACTACGGTTTTTCATCTAAGTAATATATATGTTGGTATAAAGTTAATTCAACGAGAAAGTTATGTTACAAAAAAACAGACAAAAAAAAAGGCGACTAAAGCCGCCTTTTTAAAAAGATTAGCAACAACCGCAACCACCTTTTTTCTTAATGTTCATTTTTGCCAGGAAGTCGCATAAAACAACATCTAGATTAGGATAGCCGATTTCTTGAAGATCATAACCTACTTTAACAGTGGGTTTATCAATATTTACAATTCTCTTTAAATCGATGGGAGTAGCAATGACTACAACATCACAAGGAGTGTTCTTAATGGTTGTCTCAAGGTCTTTTACCTGTTGATCTCCATAACCCATTGCTGGAAGTAAAGTACCAATATTAGGATAAATTCTGAAAGTCTCAGCAAGTTTACCAACTGCATAGTTTCTTGGATCGACAAGTTCAGAAGCCCCATATTTGTTTGCAGCTACCGTTCCTGCGCCAATGCGCATCTCACCGTGGGTTAATGTTGGACCATCTTCAATGACTAATGCACGACGACCACGAATAAGTTCAGGCTGGTCAACTGTTAATGGAGAAGCTCCATCGATGACGATAGCCTTAGGATTAATACGAGCAATATTGTCGCGTACCTTTTGGATATTCTCGATACAAGCACTGTCAATTTTATTTATAACAATAACATCAGACATTCTTGCAACCACTTCACCTGGATAGTAACTAACTTCTGCACCTGGACGATGAGGATCGGCTACACCAACAAATAGGTCGGGTTTATAAAATGGAAAGTCATTATTACCACCATCCCATAATACGATATCGCATCCATCAGGATCATTTTCAGCAGCACGAAGGATGGCCTCATAGTCAACACCAGCATAAATGACGTTACCACGAACTACATGTGGTTCATACTCTTCCATCTCTTCAATAGTACATTTATGTTTCTTTAGATCCTCTACGGTAGCAAAACGTTGAACCTTTTGAGCAACTAAATCACCATAAGGCATCGGGTGACGAACAGCCACAACCTTTAACCCCTGTGCCATTAATATCTCAATAATGCGACGTGAGGTCTGGCTCTTTCCACATCCTGTGCGGGTGGCACCAACTGCGATGACTGGCTTGGTGCTCTTTATCATGGTCTCTGCTGGTCCTAAAAGAACGAAGTTAGCTCCTGCTGCATTAACAATTGAGCTAATATTCATCAAGCGTTGATAAGGAACATCGCTGTAAGCAAAAACGCAATCATGAACATTCAGTTCTTTAATCAATTCAGGAAGTTTCTCTTCTGCTAAAATGGGAATACCTTGAGGATATAGATCTGAACCGGCTAACTCAGCTGGGTATTTCCTACCATCAATATCAGGAATCTGTGCTGCTGTAAAAGCAACAACATTGTACTCAGACTTTCCACGATAGAAAGTATTGAAATTGTGAAAATCACGACCGGCTGCACCGATAATAACTACATTACGTCTCATCATAACTATAAATTAAATTGTATTAATAATAGAGAAAACATTCGCTAGCAAAGTTAGAATTTTCATCAAAAACAAGGAGTTCTAAATGAAAAAAGATTACAAATCATACTTTTTTTTTCAAGACACCCCTTCCCTCATCAACCTATCAAGAAGTATTACATTCAACTTTTCCCCGTTTAACAACTAATAAACAAATAGTTAACATCAATCAGGTGGTTAATATTTTTGAATTTCTACCATGGAAGCAGGATCCTTGTAAACATTATGCTTATCATCTCCTCTCTCTTTCCCCTTCGCTCCTTCTCCATATCTAATCACTCGTCATCCCTGATAAAAGGAAAATATCCATATGATATTCAATTTATAAGCAGAAAGTTATTAACATAAAGAAAACACAGAATACCCATTTTTTTATACAGTTTCTTTTCAGAGGTATACGATTGCAAAAAAATGGCCTCATAATTTGATATTGAACTGATAAAATACCTATTTTAGCATAGACTATACAGCATTTTACTCGATGAGTGGTATTTGCTAGGTAGTAGAGAGAAATATGATAGTTTTCATTATGTTTCGTGCAAGAGTTTTTCTTGTTTTTGTTATACTTATCTGCACTTCATCGCTGTTCGCACAGGATGATATGCTTTTTAGTGAGCATACAACTCCTGCTAAACGTTTTGAAAAATTGAAAAGGTCGGTCGATTCGTTGCTTGAAGTTGAAGATACTTTAGCCCTTACTTATGCAGTTAGAATGTTAGAAGTTGCAGAACAACTTGATAATGATTCGAGAAAGGCTGATGCCTATCTTCGAATGGGTACCTCAAACATGCTTCAATCTAATTATCCCAAAGCCAGGGAACTTCATGACAAGGCCCTTGAACTATACTCTAAAGAAAAAGACGAAAAAGGAATTGCTGATTGCAATTTACTTTATGGTTTCATCTATAGAAACCTCCAAGTTTTTGATAGATCAGTAGAAAAGATAATGTCAGCCCTCATTTTCTACAATAAGACACAAAATCGAGAAAAACAACTACAAGCCTATATAACACTCGGAAGCATTATGGTCATGATTGGTAAAGAGGAGAAAGGACGTGAAAATCTCTTTCGTGCGCTCGATCTTGCTACTACACCTAAAGATGGTCCTACTAAAGCAAGAATCCTGCTTGGCATTGCTCGTTCCTACATAGCTCAAAATGACTACCCAAATACCCACAAAACTATTTCTATGCTTGAAGATGAGTTTCGCAAGCATAAAGATAAACTATTTCTTCTTTTTGCCTTGATCTCCAAAAGTGAAACGGCCTTTGCTGAATCTAAAGAGAGATTGAGTCTCTCTCTTAGCCTTCAAGCTTTGAAAGTTGCTAAAGAAATAAAAAATGAGGGACAGGAATCTCACCTGGAAACACGTATTGCTCACCTATATTCTCGCTTAGACAACTGGGATTCGGTGCTTTATTACAATCAGCTGGCTCTTGATGTTCGAAAAAAATCAGGTAGATATTCAAATATCAGTAGCTCATATATAAACATTGGAACATCTTACTTAAAAAGAAACGATTTTCCAAATGCTGAAGAAAACCTTCTAATAGGTTTGAAATTTGCCCTGAAAATTGACCATCAAATCTTAATTCAAAAAGCTCATCGCCATCTTATTCAACTTTATCTCAGCTGGGGAAAAAACGAGATGGCAAGACAATACTACGAAGAAAACTTTGATTATGTTGAAGTTGCAACCAAATCGAATTCAACCTTGCTAACATCGGCTATCTATGATGAATTCGAAAAAAAACTAGAGAAGAGTGAGTCTTCTAATGTCAATTACTGGACAAACATAGCACTTTATGGAGGAATTCCACTATTACTTATCCTCTTGATCTTCTATATTTACAATAAGCTAGCCAAAATATCTCGGCTTAAAACAGAGATACTATCCCTTTCTAAAATGCTAAATGAAGCTATTGAGACCAATAACATGGCTGCCCACAAAGGACTTTCTGATTTTTCTATACTCAATCTTTTCGAAGCAGGTCTTATTATTGTTGATGAAAAATTCATAATAAATCAAGCTAATAATGGTTTATATAAATTTCTTGAATATACTACCGAAGACCTTAACCTAAAACCATTATCCATTCTCCTATCCTCTGAAGACAAATCAAGAATCTATCAGCATATTGACTTTATTCTTCAAGGAGGTAAGCTTATAACTGAAATTCAGCTGAGATCCCTATCTGGGAAAACAATTTTTACGAGAGCAACTTTCCACGCCATAATTATCGATAATGTTCATCTAGTTGCCATTTTCTTAGTCAATATCTCTAAAGAGATGGAGATAAAAAAGAAACTGAATGAATCAATTATTAAAGCAGAAGAATCGGAAAGACAAAAGTCAGTGTTCTTATCAAATGTTTCAAATGATATTAAATCTCCTATAAAGTCTATTTTATCTGTTTTACAAAATTGGCAGATTACCGCCCCTCATGAATTAAGAGGGCAATGGCTTAACTCAGTTACTAGTACTACCAATGATTTAATTTACTATATAGATAACGTTATTGAATTTAGCAATCTTCATTCTGAGGAAATCAGACCCTATCCGACGCCAGTTAATATCAACACCCTGATTAATGAGGTAATTAACAAATGTTCGAATGCGATCCCAGCCGAAAATGTAAACTTGTCTATTACTACTCATTCCCCAAATAACACTGATTTTCTTGTAAGTCTTGATGCACAACTATTCTTAAAAGCCATTACTCAAATCATACAAAACTCCATCAGAAATAGTCTTGATGGACGTATAGAAGTAGAGTGGAGAAAAACTGAGGATAAAAAACTTCTCATAACTTTCACCAACTACGGACTAAAGATCTCACCTCAGCAGCTGGCAGTGGTTCAAG
The DNA here is from genome assembly GCA_964444785.1 of uncultured Bacteroidales bacterium. Taxonomy (GTDB): domain Bacteria; phylum Bacteroidota; class Bacteroidia; order Bacteroidales; family TTA-H9; genus JAJTBW01. Next base: position 36,469 of record CAYUII010000015.1, on the reverse strand, counting down.
GTATCGAAAGACCCCTCGAAGAGGCTTATGGTCAACGGCTCTCTGATACCGGACTAAGCCTTGCCATTGCAAAAATTCTAATTAATAAACTTAACGGGAAGATTTGGGGAGATCAACTAAAAGAAAAAGGGGCCGTTATCTATATCGCACTAGATGTTGAATGGATTAGCCCTACGATTTGGGACGGGACAAAACTTCCTGATATTCCAATACCAAACCTATCAAAGAACACGATCTTGGTAGCTGAAGATGTTGATGACAACTTCTCATTTATCAATTCTCTCTTAAATAAAACGGGGGCTAAAATTATATGGGTCAAAAATGGAGAAGAAGCTATAAAGAAAGTAAAGGAAAATCCAAATATTGATCTGGTGATTATGGATGTACAAATGCCAGTTATGGATGGTTATACTGCTGCCCGACTGATTAGAATAGAACAACCCTTCCTCCCTATCCTGGTTCAAACCGCTTTCGCAAGCTCTTCTGAAGCTGATATCGCTCTTAAGGCCGGATGTGATAATGTAATTCATAAGCCTATTCAATTAGCTGAGTTCTGGGAGGTAATAAATAGCCTTATCAACCAAAGAAAAAAGTGACAAACAAACGAGTCTGTTCCTATTCTAGTTTAATAAGAGTTCTTAAAAATTTCACAAATTTGATAATCCCTCCTTAGACTCCATCCTCTAAATCACAACGCAAACAGATTAGAAAATCACTTTTTCTTATGTTTTATTTTATTCGATTAAAAAAAACTTTGAAAAACAAAAAAAAGGAAGTTACTTTACACCGTAAATACACACCAGAAGCGGTTTGGAGTTTTTTTTAGTAAACATGATGTGGTGTAGAAAGACCACAAATTTATCAAAGAAAAGTTAGCGGAATTGTTTTATTAGTTTCGGAACAGGAAGAGCATTTAGAACTCTTCCTTTTTTTCATAAACTTCTGCTTATAAATCTTAAACCTCGACCGAAATCATTAAAAAAGCGGGAGACTTTAATTAATCCCCCGCTTTCGAATTTATAAATAAACCCTAGTAGGATATCGAGAACTTACTAGTAAACTGCTGCTGATTTGAACTTCCTCGTAAGATATATAAGCCAGGGGATAGATTTGAAACTTGAATTTGAACCAAGTTCACTCCTGCTTGACAATAACGATCCGTCTGGATTATCATTTTCCCACTTAAATCATACACTGTAAAAACAACCGATGAGGCTCTATTTAGATCAACTTCGACATTGATTTTACCATTGGTTGGATTTGGATATAACTTTACCTCGGTTGCCCTAATCGGCTCTTCTAACCCAATATTTAGCCCATTATTCACTATCCTAGAAGTAGAGTAAAGCTTAAACTCGCCAGCTTTTAGCTCAATTTTCGTTGACCCGGCTGTTACCTCAATAGAATCATTTTTAGTAAATTCATACCACTTACCATCCTGTGTAAAAAGTGGGCTTGCTGTTCGATTTGTTATTCCAAAGTTACCTACCACTACTACATCCATCGAATTATCTCTCAATACAATCTGTTTAACAGAACCTGTGCCCTTAACATCAAAGTCAGTTGTAGAGAAAACAGGATAATCCATTCTCAATTTGTTGAACGTTGAATATACATTGTATAAAAAATTCCGATAAAAATCATCCTTATACTCCCAATGTAATGGCTTAGGGCAAACCCGACAATCATAGTTAATGCTAACATCATAACCAAGCTCTCCAAATTGCCATATCATCTTTGGACCCGGAACAGTCAAGAAAAAAGCTGCATTTAAGGCCATTCGCTCAAGAGCAATCTTTTGATCTTTAATAGAATAAGAAGACAAAGAGTCATTTCCTGCTGTCAAACAGTTATACATTAAACGTTCTTCATCATGGCTCTCCATATATCCAACCAAGTGTGGCTCGGCCCAATTGCGAGCAGAACTTTTATAAGAGATATTAGCGATATTGCTACTACTAATCTTACTCATTGCTGCTTGAGTATAATTATAATTCATATTTCCCCATAGCATCATCCCAGCCGCACTAAGTTCTTTCTCTTCGGTATTAACAGTAAGGTGTTCCAATATAACAACAGCCTCTGGCTTTACACTCCATATCTGATTTGCCATTCTTTTAAGAATTGCAATACGTGAAGCATCATATGCCATTCCATCTCCTGCTTTATTAGTGAAACCCTTTGTAAAATCAAAGCGAAAACCATCAACGTTATACTCAGTTAACCAATATGCATTTACCCTATCAATAAACTCTTTAGTATAATCACTTTCATGATTAAAATCATACCCCCAGCAATAAGGTGGATGCGGACAGGATTGATTATACCAAGGATTATCAGCAGAAGGAGCACCATCTGTCCCTGATTGAGCATCAAAATACATCTGTACAAGAGGAGAAAGTCCATAAGAATGATTTAAAACCATATCAATGAAGACCGATATACCTCTCTTATGACACTCATCAATAAATGCTTTATAGTCATTTTTTGTACCATAAGCCTTATCAGCTGCAAAATAAAAGGCTGGATTATACCCCCATGAATCATTTCCTTCAAACTCATTAATAGGCATCAATTCTATAGCATTTACGCCGAGCTTCTGCAGATAATCCAAAGTATCCATTACCGTTTTAATAGCCCTGGTACTAACAAAATCTCTTATATGCAACTCATAAATTACGAGCTTCTCTTTAGCAATAGGGCTAAAATTGGTCACCTGCCATTGATATTCTGATTTTGTTACTGGAAAGACACTAACAATTCCGGAAGTCTTCCCCTGTGGATAAGGCTTTAAATCTGGATAAACTGAACTACTGATATAGGAGTCATTCCAAGGATCAAGAATCTTTTCACAATAAGGATCGGCTATACGTAGAGTTCCATCGATAAGATATTGATAACCTATTTCACTATTCGATGGCAAATTATTGAGGGTAATCCAATAAAACTTCCCATCGAGTGTTCTATTCATCTGATAAGCTTCATCAGGCATATAATTATTTAAATCAGATAATAGATATACATACGACTTAAGTGCTGGCGGATCAGCTAAGACTAAGGTAATCGAACCATCAGAGTTGTAATTAATGCCTGGAATAACTCCTGCGGGAAGATCAGCAACAGGAACACCTCCTCTAACGTATACATAAACAGAATCATATTCAACCTCATCTCCCTTTGTTACTTTAGCTATTAACCAATTGATTCCAGGATTAGTCACAGTAACTGGTCTTGTTAGATCGTGAAGAGGAGTCTTTTCAAGAAGTAGATCATTTAAGTATAAGTAAAGCGTGTCTGACTGTTTAGATACCCCCCTAAAATTAATATTTGTTCCACCGGCAACTAATACTCCATTTTCAGGGGTGACCACTTTTGCCTTAAGGCCTTCTGGGTAAACATCAACCATTATATCACTACCATCTGAATTTCGACCGACTTTTGAACCATCAGCATTTCGAAATACAAATGCAAGTTTTTTTACAGTGTCTTGCGTTGACACCGCATAAAAATCTGTAATGGTTGGCTTAATAGAAAACTTATACAAATTATTGCCTAGTGGCTTAAGCAAAGCCTTAGGAAGATTGGTTGACCAATCAGCAATGACATACCTCCAATCAGAGGAGGATGTACTAAGGTTGGTTATAACACCTGCGTGCGCATAAATATCGCCGGAATAATTCTCTAATGCACCATTCCCCTTTGATGCATCGAAATAAACTATAACTGAATCAGAAACGACAGGAAACCATGGTGTGGATGTTACAACCTGCGCCTTCAAATTCAACATTACCCCAAATATAAGGGCCAAAAAAATCACCAAATTCCTTCTCATAAGAACATGTTTTGATATAGTACAAATATACTAAATCATAACCATTCAAACTATCTCAAATAGACAAACCAAGTTGGAAAACAACAAGATACTCTAACTTTAAGAGGGAGTGCAGAGAGACAGGTTTGCAGTATTAACTTGATTCTCTCACCTGAAGATTTACGCCAATTACTCTTGTCTGATGGCTACCAGCAACGGAAGGTCGTTCTAGCCGATGTATCAAGACCTCCACAGCCTGTCGTCCTAATGTAAACCCCTGTTGATCAACAGTAGTTAAACGCGGTGAAACTAATGAAGCAATAGGATCGTTGCCAAAACCGACAACAGAAATATCTTCAGGAATTTTATAACCATGACTAGTTAACAACTGTATCACGGAAATTGCTGTATTGTCGTTAACTGCAAAAATACCATCAATCTGTGAAGCGAATTGTAAAATAGAATCTTTATTCGCTAAAACACCTTCACGACTATCACAAGTGATAATCAAATCTCGGTTCGATTCCATTCCATGTGACTTAAGTCCATCGATAAAACCTTTTCTTCGTTGTCTTCCTACCGACATTGCTTCAGGTGCAGCCAGATGCATGATCCTTTTTCGCCCTCTGGATACCAAATGATTTACAGCCAACAAACCACCCTCATAGTCATCTACCAAAACCTTATCCGCATTAATCATATCAGCTGCTCTATCAAAAAGAACTATTGGAATTCCTTCCCTGATCGCTTCCTCAAAATGGTCAAACTTTTCAGTGTGCTTACTTACCGAAACCAAAATACCATCAACCCGATGATCAATAAGCGCCTGTAAGTTGATTCTCTCTCGAGCCTCATCCTCATTTGACTGGCATATAATTAACCGATAACCTTTTGAGTATGCCAACTCTTCGATACCACTAATGACGGATGAAAAGAAATGATGAACAATCTCAGGAATGATTAATCCTATTGTCTGAGATCTCTGCCTCTTTAGGCTAAGCGCTAATGCGTTAGGTCTATAGTTTACCTTAGCGGCATATGCCTTAACCAACTCGCGCGTCTCAAGACTGATGTCTGGATGGCTCTTTAAAGCACGTGAAACAGTGGAGGCTGAAATTCCTAAGGCTTTTGCAATATCATTTATCGAGACCATATGATTTGTTTTGGGGCTAATTTCTTCAAATATACAAAGGTTTAGTTTCTATTCTTAATTAAAAATGATTTTAGATTGCATTCGAAGACATATATCAATTAAAGACATCATCCAAACGCTGATAAAATTCCAATGTTTATAGTCGTAGTAACATTTTTCAGGAGTGAGAAACTCTCATTTAATCATAAAAAAAGGGCTCCAGTTGGAGCCCCTTTAAAACCAAATTATCAGGTTACTTATAAAAAACTAAATACTCATATGGTTTTAAATCAAAGGATGAATTTGCACTAATATCTTTAACGCCACCCGAGAACAACTCCGTAAACTGGCCAGTTGGAGCCCCTTTAACTAAAGATAGTTTAACAGGAGCATCTTTAAGATTCGTTATAACAAAGATTGTATTTGAATCTTTTACTCTAGTGAAAGCAAATACCGAAGTTGAGTCTGATGTTATTACCTTTTGGTAAGATCCACCCCATACTCCATTCCAAACGGCAGGGTTATTATGTTTAAGTTTTAGAAGATTTTTATAAAAGTCACCTAGAGGATAATTATTCCAGCTAATTGGATCCTTTTCAAAAAACTCAAGACGCTTATTCAAGCCTGCCTCCTGACCAGAATAAATCAATGGCATGCCTGGTATCGTTGCAGCTAACACCGCAAAGGTCTGTGCTGCTTTTCCCATTCTTTCATACTCTGTTCCATTCCATGAGTTTTCATCGTGATTAGAGGTAAACTGCATAAGGATTGTATAAGGTTGAAAGCGATTTTTATTAAACAGAATAATGCTATCCATGCTTCTCGCAGTAAGTTTACCCTTCGCTATCTGATTCATCACATGATGAGTACTCCAACTATAAGCCATATCAAATGCCTTATCATGCAATGCAGGCTCCTCTGCTTCGGCTAGCATAAAAACAGGCTTAATTGAATCAAGCGAAGCACTTACGTTATTCCAGAAATCAACTGGAACCATTCCAGCAACATCACATCTATAACCATCAATGTCTGCCTCTTTAACCCAATACTTCAACGCATTAAGCATTTCCCTTCGCATCTCCGGCTTATCATAATTTAAATCAGCAACATCTGTCCAATCAAAAGGTGAAACAATTTTCCCTGTTGAATCTTTTGTATACCAGTCAGGGTGCTCTGTCATCCAAGCATGATCCCAAGATGTATGATTGGCTACCCAGTCAACAATAACCTTCATCCCTAATTCATGGGCACGAATAACCATTGCTTTAAAATCAGTCAACGTTCCAAACTCAGGATTGATGGTAGTATAATCTTTAACACTATAATAACTACCCAAAGTCCCCTTTCTGTTTTTCTCACCGATTGGATTTATCGGCATAAGCCAAAGTATATCAACCCCCATATCCTTTAATCGAGGTAGATGTTGAGAAAAGGCATTGATGGTTCCCTCTGGAGTATATTGCCTTATATTGACCTCATAAATATTCACGTTCTTTGCCCATTCAGGTGTAGTCAAAACAGTGTCTGCCTTAACCATAGATGACTGTGAGCTTTGACATGAAAACAAGGATAATGATAAAACCATTATCGCTAAGATGATAGCATAGAATCCTCTTTTATTCATATTCAGATATATTTGGTTTAATAGTTTTCAAATTATACTATGTTAAAGCAAGATCCGCTGATCTAAACAGGGAGTAAACCAGCGGATCAGGCACCTATAGTTTTATAATCATGGCCGACTTTGCAGGAATCTTTATCTCTTGCGATAAATCCAATTGGTTGTTATTAATGAGGTCTATTCCGGTTTTTGAATCTTTCATAATCTCCTTGAAACGATCAGTTTTTACTGTTTTAATTTCAGATGGATGATTATTCAACAAAACCATAATACGTTCGTCATTGGTATACCTGAAATACACATAGACATTATTTTGTGGTAAAAAATGAAGAAGTTTACCTGATTGCAATGCTTTGGATGAGCGCCTGGCATTAATCAGACTTCTTGTATAGCTATACAAAGTCTGTTGAACCTGATTACGCCCCTCTTTAGTAAAAGCATTTAAAGAATCACTAAGCCAACCTCCGGGAAAATCTTCCCTAATATTACCATGACCTTCGTGCTCCCAACCCTTCATTCCGATCTCTGTACCATAATAAATCATAGGAATACCTCTGGTTGTCATCAAGAAAGCCAAAGCCATCTTCATCTTTGCTGTATCACTTTGTAGTACGGAGAAAAGCCTATTAAGGTCGTGGTTGTCGGCAAAAGTTACCAAAACAGAAGGATCTCTATAAAGAAAATCCTCACTTAAGACATCATAGAGTGCCTGAAGTCCACCATCCCAAGACTCTGATTCATTAAATGCCCTGTTAATTCGATAGTAGAGAGGAAAATCGAATACCGAAGGCAAATAAGAATTATAATTAACTGCTGCAGGTGACTTGCTCTGATATCCGGCAACCCAAGATGGATTCGATAACCATGCCTCACCAACCATAAAGAAATTGGGATACTCGTTTAAAATAGCCTTTCCCCAGTCAGACATGAAATCCCTAAATGGGTATGGCTGTGTATCTATTCTTATTCCATCGAGATTAGCATACTCGACCCACCAAATACTATTCTGAATCAAATAGGTGGCTAGTTCTTTGTTATATTGATTTAAATCAGGCATATGTCGATCAAACCAGCCTTTCGACATATAGTCTCTATCAGAAACAGAGGCATTCGGGTCAGAAAGTGTAGCCGCCCTAAAATTGCTCCTGGTATAATCTGGCCACATATTAAACCAATCAGAAGAGGGTTTATCTTTAAACCATAAATGTTGATTGCCAACATGATTGAAGATCATATCCATAACCATCTTCATCCCCTTTTTATGCATTTTGGCTATCAAATCAAGATATTCTCTCTCTGTACCAATACGTGGATCAACCTTATAGAAGTTGGTTATAGCATAGCCATGGTATGACTGTTGGAGGTTGTTATTCTCTGTTACTGGGTTTAACCATAAAGCGGTTATACCTAAATCTTGAATATAGTCCAGTTTAGACTCGATACCCTTTAGATCACCTCCATGCCTACCAAGTCCCTCTTTTCTATTTACTCCTTCAAACATACCAGGAACATTATCATTTGAAGCATCTCCATTGGCAAATCTATCAGGCATTATCAGATAAATAACATCAGACTTATCTATACTGGTTCTCTGAGCAGAGTTTAACTGTCGTTTCTTCAACTCATAGCTAAAGGTATACACCTTGCCTGCCTTAGATTTGATTCGAACAGGAACACTTCCTGCTTTAGTTTCAGAAGCAATATGAAGATAAACAGCAAGATAATTGGGGTTTTCTAGATTAACTGTTTTTTCAATTTTAACCCCTTTATAGTTTAAAGTAACCTCAGCATCTTTAAGGTTATCACCATGAATAAAGAGTTGAAGCGTCTGATTTTTCATTCCAACCCACCAACAAGGGGGTTCAACAAGTAACTCTTGAGCTTTGATTGTAAAAACAAACAGAAGCAATCCAATAACCAATGAAACTCTTTTCATCCTTCTTCCTAATTTTATATTTACCTATTATAAATCTTTGTAATTCTTGCCAAGCGAAGAGCCTGATCAAAATTTAGCGCCTCCTTTTTATATCTCCACCTCCAGTATCCTGAGGGTTTACCTGGTAGATTCATCCTGCTTTCAGAACCAAGACTTAAGATATCTTGAAGTGGTGCTATTGCGATATTTGAAACCGAGGACCATGCAAGCTTGATCATTGACCAGCTAATATCATTCAAATCAGCATTAAAATACTCTTGAACAAAGCGCTTATCATTTTCAGAAGCGGCTTCAAACCATCCAATTACAGTGTCATTATCATGAGTTCCGGTATAAACCACTGAATTATGAGGATAAAGATGAGGCAGAAAGTTATTTCCCTCATTACTATCAAAGGCAAATTGCAAGATCTTCATGCCAGGTAACATATTGCTATCGCGTAATTCCTCCACATCAGGAGTAATAACACCAAGATCTTCGGCTATTAGAGGGATAGCTCCCATCTCAGCTTTAATAGCATCGAGTAACTCTTTTCCTGGTGCAGAGAGCCAAACTCCGTTTACAGCAGTTGGTTCACCAAAAGGGATCGCCCAAAAAGCTGCCAATCCGCGAAAATGGTCAATTCTTAAAACATCAAAGAGGTTAAAATTGGCCTTTACACGATCAATCCACCATTTAAAACCTGTCTGCTTAAGGTAATCCCAATTGTAGAGAGGATTTCCCCAAAGCTGCCCTGTTTCGCTAAAATAATCAGGAGGCACACCAGCTACTTTAGAGGGATTACGATTTTCATCAAACATAAATATCTCGGGGCGGCACCAAGCGTCTGAGCTATCATGGGCGATATAAAGAGGGATATCACCAACTATTTTTATACCGTTTTTATTTGCATAAGCCTTAAGATCATACCACTGGCTAAAGAAAAAATATTGCAGAATGGAGAACATCTCAATCTGCGACTCTAATCTATTCTTATATTCAAAGACAGCATTATGCTCCCTCATCCTAATATTATAGTCCCATTCCCACCAAGGCTTTTCATCAAAGGAGTGTTTAACCGCAGCATAAAACGAGTAATCATCAAGCCAAGCACAATTGGCTTCTTTGAACCTCTCAAAACTAGCCTTCTGTGCTAATGATGCATGTTCAGCAAAACGAGAAGCAGCCAATTTGACTAACTTCCACTTTAGTTCATTTACTCTTCCAAACTCAACTTCAGAATCATTAAAAGGTAAAAAATCTGGAACGTCATCTTCTGATAACCACCCTTGTTCAATTAACAGATCTATATCGATTAAAACAGGATTACCTGCAAAAGCACTATAACACTGGTATGGCGAGTCTCCATAGCCTGTATGACCCAATGGAAGAATTTGCCATAACGACTGTTTTGCAACGATAAGCCAATCAATAAAGCTATATGCCTCACGGCCTAAACTACCTACCCCGAACCTTCCCGGTAAAGAAGTGATATGCAAAAGAATACCACTGCTTCTCTCAAATTTATTCATGTTGAAATGATGATTTATATGTCTATTTTTCGATTTTTATCAATAACAAAGTATACCGATAAACCAGCAATAATCATTGAAACACCAGCCACACCTAACATTGAAATCGCCTTCCCATCTAACGCTAATAAAATGGCCCCCCCAAGAAAACCAGCAGCAATCTGAGGAATAGTAATGGTAGCATTAAAAAGCCCCATATAAACACCCATCTTACTTGCAGGTAATGATGCTGAAAGAATGGCATAAGGCATGGCCAAAATAGCTGCCCAACTAACTCCTACGCCTATCATTGCAGCAATTAACAAATACTTATCATGGATAAATACCATGGAAAGTAAACTTATCCCACCAAAAATTAAAGCAGCTCTATAGGTCTTTTTACGGCCAAAGGCTTTTGCAAATCTTGGAATCATTACAGAAAATGCAGCTGCAAAAAGACTATAACAAGCAAAAATGACACCAGTCCAGTTACCTGCATCATTAAAAGCCTGAGAAGCTGTATCTTTTGGATCAATACCCCAAATATTCTCAGCTATTCCACTAGTTGTATATACCCACATCAAAAAGAGGGCAAACCATGAGAAGAACTGCACAATTGCCAATCTCCACATAGACGGTGGTATCCCTTTTAATAGATCTCTCATCGACGTGGAGCTTTTCTCCTCTGAAGTAACATTATTGTACTGCTCATAAACCTTTGGAGGATACTCCTTCGTATTAAACGCAGTCCATAACACTGTGGCCAATAAAATTCCACCTCCAAGATAGAACGACCAAATCACGGTTGGCGCCACCTTTTCTCCCTCGGCTGGTACGTTCGCAATTCCAATACCCGTTAGGATAATCGGTAGCAATGACCCTAAAACCGCACCAGTATTGATGAGAAAACTCTGAAGTGAATACCCTAGATTTCGCTGATCATCATTTACCATATCACCTACTAATGCTCTAAATGGCTGCATGGTGATATTAAATGAGGTGTCCATCAACAGAAGCATGATCGCCCCAAAAATAAGTGGCATAAAGAGATAAGAAAAGAACTCTGCATTTGGCATAAAGAACATTGCCAAGGCCGAAATAATTGCGCCCCCTAAAATAAAAGGAACCCGCCTCCCCAACTTGGTCCATGTCTTATCGCTTGATAATCCAACAATAGGCTGAACCAATAATCCAGCAAATGGTGCCGCAAGCCAAAAGTACCCCAATTGATGAACATCAGCCCCCAATGCTGAAAGAATTCTACTCGTATTTCCATTTTGCAGAGAATACCCTATCTGAACCCCTAAAAATCCGAAACTTAAATTCCAGATCTGCCAAAAACTAAGATTAGGTTTTTTCATAAATAATGCTTTGACGATGTATCGTAACTCCTTTTTGTTTAATTAACTATTTTACAAACGGATAGCTTATTAAAATTCTACTGTAGTGTGAATACTCTTTTGGCAATTTCCCTTCGCAAACGATTGCAAACCACCATTATAGTATTCGTAAATATAATATTTTTTTAACCAAAACATAAACTAGGTTGTTTCATTTTTAAAGCCAAGTAGTTTTTCTTGTAAAAGAAGTGCACTGAGCCAACACTCTACATCCATTTGATAGTAAATTTGATTTCGATAAATCTCAATAGCTGATGCTTCCTAAATTCGCCATTAGACTCACGCTCTTTTATCTATTCTTAGGTATCACTTGGATATTAGGTAGCGACCGACTTGTACAATCTTTTACCGATGATCCGCAAACTCTTTCCTTACTTCAAAATTATAAAGGCCTATTCTTTATCCTTGTAACAGCTTGCTCACTTTTTCTACTAACTAAGCACGAAGAGCAGAAAAGAAAAGCAATCATTGAACGTCTAAATAATGCTTTAAAACAAGCTGAAATTGCTTCTAAACTCAAAGTCTCTTTTCTAGCTAATATCTCTCACGAAATACGCACTCCTTTAAATGCTATTAAAGGCTTTTCCCAAATCTTGCAAACGGCCGAGATTGAACCTGAAACCATGAAAGAATATCCTCATATCATTAACAAAAACACTGACATCCTCCTTCAGATCTTAGAGATAGTACTTGAAGCGTCAAAACTACAAGCCGAAACAATCACTCCCGACTTTCGAAAAATTAATCTATCCTACTGGCTCAAAAAAAACTTAATCGATTTCAATAAATCAAATTCGTTCCGTCTAATCCTTAAAACTCCAGATCCCTTCCTCGATACACTTCCCCAACTAAACTCCGACTCGGCTATCCTTAGCAGATGTCTTTATCTTCTAACTAATGGAATGAAAAGGTTCATTAATTCAAAAGAAATTAACCTCAACGTCTTCTATAAAAGTAACGAAAACATCATATCTCTTTGCTTCAGTGGCTTCTATGATTACGATCGACTTAGCAAAGTGGCCGATTTTTTCCAACCTTTTAATTCTATAAACGAAAGACTTCCCAATGAAGACTTCTCGATCGGTAATGAACTATATATGGCAAAGAGATACGGAGAACTCCTTCAAGCCTCCTTTTATACCAAAACCCAAGATAATATCATCACCTTTTGCGTTGACCTCCCCATCTTACCTTAATCATCCTTCAATCTAGCCATTTGAGCTCCTTCACGGTAGATTCTTACCTTCTCTTCCTTATCTTTGTAGGCTAAGTACATTATCTATTATGTCAGACGAGGTAACCCTAAAACAGGCCGTCAAAGATTGGCTGAATGCTTTACGTATCCGGCAGAAATACAACGAAACCCGCATCTTCTCCATCTGGGAATCCATTGCTGGTCCCGTCGTAAAGTCTCATACCCAAAATTTAAGAATTGAACATGGGCGCCTCTATGTTAGCCTTGACAACCCAATTATTCGACAAGAACTAACCTATGCCAGACATAAACTCATCATCTCTCTGAATAAAGCCCTAGGCCCAGGAGTAATTAAGGAGATCATTATTTACTAATCTGAATAAACCTCATACCCTCCCTTTCCCCTTTCTTTCGGTTCAATCATCCCGGCTGAAATATTTATTGCGCTATACGGTCTTTCTAATAGACCTGATACCACAAGGTTTTACCCGAGCCCTCCGCTCTCTCTCCATATCCGCTTCGCTCTTCTTCCATTTTTATGTGGACAAATACGGAGAGGATATGGAGAGGAAGCGAAGAGCTCCTGAGAAACAACTGAGTCACAAATTTTTCTCCGCTACGGCAAGGAATTAACCAAATAGTTAAGACTTTGTTCTTACATTTGACGAAAATCTGTAGGAAACATCTACTATTGAGAATCAAGCATCAGCTATTTTATAGTCTATTAGTAGCTGTTTCATGTGTCAAATAAAACCGAAAATTTCACATGACGATCAATACCACTTTCTCTAACGCTGATATAATCGCCTTTTGTCAAGCCACAATGGATTCAAATGTAGTTCACTCGCCTGAATATATGTCGATTCATAATAAAGAAGTTGTAGTTCCTGGTATGTATTTATTCAGTTTTCTAACCAGTAAGCTTATCGCAAGTTGTTCGAAGACCACGAGTTGCAACACGATTGAGATTTTCTTAGGCTCTTTGATTAGTGCCGGCGAAGAAGTTTGTCTTATGGTTGAATCAGCATTAGAGAGTCAAATTTGGTATTTATCGGCAATCAATAGCAAAGATTGCTTTCGAATTGGAGAGAATAGATCTAGTTTGAGCTTTAACTCTTCCCCCATATTGAAACCTACTCCATCTCATATCAGAATACTACCATTCACAAATGAGCAATTAACGCATTTCAAAAGGTTGTTGCACACCATTACCGATGAATGGTCTGATCTTCTGTTTACCATCACCTATGCCAGCCAAGCCCTCTTTAAAGCTATTGCTGAACCGTTAGACGAGGTTGAGAATGAGATCAACCGTCTTTTAGACAAGAGTAAAAATCCAGATCAGGTCTCTCCATTCTATCAATGGCTAAAAATCGAAATCCCAGAGCAAAGAAATTGCTTGAATTATGTTAAACCTATTGAATACCATATCTCTTTTGATCGGGAAGTCGCTAATCGAGCCTACATTGCTAATGTGGAATGTCGACAAGATGACCGACTCTTTTACCATTCAAAATATAAACTCATTGCCATTCCCGATAGACTGATCATGCGAATGGCAAAGAATCTTTGATTAGAGTGAGACCTTGAATCAGATCTGAACCACCTTAAACTTATTTAACTTGAACTTTAATTGATGATATCCCCTCAAGAAAGCCCTCAAGAGTATCTCCCTTCTGTACAGGACCGACCCCTTTAGGTGTACCAGTAAAAATCAAGTCACCAGTACGTAGAGTAACGTATTTAGAAACATGGCCTATAATACGACGGATATCAAAAATCATATCCCTACTATTACCTACCTGAACAGTCATCCCATTAAGTTTTAACTCAAAGGATATATTATTAAGGTCGGGAAAATCAGATAGAGGTCTAAAACCATCTACCGGAGCTGAAAAGTCGAATGACTTAGCCATTTCCCAAGGAAGTCCCTTCGCCATGCATTCTTGTTGAAGATCACGGGCAGTAAAATCTATCCCAAAACCAACAGCATCAATGTAAAGATGAGCAAATTGAGGTTCAATAAACTTTCCTAACCTACTGATACGAAAAACTAACTCCCCTTCATAATGTAGGTTACTAGTAAAATCCGGATAAAAAACAGGATGATTCCGATTTGGCAAAAGAGCGGTATCAGGTTTCATAAAAAAAACCGGCTCAGCATTTGGATCATTACCCAATTCTTTGATGTGTTCTGAGTAGTTTCTTCCAATACAGATTATCTTCATGATTAAAATTTGTTTATGTAAAAATATTGTTTAGCTATATGATTCGTCGTTCTTTTACTGGACCTATCCGTAATATTAAGCTGACATTCAAAAACCACTTAAGGGACGCATCTGGAAATGCATTCTATACTGAAATAAAAGAATGACCCTTAATGGCCGTTTCATCATTCTCTCACGAAATTAATAATCCTTCATTGAACAGACACAACAAAAGAAGCGAAAGAGGATAATTCCAAAACAGGTTTTATCTTTGCCCCATGTTAACATGGGATCAACACACAGAACTGTTTTCTGCTTTTCTTTCCGTAGAAAAATCTTTATCAGCCAATACTGTAGGGGCATACATGCATGACCTTAAGATATTTAAAGATTTTCTGGAGGTTTCTGGCATCAAGAAAAACCCAGAGGAGATCACTTCCGAGGAACTCTTCTCTTTTCAAAAGTACCTTACTCAACTTGAGGTATCTCCAAGAACCCATAACCGTATTATCTCAGGTTTAAGAAACTTTTTTGGATTTCTTGTATTAGATAGTTATATCGATGATGATCCTACCCTGCGAATTGAAACTCCTAAGATTAACAAGACCCTGCCCGATTCATTAACCTTCGAAGAGATTGAGGCGATGCTAAACTCAATTGACCTTAGTCAAAACTTTGGACATAGAAACAAAGCTATCATAAGCACTCTCTACGGTTGCGGATTACGAGTTTCTGAACTTATCGGGTTAAAGATCTCAAGACTACGAATAGAAGATGGTCTGATACTAATTGTTGGGAAAGGCGACAAAGAGCGACTGGTTCCAATCAGCGAAGAGACGATACAGGATCTTTTATTACACCTTGAATCAAGGAGTAAAAGCTTCATTGCTGACGGACATGAAGATTATATATTCTTAAACAGATGGGGGAAGCAGCTCAGCAGGATATCTGTTTTCACCTTGGTAAAAGAGATCGCTGACCTGACAGGTATTCAAAAATCAATTAGCCCGCACACCTTCAGACACTCTTTTGCAACCCACCTTATTGAAGGCGGTGCCGACTTAAGGGCTGTTCAGTTATTGCTTGGGCACTCTTCCATTCTTACAACTGAGATTTATACCCATCTTGATCGTGAGTTTCTAAGAAAAACAGTGACGCAATATCATCCGTTGTCGAATACGAACATTCTACATTTTGACTCCAATCATGATGAAGATGATGAGTAAATAAAGAATAATTCGTGAGGGCTAACAGATTAAACGGATTCAGAATCTACAATTTTGCCATTTACATCAAACCAAGCAGAGAGATTCATCGAACTTAAAAGATCTTTTTCAAAATAGAAGTCAATACCGAGGCTTTCAACTGAGATTACTTTCTCTCCCCAAGCCTCATCTATATCCTCCATATCAAACACTTTATGTGATTTCAGCAGCTCTCTGATAAATTTTGTGTTTTTCTGATATATCTTTTCGCCCCAAAGCACTAGTTCATCATGATCACATTCAATGCCTGTTAACAGGTCATGCTTATCCCCAGTAAAGAAAAACGTCAGATAATTATCCCAATAATAATAAACCAAAACGGCACTAGCTGAAGGTTCATAACTAGGAGAAGAGGTATCGATAAAATTCTCTTCAGTCTCTTCATCAAGCCACTCTTTCTCCTCGGGATTACCCATTATAAAGACCACATCTTCCACCTTCATACCAAAAACGAACTTCGGTAAACCTTTACCAGGAGTTAACTCATAATCAATCTTACTTAGCATACTATTTCTTCATTTTTAATGGTGAATCAGGTTCTTTAGCCATATGAGAAAAACTTAATCTATCCAACAGCGACGGCCACCACTTACTTAAAAAGACGGTAAACTTGCCCTCTATAAATGTCAGTACCATGGACCTAGATCTCCGCTCGATACCTTTGACAATTTTCTTAGCAACGGTTTCAGCACTCATCATTCCTTTTTCATCTCTTGGAGTAACTCCCTGTACTTTACCATCGGCTGTCAAAGCGGAAAACCTAATATTGGATGCAGTAAATCCAGGGGCAACCACTAAAACGTGCAAATTCTGCTTTAAGGTCTCTACCCTAATAGTATCCAAGAAGCCTCTTACAGCAAATTTTGATGCAGAATATCCGGTTCTTCCTGGTAGACCAATATGACCAGCTACAGAAATGACACCGACCAAAGATCCTTCACTCTTCAAAAGCCAAGGTAAAGCATACTTAGTACAATAAACAGTACCCCAAAAATTGACATCCATCAACTTTTTAAGAACGGAAAGATCAACTTCCTCAAAGATGGCTCTCATTGAGATACCAGCGTTATTGATTAAAATATCTATCTGTTGGAAAGCTTTAACAGCTTCATCTATTAGCTTGCGGCAAGAGATCTCGTCGGTAACATCGGTCTGAACAATTATAGCCTCCCGTGAGCCCAATTGCCTAGCCTTCTTAGCAACAAGCTCAAGTGTATCCCTATTTCGAGCGGCCAGCACAAGCTTTGCACCCAGGCTTGCAAATTCATAAGCTAGAGCCTCTCCAATGCCAGAGGAGGCACCCGTTATAATAACTACCCTGTTTAAAAACTGTAATCCCATGATTTAAAAAGAAATAAATGAAACTTTTGCGTCAAATGACCATTCGCCAAAGGTAAGAGATTTGTGGTACTTAACCTTGTGATCAACTAATCCTTCGGGATTGAAAGCTATCAAAACTGAGGCTGGTAAAATCTTCTAAGAGAAGCAATATCTAAAAAGCCGTAAATAGTTGTATTTTTGAACTCTTTTTCCCCTTAAGCGTTTTAAGGGGTCTACCTGTAATCACAAACTATGATACTTAATTCAATCCTTCATCCGGCACTTGCTTCAGACTGGTTAGGAATAGGCTTTGGTATAGCCGTAATCATCATGTTAATCATTGACTTAGGAGTTTTCAACAAGAATCCTCACAAAGTCTCAAATAAAGAGGCGATCATTTGGAGCATCGTTTGGATTGCTATCGCCCTGCTCTTTTCGTTATTTGTTTACCACTACATGGGTAGAGACGCCTTCTCAGATTATCTCTCAGCATATTTAATTGAGAAAGCTCTTTCCATGGATAATCTGTTTGTGTTTATTCTTATCTTCTCCTTCTTTGCTGTTCCATCACAATACCATCACAAGGTGCTCTTCTACGGTATTGTTGGTGCAATCGCCACTCGGGCTCTCTTTATCTTCTCTGGGGTTTGGCTCATTGAATTAAGCTATTTACCTCCATTTGAACTCTTTGGAACTGAGGTGCGAATTAACGCATTACTAACCGTTTTTGGAGTATTCCTAATCATCGCTGGTGTAAAATCCTTAACCGGAGGGGAAGGAAATGACAAGGATTTATCAAAGAATGTGATAGTAAGACTATTCAAAAAGTTTATTCCTGTGACAGATACCTATCACGGGGGAAAATTCTTACACAGAGAGAAAAATGGTAAGCTCTTTGCCACTCCACTACTACTGGTAGTTGCAGTGATAGAAGGAACCGATGTGCTTTTTGCTGTGGATTCTATTCCGGCCATTTTTGCCATCACAAAGGATCCATTTATCCTTTATACTTCAAATATCTTTGCCATTCTAGGATTAAGGGCGCTCTATTTCGTTTTAGCCAACTTTATCCCCATGTTCCGTTATCTAAAAATTGGGTTAGGTTTTATCTTAGCCTTTATTGGAGTAAAGATGCTACTTGCCGACTTCTTCCATGTTCCTAGTCCGGTATCGCTCTCAATTGTGGCTTCTATCTTACTTCTTTCTGTACTTGCATCTTTAGTTATAAAACCGAAGGAAGCTAAAAAATAAAATGCCCTCAAATCGTGAGTTGTTTTATCGGCATCTGGGGATGACATCTCCTTTTCCCATGGATCTAGAGTTCTCCCATGCCAATGGGGTTTGGCTCTATTCTCCTAATGGAGAAAGATACCTTGACTTAGTTTCTGGTGTCTCGGTAAGCAATATTGGTCATAGTCATCCTGAGGTTGTGAAAGCCATTTCAGAGCAAGCCTCTCGCTATATGCACTTAATGGTTTATGGCGAGTTTATCCAACAACCTCAAGTTGAATTGGCAAGCCAATTATCAAAAGTTCTCCCTGATTCGCTGAATAATGTCTACTTTGTTAATAGCGGTTCTGAAGCTATTGAAGGGGCAATGAAACTGGCAAAACGCCATACCGGTCGACCTAGAATTGCCTCAATGGTCAATGCCTATCATGGAGGCACTCAAGGAGCTCTAAGTCTCTTAGGAAATGAAGAGATGAAATATGCGTTCAGACCCTTACTTCCTAATATCCTTAGGTTAAGATTCAACTCAGAGGCCGATCTTAATCTATTGGATGATCAAGTAGCGGCTCTTTTTATCGAGCCTGTGCAAGCTGAAGCAGGTGTCCTTACGCCCAATCCAGGATACTTAAAAAAAGTGAGAGAGATTTGCAATGAGAAGGGTATCCTCCTTGTCTTTGATGAAATCCAAACAGGCTTCGGAAGAACTGGATCACTCTTCTTCTTAGAACAGTGTGGTGTAACTCCCGATATTCTTTGTCTTGCTAAAGCACTGGGTGGAGGTATGCCATTAGGTGCCTTCATAGCAGACCAGTCAGTCATGAGATCTCTCACTTTTGATCCCGTTCTCGGTCATATTACCACTTTTGGAGGTCATCCTGTTTCTTGTGCTGCGGCGAATGCGGCCTTAAATATATTGACCAGAGAACGTATTTATGCCCAGGTTGAAGATAAGGCCAAACACTTTTATGACAACCTTATTACCCATCCTTTGGTCAAAGAGATCAGGTATGCCGGCTTATTAATGGCTGTAGATATGCCTGATTCTGAGATTCTGGATAAAGTTTTTATATCTCTAATAGAACATAAAATTCTAACTGATCGCTTCTTATTCAAACCAGAAGCATTCAGAATCGCCCCGCCTTTAACCATTTCATTTGAGGAAATTGACTACGCTATAAGAACGATACGAAAAGTATTGGACAGTTTCTTATAATTCATAATCTTTTATAATTATTTAACCATGACCCTACCCATCGATTTTAGAAGCGATACAATTACCCGCCCCACTCCAGCTATGTTAGATGCCATGTTTTCAGCTGAAGTTGGTGATGATGTCTTCAATGAAGACCCAACAGTTCAAAAACTTGAAAAGAAAACCGCTGCTCTCTTCGGAAAAGAAGCTGGATTGTTTTGCCCTTCCGGCACAATGACTAATCAGATTGCCATAAAACTTCACACACAACCCGGAGATGAGGTAATTTGTGATAAACTCTCCCATATTTACCACTATGAAGGGGGCGGAATAGCGTTCAACTCGGGGGCATCGGTTAGGCTCATTGATGGGAAAAACGGACTTTTTACTCGAGAACAATTCTTAACTGCCATAAATCCCGATGATATTCACCATCCTGTTTCAACGCTATTAGTCTTAGAAAATACTTGTAACAAAGGAGGTGGCACTGTTTGGCCTATCGATTTGATTGAAGATGTATGCAAAGCGGCTCAAGAAAATGGAATAATCCGCCATCTAGATGGAGCTCGTATATTTAATGCATTAACCTACACTTCCACTCAACCTAAGACTCTGGCAAATAACTTTGATACCCTTTCAATCTGTTTAAGTAAAGGACTTGGCGCTCCGGTTGGTTCTGTATTAATCGGCTCTGCCGATGATATAAAACGAGCCAAACGAATTAGAAAAGTATTTGGTGGTGCAATGAGACAATCGGGTTACCTTGCTGCAGCAGGTATTTATGCCCTTGACCATCATATTGATCGGTTAAATCAGGATCATAAAAACGCACAACTCTTAGCTAATGCCCTTAAAGAAACAAATTGGGCTTGCGACATTATTGAACCTCAAACGAATATCTTAATCTTTAGCCTTAAAGACCAATCGAAAGGAAAAATCTTTCTGGAAATCCTTAAAAATCATGGGATCCTGGCTGTTAGTTTTGGCCCTTATACCTTCCGGCTGGTTACTCATCTCGATGTCTCTGATGAACAAATCAACAAGGCTTGCGAGATCCTCAAAACCATCAATATTTAACATTCACTTTAGTTTCTTTGTTTCTTCAGGTAAGTATAATTTTATCCACTTGACCACTCGATTATGAATAGACAGCAACTAACGCTTTCTCTTGCTTTTGTATTTGCCCTCTTCGTGAATGGTTTTACGCAATCATTTATGATCATTGGAGATTACGAACGACAAGAAAAAAGCTTTTCAATATGGGACTATCGTCCTGGTTTTGATTCTATAACAGCAAAAACCGTAGCTAGCCTTAGCTTAGAAACAAGAATATATCTACTATATAAATCTTCTGGTGTTCCTTACGATACGATGGGTATTCTTTCAAAAATTGCCTATTTCGGAGGAAACACAGATTCTATTGTTTTCAAAGGCGGAGAATATGAATCAGTTGGGCTAGGCAAATTTGGTCCACTCTCCTTATATGTCAATAATGCCGGTTTAACAAATCGATGTCTTGTTGCATTTGATCCTTTACCAGGCATCTCATCCGTTGATCAAACATTACCTACTCAAATAGGAGCTATTCTCAATCAACCTATTTATAGACCCAGAATCAAATTAGACCTCAATGATATAGTGACCGATGGTGTTGGCGATGCTTGGATCTCTGAAGTTGTTTTAAGTCAAAACCCTGGATTAACCGCAACCAATATTACTGACTCAGTTCGTAAGTACTTAGGGGTCACCCAAGTTCATTTTGTAGCGCCCATTTTCCAAGATAACCAAGATAAATATGTCAAGCTTAGTCAACTAATGCGCTTTGTTGATGCTGGAACGGCCATAGTCGCCTCCTTACCATCTACCCATAGTGAAAGCCATGTATTAGATACATTGGCTAGTCAAATTAGCCGATTGATTGGAGGCATGAGTGAAAAATATCAGGTATACCGTATAGCCGTTTCACCTCTTGATAATGGAAGCTACCCCAGTTCTGCATCGCAAGCATTCAGAAGTTATACCAATCTGATCATTCGTAATAAAACGGTAATTATTCCAGCCTTCGGAACAAGTTATGATATAGAAGCTAAAGAGTTGATTGAAATGTTACTTCCCAATTATGAAGTTACCCAAATCAGTGCAAAACAATTAAATGAGGAGTACAACCTTTTAAGTGACTACGCATCATCCATTATTCCATTCCAGATTGGTAGATTAATTCACCAACCCATCAGAGGAGTATTACCCTACACGGAAACGTTAGATTTTAGAGTTCGTCCTATTGGTTATAACTATGCGGATAGCATGTTTATGTTCTATCGAAAAAATTCAGACTCCACTTTTATAAAAAAACGTCTCCTCCCAGGTTGCCCCTCTTTTATAGGTTTTTTCGAAAATCTAACTCCTGGTGATACCATAAGTTATTATTTAAGTACCTGGACAAACCTTTACCAAATTACAGTTCCATTAACAGCTTCTGAAGGATACTACACATTCTCAATGGATGGGTACACTGGCGAGAAAGAGATGGTCGATTCCCAAACAGAGCTATTTCCTAACCCAACAAATGGTAATTTTGTGATAAAATTCAACGAAAGATACTCCTTTCCAGTAGAGATTAGTATTTTTAATCCAGATGGTAAGCTTATTTTAAAAAAGACTATTTCCCAACGAAAAAACGAAGAGAAAATCTCTATTCAAACTGAATCTGGATTATACATCATTCAGATTCAAACCAAAGAAAGTAGTTCTAACCTCAAACTTTTAATAAACAGATAGACCATGCCCGTCATAGCTTTAGAAGATAAATACAGAGGCTATAGCTTTTCAGCACAAGCTGAAAAAGAAGGCTTAGTAGCTATTGGCGGACAATTAAACGTATCTACTTTGCTTGATGCCTATCGAAACGGTATCTTTCCTTGGTTTACCCCAGATGATCCTATTCTATGGTGGTCTCCTGATCCCAGAATGATTCTAATCCCTGAGAATTTCAAGCTTTCGCACAGCATGAGAAATGTACTGAATAAAAAAATCTATGAGATTAGAATAGACAGCTCATTTAAGGAGGTTATTATAGCTTGTTCAAAAACTATTCGTCCGGGACAAGACGGAACCTGGATTACACCAGAGATCATCAGAGCATACAATCAACTCCATAGTAAAGGATATGCTCATAGTTTTGAAACATGGTATAAAGGTAAACTTGTTGGAGGCCTTTATGGCGTTAGTATAGGAAAAGCATTTTTTGGAGAGTCCATGTTCCATAAAATGGATAATGCTTCAAAGTTTGCATTTTATCATCTTGTTCAGTTTGCCAAAACCCACAATTTTCTCTTTATTGATGCTCAGCAGGCAACAGAACATTTGAAAAGCCTTGGTGCAGAAACAATTCCTAGAAGAGAGTTTCTAACGGTTCTAAAAAAGGCCATAGATAGTGAAGATCAATCCACTCCCTGGAAACCAATATCTTAAAGGGTTTTACCCATTTTGCCAATAAAGCTTACTTCCTACATAAGTTGTCTGACTTGAAGATTTGGAGTAACTTTGATAGGCAAATTATAAGTACAATGCACGATTACGATATTCTCTTTATGCAAGAGGCAATCTCGGTTGCGCTTGAGAATTTAGACAAAGGAACGGGTGGACCTTTTGGTGCTGTAGTTGTAAAAGAGGGAAAGATTATTGCCCGATGCGGAAACAGTGTTACCTCGACTAATGATCCTACAGCTCATGCTGAAGTAAACGCTATTCGTGAGGCCTGTCGAGTACTAAATAGCTTTCAACTAGAAGACTGTACTATATATTCCAGCTGCGAACCCTGTCCGATGTGCTTAGGCGCAATCTATTGGGCTAGGCCAAAGGCTCTCTATTTTGCTGCTGGGCGTGAAGATGCAGCTCTTGCTGGATTCGATGACTCCTATATTTACCACCAACTAGCATTACCCCCATTCAATAGAGCCTTGGCTACTTTCCAGATACTTCAACAAGAAGGGCTAAAACCCTTTCAAAAGTGGAATGAATCGGTATCGAAAGTTGAGTACTAGAAATTAATTTCAATAACATATAATCACAACCAACATGGATCTCATTATTACTGGTAGATATCTAAAATCTTTACCCGAAGCAACCGGTACAGGTAGAAATGGTGTTTGGGTAAAACAAAACTTTGTCATTGAGACAGGTGATCTTTACCCTCGCAAGGTTTGCTTTGTAGCATGGGGTGATAAAACCACAGCCTTAAAACAACTTAATGAAGGTGATACCGTAAAAATTCAGTTTACTGCAGAATCAAGGGAATTTAACGAAAGATGGTATACTGATTTAAGAGCAGTGGAAATTGAAAGAGTTGGCACAGCCTCACCTAATACTACTTCTATTCCGGCAACCGGCTTTGCTGATCCAAACATCCCCTCACCCGGTACCATTGCCACCACTCCAGATGAATCCGATTCTGATCTTCCATTCTAAATTCTAGGATATGATTCATACCTTCAAAGAATATCTTTGGATTAATGAAGAAATCACCAGGGTCGATATCATCGATCCTGATTTTTTTTCAACTGGTCAAACCGTTTATGAAGTGCTTCGTGTAGTCAATGGAAAACCGCTCTTTGCCATTGAACATTACAAACGTTTTGTCAGCTCTGCATCAAGAATCGGAAAACAGCTACCCCTAACTTTTGAACAGTTCTCCTCGGCTATTACCTCTCTGGTGATTGCAAACTCAACCACAGAAGGTAACATTGAACTCCTTTACAATTATGGAACGCCAGAACAGCAAAAAAACATTTGGCTCGCTTGGTTTATTCCTCATCACTATCCCTCTGATGATGACTATAAGTATGGCGTTAATACCATGTTTTATTATGCCCTTCGAACAGACCCTCAAGCTAAAGTAAAGGATATTCCCCTTCGCGATGCCGCAAATGTTATTATGAAAGCAAAAAATCTGGCCGAAGTAATTCTGGTAGATAAAGCCGGACGAATTACAGAGGGAAGCAGATCTAATATCTTCTTTATAATCAAAGATGCACTGCAAACAGCTCCGGATTCAATAGTCCTCAGTGGGATTACACGTGATAAGGTTCTTGAATTAGCTCGTACAAAAGGGATAGAGGTAATTGAACATCCTGTTATATATAATAATCTTACCCCTTTTGATGCTGCTTTTATCACTGGTACTTCTCCAAAAATTCTTCCAATAAAAGACCTAGAAGGTCACTCCTTTAATGTTGAAAACAAATTACTTCGTCAGCTAATGGACGACTATAATGAGCTGTTAAATTCTTTCTTATAATCAACAAGGGGCTATTTACCAGTTTAATAGTTGCCCGGTATTTAAGATTACTAAGCTCGGATGACCTTTTATTCATAAAGACAATCCGGGCTTTTTACATTACCATTAAAAGCAAATGCGTTACACTCATGAGTCACAATTATAAATCGATGACCTCAATTCTTCCTATTTGTTGACCATTAATGTATCTTTGACTATGTGTTATGCATATCCGTTAGCATTTATAAATCTTAAAAAGAGAATCAGTAATGGCTGACAAAAAGAAAAAGAAAAGGGATGAGATTAATAGGATTGTAATACCGGAAAGTTTAGATTCTAATGTAGAACAGATCTCTGGAAGCATAAATAACGAGGGAGAGAAGATCAAGAAAAAATTCTATGAAGAAGAATTAAAACGTTTACAAGTTGAACTGGTTAAGTTACAAGCTTGGGTAAAAGAAAAAGGGTTAAAAGTTGTAATAATATTCGAAGGAAGAGATGCGGCTGGTAAGGGAGGTGCGATATTACGATTTACCGAATGTCTCAATCCAAGGTATTGCCGGGTGGTTGCTTTAGGTGTTCCCACCGAAAAAGAGAAGACCCAATGGTATTTTCAACGCTATATAAATCATTTACCCTGTGCAGGAGAGATGGTTTTAATGGATCGCAGCTGGTATAATCGAGCTGGGGTTGAAAGAGTAATGGGGTTTTGTACTGATGAGCAGTATAAAGAGTTCAAACGAAGCTGTCCGATTTTTGAAGAGATGCTTATAAAAAGTGGCATCATATTGATTAAATTCTGGTTCTCAGTTAGCGATATTGAACAAGAAAAACGCTTTCAAGAGCGTCTTGCCGACCCCACCAAACGATGGAAACTCAGTCCTATGGATCTTTTATCCAGAGATAAATGGGTAGAATACTCTAAAGCAAAAGATGAGATGTTTGAATTTGCCGATACCCAGCTCTCTCCTTGGTGGGTCATTGAGGCGGATGAGAAAAAAAGAGCTCGTTTAAACTGCATTGCTCATGTTTTACACACCATACCTTACGATGATCTCACCCCTCCACCTGTTGTACTTTCTCCCAGACATGAAGATGAGGCCTACATTAGAACTCCATTTAACAAACAAAACATCGTCAATATCTATTAATAGAGATTGGTGACCTCATTTTAATGGCAAAAAACGAATTACGATTATCAAAACAGATCATTAGCTTGCTTAAACGAGCCATTGATCTTGGGTTAACTACTCCAAGTGGAGGTAATATATCCTTAAAAATATCAAGGGATGAAGTCCTAATCACCCCTTCAGGCTTGGATAAATACCTCCTTAAAGAAAATCAACTTTCTCATTTAACCATAAATGGGCAACACCTCGCTGGTCCACCAGCTACATCCGAAGTTCCTTTTCACCTGGCTTTGATGAATTTCACGGATATAGCCTGTGTACTTCACCTTCATGCCCCCTATCTATCAGCCCTAAGTACCTATCCTAACCAGGTAATTAATCATTTTTTTTGTAAGCCATTACCAAGAATAACTGTCATCCCATATGATGAGCCAGGAAGTATCCAGCAAGCAGAGAGCATTAACATGGGTGCAAAGATGGGTTATCGACTTTTCCTGTTGAAAAATCATGGGATGGTAATTGCGACGCAGTCACCAAAAGAGGCTTTCAATCTGATGTATCTATTAGATGAACTAACCTACCTTGCATTGACTACCTCACTTGAACAGGCTCCCGTTTTGTCGTTTCCAAAAGAACTTCAATCAGAGGAAACTGAACAATCACCTGTATCAACCAAATTTCTTCAAAGAGCCATTAAGTATAAGCTTTTATTACCACACTTATCCAGTTGGCATCATAAGAAACAGATAAAGAATCACCATCAATGGTATTGCTTCGATTCGTATGCTGAAGTACGAATAGACGAAATAGGTGAAAATAAAGAGAGCATTCAGACAGAATTAAAACACTGGAGTGAGGAATTATTTAAAAATAGCCCCTACATTAATAGCATTTCATTCTGTCATCCTCATAACTTGATGGCCTTTTTATTATCGGGAAATAGACATTTATTTGACTATATAGCAGAGACAGTAATAATCCTTAAACAACTTATTGAAGTAGATAGACTTCCAAGTGAGCAGTCAGATGAGTTTAAAAAAATAGCAGCAGGAGAAGTCTCTTTAGTATTGTGGAAGGGAAAAGGAGTTATCGTTACAGGAAAAAGTCAATCAGAATTACTAGATAGGATATTAGTAGCAGAAAACAGTGCTAAGATTGCCATAATTACTAATAATGCAACTGAAGTTGACCGACTTTCAAATGAGTCTAAAATGAAACTAATAGCACGATATAAATAAAACACCCCACCGATTTTCATCAATGGGGTGCCATAAATATCGAGGTAAAGAGGTTAAGGCTGAGCGTTGCTTACCACTTCCGTTTTATATCTATTCCACTCTTTCCATAGATTTTTACAGAAAGGAAGACTTTTATGGGAGGCCTCGGCAGGGTCAATCTCAATATACTCTAAAGATTCTTCTGCACCAGCTTGTAATAGAACTTTCCCAGAAGGAGAGACAATGCAACTTGACCCACGATAAGTCTCTTCTGTTCCAAGACCAGTCTCAGTTCCAGTGAGGTTAGAGGTAATAATAAAAACTTTATTCTCAAGGGCTCTAACTTTGACAATATCGAGCGTATCAGGACCACTAAAAGCAGAGGGATGGCAGATTATTTGAGCACCATTTCGAGCTAAAATACGGACGAGTTCGGGCATCCACATATCGAAACATATAAGAGAAGAAACGGGAGTTCCCTTTATATCAATAAACTTTGGAAGTTCATGACTCTTTCTAAAATTGACCTGTTCACTATCCGGCAGATGGTGTTTCCGGTGAAAACCTTCCAATCCTTCCCCACTGACAATAACCGCAGTGTTGTAAATCATCTCATCTTCGCCCAACTCAATAATTGATCCACATATCATACCACCCGAGGCTTGGGCAAGTTTAGTCAACTCCTCTACCGTGCGGCTATCGTCCAATTCTTCAGCCCACTTATTCACCTCCTTCTCTTCGAGTAGATATCCTGTTGTAAATAATTCAGGCAATACTAGAAGATCAAAAGTCTCCCCTTTCAATCGCTGTTTCAATTTGGAGAGTGTAGCACGGGGATTCTTCCATTCGGGGGTTAATTGATAAAAGCCGACTTTCATAAAAACGATTTTAAATTAGACATAACACAGAGACTGCAGTTGTACCAGAGAACATCTCATGATCCGCCAACGGCGCACTGTGCTTTACAACGCCATAAAGATAGCGATGAATTCTGACAACAATACAAATTTACAATTCTGAGTGAGAATTGTGCAAACATTATTTATCAGAATACCAGATAAAATTATCGTTAACTACAATTTTATCCCTTTACTTAACAGTCTCCTTCTGATTTCATCTAAAACTAATGGAATCGTTGCCGATTCTATAATCTTTCCATCAACCGCCACAAAAGGAGGCTTTAAGCATCCCTCCTCATCACATCCAGGTAATGAGATGACCCCTTTTACCTCAACGAAAGAGCGCCATTCACTAGGAATATGTTCTTCCAAATCAGCTAACTTGGAGCCCCCCATTACCCATGCATAGGTTCCTACACAAATTTCAACCAAGATCTTGTCTGCCATAATCCCAATTCTTTTCAATAATTAACAAAATTGCCTATTTTTTCGCTGTCTCCCATTCAGGGATTCCACATTTCAAACCAGGTATACCGAGTTCCTTCACCATTTGTGTAGATGCTGCTGTTGCTGAATTTAATGTATTACACCCATTTACACAGCCTCCCTCACAAACCATTACTTCAATAAAGTTATAATCACACCCCCCTCTTTTCGCCGTTTGTTGAATCTGTTTTATTGTTGATGCCGAAATACCATTAATCCGAACCGGATTAAATCCGTCAACTCCTTTGGCAGCTATAGCACTAGCAACTCCCCCTGATGTTGCAAAGCCCCAGGCACCTGATGAGGCCTTTACACCACTTTCATTTGACTCGCTTTGACTAACCTCTACTCCTGCCGCAATAAATAATGTCCCTAACTCTTCAACCGATAATACTAAGTCGGCACTACGATGCTTTACTGCCTCCGCTTTTTTTGCCACACAAGGACTAATAAATACTAACCTGGCTTTAGGATGCTCTCTTCTCATTCGAATTACAGTATAATCCAAAGGAGTTGGAGTCTCAGATACATATGGTTTAACCTCCTCAATCTTCTCCACAAGATTCATCCAAGAAGCACAGCATGAGGTTGTCATAAACTTTGCCCCCTTCTCAATTCTTTCAACCCATTCAGCCGTTTCATGCTCTATGGTCTCTTCTGCTCCTATAGCAACCTCTTCCACGCCATTAAAGCCTAAACGTAATAAAGCCGTCTTTAACTGCGGATAGGTGGCTCTAAACTGACCAGCCAAAGATGGAGCTGCCAATGCAATAGTCTCCTCCTTCGATTGTATAGACCTTATTATATCTAACAAATGAGACCGCTCATTGATTGCACCATAAGGGCATGCTTGAATGCACCTCCCACATAAAATACATTTACTATGGTCTATCACGGCCCGACCTAACTCATCCTTACCAATGGCTTCAACCGGACAAGTCTCTATACAAGGAACGGGAATGTAAACAATAGCATGAAACGGACAGGCCTTTTTACATAACCCGCAGTTTATACAATCTTCACTCTTAATCCTTGCATATCCATCGACCATTTCGATCGCTTTCTTGGGGCAATTCAACACACAAAATCGCCCTTCACACCCTTGACAAACATTCGTTACTAAATAATTGGTTTGAGGACAAGAACTACAAGCCTCACCAACTACACTTAATAGAGCTCCTTTTACTGGCTCCTGCCGCTGCAAGGCAACACGAGCATAATCCTTTGGACGCATCAACTCATCGATCTCTTCCTCTACAGCGATCCCTAAAACCGGCATCATCTTATACTGTAAGACCGCCCTATCTTTATAAACACAGCATCGTAATGGGACATTACTCCGCGGTCGCATAGTTAATACTATTCTATCTATCTTCTCTACTAACTCCTTCTTTAAAGCCAACCCCGAAATACGTCGCATTACCTCACGACGGGTCAGAATCGCATTACTCTTAAAAGCCATCTCTTGTTTTTTTCGTTAATCACCTTGATGCTTCAAATACCTGCGTATTTACGCACATCATACGGGATATTTCAACTTCCATACCAAGATTACAACACCCTATTTAACAAGCTATTATATTTATATAACAAACACGAAATCTAAAAGTGTATTAATTTCAGGACAATAAAAACAAGCAAGGTGAATAAAAAACATACAATATCCTAATTCAGGACACTTTAAGTTAATTATCTGAATTACCCTCAAGAAAACGTTTCACAAAATCAAATAAGATTGGTTGAATTTCTGGATAAGTCAAACATTCAGGAAGGATCGGAGCGAGCATCAACTCACTAGTTTCGAATTGAAGCTCACCCAAAAATGAAGAAATATCCGCAAAAAAGAGGGCACCATAAGTAGTAATACCATCTCTGGTTACTGAATAAAGTGAAATCGGAATAACACTAAACAGATTAGCTGATGTCTCCTCCATAAGCTCTCTTTCAGCAGCCTCAAAAGGAGACTCACCTGGCTCTACATGACCACCTGGAATCTCCCAGGTTGACCTCTCCCGATGTTTAACAAATACAAAGGAGTCCTGATAACGAGCAACAATCACAGAGTATTTTACCTTAAAATCAGCTATCTGTCGGTAAGGTCTAAAATCAACCTTTAACATATTAGGTTAGAATTTTTCATTAGAAGAGCAACGGTTTCGAATGCGAAATTACAGATTTTTAAAGTATAACAGACAACTCAGACAGTGGATTGCTTAATACTAACATCTAACATATTAAATATGCCTGCATATAAATATAAAAAGTTCCTTGTTTATTTTGCAGTACACAGTAACCATATCGGTTTTTATCCGACAACTTCACCAATTAAAGCATTTAAGAATCAACTATCAGATTATAAACATGCGACAGGGTCAATTCAATTCCCATTTAGTAAAGAACTCCCTCATGACCTTATTTATGCAATTTGCCGTTTCAAATTGGAAGAGGTAAAAACCAATCTTAATAGCCCTTATACTAATTTATACCCTCTATATACTCAAAATATTAGCACTTCAAAAAAAAGTGTAATTTTGAGATGATTTATAATTCAACCAAATTAAACTTTACTCAAAATTTTAAGTGTTAAGCTCGAAAGACTATGATACAATTGCTTTAAATTCCATTTGATGAATAAATCAAAATAACAGAGGTTATCAATTAGTTTGCATGTAACACAATTATACCAGATGAAAAAAACAATCTTGATTATCATTATGGGTATACTCTGCTTCACTATTAACGGACAGACTGACATAAGACCCGGGGTGATCATTAACAATCAAGGAGACACATTAGTTGGTCAATTGGATTATCAGGGAGATATTTCAAATGCCAGACTCATTCACTTTATAAACAAAAGTGTTGATTCTATCTTCCTCCCATACCAGATTAACAGCTATAAGTTTGATGATGGGAAATATTACATATCAAAGACGGCAATTTTCAACAATGATACGGTCAAAATCTTTGCAGAATGTTTAGTAAAAGGGAAAAAAGACCTATACTTTACCAGGTCTTTAGCAGGATTTTACTATTTAATTAGCAGAACTGACTCAATCATCCTTGAGTTACCCTATAAAAAAGACTATATCAAAAAGAATGACGTAGTCTATGAGTTTGAGAACAAAGCTTTTATTGGATACCTTAAAGCCTATTTTAGTGATTGCCCTGAATTAACTCCAAAAATCGAGTCGCTCTATTCCCCAAACAGACATAATCTGATAAGTCTAACAAAGGAGTATCATGATATTACATGTGGAGAAGGGAACTGTACTGTTTTTGAGAAAAAGAAAAATCCAATACGATTTTCATTTGAGCCTATACTTACTTACTATATTAAATCTGATATTCTTGGCGATTTTTCAGCAACATACGGATTTAACCTTATATTCTGGATCCCCAACTCTAGCGAAAACATGTCCATCAGGACAGGTATCATTCGACCTTTTAGTAAACTTAGAATGACTCAAATTCCGCTTCAATTTGAATATGTCTTACCATATAAGAAGGTTTCTCCTAAATTTGACATTGGTGTTAATTCAGTTTGGATTAGAGATTCATATAATAATGCAGGAACAGGTCTCACCTTCTTAATTGGAACAGGACTCTATTTTAAACCATCAGAGGTTGTCTCCATAGCAATCGACCTTAATTCTGACATATTCGCCTTCTATCCTGATTTCTTATTTATTGAGTCAAAGAGCGTATTAGGAACACTCTATCTTAAGGCAGGAATTAATATTACCATCAGCAAGTATTAATCATTTCGATAGATACGCTATCAAATATTACTATTTCTTTCTCATAAACTTGTCCAAAATCAGGAACTAGCATACTTACTGGAACCGAAAGACAATCGAAACAGGCGAGAACAGCTGCTCTATTAAATTTATTCATTTAGAGTAAATATTTATTGACAAACAATAAATATTTATTATCTTTGCCTCATTACTTAAAACTATTCCAAGATGACAAAGACAAATGACTTCATTTTTAAAGCGCTTATGATAGTAGCATGGATCATCTTCGTTGCACTTTGCATCGAAGCAGGCGCATTAGTTGTAAACTTTATTTTTAGCATATTCAATCCATCAATCGTTGGAGACCTATACCAGAAACTAGATTTAAGCAGGTTATACCAGCAAAGTCAAATGGTCTTTTATGGTATGTTCGGTTTTGTACTATTTATTGCGTTATTAAAAGCCTATCTCTTCTATGTTGTTATATCACTTCTTCACAAATTTGATCTGACAAAACCTTTTAGTAGTTTCGTTTCAAAACAGATATTCCAGATAAGCTACATTACCTTTTCGATTGGGATATTTAGTTATATAGCTCGTCAGACAACCAAAGATCTAAGCATTCAGGGCTATGCCCTTCAAGATCTCAATCAGTTTTGGGTAGATAGTCAAACCCATATTGTGATGGCAGCCATTATTTATATAATTGCAGTTATCTTTAAAAAAGGGATAGAGCTACAGAATGAAAATGATTTAACTGTCTAATTATGCCTATAATAGTGAATCTGGATGTTATGATGGCCAAAAGGAAAATGTCATTAAATGAACTTTCAGAAAAAGTAGAATTAACACTCTCTAATCTCTCTATCCTAAAAACCGGCAAAGCTAAGGCTATTCGTTTTAGTACCCTTGAAGCAATTTGCCAAGCCTTAAATTGCCAGCCAGGTGACATCCTCGAATTTGTTGAAGATAGTAAAATCAAATAATCTTCAGATTGGTTCAACCCCAAGTACCGCTCCCGCACCTCTCCGTATCCTCTCCGTATCCTCTCCATATACGCCCCAATAATGAATGGACAAATAGGGAAAGAATACGGAGAAGATACGGAGAGATTATCTCTAAACACTTATAGCGAATCTTGTTAATCGATCTTCAACTTTACTTTGTGGGCGAAGTCTGTAGTATATATCCTTTTTTCTTCAATGAAATAATCGAAATTGACATATCAGCATCAAGAATCTTACGTAGATAAGTGATCTGAACATTAAGCGACAAAGAATTGGAATAACTACTATCACCCCACACTTTATTAAGAATCGTAACCCGATCAACGATAGTATTAGGATGTTCTGCTAATATTCTCAGTATATCAGCTTGTCGCAACGACAAACGTTGAGACGTGCCATTAAACATTATGCTGCAAATAGAATAATTAAAAATTGTTCTTCCCAGATAAAAGACCACATCTTCGCTATCAAGTAAATTCTCAAATCGCTCTTTAATCTTTGCGATTAATTCTTCCGGATAAAATGGTTTTGGAATATAATCGTTTCCCTTTAGCCCGAATCCCTTCAAACGATCCGATTTTTCAGTTCGATCTGTCAAGAAGAAAATAATAACTTTCTTATCGTATTCTCGAATCTTTTGAGCAAGCTCGAAGCCATCCATTATGGGCATATTTATATCAAGTAAGACTAAATCTGGCTTTAAATCACCAAAAAGCTCCCAAGCCACTCTCCCATTATGGGCATAAGTCACTTCATAAGACTCCTCTTCTAGAAACCTTTTTAAGAACATCGAGTTCATCAAATCGTCATCAACTAAGAGAATCTTCCTTCTATTCATTGCTTCATAGGTAATTCAATGATAAACTTACTGCCTTCTCCCAACTTACTTTCCAACGAAATTTTTCCTTTGTGAGCCTCAACCAATAATTTGACATAACAAAGTCCAAGTCCCATTCCTGGAATATCTCTGCCCTCAATAGTCGAACTCCTAAAATATTTTTCGAAAACATAAGCGCATTCTGAAGATGAAATACCAAAACCATTATCACTAACCTCAATCCGATAAATATCACCAACTGCACGACAATCAATCAAAATAGCTGTATCTCCTTCTGAGTATTTAACAGCATTCTCCAATAAATTAGAGATAATATTGGCTATATGCATTCTGTCAGCTGTAATCTCTGAATTCTCATTATTGAAAGAGGTCGAGATACTAATCACTCTATCGGTTGGAAGGTTTTGCTTACCAATACATTCATCGATGACCTCCTTGAGAGAAAAAAGAGAAATATTCAAAGGGATTTCTTCCAAATCACTATAAGTCAAATCTCTTAGTTTAGAAAAGTAGGATGAGAGATTATTCAGTTCATTTTGAGAACTTCGAAGAATATCCTCTTTCATTGCCTTGTCCTGAATCAACTTATCATTTCTCATAAATGAAATACACATCTTCAGCGTTGTAACAGGTCTTTTCAATTCATGAATCATGGTTTTCACATAATCCTTTCGCAACTCATCAATCCTTCTTAGTTTGTAAATGGTTTTTATTTGATAAATCAGGCAGAAAATAATAAAAAATGAAAGGATTATAGAACCTATGAGTGATTCAATCATTCTTCCTAGTATCGGTGTTACGCCTACATGGTATTTTACACGAAGTTGTTCCTTTCCCAGAATATCGAAAGGATATGTAACTTCCATTACCGGATTCCAGATTGAGATACTTACAATCTTTTGTGGATCCCAAACCATTGAATCAACAGCTTCAATTCTAATGGATGAAGGCCTTATCCCCTCCTTAAGGAGTAAGGAATC
The DNA here is from genome assembly GCA_964444785.1 of uncultured Bacteroidales bacterium. Classification (GTDB taxonomy): domain Bacteria; phylum Bacteroidota; class Bacteroidia; order Bacteroidales; family TTA-H9; genus JAJTBW01. The sequence goes on along the minus strand of CAYUII010000015.1, from coordinate 1,098 downwards.
AAAACGCGCTATAGTGAAGGGACAAAGCTTATTGTATCGAAACCTCTCAAGAGCATCATAAATATCGTATTCCCCACGGGGGGCATTCACAACAAACTTATACGATTCAACTCCGTTTGCAAGATTACTCAGTGAGTCGAGATTCTGAGCAGATAATGAACTACCGGGCAAGATCCTTTTATCAACTAGATAAGCATACAGTTTCCATTGGACATCTGAATTAGAGGAAGCTGGATATCGTTTGACATTCATTTCCCATCGGGTAATTACCTCAAAGTTGTTATCATTATGGGCTTTTCTTAGTTCTTTATCCACAAGGGCTAAATCAATTGTTTTATCATACAACTCTGATTCATATTGTTGTATAATAAACACATACTGGTTATATAACCAATAGGATTGAATGATTACAAGGGCTATCAATGCAATAGCCATTAACCAATGGATTATTTTGACATGCTTTTCGATACTGAAATCTATTTGACGCAAAAGTACTAATTCGGGTAGCCTCACTGCATAAATAACATCCAAATATCAATCATCGTAATAATTTAGTAATAATTCTGTAGTCTTTCAATAATGATTATTAAAGGTATAAGCCGGATCAGATAGATACTTTTGTGCTCAAATAATTCTAATAAACAGCCTGAATATGAAAAAGATTTGTTTGCTAATTACTGCCCTCATGATGGCTTATTCCGTTGCTGCACAAGATTTACCCTGCAAGGAAACGATGGAAGAGAGTCTACAGCAAATAGCGGATGTTCTTAATAGACCTGAATCAAAACAGTTGTGGAATATTTCATTGAATGCACCCATTCTGATAATTGATCATCTTAAGAATAAAATGTATCTAACAGCTGTTGATAGTGGGAGAATACAACCTATAAAGGAGGAAGGATGGGATAATAAAGTCCCTTTGGCAAACAGCATTTTCGATTATAAAGGAGGAAAGTATGTTACTATTATTCACGCAGCATTTATGAATACTTCATGTGAAGGACGGATAAATCTACTATCACATGAGATCTTCCATCTACACCAAAACGACTTAGGCATCAAAAACGCAATATCAGTCAATTATCACATGGATGAAGT
>CAYUII010000014.1:0-102177 GCA_964444785.1 uncultured Bacteroidales bacterium | reverse complement strand
AAAATCAAAAAATATAAACCTCAGTTGGAACAATCCACTGCATAATCTGGGATAATGATAAACTAATAATTATCAATAAATTAAAAATCAGATTTGAGAAAGAAAAGTAATCAGATTGGTTTGGGTATTTGATATTCCCAATTTCTTTCTCAGTCGGTGTCTAGCAATCTCAATGGCTGAAACCTGTTGTCCCGTAAGCTCACTAATATCCTTTGAGGACATATTCAATTTAAGAAAGGCACACAATTTTAATTCATTGGGAGTAAGATCTGGGAATTTTTCTGTGAGACGAGAATAGTATAAACCATGAACCTGGATAAACCGCTTCTCAAATTCTTCCCATATTTTACTGTCAATCTTATGTTCAATATCTTTTCCTAACTGATAAATCTCCTCTTTTGTTTCATCATTATCAGAGTTATGTTCAATCAATAGTAGCTTCCTTCCAAATTCAGAGAGGATCTCATTCTTCTTTATCAGGTTCATCACATTGAGTGTAAGCTCTTTGTTCTTAAAATCAACCTCATCTTGTAATCGTTGCTGTTCAAGTAGAGCGTTTTTGGCTTTCATTTTCTGTTTTGCCAGTAGTAATAAAATTATTAGAATACTTAAAAACAGAGTAATGAAAACAATGACGATAATGAAATTGTGTTTTTGCTGAATGATTCTCTTCTCCTGTTCCCTTTTATCAAAAGAATACTGAAGCTCCAGTTGCGCCAGTTTTACTAGACTTTCATCCAATTTCAAGCTATCATTTAACTCATATTGGATCGATCTGTAATAATAGGCATTATTAATATCCTTCCTCTCAAAAAAAACATCATGAAGGAGTTTAGCTGCTTCAATTTTTATCTTTCGAAAATGATATTTATTAGCAATATCATAAGATTTCTTAGTGAACTCGATCCCACAGAGGGTATCCCCAATACTTATATAATAATCTGATAGATCCAAATAGACCAAAGCAAGATTTGAATAACTCTTCATATTGATGAAGACCTGGCATGCTTTATTAAAGTAGTATAATGCAGAATCAGGATTCTGTTTACTCTCTTTGAATACTCCACCGAGATTCTGGTAGTTAATTCCCTCCCAAACCTTTAAACCAAATTTTTTGTTTAGAAAGATTGCTTCCCGGATATAATTGCCCACTTCTGAAAACTTTCCTAGACACGCATAACAGGCAGCAACATTGTTAAGGTTGCGACTTATACCAATGGTATCATTTATAGATTTCGAAAGATTAAGCGATTTCTGAACGTACTCAAGAGTCCTATCATACTTTTTCTGGACAAAATAGAGGTTTCCAATATTGCTAAATGCACTAGAGATTCCTTTTTTGTCAGATATTTCCTCGAAAAGTCTAAGACTGGTATAAAAATTTTCTGAGCTATTTTCGTATTTACCAATATCCATATTGATTCGACCTAAAATGCGATAGGCCTCAGCTAGAAGTCCTTTGTTATCCATTTCAGTGGCATAATCAATCGATTTAGAAACATAGCCCATTGAAAGATTATATTCAGAATTTGAGTAATACATATCTGCCATCCGAATTGTAGCTTCCAGCCTTTGATCCAGCCCTTTACTTATCCTATATGCTCTCTGAATATAGTTGAATGCATAATCAGGACAGTTATATTTCATCAAATCTGTCAGTTGTACTAAGATTTTAAATTGCATCTCCTGATCACGACGATATATCAACTCCTTCTTTAAACTATCAATACTATGTTGATTTTGAGCATTGCAATTAACAAACAATGAAAGCATAACAACTATGACTGATAAAATAGACCTTAACATACTTAGGAAATTATATCTAAAAATCAGACTGATCATCAACACATTTTAGATAAGTTAGAGTGGTAATAGATTAGTATATCTGAATATATCATTACTAACAAAGGTACGCTATTTCATTAATCTGCCTATTAAGATGAAAGTTACCCAAAATTTGTCCTACACTACGGTTAATTGAGTAGTATTTTACTCAACATCAACAATCAGTAAAATTGGCGGTTGATCCTCATCCTAGCCCCTCTGTTTAATGCATGAAATACATCCTCATAAAACTATCTCAACTCTCTAAAAAAAATCGAGGACTCTATCATCTTGATAAAATCCTCGATTTGGTGATCCGGATTGGATTCGAACCAATGACCCGCAGCTTAGAAGGCTGCTGCTCTATCCAGCTGAGCTACCGGACCAAAACCGGGTGCAAAGATATCAATTCTCACTGAATTATTCAAACAGAATCAAAAAAAAGGCCGAAAGAATCTCTTTCGGCCAACAAAAAACACATACCTAAATGATAATCAATTATTGATTTAATAGATATTAGAAGTATTTCTGTATCCGGCTTCCTCTTTGTACCAATCATAATAACTCACCCCATTACTCTGTGCCCAAGGAATGAATTTCAGGTAAGCATCATCAACCGGCGTTTTCTCAATCGGATAATCAAACTCTTCGATGATATTGATCGCCCATGGGAGATTGTTATTTGTCTTATAGTATCTCCCTTGTGCCGGATTTGTTTTATCAGATGCGGTACCAAATAGTGTGACATCTACCAATGAGGTTGGAGTCTTATCTGAAAGATGAACTTCTCTACCGCGATTCTGATTTACAAATATGAAAGGATTAAAAGGAGCACTTCCCAAAATCGATGTTGCTATAGGGGTAGTGAATACCACTGCCAAATCCATCTCGACAGGGGTCACATAAGGCGAGCCAGGCGTGGTATTAGCACCAGTACCTCCACCAGGCGATGGCATAAACTTGGCTGACTCATCAAAAGCAATCAAGACAGCCTTGGCTTGACCTGCCTCAGTACCATTTGCATTTAAAGTAACCGCACTTCCTGTGATCTGAGACCCTGTAACGGAAGCAACCTGGTCAGGAGCAATAGGTAATTCAAACCCAAATCCATTATTGAAACTAGCTCCTTTAGCAGTCATCTTTAGATGAAAATTCATATCCAATACTTTATTCGATGCATTAGCAACCTGCTTAATACGGTATCCCATAACTAGGTCATTGAAATCATAGTCGCCTTTACCTGGCCATAGGTCTTCAAAAGCTAACGTTGCCATTCCGTTTTGTGAGGGATAATAGATATTGAACGCTCGCTGTGGATCATTCGGATAATCATCAAAATTATTAGGCACCCCATCCCCATCATTATCTGTCGAGGTATAGGTTACCGTAGGCATATTGGTAGTATTGATAGCAACTAAGGGATTGGAGGTTACATAAAACATCGCATCATTAAAGTCATTATCACTGCCATTATCACGCTTCATATCTTCAATACCAATCAAAACGATGTCACGGCCAAGGTCATGGAGAAGTACAAAGTGCTGTTTTAAGTTAGCATCAGCTTCAGGGTTAAAATCTGTATCAGAGTATACCTTATGTGAGCCAGAGCCAACATTTCCATTTGACCAACCATTGGCAATCAGAACCCAACCAATTTCAGTGTTTGCAGGAAATTCACCAATCTTAACCTTCATACCTGTTGATAGTCCTCCACCTGAGCCAGAAAAGCCGACATTAGGAAAGACAATCTTAATATCTTGAATAGCAGCAGCTGTAGCGGGACGCTGCCCCTTTGGATAGGTATAATAACCTAAGGAGTTACTCCAACCGGCACCTTCATGAACAAAGGTTACCCAAACTTCTGCAGCTTCATCTAAAACACAATTGGTTTCATTACCGCTGGCCAGGTACTGTGGATGGTATTGAGGTACAGGCTGTCTCTCGGGGAAAGTAGCATTAACATCGGCCATAAATGCAGGATCAACAACATCTATACCTGCCAAATAGTTTGGAACCCCACTGCTCGAAAAAGTTCCTAAATAACTATAACCTGGCACCACAGAGCCAGAGAGAGCACTCTTCTCGGTTGATGGCTTGTATTTACCTCCTATTGTTGCTGCAATGGTGCGATTGACAATAGCCACCTCGGTTTGATCAGGTAAACCCAAATAGGCTGTCACTACATAAACCTTTTGTAAGGCATCGGCAAGGGTGAGTTTTGTATTCAAAAACCCATCATTGCCGGTTATGCCACTCATAATTAAATCCCCGCTAATCGCTCCTGACTCATCCTGTGTAATTGATTTATATATATCAAAACGAACGCCCGCTAAGGGGGCATCCTGATTATTTAAGGCTCTCAGAGCAACGCTAACCTCATGCCCTGTAGCCCAATCAAAGGTCTCACTGGCCTTTAAATCATCTAAAGAACTAACGCTTGAAGGGTTATCAACTGGGGTCTCCTCCTTACTACAAGAAGCTAAAACAGATAAAAAAAGAAGGACGGCTCCAATTACTAGAACAATCTTTAAGGCACTTCTAAAAATCTCCGGTGTTGAATAATTGCGTATCATCGTAGGTATGTGTTTTTGTTGCAACAAATCTAAACACATCGATACGTCTAAAATAGCGGAATTTGGTTTCTGATTCATTTTAGTAGGTATATGTATCCATTAAACATTTGTCTGTAGTTGAAGGCCATTGCATGCCTTGAAATCTTCTTATGAATTTACAACTTAAAGCAACACAAAACGAATGAAGATATTAAATAAGATTAGGACTCCAAGCTGATCCCATCAAAACCGTTAGACCTTACATACTAGATGAACAGCAAAGCAATGAATCTGTTCATCACCTATATCTAACAAAAAAAAACGACCTTTGTACCAATATTTGCTATTGAGTTAAAAGAAGTGCTTTCAAACAAAACTGTAAAGATCTTAAAACCTTCCAACGTCTCTCTTTCGGATGTGAACAACCCGATGAAAGCTACCAAAGAGAGCGAGCAGTATCGTGAAATACGAGCTGGTATTTTCCTATCAGGGCTATCTGTCTTTGCTCAACTTTACCTCTTCCAACCGCTCCTGCCCCAACTCTGCCATAGCTATCACATTAGTCCGGCTTCTAGTGCTTGGACGGTCTCAGGATCAACCTTAGGTATGTCGCTAGGTCTTTTTGTCTTCTCTTTCAGAGCCGATACCTATTCAAGGAAGAGACTAATGACCTTTTCTCTGATTACATCGTCTCTTCTAACGATTTGCTCTGCGCTGGTACCCCATTTTGAGCTATTAGTTATTATAAACACGATTAAAGGATTTCTCTTAAGCGGCGTCTCAGCTGTAGCCCTTGCTTATCTTGCAGAGGAGGTTAGTCCTGCAATCTTAGGACAAGCCATTGCGCTCTATTTGAGTGGGAATGCCATTGGAGGGATGTCAGGCAGAATGCTTGTTACTCTCTTTAGTGGTTGGTTTGGATGGCATAATGCTGTAATTATCATTGGCGTTTTAAGCCTTATGCTGGGGATCTTATTTGTTATTAAGCTACCCCCCTCTCAGCACTTTATTCCCGAACCCGTAGATATTAAACGGAAGATCAATCAGATGTCCTCTTTCATGCATAATCTGATTATGATTCGGATCTTTCTTGCCGCCACACTATTTATGGGAGCTTTTGTAGCGGTATACAACTACCTCGGATTTAGGCTTGAATCACCCCCGTTCTCACTGCCTCATTACATCGTAGCCTCAGTCTTTCTCATGTATACCATCGGAGTAGTTGGCACCATTGCAGCAGGGCGATTATCTGACAAAATTGCGCCTACTAAGCTTATAAAAATCTCATTATTATTCCTTTCTATTGGCATCATCTCTCTGCTGACCGGAAACCTTGCAGTATTGGTACTCGGATTAGGAGTCATGACGCTAGGGTTCTTTGCCACCCATACACTGGCTAGTAAGATCATCTCACAGACGGCCAAGGAGGGGAAAAGCTCGGCTACCTCAATATACTGGCTATTTTACTATGCAGGATCTTCAATAATAGGCACCAGCACAGGAATGATCTTATCTTCATATGGCTGGAGTTTTCTTATTTATAGCCTATTTCTCATTTCTCTTATTGCGATGGCTTTAATATGGAGAATAAAGCAACCAACAAAACCTACTGTTACCAGAAATTAGAAGAGCTACAAGTTAGTTCAGGTACTCGATATTCTTTAGTATAAACTCACCATAGCATAGCTCCTCATCAGGCTTGTCATATATAAGTTTGGCCTTACCGGGCAGATGATAACCGTTAATATCTACGTAGTGCTCAATCGGCGTTCGCCAAGGATAAAGATGATACTCTACCCCATTTGTATCATAACGATCATTGGAGATAAAATCAACCAATTCACCTGCTTCATTAAAGGTTAAAACAGCCGAGATAGTATGTGGGCCATTAGAGAAGGTTGCCTTAATACGACTATTATCCAACACCTGCCAACTAATTCTTTCATCAATTAAAGACGATGGAGCCATCACACACATATCATTGAACAGGGTCACTGTTTCGCTTTGATCCAACTTCAATCCTGAGGCATCTACAACCTTAAAGAGACCGAGCAACTTGACCCGAAATGTTGCTTTATACTCTTTATAAAAGTGCAATCCATAAGCAGGAATGCCCATCTTCTTAGCAACAATATAGAACAACCGGGTGGAAGGCTTTATAATGTTATACTGCGATGTGTTCATCTTCATAAAAGGCTCATTAGACTTACCCCTAATCCCTCCAGTATACTCGGCCTTAAATCCTAAGATCTTAGGCTTTCCCACAAAGCCCGATAAAACTATATAATTCCTTATCAACTCAGGAAGACCCATTAGATCCTCCATTTTTAGTATTTCTGGTTTAGACTTTATCAAATTCGACAAAGCCTTTGCGACCTCTTTCCTGAACTCATTTTTCATTCTACCCATGGATCAATGGCTATATAGGACTATTTAAACTATAATATTACATATTAACCTCGCTGACCTATTCAGATAATCAGCCAATCCGGCTCATCTAAACCTTTTTCATTGCCTCTTTCTTATACTCCTCAGGCATCTTTTCAATAGCATATCTCAGAGCAGTTCTAGGCATGTTGCTCCTCCTATTCATAACAAAGTCAAACACCTCATCCAGATGGTTATGGCTTAAGGCTTTTAGCATCCAACCATATCCTTTCTGAACCATATCATCTTTATCTAATAACAAACGATCGGCTATTCTAAAAATCTCATCCTTAAACAAACCTTTCTTAGCGGGAATAATCAACGAGACTGCTGATGCCCTCTTAACCCATCTGTTATCAGATTGAGTCATTTCAATAAGGTTATTAAGAAACTCAGGGTATTTCATAATAACATCCCCCATATTGTGGTTACACAGCGTATCACATGCAGCCCAGTTAGTCACATAGCGTTCAACCCAGCCCTTAAACAGTGAGAAATCTTCGGGTTTATAGTGCTTCTTTTGACGATAAGACCAGTTGCAGGCAACAAAGCTCTCCTCCATCATCCCCGACTGCCAGAGCTCTTCACAGAGATCAAAGATCTCACCCTTTGGCAACCCCTTTATCTCCTCATAATACCTCTTCGACAGCTCTGTAACCTGAGCCGTCCTTATCCCATAAACCTCAACAGCCTCTTTAAAGTATCTCTGACTAGCCTCCTTGAATTTCTCATCAGCCGCCCGTCTAAACTCTTCACGCAGATTTTCAATAACTGTATGCATATTCAATTACCTTTTGTTAGATTTTCACTGACAAAGATAATCACTAGAGCGGTTATCAGAAAAGACCAGCTCTATCATAACAGATAAGATTGTAATTAATTCTCTACCCCTAAATTACTCAATGCCTCTCGCAACACATCGGGTAAAAGAGACATTTCCTCAGAACCGCAAGAATAGAGTGCAGCATTAATGATACTATAATGTTTCAAAATCTCATCAACGAAAGCCTTTCTGACTGCTATAACTACCACAACATTTGTCAGGAGGAGACTTCGTAGAACTTCATCCCAACCTCTGCCTTCCAGCTCCAATCTACCAACCTCATCAATAAATATTACCGATGGGGACAATGCCTGCTCCTCAATAGTTGAAGTTACCCGTTTAATCACATTTGGATCCAGCCAGAATCTTCCAATCTTTTGAAATCCGTTCTGCTCTGTTTCAGTCATCAATATCTGGCGTCGGCCATCTAAGACACCCTCCAGATAATATCCAATGGTCTTTCCATCGACTCTTATTCTAGGAGAGATAAAACCGCCTACGCTAACTCTTGCTCCCTTCAATTTATCGATAACTTCAACGAGAGCACTCGTTTTCCCCTCCTCTTTCTCGCCAGTGACAATAAAGATCTTACCACCCTGACTGGAATAAACTTTTAACTGCTCCTCAGCATGACTCAACAGAAGATAGACCACTGAAACGGGTCTTCTGAAAAACTCCTTAGCAGAGGGTAATCTCGAGAGCACATTTGGAATAGATTCAAACGAGAGCTCGAGTGCAAGGTGTAACTGACTGAAACGAGAACCCTTAAAAAACGACTTAACCACAGGATTATAGAGCTCCTTTCCAATCACTGCAAAGCCAATTATCACCAGAATCGCCCTGAAATTCATCTGAATACCCGATAATAGTCCAGCCTCTATAGCATCAGAACCCTCCTGAAAAGAGGAGAAAACTAATGCAGATAACATCGTTATGATAACAAAAAAGATCCAAAACTTAGGCTTTGTAAGCTGTCGTAGAGCCGATTTATACCGACTGGCCCATAAAGTCACTATCAAACCAATCGTAGGAACCCACCAATAGAAGCTTAAAAAATTAATCGTTAGAAAACCAACTATCATTAAAAGAACATTTAACCCTAACCATTCAATGGCGTAATTAAAAGGCAGACTACCAGATTTTTTAATCACATTATCTTCACCCTGAGCCTCCAAAAAAACCTTATGACCCGATTGCACCAAACGACCCGTTCTGATGCCTAAAATTGCAGCCAATACCCCGAAAATTACATGAACAACAACAAGGATAACTACTGGCAACCATACCAAATCGACATTCATAGAGAGTTGTTTCTCGGCCATCTTCATCAGTCCCATATAAACCTGAACAATATCGGCACCATAGAAGATTAAGAAGTTAGCAATCCGTTGAAATAAAACCCACGTCATAGCAAGTGTTGCACCAATCATAAAGCCTAACAAATTCCTGCCTAAAAGTCTTGTTCCAAACTCTAATAACAGAGCCTCAGAAAAGATTCCAATCATAGGCCCAAAAATCACCGCACTTGGCGACAATGACTTCATAATGGCACATATCAAACCAGCACGCCAGAAAAGCCCCACCTCCTTCCAACGATAACTAGCAGAGATAAGAATGATAATGCCAATGGCTGTAAGGATATTCCCGCTAAAAGGAACTCTCAGATTGTGCAAAAAACTTCCCAATACAATCTCAGAGGCAGCCCATGTAGTACCCAACACTGAAGCCTTTAACCACTTATTATTCAATTTCTGCATTTTAGCACTTTATCTCAATAGTAATTCCATCCAGCTCCTTTTGGTGCCCAGCCTCTAATTTAGCCCAGGTCTTCTTTACTATGTTACTCATTTATCTGGTCGTTGTTCAAATCCACACATAACGCAGTAAATATATTAAACTTTTGACATATTTCCAGAGAAAAAAGAGATTCAAGATTCAAGTGATTCAAGATTCAAGTGATTCAAGATTCGAGAGATTCACCAACGGCGCTAAAAAACCCTCCATTCTTAGTTGAAGTAAAGAATGGAGGGTGTAATAAAATAGTTCTATAAGTACTTACTAAAATCTAATTTTCAGTTTGCCGAAGACTTCAGTAGAAGGACCAGGTTGATAGGAGTTACCATCAGGGTCTGGCTCGGTGAAAGCCATATACTTTTCACCAGTGAGGTTACGCACACTACAAGATAACTCACCTTTCAAGCCGAATAACGTCCAGGACCATACAGCCGATGCATTAAAGAGATTAAAACCATCCTGCCAGTTCTGGTAGATCGTAGGATCCATCTCTCCGTTATATGCTTTAGCGTCTGTATAGATAGCCCACTTCGATTGGTATTCAGCTCCGGCACTGATACGCAGACTGGGGCAAATTCGATAGTTTATTTCACCATACAACTGATGTTTGGGGCAATTAGGAAGCCACTGACCATCGGCGGGAGGTGTCGTTAATACATAGGCAGTATCTGTATAGATTGGGTTTACCGTTGCTGATGTGTATTTAAAATCAGAATAAGTGTAAGCTAATTGAATTGAAAGGTCGTCTGTGAAATTATACTTCCCGTAAAACTCAATCCCCTTGCGTTCACTATTTCCGGCATTGCCATAAAAGACCTCCTGGTTACCTCTTCCTGATTGTTTAAACCTGAAGAAGTCATCATCAGTCTTCATATAGAAACCAGTTAATTCATAGTAAAACCGTTTACCAAGGTATCCTCTAAAACCTAGTTCATAGCAATTAGATAATGCCGGTGTTAACCATTCATTGAAACCAGAATAGCCCATAGGATTACTTGCAAGCTCCTCTGTTGAAGGAGGAATAAACCCCTGACTCCAGTTAGTAAAGAGGGTCATCGCATCAGCAAACTGATAGCTGGCACCGATACGGGCTGTAACATGATCAAAGTTCTCAGATGTAATGGCCTGTGAAAGACCTTTCATTTTATCAGTCAATTCATTGACCAGATAGTCATAACGGACACTTCCAACCAAATTAAAGTTATTATACTCTAGATGATATATAAAGAATCCACCAACACTACGCTGCCAGATAATCTGATTAGCCATCAACGAGTCGGTCTCAAGATTCGTTTCATCGGTACTCTCAACTCTATTAGGGTCTGAAGCACTTTGAAGTTTATACATATTGATCTTCTGCCACTTCAGATCAGCACCTGCACTAAAGTGATTTTTCACCTCACCTAGGTTTAGGTGAAGATTATACTGGCCACTCATACCTGGATTAGTGATGGCGCGGTATTCAGCACAACGATTACTTGTCTCTTTATAGTTCCAATTTCTCAGATAGCCGCTTAACTCAACATCATGCAATGAAGAAAACTGATACTTAACAATGGCACCAAGTGTTGTTCTATTGGTCTTCTGATACTCATTAAAGGGACAAGCATCGGGGTTTGCCTGTTTGAGATCATTAAACTGACCCAGGTTCAACCCTTCAGGATTTTGCTGGAAATAGTCAACATGCGAGGCAATCTGTTGAATTGACAACTTCTCAGATGGATGGTACATCACCTTTTCTGATAGTTTATTCGACCAATATGCCTGATGATCACGATAACCATCTCCATCGGTTCGAGAATAACTTGCTCTATAATCCATATCATTGGAAGAGCCACTCAATTGAAGCAGTGATTTCGAAAAACCATTACTACCAAAGGTCTGATTTAGCTCCCCCTCTAAAGGTTTTCCTCCACCGCACATCGTGTTGATGTTTAAAACACCTGCAGCACCACTTCCACCATAAATCGATGCCAGTGGACCTCTGAGTACCTCTATCGACTTCACTGTCGACCAGTCAACATCATAAAGATCAGGAGCAAAACCCGATGGGTCATTAACGGGTATTCCATCAACCATTACACCTATTCCACGTAGACCTCTTTCAGTTAAGATACCTTGACCCCTAATGGAGACATGAACTCTTTCTCCATCATGTTGATTATCGATACGAACACCAGGAGTTAGCCGTAAGGCTTCCTCTACACCTACTCCCTTTGGTATCGACTTTAGTTGCTCAAGGCCAATCAAAGTTACTGCTCCGGGATTGTTTATTAGCCGAATAGGGATTTTATTGGATGTTATTACAACCTCCTTTAAATTAACAACTTTTGAGGTGTCGGCACTTTGACGCTGGGCATAATTAGAACCCAGAAGCGCAACCAAACACGCTGTAAATATTATCTTTTTTGCCATTTAATTAATCTATTTAATAATCCAACGTACTCCTACAGGGAATTAAATCAAATTACCTGTAGGCAAATCAAAAACACCCGATGACCCATAAAAAGGTCATCCGCAACATTTTTCTGTAATATCTAAGTATACTTAGGAATGTAACTATTACTTAGGGTTATACCGCTACTCTCTTCCCCTTGGGTGGTGGCGACTCACATAACACCTCTCGTGACTGATAGGTCACTCCGTGATCAATATATATACTACCCTGAAGATAGACAAGTAGCCTCTCCTGACCAAGCTTACTACAAAACAGAACAGTACTTATTCTCTTCTTTAATCGATCATTTTCATGCCTTCGGTGATGATTCCTTAAAAACCGCACTAACAATAATTTCTCATGATCATCGCGCACACAATAGCAAATTATCTTACCTTTTTGCTTAACGATTTTATAAATATCATAGAGAACCTTGTGAAACACCATCTCACGTCCACCCTCTCTCCACTCTATCGTCTTAATCTCTTTCGAATCTATCGAAACAAATGGAATTCGCCCCAGCTGAGCCGCCCATTCAAGCCTCTTCCTCACCTCGACTTTCCACCTGTACATAACATAACTCTCCTGAAAAAATGGAGAGATCGCATTAATCAGGAACATCAAAGCTAGAATCAAAAAAGTAGTTGACAACAGGTTTTCTTGGATGATTGATCTCCGCATGTTCACTCTTATTTGTGACCAAAGCGTATATTAGCTCCGCAATATTAAACAATTTATGTTATTCAGATATCATAGTCTCTAATATATTATCCAGGAAATTCAGATATAATTAATTACCAAACGAGAGAAACGTAACTCATTAATTTTCTATATCTTTTATCTACCTCTGCGCTCGCTCTTCGCTCCCTCTCCATATACCCCCTCATGATATCCTAAAAATCTGATGAACATAAATCAGTTTTTGTAGATCTCTTACTCAAACTCAGTACGATGTTGTACCATCCACTCAACATAATAAAAGCCATATCGATCTGGAGTCAGAGCCATTTTTGTCAAGTGGATAAAGCAAATTTGTTCGCATTTATCCAATCAAGATATGGAGAGGGAGCGAACAGGTAAGGGAGAGGTAACAAAACAGGGCTAGATTTCATCCTTTTCGAGAAAGCTCCCTTACAAACTAAGAGAGGACAAATAAATCTCAAACTACTACCTTTGTGCCATAAATTGGAGAAATGAGACAGAAACCAGATTGGCTAAAGATAAAGCTGGATACCTCGGCTAACTTCAGTGAAACTGATAAAATAGTTAAGGAGCATAATCTGCATACCATTTGTAGCTCGGGGAAATGCCCTAATAAAGCTGAATGTTGGAACCGTGGAACTGCCACCTTTATGATTCTGGGTGATACTTGTACCCGTGCCTGTAAATTCTGTGCAACCAAAACCGGAAAACCACTTCCCCCCGACCCTACTGAGCCCAGACGTGTCGCCGCCTCTATCAAATTGATGAAGCTGAAACATTCGGTTATTACATCAGTGACACGGGATGACCTAGCTGATCAGGGGGCTACTCATTGGGCAGAGGTCATACGGATTTGCAAAGAGGTCAATCCGCTGGTCACCGTTGAGGTTCTGATTCCAGATTTTGATGGAAAAAAAGAATTAATCCAGATCGTTGCCGACTCAAAACCAGATATCATTGCTCATAACATTGAGACCGTAAGCCGTTTGACGTCATTAGTCAGATCAAAAGCATCGTATAAGACTTCGCTTCAAACCATCAAGATTATCTCAGAATCCGGAATTAAAACCAAAAGCGGACTAATGGTTGGTTTGGGAGAGACTGAACAGGAGGTGACTGAGACCCTTAAAGATCTATATAATCACGGATGCCGTATTGTCACTATCGGTCAATATCTACAACCCAGCAAGGTTCATCTGGAGGTTGATGAGTACATCCATCCCGAGCAGTTTGAAAAGTTCAAGATTATCGCGTTAGAGATTGGTTTTGAATATGTGGAGAGTGCCCCGTTAGTCCGTTCATCTTACATGGCAGAAAAGGTCATTCAATCATGTCATTAACAGAAACCTCAATGAATAAAAACAGCCATAAGGTCTCTATAAAGCTTCACCAGCCCGGTCTGGTACACTATCAGGAGGCTTGGGATTTCCAAAAGAGTCTTTTTGAGGAGATCCTTAACCAGAAAAAGAGTAACATAACACCTCAGATGCACCTGATTTTATTAGAGCATCCACATGTATATACATTGGGAAAGAATGGTGACCTGGGTAATGCGCTTTTCAATGATGTGTTATTAAAGAAGATCGAGGCTGAGCTGTACCATATTGAACGAGGAGGAGACATTACCTATCATGGTTACGGTCAGTTGGTGGGGTACCCTATCCTTGATCTGGAGCAACTTAAACTAGGAATAAAAGGTTATATCAATCTGCTTGAGAGAGCCCTTATTAACACAGTGGCAGAGTATGGAATTGTAGCGACTCAGGCAACAGATGCCATTGGTGTTTGGGTTGATGCAGGAAAACCATCAGCTAGAAAGATTGCCGCTATAGGGGTCAAGAGTTCGAGGTATGTCACGATGCACGGCTTTGCACTCAATGTAACCACTGATCTTAACTATTTCAACTACATCAATCCTTGTGGTTTCGTTGATAGAGGGGTTACCTCCATTGAAAAAGAGACAGGATTAAGACCGACGTTGGATGAGGTATCTGCTTTGTTTATTAAGCACTTTAGTGAGCTAACCAATTGCGAAGTGAGATGAGGTGGTTTGAGAAATCTATCATTGGTTAAATGAAAGATTAATTCTATGAACCAAACAAAAAGTAAACAAAATTGTTTACTTTTGTGAACAGTTTCGCTTATGGAAAATCTCATCGACATAATTAAAGGAATACATCCTGGCAAGTTTATTGAAAGGGAATTGAAAAAGAAAAACCTTACTCAACGTGTATTAGCTGATGGGACTGGCGTTCCATACCAGACTATCAATGCTATTATTTCAGGAAGAAGAGATTTGACAACTGAACAGGCTCTCAAGATAGATCGAACATTAGGGTTTGAAGATGGCTTTTTCGCTATACTTCAGACCCACTATAATATAAAGAAAATTAAAGAAAAAGAGCTTGCAAGCATGTATACAGAAGCTCCTAAAATTCGTAAATCTCTGTTTTGGGATGCTGATTTTAATAAAATCAATTGGGCAAAGCATAAAAATGTCGTTATCAAACGTGTTAAAGAGAGAGGAAGTAAAGACGAAATAGAAGAGATTTCCCGATTTTATTATCTATCTAGCAAATAAAACAGGCAATAATGGCTACCAAACTTCATTATGAAACTGTCACCCCTTTGTTGAGAAAGATTCTTAATGATATAATGGCTAACCCTATTTTTGCCCCTTTCTACTTGGTTGGTGGGACTTCGCTAAGTTTTCGATTAGGGCACAGAATTTCGGTCGATCTAGATTTATTTTCGAATGCTCCTTATGGCAGCCTAGATTTCTCTGTCTTTAAAAAGTTCTTTCAGGATAACTATCCCTACTATTACTGCACAAACAACACTAATCTTGTTGGTTTTAAATGCTAGAGCTACACAAACAACGTCACCAATACACTCATGATCAAGATCAGATAATAGCTAACTTTACAAATTTCGCTTCCGCCGATGAGGACATTACCCCTATTTGCCTTAAAAACAAGGAATGGGAGCTTATAAAACTGGATTTCTTTGAGATTATAAACAGGTATAAATGAAATTACTTAGGGTCTGTTGAAAATCTTTAATTTTCGTTTCTAAGGCCAAAGAATTTCTCGGTATGATAATTTGATCGTTTAACTCAAAATGAGAGGTGATTTTCTATGGCGAAAAAATGGTATTTATAATGCCTGAGCGAAGTCGAAGGCTTTGCTCAACTACCGCGTCGCTGCCTGAGCGAAGTCGAAGGCTGGTGCCTGAGCGAAGTCGAAGGCTGGTGCCTGAGCGAAGTCGAAGGCAGGGAGGCACCAGAGAGATACAGACAAGAAATAATTAAGGATTCAAGTTTAGTCTAAAACTAATCTTGAATCCTTGAATCTTGAATCCTTGAACCGGCTTATCTTCCCAGCAGCTTCTTCATTAGCTCGCCGATCTCAGCAGGCGACTCAGCTACTGTGATTCCACACTCTCTAAGAATCTCCTTCTTAGCCTCGGCAGTATCAGCCTTGCCCCCAACGATAGCACCGGCATGACCCATTGTCCTTCCTTTAGGCGCAGTAGCTCCGGCAATAAAAGCCACGACAGGTTTAGTGCCATTTTCCTTAATCCAATAAGCGGCATCAGCCTCCATAGAACCACCGATCTCGCCAATCATGACTATACCCTTCGTATCCGGATCATTCATCAATAACTCAACCGCCTCCTTAGTCGTTGTCCCAGGAACAGGGTCACCACCGATACCAATAGCAGTGGTTTGTCCTAAGCCCGCCTTCGTTAACTGATCAACGGCCTCATAAGTCAAGGTACCAGAGCGACTAACGATGCCGACGAGACCCGGTTGATGAATAAAGCCGGGCATGATCCCCACCTTCGCCTCACCAGGAGTTATTACACCAGGACAATTAGGTCCAATCAGACGACAATCATATGCTTTAATATACTCACGAGCCTTTACCATATCGCTCACAGGTATACCCTCAGTGATACAGATGATGACTTTAATACCGGCTTCAGCGGCCTCCATAATTGCATCGGCTGCCATGACAGGGGGAACAAAGATGATCGATACATCAGCTCCGGTAACCGATACCGCATCTCTTACTGTATTGAAAACCGGTCGATCAAGATGTGTTGTCCCTCCTTTTCCAGGAGTTACTCCTCCGACAACAGGCGTACCATACTCGATCATTTGAGATGCATGAAAAGTACCCTCATTGCCGGTGAATCCTTGCACCAACACCTTCGAATTTTTGCTTACAAGAACACTCATGGTAATATTTAATTTTTGATTGGTTGTCTATTCACCCTGAAGCTAAAGTTCATAAACTGATTGGACATCTAACTATCCGAATAAATCATATCTTATAAATCCATACTTAGAATCTGACATTCTCAAAGAATGAACTTTCTTGACTCAGTTACTATTGTTAACAAGCATTTAAGAAATGTGTTCAGTAATACTAAAAAAGTTTACTCCAGATCTGCGTGATCTGATTCAAGTTATCTTTCCTTTTATAGAATATCCTTAATAACCCTCTCTCTTCCGCAACAAAAGGGCTAATCTGTTAATTCCCCTTATTCTGTTGTAACTTTGCAAACGGGGCTGCAACAACCCCACTCTCCTTTTCCTAAATCACGTAAGAAATAAGACTAGATATGCAGATGATTCAACGAGCCGGCGAAACTGTAATTTATGCCTTAGCCACGGCACCCGGACAAGGGGCCATTGCAACCATTCGTATCAGCGGAAACGACTGTTGTTTGATGATCGATAAGGTCTTTAAACCTGCTAAAAAGGGAACCTCATTAGTTGCAGCCCATGGACATACGCTTCATTTTGGAAGACTGGTTATGAATGAGTTATTGATAGATGAGGTTCTGATATCTGTCTTTAAAGCCCCTCGCTCCTATACCGGCGAGGAGATGATCGAGATCTCTTGTCACGGCTCTGTATATATCCAACAGACGATATTAAACCTTCTAGCAAAAATAGGTGCCCGTCCGGCCGAGCCGGGTGAGTTTACCCTTCGAGCCTTCCTCAATGGCAAGATGGATCTGACTCAAGCCGAAGGGGTAGCCGATCTTATCAGCTCACGTTCTGAGGCGGAGCATAAGATAGCTCTTAACCAGATGAGGGGCGGTTTCTCAAGAAAATTAGCTGAGCTTAGATCGCAACTGGTCGACCTAGCCTCCTACCTCGAACTCGAGCTTGACTTTAGTGAGGAGGATGTTGAATTTGCCGATCGAACCCGTCTTAAAGCGCTGCTGAATGAGGTTAAGCAAGAACTAATCATACTACGGGACTCATTTCAGACCGGTAATGTGATTCGTCAGGGGATCCCGGTGGCCATCGCCGGTCGTCCTAATGTTGGTAAATCAACCCTGCTCAATGTCCTTTTAAACGATGAGAGAGCCATCGTAAGTGATATTCCGGGCACCACCCGCGACACAGTAGAAGATACGCTGGTCATCGAAGGACTGCTCTTCAGGTTCATCGATACCGCTGGATTACGACATACGCAAGATACCGTTGAACAGATAGGCATCGAAAGGACCTACATGGCTCTGAAGAAGGCGGCTATCATACTCTGGCTATTCGACATCACGGAGGCCGATGCTGACCAGATCAAAGAAGAGTGGCTCGAGATGCAGGAGATGCTCAGCGATGACCAAGAGACGGTGATCATCCCAGTGGCCAATAAGACTGATCAGCTTATAGAGCTACCACGTCATCTGCGCAACCTATTAGATATGGATCCGGTATACATCTCCGCTCGCAAGCGTGAGAACATCGCCCTGCTAATCGACCGATTGAAACAAGAGGCCTCACGATTTAACCTTAGCGGTAACCTCTTCATCACCAACAACCGCCACCTCGAGGCCATCGAGCGCACCCTCACCGCCCTTGATGATACATCCTCCCGCATCGAAGAGGATCTCCCCACCGACCTGGTAGCCGATGCGCTGCGCCATGCCCTGAAATATATGGGAGAGATCACCGGGGAGGTCTATACCGATGAGATTTTGGGGAATATATTTAGTAAGTTTTGTATTGGGAAATAGCGGTCTTTCCTTTGTTTTATAAATGCTTGTTTTTATTGGGTTTTAGCTGATTTATCTTTCTGTTTTTTGTTGGGCAACTCTACCTTTCTTCGGATCTTTATTCAGATACTTGTTCCAATAGAGCATATAAGCAGCGGAAGCGGAACGAGACCAATCACGAATAGTTTGACACCCTCATTGAAAAAAGGGTCACTTCGCTGGTCACCCGAATTGAGATGTGTATCGCCAACCCTGTCCAGCATTAGAGATACTTTGGCAGACTACTTAAACGAAGGAAATCTTAGCCTGCAAATGGGCTTTAAAACCTTAGCGATACAAAAACTAAGCAGCGAAGTATGGCAGGTATTAGGTGCAGTGAAAAAGGAGCTTGAAAATTTTGGCCGCTTGATGCAAAAAGTCCAAAAGAATATACAAACCGGTCTCGATCAATTAGACGAAGTGATGGGTAAGCGAACCAAATCAATACAGCGAAAACTACGCAGTGTAGAATCCTTGAATGAAACAGAGGCAAAATTGATTTTACCTGAATTTACTGATGCTGATTTTTTGAATGGCGGAAACGATAATGCGTAATTATGAAAAAAGAACAGATACAGGAACTATTTCAATAGTTTGAACAGGCAAGATATATTTTTAATGATGTAGAATGCTGGAGTGCCAGAGAGCTTCAGGAAATATTTGGATATGCCAAATGGGAAAATTCCTCCAAAGTAATTGAAAAGGCAAAGGCGGCTTGCACCAACAGTGGAATTGAGGTTTCCCATCATTTTCCCGACATCAGGAAAATGATAGATCTGGGTAAAGGGGCCCAACGTGAAATTGCAGATGTTGCCCTAACCCGATATGCTTGTTATCTGGTGGCACAAAATGGTGATCCGGGTAAAACAGAAGTGGCCTTTGCCCAAACCTATTTTACCGTACAAAACCGTAAGCAGGAAATCATTGAGCAGCGTTTGCTGGATGTAGCCAGAGTGTCTGCAAGAGATAAACTTTCCAAAAGCGAAAAGAAACTATCGGGTATCATTTATGAACGTGGCGTGGATGATATAGGTTTTGCCATCATTCGAAGTAAGGGGGATCAGGCTGATGCCACAAAACATGAAAAGGCTTTCAGACAAGTGGCGGCATGGTACGAAAGAGTTGGCCATGACCAACCACCGAAAAATGGTACAGGAAAGCAAGGAGAAATTGAAACAATACCAGCAGGAACTAGAACAACACAGTGCTGCCAAAAGAATCAAGAAAAAGGATGATACCAAACCCGTTCCTTAGCATCCACAAAAGCCCAAGTTTCAACTGCTGTACGTACCCGCCAACAGCAGCTCTGCTGCCGTTATAGGTCACCTGGAGCAATCTGAAAGCATTGGCATCATCTGCGAAACAAAAGCCGATACCATGGGCAACAGTTTCAAAGTTCAACCGCAGTGGCGTGATGTATCTCCCCAAAGCAAGGTGAACCTGACCGAGTTTTTCAGCAAGCAATCAGAGCAAGTGGATGTGATGGCGAACTACCTGGAGCATTGCCCTACGGAGTTTCATCTGACTGCGGAACAGTGTCAGTTTCTCAATAGCAGGTTCGACCTGTGGTTGCAGGAGGTAAGCACCTTTGTGAGTGAAGATGCCAGCAGTACCGTAAAGAGGTTAGGCCTCATCGTGTTCCGGATAGCAATGGTATTGTCTACCATCCGCAAGCTTGAAGACGGAGTGGCCGATCAAGACATCACTTGTGAAGATACCGACTTTCAAACCGCATTTGCCCTGGCGGAAGTGTATAAGCAACACGCCCTGCTCATGTGTGCCGCCCTGCCCAAATCAGAAGAGAACCAGCTCGACCAGAATAAAACCGCTTCTACGATGCTCTGCCTTCCGACAGGAAGTTCACCCGTCTGGAAGCGGTGGAAATTGGATTGGCTGTGAGCATCAAGGAACGTACAGTAGGCAAATACCTGAACCGGTTCCTCGGTCGTTTGCTGGAGCAGCCAGTGAAGTACGACCCTTCCGTAAAATACAGTAGTACAAACCCTGCCAACTGTGCAAAGCCCCATCTTGTGTGGGGTTTTTTGTTGCATGTATGACATAGTTGGCACGGTAAGGTAATCTTTTTTCTTTTCTGTTGCTTTCCTGTGGTTTTCTTTTATTAGATTTGACCTTTTAAGGACAAGACCAAACACAGTAAATATGCTGGGCGAAAAACTGAGAGAGTTGCGGGAAGCCAAAGGACTGGTACAACGCCAGGTGGCTGCTGAGTTGGAGGTAGATACTGCCTACATCAGCAAAATGGAGAGCAATGAAAAACCGGTAAGCCGCCAGCACCTCAAAAAGCTATCGGTGTTACTCGGTATTGCAGAAGATGAACTACTCACCCTTTGGTTGGCCGACAAAGTATATGATGTGGTGAAAGATGAGGCTGTAGCATTAAAAGCCATGCATGTAGCAAAGGAGGAAGTAAAGAAAATTGGTAAAAAAAGGAAATTGAACAAATGAGCAACACGAACATAAAACCTGGCATCATCATCAACATGCGTAATCGCCTTTGGAGGGTAGATGAATTTGATGGCTCTGAGATAGTTGCCACACCTTTAACAGGAGACTCAAATGATCAGCGAGTTTTTCTTGCGGATGTAGAAAATATTCGAGAAGAAAAATTTGAAAGAATAAATGCTGAACTACCAGGAGATTTATCTGCACAACGCTTATTGTTAAGAGCCTATCAGTTCGATCTTATTCATGGCTCTGCTCCATTTCTAAGCCTGCACAGGTCTTCTGTTATCCCATATAACTATCAGATGGTGCCACTGGTATTGGCATTGGAAAAACCAAATACAAGAATGCTCATTGGGGATGATGTTGGTTTGGGTAAAACAGTCGAAGCTGGTTTAATCATATCTGAGTTGATTCAAAGAGGTAAAGTCAAAAGAGTACTTTTCTTAACACCGGCAAACCTCAAACAGCAATGGAAGGAAGCACTTGACTATTTCTTCCACATAAAGGCAACTATAATTGATTCCTTTTCCAGAAAGGAATTTGAGAAGGAATTACCTGCGGGTGCAAATCCTTGGCAGTACTTCCAATTCGTAATTGCCTCGGTTGATTATGCAAAGTCTCCTGATATCAAACAACAAATTCAGGAACAGCAATGGGATTTAATGTTGGTGGACGAAGTACACCTTTGTGCTCGTCCACACAGTACAGTACAGGCAGCCAAACAGCAGAAGCGTTACGAGATGATCAAGGATTTGGGTGCAAGAATCACAAATATTCTTTTCTTAACCGCCACACCACATAATGGATACTCCGACTCATTTGCAAGTATTTTGGAAATACTCAACCCGGAAATTGTAAAATACAATGGTTCTGGTGAAGTGTTATTTGATAAGTCGAAAGCTCGTTACAATGTAATTCAGCGGAACAGAAAGAAGCTCGAAGCATGGTATGCTAAACAAGGAAAAAAATCTCCTTTTCCAAAGAGAGACCATAAGGAAGTAATTATTGATCCGAAAGCAAATGGGAAGCTCATCCAACTATTGGATGCTGTTGAACGATATGGTGATTTTATTTTGAAGTCTGCAGGCGATAGTGAATCAAGAAGAGTAAGGAACATTGCAAACTGGGTAGCTATACACTTGCAGAAAAGAGCCATCAGTTCACCTTATGCTGTTCTACAATCACTGAAAAATAGAATCAATTCACTTGAAAATACTCCTGATAACACAGAAGAAACATCAGAGGAAACTTTACAGCAGTCTTTGTTTGATGCTTTTATGGAAGATGAGAGGGTTTCAGAAGAAATTGCCTCACTGCGTCTAGATTTTGAGGCTCTTAGCCTGGATGAGATAGCGGAGCTTAAACGTATTATAGAATTTGGTGAAACGCTTTCTCCAAAGGATGATGAGAAGTTGCAAAAGCTAAAAAATGAAATCATCCCGGAATTGATGGCCAAAGATTCCAAGATTATTGTGTTCACTAAGTATAAGGATACGCTGGATTATCTGGAAAAGAATATCAAGTCTCGGGATTACGAAACATTTGTCATGCACGGTGACATCAGTCTCAATGCCCGTACCGAAATCTTTGCAAAATTTGACCGTGCCAAAGCGGCAATATTAATTGCTACCGATGTTATCTCAGAAGGGTTGAACCTCCAGCGCCTTTCTTCGAATGTGGTTCACTATGAACTGCCCTGGAATCCTAACCGCCTGGAACAGCGTAATGGCCGTGTGGACCGTATCGGTCAGAAGCATGAAACAGTTTCTATCAGAACATTGGTGGTTGATAAATCGTTGGATAAAGAAATACTGCAGCTGCTGATTGATAAAAAGAAAACTATGGAGAGTGATCGGGATTATGCCGCTGCTTTCTTTGGTGACGAGGATTCATTAAAAGAACTGGTAGCTGAAGCGACAAAAAGCAGAAGGAAAAAGAAAACTCAGGTTAATCCAAATATGCCTGATCTGTTTTCAACTGCCGGCTTGGATGAAACGAAAAAGGCAGTCAGGCAGGCTTTCCTTTCTCCCGAAGAAGATAGAAAACGAAAAAATAGGATTGAAGAAGAATCATTCTATAGCAGCCTGGATATTGAATTACCTGAGATTGACAAACGAATTGAAAAGACGAAGCGCATTGTAGGCTCTCAGGAAGAGGTATTGATTTTTGTGAAAGCTGCCCTTTTCCGATTCAATTCTGCTTTGACTGACAAAGGCTCCGGATTTTATGAAATCACCATCAACGACCCCCGTTTAATCATCAGTCGATTTGGTGACCATTTGAAAAAAGTGACGTTCGATCCTGAACTGGCTTTAACCAATCCGGATGCCATCATTCTCGATGCCGGCCACCCCTTTGTTCGTAAACTGATAGAACTGGTAAAGGCTGAGTTTTTTACCGATAAGGGTCTCTATGGTCGCAATGCTTATTTCTTCTCCAGCGAAATGGATACGGTGGTTTATCTCTACAACTTTCTGGTACGTTATACGGTTGGACTGAAAAAGAAACGGGTAATTGAGGAGCTCATCACCATTGCGGTGGATAGCTATTCGGAAAAGCCTGTATCAAATACGCAGTTTACTCCTGCCCAAACTACACGCAGTTTATCGCAGTCCGATTTGACTGAGCAAATCAATGAAGCCCTGAATTTCTCGGGTCTTCATCAACTGATTGATGCCAGGATTAAAGAAAGAAGGTTTAAGCTCATTGAGGAAAGACAGGAGTTATACAAGAAAATACTGGTAGAGAGTAAGAACACGGAGCAGCCGGCCTGGCTGGACGATATTATTCACATTGAAGAAGCCGGTCATGATCTTTTAACCATCACCATTATTCAACCGCTTTAATTGTAAGGATAGCATGGCATTAAGTTTCATCAAATCAAGCGGTAATATTATCACAGAGGATTTCTGCCTGGCATTGGCCAGCGAAACTAAAGCGGATTACGTAAAAGACAAAAGCTTTGGAGCAGATGTTAAAAAAGTGGATGAGATAATAGCCACCACTTTCGAAAAACTGCGTGAACGCTGGGAAGAACACCGCACCCAAATTATCGAAAACAGACTGGACAATAAGGAACTGCGAAATAAGTGGATACTACCCTTATTGAAAGCGCTGGATTATCAACCTCTGTTCGTTCCCCCTAATATCAAAAGCGAATCAGGAACAGAGTACCATATACCCTACAAAGGCTGGGATAGTGAGTATGCCCCCGTCATTCACATGGTGTATTCGGCACAAGATTTTGATAGCAAGGACAAGCATAGCCGAACACATTCTAATAAAAGTCCGCAGGATTGCCTGCAGCAATACCTTAATACGAGTCACCATCAGTGGGCCATATTGACTAATGGCAAAAAGCTTCGCCTGCTTCGTGATTTCTATCACAGCATCACGAAAGGCTTTTTGGAGTTTGATCTGGAAAGTATATTTGAAATGGCCAATACCGAGCAGTTCCGGGTATTCTATCGAATAGTTCATCGTTCACGTATAGAGAACCAATACCAGGGTGAGCAGGTCACTGAATATGATGAAGAAGGCAATCCCATTGAAGTAGAAGACAATTGTTTATTGGAGAGCTTTCACAAAAAATCAAGAGAAACAGGTGTAAAGGTTGGCAACAAACTGCGTGACCAGGTCATTGAGGCCATCGAAAAGCTGGGCAATGGTTTTGCTGAGAACCTGAACCCCGATGAATTTCAGAACGGGAACGTGAAGACCTTTTATGGCGAAATACTGAACATCATCTACCGGCTGCTCTTCCTCATGTTTGCAGAGCAAAAAGGCTGGCTGCCGGTACGCAACAGCATCTATGCCCGTACCTATAGTTTGAATGCCTTACGTGAAAGGGCTGAACGGGGTAACTACAACCACAATGAGGAACACGATCTTTGGGAAGGACTGAAAATAACCTTTCAACTGGTAGCCAAGGGCTACACCTTTAAAAATGGTGATACGATTAACGCTTTTGGTGGTCAACTTTTTTCGGATAAGAAAATTGCTACCATCAAAGACCTTTCGCTGAAGAACAAATACCTGCTTGATGCTATTTTTCGTCTCAGCTACTTCAAGCTCGATAACCTGAGCAACCGCATCAACTATGCTAACCTGGCCATTGATGAGTTGGGTTCAGTGTATGAAAGTTTACTTGACTATGAACCTAAGTTGGCTAAAGAGCCTTTTACCCTTGGGAAGAGAGAAATTAAGCGGGGCGAATTTTACTTAGATGACAGGGGCACAGACCGCAAGACTACCGGCTCTTATTATACAGACAGCCGCCTCGTAGCCCAATTGATTGAATCTGCCCTGGTGCCGGTGATACAAAATGCTTTAAAAGACAGAAGCGCACAGGCGGAGAAAGAGGCAGCCTTGCTTGATTTGAAAGTGGCCGACATTGCCTGTGGTTCCGGTGCTTTCATATGCGCTGCCTTAGAAAAATTAGGCGAAGAGTTGGCTCTGATACGTATGGGCGATGAAGAACGCCCAACCGAAGATCAATTGCGGGAGGCCAAACGGGATGTATTGCTGCACTGCATTTATGGGGTGGACATCAATCCCATGGCAATAGAGTTGGCCAAGTTCTCCCTTTGGATTACAGCTTCTTTGCCCGATATGCCGTTGACCTTTTTGGACCATAAATTGAAATGCGGTAACTCCCTAATAGGTGCCACACCGGATTTGATTAAGAAGGGCATACCGGAAGAAGCCTACAAGGCCGTGGGCAACGATAACCCTTCCATTTGCGCCGAACTAAAAAAGAAAATACGCAAACAGTTGGAGAGTCTGAACAAGGTAAACGAGCCACAAGCACAATATGGATTACAGTTTGGCCGAAACCAAGCCGATGAATTACTCCGGCTAAGGGAGGCTTTAAACAACCGCAAGCAGGAAGACAGCAGTGATGTGGAAGAAGCCGAAGAAGAATACCATAAGCTGGAAAAGATGGAACGCCAGTTTAAAGACTGGCTGATGGCCGATGTGTGGACCGCTGCCTTTTTTATTGAGAAAACTGAACCCGACCTGAATCTGTATCCTACCAATCTTACGCTGGAACAGTTGCGAGAAAATGAAAAGGTAAACGAAGTTCTCATTGAACGGGTGTTGAAAACAGCAGATCAATACCATTTCTTTCATTACCATTTGGAGTTTCCGGAAGTGTTTGAGAAAGAAGGCTTTGATTGTTTGTTGGGAAATCCGCCATGGGAAACTGTTGAATTTAAAACACAGGAATATTTCAAAACTTCAGCTCCGTCTATCGCTAAAATTACTATTACCAACAAGCGTGAAAAGGAAATTAAAAAATTGCAACAATCAAATCCTATTTTATATACTGAATATTTAAAAGAAGCATATAAATATGAATCCTATAAAAGATTCTATAAATTCTCTAAGTCTTATCCACTTACAAGTGATGGCAAAATCAATTTGTATTCAAAATTTACCGAGAAAATATTGTATCTATCAAAGGCTTCTGGGGTAATTGTCCAAGGGGATATAGCAACTGGATTTGACACCAAACGATTGTTCGATTATTTGATACAAAAAGAACTATTGTCAAACTTTCATCACTTCCATAACAGAGGTAAATTTTTTGATATTCATAGAGACACCAAATTTGCTTTATTAACAATTCAACAGAATTCAGTAGTTACTGAGTTCATGTTTAATATAGTTTCATATGATGAAGTAAATGACATAAATCGAAAGATTAATTTATCGAAAACGGATATTGCACTTATTAATCCTAACACCAAAAACGCACCTGTTTTGCGCAACATGGAAGATTTAGTCCTGATTAAAAAACTGTACTCGTTACCAATAGTATTTAATCTGTCTACAGATAATCCTTGGAAAATTCTTAATCATAGGATGTTAAATGGATCTGATGATTCTAAGTTTCTAAAATTGTTATCAGATTTTGGGAATGAACATAAAATAAATGTTCTGAGTATTATTGAAGGGGGCACAGAATATTTGCCGGTTTACGAGTCGAAGTTGATGTGGCACTATGATCATCGATTTGCGACATATCAAGATGTACCAAGCGAGGATGTTTCAAATAGTAAGCCAAGGTATGTTTTATCAAATGAAAAACTAAATGCTGATTTCGAGATCCTTACTAAGGATTACATTCAAAGAGAGGTCTTTCAAGAAAAATATTCGGACAACTATAGTCAAAATTGGTTCATCATTTATAGAAATGTAACAGGTGCTGTGAATAATCGAACAACAGTAGCCACTATTATTCCAAAGCTACCAGTAGTTTTAAGTGCATACATTTTAAAATTTGATAAAAAACACTCATTCAAAGAACAAACATGCTTTTTAGCGAATATTAATTCCTTTGTCTTTGATTTTATTTCAAGAAAAAAGATTGGTGGATCACATTTATCTGTTTATGTGTTTGACCAAATTCCAGTCGTTCCACCTTTATTTTATTCTGCAAAGTTGTTAGATAAAATTTCTGAAACTGTTTTACAACTAACGTATACTTCAAACTTCTTAGGTCCATTTGCAATCGACTTAGGTTATTACGGTACGCCTTTTGTTTGGAACGAAAAAGAACGCTTCCGACTCCAATGTGAGTTAGATGCCATATACGCCCATCTCTATGGTTTGGAGAAGGAGGAGATGAATTATATCCTGGAAACCTTCCCCATCGTAAAGCGCAAAGACATAGATAAATACGGCAGCTACCGCACCAAGGAAACCATTTTGCAGCTGTATGATGCGTCTGTCTGGGTGAAGGAGGAGATGAAACAACAACTAATAAAAAAAACCAATCATTAACATGAACCCTTTTAAAATATACAAATCCGTTAAGGAACAATACAAAAGTTATATCCAGACTTTTCAGGTCTTCAAGAATGAGAAGATTAAATCTTTTGCAGAAACGGGTATCAACAACCGGAGCATGCTATGGCAGGAACCGGTCATACAAATCAGCAAACGCTTTAAAGCTGGTTTATCGGTAACAAAGTTGGTGAATAATGGTTGGTTGCACACAGGATGCGATCAAGTATATCCAAATTTTATTCCTTATGCCCATCAGCAGCGGGCAGTAGAAATTGCAGCATACAAGAAGGAAAACCTGATTGTTACTACAGGTACCGGTTCAGGTAAGTCAATCTGTTTCGAGATGCCCATTGTGAGCCATTGTTTGGAGCAGGCTGCCAATGATGTAAAAGGCATTAAAGCCATCATCATTTACCCCATGAATGCCCTTGCCAATACGCAATATGAGGAATTGGCTAAGAAATTAAACGGCTCAAGTGTTACAATTGGACTGTATACAGGCGATACCGAGGCTACAGGTGAAGAAGCATTGAAGGCATACAAAGAAGTATTTGGTGAAGATGCTGTACCCAACGATAGTGAAATCATTGACCGGCAGCAGTTACGGAGAACGCCTCCTGATATTCTCATTACCAATTATGTGATGCTGGAACTCATGCTCACCCGGAATGATGATGCAGCTTTATTCAGAGAAGAGATAAAACGGAATCTCCGGTTTTTGGTGTTGGATGAATTGCATACCTACAGCGGCAAGCAAGGGGCCGATGTGGCATTTCTCATCAGGAGGCTTAAACAGAAAACAGTGACTAAGGGAAAGTTGATCTGTATTGGAACTTCTGCAACCATGGCCAATGATGTAGGTGGCGCAGATTCAGCAGCAGTGGTAGCTGGCTTCGCCACTAGGATATTTGGAGAGCCCTTTTTGCCTGCTAATGTAGTCGTAGAAGAAGAGGATAAAACCATTGAATTTAAAGGCAATAGTATATCGGCAAAACCTGCAGTTACCGAAGCCATGCTTGAGGCTTTCGATAGCGATCAATTTGAAACAGTATTGTCTTTGTTTGAACAGATTATGGGCTATCCATACACAGGTGAATTAACACCATTTGCATTGGGTAATGAGCTGAAACAATCAAAGCTGCTGACCTTTTTAGAACAGTCACTGAAAGAGGTAAAAGATTATGGCACTCTGGCAAAGCAGTATAGAGATGCTGTCAGAAAGGGCGAAGATCTTGAGGCCTGCAAGTTGGAAATACAAGCAGGTTTGATATTGGGGATGATGGGAACAGTGATATCAGCGATGGGAAGAGAAGTGCCTCGATTTGTGCCCAAGGTTCATGCCTTTTACAATCAGGGCTCGGAGTTACGGGGCTGTCTGGTGGAAGATTGTGAATATTTGAGTGATAGTGGCGAAACCACCTGCCCTAAGTGTGAAGAGGAAGGGAGAGGTATCAGTACGCTGTACCCCTTACATTTTTGCCGAACCTGTGGCCAGGAATATTACGGCATGTGGTACGATGAGCAAACCAATGAAGCCAATCCATGGACCTTTCAGGATGAGGCCAATAAAGGCAAGTCTGGTTATTACTCCCCTGCATTTAAAGAAGATTTAAGCAAAGTCCCTGAACATTGGCTCACTCCTAAAAAGAGGGAATTGGCAAGCCGTTATAAAGAAAAGAAACCCATTTTAGGCAGGTTAGACACACTCACAAATACATTTACTCATTATCATGATGATGAAAATGAAACGGGCACATTGATGCCTGCGCCATTGGCTTATTGTCCGTCTTGCAGAACGGAACATTCGGGGGGCACAGAGTTTGGTAAGTTATTCCTGCTCAATTCTATTGGTCGTGCCACAGGTACCGATGTAATTGTAACTGCAGCATTAGGCGCTTCTCCGGCAAACGAACGTAAAGTTATTGGCTTTACCGATAATCGTCAGGATGCTGCTTTTCAGGCAGGTCACCTTGATCACTGGTACAATCAGATCTATTTCAGAAGAGCATTGTACAATGTGCTGAAACAGCAGTCTACTTTTCTTCCGGTTAAAAGTATTCCTGAATTATTGTATCCCCATATCATTGATGCAGAATATGAGAAAACCATTCCATTTGCTCAGCGTAGAATATTTAAGGAGAAATACTTGAAGTACCTGGAAACCTATCTTTATGTAGAAATTCGGGGAACCAAGCGTTTTATTAGTATCAATCTTGAAGATGTCGGTTTGCTGGAAGCAACCTATGAAGAGTTGGATGAAATCGTAGTTCAGCCAGAGTTGGATATGTTTTATGAACTAAAAGACAGAGAGAAGCCACTATTGAAAGATTATATCACAGGTTTCATGGAGATATTCCGTAGCGAAATGGCTATTGGGCATCCTAATTTAATTGATAAATCAACCTTTCGTCAGCAAGTCATAGATTTTATCGAACAGAAAGCACCAGAGAAGAGAATATTTGAAGCCATTGAAGATACCAATGTAGGTATCTATACCAATGCTGATAAAGACAAATTCAAATATACTCCATTTACTTTCCATGCCTTAGATGGCAGCAGGGCTTTGGGTGCATGGGTCAAAAAGTGTTTTGGCTTAGAAGAAACTGCAGATGTGGTTAGAGTGATTCAGCAAACCCGAGAGTTCTTGCTTAAAATGGGATACCTGTCGAAGCAAAGAGTTCAGCATGAGGATGTGTATTATATTGAACCAGATATGATTCTGATTCAGGCACCCAAGAAAGAGTTTAAGCATCAGTGCAAAAAGTGTGGCTCAAAATATAACTGGGAACAGGTACATTATTGTATAATGCCAGCTTGCAAGGATGTTTTGGAGTCATCAAAGCCCATTGTGAATTTTTACACCATTCAATATACCAAACCGTTTGATGGCAGGGACAATATAATTGCAGAAGACCACTCCGGTCAGGTAAAAGGTCAGGAGAGAAAAATTAAAGAGAATAAGTTTAAGAAAAATCCCCCTGAAATTCAGTTTTTGATAGCAACACCTACCATGGAGCTGGGCATTGATATCGGTACTTTATCATCGGTTTATTTGAGAAATGTTCCTCCAAGCCCGAGTAATTATGCTCAGCGGGCTGGACGTGCCGGTAGAAGTGGCCAAGGTTCAATAGTTCAAACATTTTGTGGCTCTGGTTCAAGCCGTGGGGTACATGATCAATATTATTATAACAGGCCTGTCGAGATTGTATCAGGTAAAATCAGTGTGCCCCGTTTCAATCTGTCTAATAGTACTTTGTTTGAGGCCCATGTAAATTCATTGGTACTACAAACCATCGACAAAAAACTTTTATCCCAGCCACGCCAGTTTATTGATTTCAGCAATCGGGAAGAGCTGCCCATGATGAAGGATTATATCGAAGACCTAGTTGATTCAATTCAAAGGAACAAGCAAGTAATCCTCCGAAACATCAGGGAAGCATTTGGTAAAGAGGTGGAAGACTCTAACGGTATGATTACCTGGCAGAGTATCGAAGACCAGGTGGATCAAATTGCCTACTATTTTGATGCAGCCTTCAATAAGATGAGGGAAGACTACAAAGAGTCACTGAAGGAAATTGAGGAAATTGATAAGCGAATCAGGGCTGAAGGCAATACGGACTATTCTCTGCCAGGTAGGCGAAATGCTTTGGAAAAACGAAATAATAACCTGAAAGAAGGCAAGGAAGACTTTTACGTATATCGATATTTATCGCAGGTAGGGTTCTTGCCTAATTATGCATTCCCTTCCAAAGTAACTTCAGTTAGGATGTTACACAAAGGTGAAGAGGAAGAAATATCCAGGGACCTTGCAATTGCTATCCGTGAGTTTGCCCCGTTGAATACATTATACTATGGAGGCCTCAAATACGTAATTCAGACAGTAAGCAAGGAAGTTGATCCTTCAAATAAGTTTCAAGCCGTAGTTTGTGAAGACTGCGAGCATGTCGAAAAACTTTCGGCAGGCAGGCAAATTCCATCCAATTGCCCGAACTGTGGTTCTGTGTGGGAGTCACAAACTCCCGTAAATGTGATGAAGTTTCCTAAAATGAGGGCAATAAAACGAAACCGCATCACAGCAGATGAGGAAGAAAGATTGAAAGGTGGTTACAAGATTATCCATAGCTATAAGCCGACTGGCAAAGCGGAGGTAAATGAGGTGATCAGTAATGATAAGAGCATTTGTCGAATTTCTTTTGAGCGTAGCAGTGAAATGAATCACCTGAATCTTGGCCAAATGGCTGATTACAATAAAGGTGATAAAGGGTTTATGTTAGATACTGTATATCTAAATTGGGTTTCTCTTCCAAAGCTGCAGGATTACATGACAGAGAAAAGAATTACAGCTAATCAGATTAATAGAAACATTTCTTTGTTAACAGAATCCAGAAATGATGTAATTACGATTCAATTAACAGATCCCTATGTAGGTGAAGAAGAAGTATTTGCTAAGACGTTGGCTAATGCACTTATTCAAAGTATCTGCACAGTTATGAATCTAGACGATAATGAAATCAATGGCTTTTACCAGCCTATTGTTGGTCAAAATGGTAAACTCATCATTTTTGAAACATCAGAAGGCGGAACCGGAACATTGTCATCACTTGTACGTGATGTACAATTGTTACAACGAATTGCCTTGAAAGCTTTAGATATTCTTCACTTTGACGAACAAGGTAATGACAAGGATGGTGCTTGTGCATTGTCTTGCTACAATTGTATCTGCAATTTCTTCAATCAGCGAGATCATAAATTGTTCGATAGGCAATCTGTAAAAGATTTATTGCTTGGTTTATTGAATGTTTCATCTATACAAGGGTCACAAGACGACAATGTGATGTTTGATGTATTCATGCAACAAGCCGCATCTAATCTTGAAAAAACTGTCTTAAGATTGATAAAGGAACAAGGCATTAAGTTGCCTGTAGTAATGCATTGGGTTATATCGAAAAATGGAGAGTTAATTACTGAGGCAGACCTGTATTATGAACCAAAAATAGTGGTGTTCATAGATGGTTCTGATCATGATCTGGAACACATTAAACTGGATGATGAAAGAAAGCGGTCGAAGTTGAAAAGATTGGGTTACAAATTGATCATCATTCATCATGCCGATGTTTCTAATGGTGTTGATGTTTTAAAGTCGACATTAAGTAATTAAGTAACATTTTTCGATGGCAGTATTACAAAAGGGCAAAACACTATATCCATTTTGGGGGGCATCTATAAACCTCATTACCGGTCTTGATCCGTTAAGCCTCCAAACCACTTCTGAAGCTACCTATGCAACCTTGCTGCCGGGTATCTCCAACTTGACCAATCGATTACGCTATTATGGATTCTATTGTTGGCTGTTGGATTTTTACTATCAACGGGAAAGGAAGGGTAACTCTACGGCGCAATACAAGTTCATTCGCAGGGCAGAGCTGATGGTAGCTATACTGATGCAGTCAGAAAGGAAGGAAGTGTTACAAATTACGGGTAGCAACTTCGCTGCCAATCTTATAAGTAGTAATACGGGGAAATATTTCGACCTGGCAGCCGGTGCTGATAAGGATGGCACAGATAAGGCTGTGTATTGGAAATACGCATCAGGTGCATTTGGCCAGTATTACTATGGAGCCATGAGGACGCTTTCGCTGGTTGTGGCTGCAGCTAATGATGAAGGCGATGTAATTTATTCTATCAGCCAGCCAAACGACCGGCAGAAGGTCTCAGGCAAACAATTGGCAGATGCATTTGATGCCACCCTTACACCAGAAATCAGAGAACTCTTTTATACCACTATCAAAAAAGCAAGACTGAATGTTGCGGACATTCCGGAACTCATACAATACTTTGCTATCGATAAAATTGACACCAAATCACCGGAGTGGCACCTCTATGTTGTCATGTTATTAGACAAGGATGAACCCAGTCAAGAGGCAGAAGAAAACTTCACATATCATAGAAGGGAAACCATTCTGGAACTCTTGCAGGTAGCTAAGGATAATGGTCAGGAGTACGATTGGCAGTTATTTCTATTAAAGGCGTATGCCTCAAAAATGAGAAATACCACAAATCCGGTTTCAGAAACAGTAATGGGTTGGTATGCCTACAAATTCAATGAATACTATCAGTATGCCTGCGGAGCTATCTTTTGGGCAACACTCCAAGAGTTGTACAGCCATCAGCAAGACCAATACCTTCCTTCATTTGTCAATAAGTTGGCCAAGGCAATTACCAAAGCCTTATGCAAAGAAGTAAAGAGTACAACCCCGCAAAGTTCAGTAAGGCACATACTTTCTGGGTTAGCTAAGGAGATGGATGAGGAAACGCTTTACAATAACATAGAAACAAAACCAGAAAGCAGTCCGGCAGAAGCTGCTAAGAATGGCTTTCTATTGTTGTTCAGATTATATGAGGAGAACAAAGAGCTGCTGCATCCGCTGAAAGAGTTTATGAGCCGCAAACAAATGATAAGAGAGGGTAATATGGTGGACGGTTTGCTTGCCTTAAATAGGTCGGAGGAAGATAGAATTGAAAATTTTGTAGAACTGTTCCTGCTTCGCAGAATTATTTACCGACACCAAATAGTAGCCATTCGCAAAATGGGAAATGGCTCACAGTCAACCCACAAGTTTATTATAGAAGATCAATACATCAGGTTTATTAATACTTTCCCGCCAAGAGCCACATCTCCAAGAATGGTGGCAATGTGGAATTTGCTGTCTGATCTGAATGTAGTTGATGACGAAAACGTTTTAACCCCATTTTATAAACAACTAATGACTGTTTAATGGCGCTACTGAGAGAGAATATATTAGACCTTATAGGAAGCCGCAGATATCATTCTGCCATATTCACCACATTCAGCTTCGATTTCTTTTTCTTCGAGATGAAGGCAATGAAATGGCTGCGGTCTTGCGGGGTACGTAATGTAAATGTCTTAATTGATGGGCATTATTATTCCGAATTGATGCAGCAGTTAGGAGGCGAAGAGATGAAGCTTTCTCCGGGCTATTCATTGTACCCGGTTTTTGGCAAATCAATCTTTCATCCTAAGGTTTGGATGCTTTTTGGTGAGAAAGAAGGGCTACTTATTATAGGTTCAGGAAACCTGACGAATGCAGGCAATGGCAACAACGAAGAAATTTGGGGTGCTTTTCATTTTGATATCCGGTTTACTGAGAATGCTGCACTGTTCTCATCCGTTTGGAATTACCTACAGCAACTGTGTTCTGTCACAAAAGGCTATACACAGGAAAAGACAACACGTTGGATAGTTGATCATGCAAAGTGGTTGAATGAACTACCCAAACCTGCACCGTCAGCATTTCTTACAACCGCTGGTAAAGAAAAAGCTGCCTTCCTGTACAACGGTGCTCAGACTACTATTTGGCAACAACTGACTGACCTAATCGGTAATCAGAAAGTTGTCGAAGTAACTTCTCTTTCTCCATACTACGACAATAATGGCAAAGCTATTCAGGCATTAAGCAAATTATTCCCAACCGCCAAAGTAAATATTGTCATAGACGAAACCGGGTCTGTTCCCAATGAAATGCCAGTAGCAAAGAACTACACCTTTTTTGATTGGAATGCCTTAGGTGTCAGTCGATCAATTCACTCAAAAGCTGATGTAAATGCTGGAAATTATAAACTCCACGCAAAGATTGTGCATTTCAGAACTGCATCAGGCAAGGAGTATTGCCTGTTTGGTAGCTCCAATGTCACTCCAGAAGGATTAGGTCTGCCGGGCGTTACTCCAAATGACGAAGTCTCATTGCTAATTGAATCGTTAGAGGGTGCTTTACTAAGCCGACTGGGCATTAAGTTAAAAAAGCCATCAAACCTGTCCGATTTCAAGGTGACAAAAGAAAAGTCAATTTATGATACCGTTATTGGGCATAATAGAAATAAAGTGCGACTGCTTTCCGCAGAATGGGTGTATGATGACTTGTACTTGTATGCAGACGGCACCTTTGAGGGTGAACTATTGGTGAAACTTTTTGATAGTGATAATCGGCTTTTACAACCATTGCATCTTGGCCCCTTCACACACGAATTGAAAGTAAGACCATCAGCTTCTTTACAGGGTGTGCATCATGTGGAATTGTATGATAAGCTGACTGAAAAACCAGTTTCCAATAAAGCGTTATTAGCAGACCACTATCTCCTTGCGAAAACACATCCAAATCCTAAAACGGAAGATATTGAAAGGATATATAATGATATACAAGGCGGTGAACTGAACAAAGTACTTGACCTGTTACATTATGCAATCCTTGATGAAACAGAATGGGCTGAATCTGCCACCGTATTGGCAAACAAAAGTTCACAGACTGTAAAATCAAGGGAAAAGAATGGCCCGGAAAAGCTGTATGATTTATCTGGTTACAAAACAATTGAACACCATTCCATTGAAAAGGGGTTGTTGTTCTCCTCCCTGTCGTTAAGGATATTGGACGTTTTGAAATTCATACGATCAAAGGATTTCATTGCATCCACACAATCTAAGTTGAGAGTTGACGAGCAGGAGGAAGATTTGGGCAATACATCAGGGGTGGATGAAACAGAGGTAGCCATAGTAAAGAATACTTCATTGGCTGCTTTAAAATCCGAGAAACGCAATCTGATATCCTATTTTGAGAATCTTTACGAGCATCAGCAATTTTTACTTTACTCGAATGAAAAGCCCAAAGATTACAAACCGACACTGACCGACCTCACTAAATACCTCATTGCACTTGAATTACTGTTTGAGTTTGGAGGTCGGGCTGAGCTGTACGTTGAGAATGAAAAGGAACACCAGTTTATCTACTTACCAATTAACGGTGAAGAGCCTTATTACAATGATAATGTAAAAGGGTGCTGTTTGAATATTGTGGGAGACTTTTTGATGTTGGTGCGTTATGGTTTCAAGGAGTATGAATTTGATTACACCAGAAATAAAATATCCCAATTACAAGATGAAGCATTGATCTCTACGATTGTCTGTGTATTAAATATGCGTTGGAAAGAAAGTGAAGAGAATTATGCCAAATGCATGCTCCTGAACTGTCTTCATTATTTAGGATACAGAAAATCAAGTAACTTTCTCAAAGAGTATCCCTCGCTTAAAAAGAGTATTTCCGTAAAGGCAGAATTACTGAAACATAAAGCTCCGCTGTTCCAGGATAATCTGAAATGGTTTGAAAAAAGGATACTGCCTGCCTTTAATAACACAATCTCAAAACTGGAAAGTAAAGACTTTGATACGACAGCTGTAAACGGTTCAATCATATACAAGTCACCTTGGGGTTATTGTTGGGCAAAAAACATTTCAAAGCACAATGAATTTACCTTGATCAGACCTGGTTTTCTTTGGGATGATCATTTAGGTGATTTTGTAATGC
Organism: uncultured Bacteroidales bacterium; assembly: GCA_964444785.1. GTDB lineage: Bacteria > Bacteroidota > Bacteroidia > Bacteroidales > TTA-H9 > JAJTBW01. The sequence goes on along the minus strand of CAYUII010000014.1, from coordinate 64,929 downwards.
ACAGCAATGACGAGGTATATCGTCCAGTCCCATTGAAGCAGTTCATCCTGGTAAACGTATAAGCCCACGCTTCGTGCAGATTAGCGCCATGCTGCAAAATTCCCCGCCCCTCACTTTGCCTACCCACAAGGCCGGAGAAAGTTCGTGGCTTGCATGGTCTTTTTGCAGCACTCACCGCAACCACCGCACTGTTATTTGAATAATTGAAATAATGAATAGCCAGTGCATTTATCCGAAAGACATTCAGGTAATCACAGGCAGAAGCAACAGGTATGGTAAAAACCTCATCAAGAAGATTAATGACCAATTCAAGAAGCAACAACATCAGGTTATTACTGTTGATGAGTTTTGCCAGTACATGGGCTTACAACCGGAGACAGTTACCAAGCAACTTAGGTAAGTAGAACCCTTATCTTTGCTTTTGCTGAGGATAAGGCACAGCACACTCTGCCTCAACTATTTTTTTTCTTTCTTTGTTTAGAAGTTCCCTTTGATAAGACCGCCTTTGTTGGCTATTTGATGCCAAATTAACTGAAAGCCTTGATAATTAGGGGATCACTATTTTTTGTATTGGGAAATAAATGGTGATTCCTAACAATTAGCATTGATTACTATTGATTGATAAGGCGTTTATTTTAAGCGCCTTTCTTTTTGCTCGTACCTGCAATGGTTATCGATTTAACTTGTTTTTTAGCTCATTTTCGTACCGTATTTGGGTCTCGAGGCTTACTACTAACTAAAACAAAACTCATCAACATATCATATAATAAACAAATAGTATTATTTTTGCATATTATATGATGCATTACAACTATGGCAAAGAATACAATGGGCACCAAATTACCTCGAAAACTAGAGCAAAAAATGGAGATTGTAGGTGAACAAATCAAGTTGGCACGCCTACGTCGCAATTTGAGCGTGGCACAGGTGGCTGAAAGAGCAACCTGCTCTCCCCTCACGGTATCACGTATCGAAAAAGGTATGTCTACCGTAGCCATAGGTATCTATCTTCGAGTTCTATACGCTCTTCAATTGGATGAAGATATTCTCTTGCTTGCCAAAGAAGATAAACTGGGGAAATCACTTCAAGATTTGACCTTAAAGAATCGCAAACGTGCATCTAAAAAGGAATAAATAATGACCAAACTATTGGAAGCTGGTCAGCTTACCCAGTAGGCCATTCTTACTTTGAAATGAGTGTCTAATATTGGGAACAAATCAGTAATTTTACTCGTGACGTTGGTTTTCTCCATTAGAAAAATGAGTGGAATTATTCTTTTAATTTACAGAAAATCAACGTCATTTCCGAATTTTTCTTACCTTAATTTACTGGTTTTCATCAGATCTATTTTTTGCCATGTACTAAGCTCTCTAATATATGGAGTCTGTCATAAGTGAAGTAGAACGGAAGATTGCTTCCAGTTTTAAGAAAATTATAACGACTCAAATAAAATTGATAACACAATGCCCGAAACTCAAAACATAGAATACAAATCTATTTGGAAAGACGAATACCTCAAATGGATATGCGGCTTTGCCAATGCTCAGGGCGGCACGCTCTACATTGGTAAAGATGATAATGGCAATGTGGTAGGCGTAAAAAATGCCGGAAAGCTATTGGAAGAATTACCCAACAAGATAACAACCATTCTGGGAATTGTGGCCGCCATAAACCTCCACGAAACCCCTGATGGAGAGTTTATCGAAATTGAGGTTGAGCCACACCCCAATCCGGTAAACTACAAAGGAGAATATCACCTCCGTAGCGGTTCTACCAAGCAAGAGTTGAAAGGGGCTGCATTGGATAAATTTTTGCTCCACAAGCAGGGTAAACATTGGGATGGCGTGGTAATACCCAATGTATCAGTTGCCGATTTAAAGCCGGAAACCTTTGACTTCTTCCGCAAGAAAGGAGTTAAGAGCAAACGCCTTGATGAAGATGTCTTGACCGATACCAACGAACTTTTACTGGAAAACCTTCAACTATCAGAAAACAACACCTTAAAACGGGCTGCCGTTTTACTCTTTCACCCCAAACCGGAGAAATTTGTAACAGGTGCATATATCAAAATCGGCTTCTTCCGTACCGACAGCGATTTGTTGTTTCAGGACGAAATACATGGCAATCTCTTTGAGCAAATCGAAAAAACCATAGATTTGCTTTTCACAAAATATATCAAGGCTCTGATTAGTTACGAAGGTATTTACCGCATTGAAACCTACGAATATCCGATTGAGGCAGTCCGTGAAGCATTGCATAACGCCGTTGCACACAAGGATTACACAGGTGGAACGCCTATCCAAATCAGTGTTTACCCCGATAAGATTATGATCTGGAATTTCGGGCAACTTCCTGGAAACTGGACAATAGAAACCCTGCAAGAGAAACATTCGTCTGTACCACACAACCCCGATATCTCCAACGCCTTTTTCCGTATCGGTTACATTGAAGCGTGGGGTCGCGGTATCCGCAAAATGAACGAAAAGTGCGCCGAATCCGGATTGCCACAACCACTGTATTATTACGAAAGTTCGGGCTTTTGGGTAGTATTCCGCAAAGATGTAATCAACGAAGAAGAGTTACGAGCCAAAGGACTGAACGATAGACAGATTAAAGCTGTGCTTTATGTGAAGGAGAAAGGACGGATAACTAATAGTGAATATCAGAAATTAAATAGTACAATTTCCAAAACAGCACTCCGTGATTTAGACGACCTCATAAATAGGAACATTTTCACAAGAAGCGGGGAGGGAAGAAACGTTTATTATAAGATTTCGATGTCTTGAAAATGTCCCGAATGTCCCGAAAATGTCCCGAATAACTTTGAATACCGTTCGTGTGGCCAGACAACTTGAATTTACCGGTGAAGCTTAGTAAAAAATCAGTAATTTTACTCGTGACGTTGGTTTTCTCCATTAGGAAAATGAGTGGAATTATTCTTTTAATTTACAGAAAATCAACATCATTTTCAAATTACACTTACATTATTTTACTGATTTTCATTGGATTAATTTTTGTTATGTACTAAGGGCAGAGATGAAGAAGGCTCTGCCTTATCTGTTTTAATGGAACTTATGTAATTGGTTGTGGAATATGTTTCGATTTAATAACACAAATCACTATCATACCCTTTCGGGTATATACATCAATAGTAACACTGCTTTTATACCCGAAAGGTTATAATTTAGGTTAATTACATTATATTTGCACCCTAAAGGGTATAATATGAATACATCATCTTTATCTGAATATGTAAAGTCGATGCGCAAAGAGCACGGCTTGACGCAAGTGGAGCTCTCAGAGAAATCGGGTGTTGGATTGCGTTTTGTACGGGAATTAGAGCATGGCAAGGAGACCCTAAGACTTGACAAAGTAAATCAAGTGTTAAACCTCTTCGGAGCAAAAGTAGGTGTTGTTCCTATGGATAAAACAACTGAACTATGAAACAAGCCAAGATTTATAGCCACAACATCTTTGCAGGGGTTCTGACAGAAGATGAGAACGGCTATACTTTTCTGTACGATGCCGATTATCTTCAATCAGCCAATGCCGAAGCTATCAGCATTACTCTGCCACTAAACAGCAAGCCCTACAACGAAAAGATACTTTTTCCTTTTTTTGACGGATTGATACCAGAAGGATGGCTTTTGGATATTGCCGAAAAGAGTTGGAAAATTAATCGTCGTGATAGGATGTCATTGTTGCTTGCCTGCTGTAAGGATTACACAGGCGCTGTATTACAAAGGTCCATACGAGCAGATAGCGAAGATTATTATGCAATACTCCACTACACCAAAACTCGATGTGGTTAACTTCTGGGAACAGGTTCTGTTTTCTTGGATAACAGGCAATGCCGATATGCACCTCAAGAACTTTTCGCTTTATAGCGTGCGAAAAAGGTCTTATGCACTCACTCCTGCATATAACATGGTTTCTACAGCTCTTATTATGCCCGAAGACACAGAAGAACTCGCTTTAACGCTGAGTGGTAAGAAGCGCAAAATAAAACGCTCGGATTTTGATGTAGCAATGCGAAATAGTGGTTTAGAGGATAAAATCATTGAGAAGATGTTTGCTAAATTTCAAAAAGCATCTGTGAAGTGGTTTGAGTTTATCGACATATCGTTTCTACCCATTGATATGAAGAATATGTACAAACAAATTATAGCTGAAAAGTTAGGGGCATTAAGATAATAACTTTCTAAAAAGGTTATTTGTCAAATTGAATCGGTAAATTTCAATGTAAATGTAAAAAAGACAAGCGAAGTTCAATCAAAAGAATTAGTTTGCGAAGTCACTACTAATAGAGAAGCCATGGTTTATACATAGCCATTTGAGGATACTAAAGGGGAAGAGAATTCCACTCTCCCTAAATTTTGGCAAGAGCACTCGAATAAAGTTCGTAGAACCCTATTTTTGCATTAAAATATCTGCACCAGCAAAAAATCAAGTCATTTTTAACTCACGTTCTTTCAGAAGTAGCCTCCTGCCAACCATAGACTATACAATGGCTGATTTGGATAATTTAATCAGAAAAGGAACCAACAACCCTTAAAATTAAAACAGAAAACGGAAAAAAATGGAAACTACCTTACTCATAATCATTACTGCATTGCTCCTGCTGGCAATAGTATTAATCATTGCACTCCGTAACAAAAGCAATAACGATTTGCCACAAATTCAAATTAAGATTGATGAACTACAAAGCAGCCTATCGGGAATTGAAAAGAATCTCAAAGAAGAGTTTAGATTAAACCGATTAGAAAACACAACAAATGCAAAAGCAGACCGTGAAGAATTAACCAAAGCCATCGGTGATTTCAGAACAGAGATTATGACTTCCGTAAAAACAATGACTGACCAAAACAGTTCTGCATTAGAAAAGCTAAATCAGACCCTGGAACAAAAAGTATCAACACTCATTGAAAAGAACATGAGTGCTTTCAATGGATTCCAAGAGTCCTTCGATAAAAACGTAAGATCATTCAACTAACTTCAAAAGGAGAAGTTTGAATTAATGGAATCCAAACAAAATGAGTTGGTAAAAGGAACCGAAACGAAACTAGATATTATAAGGGCAACCGTTGAAGAGAAACTGGAGAAAACCCTCAGTGAAAGATTGGGGCAAAGCTTCGAAACAGTGGGGAAACAACTAATTGAGGTACAAAGAGGACTTGGCGAAATGCAAACGCTTGCCCAAGATGTTGGCGGATTGAAAAGAGTGTTAAGCAATGTAAAAATGCGAGGCGGTATAGGTGAAGTACAGCTAGCTATGCTGCTTGAGCAAATACTGGCACCAGACCAGTATGATTCTAACGTAAAAACCAAATCAAGCAGCAGCGATTTGGTTGAGTTTGCCATTAAACTTCCGGGCAGAGACAATGACAAATCGGTTTGGTTGCCGGTAGATGCAAAATTTCCAAAAGATGTTTATGAGCAATTACAAACGGCTTATGACAATGGGGATATAACCCAAATTGAACAGACCCAAAGAAACCTAGAGAACACCATTAAAAAAATGGCAAAAGATATTAGTGATAAATATCTAGACCCTCCCCATACAACCGATTTTGGGATCATGTTCTTGCCCTTTGAAGGCATCTATGCAGAAGTAGTGCGAAAAGCAAGCTTACTTGAAGATCTACAACGCAATTATAAAATAATAGTAACCGGTCCCACTACTTTGGCCGCCATTCTCAACAGCCTGCAAATGGGGTTTAAAACATTGGCTATTCAAAAAAGAAGCAGCGAAGTATGGCAGGTATTAGGTGCAGTGAAGAAAGAATTTGAAAACTTCGGTGGCCTAATGCAAAAGGCCCAAAAAAACATCCAAACGGGTCTTGATCAATTAGACGATGTGATGGGCAAACGAACTAAAGCCATACAACGAAAATTACGGAGCGTAGAATCGTTGAGTGAAGAGGAGGCAAAATTAATGTTACCTGAATTAACGGATGCTGATTTATTAGATGACGACTCAGATAATACCCCTATTGAAATCAGAAAATAAAAGATTGACCAAAAAACAGAACTTAAAGAGGTAGAATATATTCATCTTGATTCTGTTGCTAACTAAGCGCAATACAAAAGGAAGAAAGAGCAATTTAATGAAAAAAAAATCGGTATTTTTACCGATAAGGCATACTTATGTGTATTTTTACCGATAAAAGAGCTGTTTTATGTATAGCGCAACCATCTCAGCCGACATCATATCGTATACATCCTTAAAGGAGCTTGAAAGAAGAAAGTTGGAAGAATCTATTCAACAACTCATCAAAGAACTTGCGGAATTATACAAAGGGGAGAAATTTTTCGGGAGACTTATCCAAGGAGATTACATCGAATTTGCAATGGATTCACCTGTTCACTCCCTGCGCATTGCACTACTTTTAAAAGCGTTTATCAAATCATTCTCCCTTGATAGAATTGAAAAAACCACGACTAAATTAAAGCATTTCAACGAGCATGGAATAAGATTTGCGCTAGCGGTGGCGCCATTAGACACATTAGATCCGGAAAATGGTATAATAGATGGGGAAGCAATCTATCTTTCAGGAAGAGAAATAAAAAAATACTCAACTTCGAACAAACAAAAAGTAGTCATTAAAAATACGATGTATTTCTGCAGTCCAAATAAAAAGATGGAAAATGAGTTTGACGTTATCTTAGCATTACTCGATACCATCTTTACTAAGTTCTCTTCAAAGCAGAGCGAAGTTATTTATTATAAACTTCTTGGTTATTCCGAGAAAGAGATAGCCACTAAGTTAGATAAATACCAATCTACCATTAGCCAACACTCAACCTCTGCCGGCTGGATATCCATTGAAAAAGCAGTGAATTATTTCGAAAACTATTTCAATCATGCTTATTAAACTAATCCTTCTGCTCTTCTTGGCCCACTTACTCTCGGACTTTATTTTCCAAAGTCAATCTATGTCAAATAAGAAAAAAGAGAAGATTTTCACATGGCATCATTTCAAACATGTGATTGTTGTTGGTGTTTTAAGCTATCTCGCTTCTCTTAATATAAACTTCTGGATAGCGGCTATCATCCTAGCCATACTCCATCTACTCACCGATATCGCCAAAAGTGCCCTCCAATTAAAATATCCCACAAAAAACTTTTTCTTTATCGATCAAGCAATTCATATTTTGATTATCGGTGGAGTAGCCTTAATTTATAGTTTTATTCACTCCATTTATTTTCTTTTTAACATTGAACTCTCATCATTAATTACTATCATAGGCTTTGTTTTCATCACAAAGCCAACAAATATCATTATAGCAAATCTGCTGAACGTTTTTGAAATAGAGATACCAGAAACAACGAAGAAGGATGAAAGCTTACCCAATGCCGGAAAATTAATCGGTATAGTCGAACGATTTCTGGTTCTATCATTGATTTTAATAGGAGAGTTTGCAAGTATCGGATTAATTCTAGCAGCTAAGTCAATTTTAAGATTCAATGATACTCAAAAAAGTGAATATGTTCTGGTTGGAACTCTCCTAAGTTTTGGATTCGCAGTCTTAATTGGAATCTTTATAACCCAAATTATTCTCAAATAACGGTATTTTTACCGATAAACACTCTTTATCGGCATTTATACCGATAAACAAACTCTAAAAACTATGTAGATACTATTGTAAAACACATAAAAGAATCAGCAGAAAATCTTATATATTAGGTTGCCTTACTTTCCCAAAACTACCAAATATCCAAAAGTATACTTTTAGTATTTATTCATCCCATATATCGAAAAATATCATCATCCTATCTCATTGAACCTTTCGCTGTAGCTTATTATCGCCAATACCAAAAACCTCAAATGCATGAATCAAAAATAACCACTATTCCACTTTGTTTTAAACCTTGCTTAACTTAGCAGACCTAAAAGCTTCCAGTACCGTTCCTGGAACTAAAACCATCAATCACTATGGCATCAAACTGCGAAACCTGCTCTTTAAGAGCAAAACATGAGAAAAACCCAAAATCTCTTGCTGGCCGTTTCTGGCGCTGGCATATCAACTTCTGCCCAGGATGGAAAGCCTACTTCAAATCTTTACCCGCTGAAGAACAAGAGATGCTAAAAATAAAGTACAACCTCCACAAGTAGAATTATTAAATATCGGGAGGTGTTGTTTGTCATGACAAGTAAATGACATATATTTGTCATGACAAACAAATATTACTATGAACAAAAACATCTTTATAGAAAACTTTAGAAATGCATTCGGATACTACGAACTACCGATTGCTATCTGGTATTCAAATGAACCAGTAGCCCCTGTGGAAAAGACCCTTGGTTGCTTTATCAAATACCTCAAGCCGGCTCGTGAAGGTGGAACTGTAAGCTTTAATATTGACACCATTGGCTGTATGGGAGGCAAAACTTATACCGGATTTTGCGAGCCATCGCCTCATATTCCTTCTTTCGTCTCGTTGAAAGAACTCTACAAGAAAAGTCCTGAACTGGTCACTGAGTTTATTACCGACCTTAATATGCCAAGCAAGGAGGGTTTATATATTAACTTTGCCTCGATCGAAAAGATAGATAGCTTCGAGCACATCGAAGGATTGATTTTCTTTGCCACCCCTGATGTCTTAACTGGGTTAGTTTCATGGGCGCTATACGACAATAATGAGCCAGATGCCGTTTCAACTCCTTTCGGATCGGGATGCAGTTCAACCGTTTCACATATTGTAGTCGAGAATCAAAATCAAGGCAAACGTACTTTCATTGGCCTTTTCGACCCCTCTGTACGACCTCATGTTGAACCAAACATCCTTAGCTTTGCCATTCCAATGTCCAGATTTAATGAGATGTATCATACACTTAATCAATCTTGTTTAAGTGGTTCTCCGGCATGGATCAAAGTAAAACGAAGAATAACTGAGAATGGAATTTAAGCTCGAAGAATCAGTAAACCATCGAATTGCAACCCTTGCTGGTCTGCTAAAACGTCAAGTCTATCGAATCATAGCTGAAAATAAACTTGATATCACTCCTGAACAGTGGGTAATAATGTACTATCTGTGGCAACAAAATGGTTTATCCATTGGTGAATTAGCCAACAGAACCTATAAAGATTTCGCTAATGTCACCAGAATAGTCGATAAACTTGAGAAACTTGGTTACGTAAACAAGGTTAGAAACATAGGTGACAGCAGAAGCACCAACGTTTTTATCCTGCCTAAGGCTGATGAGATTAAACAACAGATTCAGAATTGCCAACGTGAATCAACAGATATTGCACTTAAAGGAATTTCAGAAATTGATCAAAAGAAGATCCTTTCCATTATTGAAAAGATGGAAAAGAACATCTTAGAGAACTTAAAATAAATCTTCCACCCGAATTACCTATCTACTCTTTATACAACAGATTGTCTTATCGAAATATTGCGAAAAGATAGGTAATTTTACACCCCATGGGAAGTCTCACCAACAAAACGGTCTCAGGCGTAAAATGGAACGCAATGGCAACGGTCTTCAAGATAGTTGTTCAGGTTGCCCAACCAGCCATTCTGACCAGGATGCTCGAGAAAAGTGACTTTGGAATTATTGCCATAGCCACCGTAGTCATCGGCTTTACTGAGCTCTTCTCAGATATAGGATTAACCGCGGCATTAATTCATAAGCAGGAGATTAACCGCAAGCAATACTCCTCTATCTTCTGGGCTAATATCATGCTCAGTGTAGCTATTTTCGGTATTATCTGGCTTATCACCCCTTTAGTCGCCAACTACTATCACCAGCCTATCCTAAATCGAATTCTACCCCTGCTTGGCCTTCAAATCATCATTAGTGCCTTTGGTAGGATGTTCATGACCATGAAAGCAAAAGAACTCGATTTTAAATTTATATCAATCACATCGGTGATAGGAGCTGTGTTAGGGTTCCTGCTTTCAGTTATTCTCGCATGGCAGAACTTCGGAGTCTATAGTTTAGTTTTCGGCCAACTCTTTATGTACCTAGTGATGCAATCAGCCTTTACAGTTGCTGGAATGAGAAGGCAGCGAATCATGTTCTATTTTAACTATCGAGAGATAAAAGACTTTATCAAGATCGGAGGGTACCAGCTTGGTTCACAGATTTTAGATTATCTCACCGTCAAGTTTGATGTCTTTCTCATTGGGAGGCTCTTCGGAATGGAGAACCTCGCCGTGTATAGTCTAGCCAAAGAGTTCATTACTCGTCCTGCTATTGGTTTCACCACCCTAGTCTCATCGGTAGCATCAGCGGCCTTTGCCAAGATACAAAACGACCTCAGCCTGATTAAAGAGAAGTATGGCGAGATTATGAAGCTACTCATGTTTATCGCCTTTCCAATTTATATGGGCTTCTTCCTCTTCGCAGACCCTATTGTAGAGCTACTCTATGATAAGGAGTTTAGTGAAGTGGCAGTTTTTATCAGAATCTTAACTCTATCAGGTATAGTGACTGCTATTGGAGCTCCTGTTGGCATTATCACCATTGCTCTTGGAAGAACGGATCTTGGTTTTCGATGGACAATCGTACGAATTATTATATCTGTTTCGGCAGTTCTTATCAGCAGCCTATTCGGATTCAGGGCTGTTGGATATTCTCTTATTGTGGTTGCTATACTCTCATTCTTCCTCTATTGGGCATTGGTGCTTTACCCAGCAAGTGGAATAAGACTAAACGAGTTGATCAGAATGTTCGATAAAGAGTTCTACCTTTCAGTGGCAACCGCTACCCCATTTCTAATCCTTCTCTTTATTCCACAAGTATCTCTGATGATTTACCTCACTTGCGGTATAATATATGGAGTATTATACTTAGGTTTACAATATAAGTTCAATAGATCATTTATTACCAGTACTCTAAAGCTTCTATTTAATCGTTAAGAATGGCCTGGATTATTATTCATAGTTTATCGGAAGTTAATACGAATGTATTACTAGATAAGGGATTATCTCTTTATAACCAAGGAGATTATACCATAGGCATTTCTAAAAGGATTCGTTTTACCCATGACCAGTGTTTAGCTCTTACAGCAAGCCATCTCATTGCAAACGATGGGATCCTGTTAAATAAAAGAGAACTTCTAGAATCAACCCAGACAACCACCCTTCACTCCTACCTCGAACTACCACAGAATTCATCTAAAATAGACTTTAATCAACCTCTGGCATCTCAATTTAGAGGTCCATTTACGGGTTTTGTCATACATATTAAAGATGGTTGGTGTCATGCCTATGCAAATCAAACAGGAGATACCTCTGTCTTCTTCATCCAAAATGACAAATACTCTATTATCTCTTCTGACTATAACCTCTTATTTAACACATGTAAAGACCTTAATATCCATCTTACCTTTAACTCTTTGGCCGCTCAGCAGATGCTATCGCTTGGATACCTTGTTGAAGATGTGACATTCGCAAGAGAAATCAATAGGTTACTACCCGGACAACTTTTGCTATTTCAACCAGGCCAAGCTTTCTCATTTTCAAATTATCATCGGTTCGATAATACCAATTCCTTAGAGATCTCCATTGACGAGGCCGTCGAAAAGCTGGATCTATCTTTTCGCCATGCTGTTAAACGATGTTTCGATAAGGATTTAGAATATGGCTATAATCACCATCTTGCCGATTTAAGTGGAGGATTAGATTCACGAATGACCACCTGGGTTGCAAAAGAGCTTGGCTATAAAAACATCACCAACCTCTGTTACACCAAAGCAGGCGTTAAGGAGAGCCAATATGCCGCATGGACTGCCACCCGGCTAAAGAATGAATTCATTTTTCAACAGTTGGATGACCTCAACTTCCTTCATGACAACGAAGAAATAGTTAGATTAAATCATGGGTTTGGCTTTTATGCCGGAATCACCGGAGGAAACAGACTTCTAAAGAGCTTGAACTTTGACCACTTCGGATTAGAACACACAGGACAGATAGGTGATGTCATTGTTGGGACATTCCTCTCAAAAGCGACTCTTTCAAAAACCTGGAATCCGCAGGATATCTGCTATTCTGATCAAGTTAAAGCCCCCATCGCTCACACAAAAGAATATCCAAATGACGAGCTCTCCATGCTCTACTATCGGGCCTTTCAAGGAGCACTATCAACTCACTTTATCCGTAGAAAATACACTGAAGTGGTCTCCCCTTTCCTCGATGTCGACTTTATAACTCTCTGTCTTTCGTTACCACTAGAATTTAGAGTAGGTCATAAACTCTACGCCCGGTGGATAGAACTAAAATATCCGGAGATACTTGAAATACCATCCACCAGAGCACTTCCTGGGCATACGGGTGGTCAAAAACAGAAGCTGCAACGTCTACTGCACCCATCTTTAAAAAAGGGCTTAGTTATTATGCTCAGAAAGTTGGGAGTACTTGAGTACGCTCGCCAATATCAGGCAATGAATCCTTTTAATCTATGGTATTCCCAAGATACTGAACTGAGGAACTACCTTGATTCATATTATGAAAAGGAGTTGAAAAGTATTACCCATCTCCCTGAATTACAGAAAATAGTTTCTCGTTCATACCTCAGCAGCGAAGTTATTCATAAGCTTCTTGCTATAACTGTTTTAAGTGTGAACAAGGTCTATTTTAAAGACAATAGTGAGATTTAATAACCTACAAGAATCGCTATCAATGATAAGCCAATCATTAGAAAATAGGAAATGCTATCTTTTTACCAACTCATTTCCCTATGGTCAAGCAGAAGCCTTTCTTGAAACTGAGGTTCTATACTTAGCTAAGCACTTCTCGAAGGTCATTATAATTCCTTACAAACAAAATAGCCCTAACCAAAGAGAATTACCCGATAACTGCATGGTCATGGATCCTGTGATGAAGAATAAAACTAAGCAGGTTCTGGCCTCAATTCACCACACAAAGGCTCTTTTCTTGAAAGAACTTCTTACAAGAGGTGTTATAAAGAGTAAAAAAAGAATTCAAAACTGGATAACTGATCTCCTCTTAACCAACGTATATCTGGCATCCAGACCGTTAAAAACAATAAAAAGAACCATTAAGCCAAACGATGTCCTCTATTTCTATTGGGGAAGAGATGCCTGCAATATAATCCCTTTTATCAGCCTTCCTGATGTATTTAAAATGATTCGTTTTCATGGAAGTGATCTTTGGGAAAACTTATCAGATAACTACATTCCCATTAGAAAGAGAGTCCTAGACAAGACTGATCTAACTCTATTCGTCTCTAAAGCCGGAATGGATTATTTAAAAAGTTTATATCCCAATATAAACGCACTACTTAGTCGCTTAGGCACCAAAGATCATGGCCTTGCAAGACGAAGTCAGGATGGGATATTTAGAATTGTAAGCTGCTCTTATTTGGTGCCTGTTAAGAGGGTGGGGTTAATTCTTGAGGTTCTCAACCACCTAAAAGAAATAACCATTGAATGGACTCATATCGGGGATGGGCCAGAACTTGAACAATTAAAAGAGGCAATAAAAGGCTGTCGATATCCTGTTCACCTAACTGGCAACATCAACCAAAAAGAGTTGGTATCATATTACCAAACCCATGAAGTTGATCTCTTTATCAATCTAAGCAGCAGCGAAGGAATACCTGTCACCATCATGGAGGCAATCTCCTACAATATCCCCGTTGTAGCTACTAATGTCGGCGGTGTTTCAGAGATTGTCAACCAAGAAACCGGAATACTTGTATCGGCTAACCCTGGAATTGAAGAAGTTGTTTCCGCAATATATAAAGCAAAATCAACCAGTTTCTCACCAAGAAAATTCTGGGAGGTTAATTATGAGTCAGATAAAAACTATACAGAGTTTTTTAATAGACTAGAACTAATAATCAATTCTCGCATTCAATAAGAGAAGTCGCATGCCACTATGATGCTGCATGCAACTTCTCTCACACAATTCTTTGTGGGTATAATAGTGATCTCTTTACGATCAATTATTTAATCTCAAACCGAACTAATACAGAATACTGAATTGTAATTGGCTGCATCTCAGGAGAGGACATGTCCCCTTTCATAGATCCACCAACATTAATATTGCCAGACTCATTTTGATCCATTGCACTATTAGCTGAAAAAAAACCATTAAATAAGCCATTTTGCTCTTCAATATATATCGCTTTACCAATGCTTTGACCGATAGCCTGAGTCATTAATTCAGCCTTATGTTTAGCTGATTTCATAGCCTCGACTTCCAATTGCTGTTTAGCCTCCTCCCTTTTAGAACTCTCCATTTTTTCCAGAGAAATGTTACCAATCTCAATTTTAGGCAGCTCAATAAAAAGCCTTGTTACCAGAGCCCTATCCGTTAACTCGATCATATATTTTTTTGAAATTCTAAATCTTTCAGTAAAGATCTTTGTCTCAATCTTACTAATCAGATCAACAACTTTCACATCTTTTGAAGGATCAATTCCAAGTTCTTTCAGCGCTGAAAAGAAAAGAGACTCCTGTTTTAGAAGGTATTTATCATTATCCTCATTATCCTTTCCTTCTATAATAACACTAACAAAAAATTGATCCGGTACAAGATCAACCTTCGATGTACCCACTACTACTAAATAGTTTTTCTCATGCTGATCATTAATTATATCCTGGGAAAAGAGACTTATAGTAAGCAGTGTAAACACAATAAGCAAAATTCTTCTCATGGCTTGATGATTTTATTACTATCGAAACGTAAAGAACAAGATTTAAGTATATTAAATCTAATAAAGCCGCATACCAATACCCCGAATGACATTATAAAAACAAAAGGGGCCATCTGTAAAGATGACCCCTTTATTTTATGACTTAGAAAGAGAGATTACTTTTTCTTTTTCTTATCCTTTTTCTCTTTCTTGTCTTTCTTATCGGCTTTCTTAGCCTTCTTAGCGTCCTTGTCTTTCTTATCTTTCTTCTTGCCAACTTCATCATTCAAAGCAGCTTGAGCAGCAGCCAAACGAGCGATAGGCACGCGGAAAGGTGAGCAACTAACGTAGTTAAAGCCTAAGGTATGACAGAACTCGACTGATGAAGGTTCGCCACCATGTTCACCGCAGATACCAACTTTAAGTTTCTTACGGGTTGAACGGCCTTTCTCAACGCCCATACGCATCAACTGACCAACACCTTCACGATCGAGGATCTGGAAAGGATCGTTTTTCAGGATGTTCTGTTTAACGTAGATAGGTAAGAACTTACCAGCATCATCACGTGAATAACCGAAGGTCATCTGAGTCAAATCGTTTGTACCAAATGAGAAGAACTCAGCTGATTCTGCGATTTGGTCAGCGACAACAGCTGCACGGGGAACCTCAATCATAGTACCTACGAGGTAGTCGATATGCTCGTTACGTTCAGCGAATACCTTCTCAATAGTTTCACGAACGATCTTCTCCTGAAGCTTCATTTCAGCGAGAGTACCAGTCAGAGGAATCATGATTTCAGGCTTAGCAACGATACCCTTCTTCTGAAGGTTAAGAGCTGCTTCAATGATAGCGCGAGCCTGCATTTCTGAGATTTCAGGATAGGTGTTACCTAAGCGGCAGCCACGGTGTCCGAGCATTGGGTTGAACTCGTGTAGAGATTCAACTTTAGCCTTAACCTCTTCAACAGTGATGCCCATCTCTTTAGCCATCTCCTTTTGGTTAGCCTCTTCGTGAGGAACAAACTCGTGCAGAGGAGGATCGAGTAGACGAACAGTTACAGGTAATCCCTGCATAGCTTCGAAGATACCTTCAAAGTCTTCACGTTGGATTGGGAGAAGCTTAGCTAAAGCAACACGACGACCAGCCTCATCATTAGCAAGGATCATCTCACGCATAGCCTTGATCTTGTCACCACCGAAGAACATATGTTCAGTACGGCAAAGACCAATACCTTGAGCTCCAAAGCCACGAGCAACCTGTGCATCATGAGGAGTATCAGCGTTGGTGCGGACTAACATAGTAGCATGTTTGTCGGCTAGTTTCATCAGTGAACCGAAATCACCACTTAATTCTGGCTCACGAGTTTCGATCTTACCATCATATACTTCACCGGTTGAACCGTTCAAGGAGATCCAATCACCTTCAACATAGGTCTTGTCACCGGCAACCATTGTTTTCTTCTTATAATCGATCTTAATGCTTCCAGCACCTGAAACGCAGCATTTACCCATACCACGAGCCACAACAGCAGCGTGTGAGGTCATACCGCCACGAGCAGTTAAGATACCTTCAGCAACGTTCATTCCGCGTAGATCCTCAGGTGAGGTCTCGATACGGACTAGGATAACCTTCTTACCCTGATCAGCCCACATTTCAGCATCTTCCGCTTGGAAAACAATCTGACCTGTAGCAGCACCTGGAGATGCAGGAAGACCCTTAGAAACGATCTTTGCACCTTTAATACCAGCAGCTGAGAACACTGGGTGAAGAAGTTCATCAAGTTTATTAGGCTCAACGCGTTTCAGAGCAGTTGCTTCATCGATCATGCCTTCTTTCAGCATATCCATAGCAATCTTCACCTGAGCAGCACCGGTACGTTTACCATTACGAGTTTGGAGCATCCAAAGTTTTCCATCCTGGATAGTGAACTCGATATCCTGCATATCACGGAAATAATCTTCCAGTTTCTGCTGAATCTGATCAAGTTCTTTATAGATAGCAGGCATTACCTCTTCTAATGAAGGATAATTCGTAGCACGATCTTCTTCGGTCTTCTGAGCTAAAACAGCCCAACGACGTGAACCCTCGATAGTGATCTGTTGAGGAGTACGGATACCGGCAACAACGTCTTCACCTTGAGCATTGATCAGGTATTCACCGTTGAAGATATCTTCTCCAGTTGCAGCATCACGTGTAAAAGCAACACCGGTACCAGAGTTTTCACCCATGTTACCATAAACCATTGCCTGAACGTTAACAGCTGTACCCCACTCGTCAGGGATATTATTCAACTTACGATAAAGAATAGCGCGGTCGTTCATCCATGAATTGAATACGGCCATAACTGAACCCCATAACTGCTCATAAGGATCACTTGGGAAATCTCTACCCGTTCTCTCTTTAACCGCCGATTTGAAACGCTTAACCAGTTCCTTCAGGTCATCAGTTGTTAACTGAGTATCCAGCTCAACTTTACGCTCTTCCTTCAGATGCTCAATAATCTCTTCAAATGGATCATGGTCTTCTTTAGAAACAGGCTTCATACCTAAAACCACATCACCATACATCTGTACAAAACGACGATAGCTGTCCCATGCAAAACGAGCATTACCTGTACGTTTTGCCAAACCTTCAACTACAACATCATTCAGACCAAGGTTCAGAACGGTGTCCATCATTCCGGGCATCGAAGCGCGAGCTCCTGAACGTACTGAAACAAGACATGGATTCTCTTTGTCACCAAAACCAGTTCCCATGATCTTCTCGATGTACTTAACACCGGCAACAACTTCGTCGTGAATCAACTTAACAACAGCATCATGCCCTAATTTATAGTACTCGTCACAAACTTCTGTTGTGATAGTGAATCCCGGAGGTACCGGTACACCTATTAGGTTCATCTCTGCAAGGTTAGCTCCTTTGCCTCCTAACAGATTCTTCATACTGCCATCACCTTCTGCTTCACGATTTCCGAAAGTGTAGACATACTTCTGTTTTGTCTTCTCTTTTTTTGCCATGTTTATGAATCCTTCTTTGAGGTTTATATAAAACGTAATTCCTTATATATCAATCTATCAACACAATATCCTTCTTAGGAATGCAAATTTACAAAATTTCAACCTTGTGAGGTTAAACAATTTGTCAATTCTTTCTCCTTAACACATTTTATTTGCAAAGATAATACTTTCATAGTGTACTTTATACAACCTTACTCATTTCATTGATCACTTAACAAAATTTAACCTGACCACTAAGCTCTTTAGAGGAATTTTTTTGTGATTGAATTAAAGGAGTTTACCTTTACCCCTTCGCTTCCCCTCCGCTTCCTCTCCATTGATCCTCCATGAAGCGAAAGATTTCTTTAAGAAATGTAATTATGGTTGAGAAGAGTTCTAAACTGCAAAAAAACTGATTCTCACTTCATAATACTCTTATCCAACGCGAAATTCAAATATAAATAACTCCGATTACATCCCAACAACGACTAGATCCCCTCTTTTTTTGTCCATTAATATTGAAAGATAATATGGAGAGGAAGCGAAGGGCGAGCGAAGGGCGACTGCCCACATCAAGATTATCAGCCAGATACATAATATCTACAAACAAAACCTTTAGATTTAGCTCAATTTACAAACTCTTCACACTCCATTGTTCTCCGATTAACACGGAGCCAATAATTTCGCCAGCAAAACCATCAAACAATGAAGAGAATAAAATTAAACTTCTTTCTCCCGGTGCTTTTGATCCTTTTAACGGCTTTAGCTTCATGCACCGATGATGAGAACAACGAAAATCCAACTACTTCCAGTCTTAATGCTAAGATCATGGTCATTTCCGATCTCCATATTATGGATCCATCTCTGCTGGAGGCTGATGGAGTGGCCTTTCAGACCTATCTGGCGTATGACAGGAAGATGTTAAGAGAGAGTGTGGCCATTAGCGAGGCAATGATAGAAAATGTTATAGCTAAAAAACCAAATATCTTACTGGTTGCTGGCGATCTAACCAAAGACGGTGAGAAGGTTTCTCACGAAAAGGTAGCCTCATTACTACAAAAGGTTAAAGACGCAGGCATTAAAGTGTATGTAATCTGTGGAAATCATGACATCAACAATCCATATGCAGTAAGCTTCAATGGTGAAAACACGACTCCAGTAGAACAAGTGAACCCCTATCAATTCAAGACCATCTATAAAAATTTCGGTTATGAAGCGGCCGTTGAATCTGATCCTAACTCACTTAGTTATGTCGTAGAGCCTTTAGCTGGATTATCTATTGTAGTAATGGATGTTTGTAAATACAATCCTCATGCTACAGCCGGTGCATTTACTAGCTCTACTTTAGA
Organism: uncultured Bacteroidales bacterium; assembly: GCA_964444785.1. GTDB lineage: Bacteria > Bacteroidota > Bacteroidia > Bacteroidales > TTA-H9 > JAJTBW01. Next base: position 45,971 of record CAYUII010000014.1, on the reverse strand, counting down.
ATGGTCGCTAAATCAAGTAAAAAAAGCCAAAGCGAAAGGAAATCTTGTTTTAGGCATGCTTCACCATGGTATGGTTGAACATTATACCGGGCAAAAGACGCTCTTCAGCGAGTATGTTATTGATGATTGGCAAAGCGTTAGCAAACAATTTGTTGAGTCTGGCCTAAACATGGTCTTTACGGGTCATTATCATGCGCAAGACATCTGCCAATATGAAACCGGTTCAGGCATAATGACCGATGTTGAAACAGGTTCAGCAGTCACTTGGCCTTGTCCGATAAGATCGGTTAATATTACCGCAAAAAAGGTCTCTATAACCTCCGAATTTGTCTCAAGCATCAACTATGATTTAAATGGAGTTGCTTTCCAAGACTACGCCAAAGCCTATTTAACGAACGGTATGGTCAATCTAGCTGGATACATGCTAGTGTCACCACCCTATAATGTACCACAAGAATACATTCCAACGCTGGCGCCTGCCTTTGCCAATGCCTTTGTTGCTCACTATCATGGAGATGAAAGCCCATCATCGAGCGATTTAGCCAAAGTAGCGCAGGTTCAAGCGTTGAATGTCGATTTAGGAAACGCCCTCGGTTCTCTTTGGACTGATCTTAAACCATCTGACAATGAAACTGAAATAGTGTTACCATAGTAATCCTTGCTTCACTATAATATAAGATCCTTTAGGGACATCCAAATGTTCAGCTACGACATGACATTTAGCCATCAAGAGGTGGTAAATCCGAGGATCGCCCAAACCATAAAGCGATTCAAAGTTCCCTTGCCCTTTTGCAATTATAAGATCAGCCGAGTAAAAATGATCCAGAAACTCTTGACTACATGCCGATAAAACAGTAGCAGGCGCATTATATCCATTCGAAACAACAGTTGCGATACGGTCTATTCCAACCTCACGGGCATCTCTCACTGTTACGTCATTCAGTACCACCCCTCCTCTAACAGCATAATAAACCGACTTATGGTTAATAGTCTCTATCATTAACTTATCAAAAACAATCTCTCCTGCATTGTCACCAATTACAAGCAGCTTTTCAGAGCGTTTTACAGCATCAAGCAATTTAGCAGAATCATCTATCGCCAATCTGGCAGTTATCACAGAATTAACCGTCTCTTCCAAATCAAAATCATGATGAACGCCATAGTCCATGATATTTCCTGCGATGGCTAACCTCAGCGATATTAATTCAGGGTTGGGAAAAGAGACCAATCGTGGTTTCCAAATATCATAAAGTCCCAGTGCGACTCTGTTACTCAACTCTTTTTCTGCGGCATAGAGATCATCAACACCCGCTACATTACGAAATTCAGCCGAGAGCTCTCGTTGCTTTTTATGCCCAATCTTAATAGTACCATCTTGAGTAATCCGATTATATTGTTTCTGAAAACGTTCACGCTGCTCTTCCGAGAACTCAAACTTAGTCATCAACCTTTCATAGGAATTTCTAAGACAAGAAAGACAACGCTCATCAGTGGGAAGCGGTGAGACAAAGATTGGTTTACTATTGTCAGTAGCCTTATCTTGTTCTATCTGAATATTCGTTTTCTCATTAAAACTCATGATCTAATCAATTACAATTTCTATAAACTATCCTTCTTTTACCCAAAATAATTCCTAATGTCAGATCAGCATCTGACCTACGTATTGAGCTTAGATAAAGGAAAAGCATCCACCTAAAGCCTCACTATAGAATACCAGGGCTAAGCAACAAAGATAACAAAAGAGGCTCCAACGCTCCATTATTAAGATTAACAAAGCATCAAAACAATGTAAATCAACTATTCAAAAAAGAGGCAAACGACACTATATCCTTATATCATCCCAGATTAATTATATAAACTACATCTGCACATCATTGACCGATATTTAATAACTTTGCATCAAACATAAATATACTCCAATGAGAATTAACAATTAATAGTTGGTTTCTTTAAACCGACACTTTCTTATCAAATAATTCATTTCGGTTTAAATAGTCTTTAAACAAGACTGCTATTAATTGTTTATATATGAGTATTATCGTTAGTGATACCTCTTTTCACTACCCCAATCAGGTAAACCTTTTAGATCATCTCAGTTTTTCTATCCAACAAAACAGAAAAGTAGCGCTTATTGGCAATAATGGAGCCGGCAAGACCACCCTTCTGAAACTACTTGCAGGTATATTACAGCCCTCTGCCGGATCAATCCAATGGTCAGCTAAGCCCTACTACATTCCTCAACAACTCGGACCAACGAACTTTACGGTTGCAGAAGCCATTGGTATTGAAAAGGAGATCGAAGCACTTGAAGCAATTAACAACGGAAGTATCTATCAGGCCTACTTTGACCTATTAGATAACAAATGGGACATAGAATCAAAATGCCGGCAAGCCCTTAATTACTGGGGCTTGAACCATATTGACCTTACCTCTACAATTGACACCTTAAGTGGAGGAGAAAAGAATAAGGTCTATCTGGCTGCTTCAATGGTTCATAGCAACCATCTAATCTTAATGGATGAGCCTACCAACCACCTTGATCTTACATCCAGAACAAAATTGTATGACTTTATCACCAATACTAAAGCAACGTTAATCATAGTTAGCCACGATGTTACTCTTCTGAATCTACTCGATACGACCTACGAATTATCAGAGAAGGGCATAAAACTTTATGGTGGCAATTACGATTTCTACAAAGAGCAAAAAAAGTTGGAGGAGAAATCAATCGCTCAACAAATAAGTTCGGAAAAAGCTAGTCTTCGATTGGCAAAAAAGAAAGCACAGGAGGTGAGAGAGCGCCAAGATAAACGCTCTTCTCAAGGAGGTAAAAACAAAAGCAAAGAGGGAGTCCCAACGATTGTTTTAAACTCTTTATCTAGCCACTCAGAAAATAGCACTGCAAAACTTATCAATAAACATTCTGACATTATTGAAGGCAAATTAGACCACCTTACTGAGCTAAATCTAAGACAACATAAAAAAAACAACCTAAGGCTCGATCTTAAAGATGCTCAACTACATAACGGAAAATTACTAATTGAAGCTAAAAGAATAAATTTCGGTTACTTGATTGATAAACACCTTTGGACATCTCCTCTCAATTTCGAAATCCGAAGTGGTGACCGTCTTCATCTCAAAGGTGACAATGGTGCGGGAAAGTCGACTTTAATAAAACTCATCACAAACGAGTTATCTCCATCAATCGGAGAAATTAAGAGGGCTGACTTCTCATTTATTTACATTGACCAGGAATTCAAAATCATAAATTCTAACAAAACGATTTTGGAACTTGCAAATGACTTCAACCCTAACAAATTACACGACAACGAAATAAAAACCATGCTAAACAGAGCTCTATTTCCCCAAGAAACATGGGACAATTACTGCACGAATTTAAGTGGAGGGGAGAGAATGCGTCTTTATTTATGCTGCTTAATGATCTCCAATCAAATCCCTGATATGATCATTTTGGATGAGCCATCTAACAACCTTGATTTACCAAGCTTAGAGATTCTTATTCAAACTATTAAAAGTTATAACGGGACAATCCTTGTCATTTCTCATGACAACCACTTTATCAACAATATCGGTATAACAGAAACAATTTCTGTAGTATAACACTACAAAAGCCTAGCGCTGGTAACTGGCATCAGTCGCTCCACACTGAACCTATGGGAGCGTGGCACTTCAAGATTCCATCACAGGGACCTTATATGCCATCGATTGAGAAGAAAACCTACTACATTATCTTGAAGCAAGAAAGACCAACCAACTGAACCTTTATTTAAACTATTTCTAAACAATCTGACTAGGTAACTGTTTAATCTTGTATCGGATAGACAAAACATGTTCAATCAACCGACTGTTCTTTTGATCTTATCCGGAATAAATTATTGTCACACTAATAAACCTGTTTTCATTATGACAACATTAAACATCTATCTCAATTTCGATGGGAATTGTGAGGAGGCTTTTAACTTCTATAAATCTATCTTTGGAGGAGAATTCTCCTACTTAGGAAGATTTGGAGAGATGCCTGACACGCCAGGACACACTGTTAAAGAAGAGGAAAAAGAGAAAATCATGCATGTTGGATTACCAGTAGGAAACTCAACATTAATGGGAAGCGATGTTGGAGGTGATTGGGCACCCCATTTCAAATCGGGTAATAATTTCTCAGTATCTCTAAATGTAGATAGCAAAGAAGAGGCCGATAGAGTGTTTGCTGCTTTAAGTGATGGGGGAATGGCGATCATGCCAATGGAAAATACCTTCTGGGGCGACTACTTTGGGATGTTAACCGACAAATTTGGCATTAATTGGATGGTCTCTTTCCCAACAGAAAATCAGCAATAACATACAAAGTTAACGGCTAATAGCTGGCTGCCTTTATCTTTTTCCAAATTATTCAAGCCAATAGCCTAATTTTACTACCAATTAACAGATCATACTTATAGAGATGACTTTTGAAGAGGTAATGAACAAACTGGAGTCGCTTGCAACCGACCAAATGAGGAAAATCTATGATGCCCATGGCGTTAGACAACCCTTCTGGGGTGTTCCAACCACTGCAATGCGTCCATTGGCAAGAAAGATTAAAAGGGATCAGCTATTAGCCGAACAACTTTATGCAACTGATAATTACGATGCAATGTATTTTGCTGGTATGATTGCCGATCCCACCGTCATGACCCAAGATGACTTCGAGCGTTGGATGGATAAGGCCTATTTCTATATGTTGGCCGATTGGGTAGTAGCTGTAAGCTTGGCCGAAACATCCTTTGCACAAGAGCTAGCCGACCGTTGGATAGAAAGTGGAGAAGAGCTCAGAATGTCAGCCGGATGGTCATGTTATCAATGGCTACTCGGAAACAGGTCTGACAGCGAATTTGACACCAACAAGCTCCGAACCATGCTTCATAGAGCAACGAGCACCATCCATTCTCAACCAAATCGTACACGTTACAGCATGAATGGCTTTGTTATAGCTGTCGGCATTCACTATCTTCCCTTACACAACGAGGCACTAGAGTCGGCAGAAAAGATTGGTAAAGTAACCGTTTTAGGTGAAAAAAATAAATGTTCCGTACAGATTGCCACTCAATCAATAAAGAAAGCCGCCGAACAGAACAGACTCGGGTTTAAAAGAAAAGGGGTCAGATGTTAAGAAATTGAGGCAAAACACTCTCAATTCTTTTCTAATGAGTGAAAACAACTATTGTTTTCAATTTTAGCATTAAATTTACTTGATAAGGACGGTTCTAGGGTCCAGAACATCAAGAATTAGTTGGAACCGCATAACCTAAAGATGTTAATGAAACACCAATAAAAATTGTTTGACTAGAAAAATAAAATCGGAGTTTTAAAAGCAAATAGTAATATGTAAATTTGTTAACAAATCTCACTTAAATAGGCTATAGAGATATTGTTAACAATAGGCTATGAGGCTTAAACTACTTGCACGAGAAACTCAAAGTTGGACTTTTAAAGTATTGTTCATAGCAATACTATTGGCATTTCATAATAATCGCTCATTGGCCTTCATCCAAAACCAGAACAATTATATCCGGTTTAAGCAATACAGTTCAAAAGATGGATTAAGTTCTGATAAAGTCTTTAATGTCCTACAGGATAAATATGGCATCATGTGGTTTGCCACTTCCGATGGCTTAACAAGATTTGATGGGACTTATTTCACGGTGTATAGAAATGAAGTTGGTAATGATGAGAGTCTCTCATGTAACTTTGTTTTATGCCTAGCAGAGGATCATCTTGGGAATTTGTGGATTGGGACACAAAATGGGCTAAACTATTACAACAGAACAACAAATAAATTCAGGAGATTTTATACTTCGAACAAAAATACCATACCAAATAACTATATAAAAGCCCTCTATTTCGAGGAAAACAAAACGCTGTGGATTGAAACGAAAGGGGGATTTCTTTGTAGATATCATTATAATAGCGGGAGTTGGTTGTCTAAGTCACATCAAGGGGTCGATTTTGAAGGAGACTATTACTATCATCATATTTTTCGTGATTCGAAAAAGAACGTCTGGATTGGCGGCCGGGAAACGGGAATACATCTGGTGCAAAACAGTAAAAGAGATTACATTCAAGGTGCTTTATCTAATTCAAAAGCCAGTGGTAATGAGGGGTCATGCTTCACCGAAACAAAAGACCATCGACTAATTACCTGTGACTATGCGGGGGTCATCTCTGAATACAACGAAAACCAAAATCTATTCGATTCAATTGCTAAAATTCCCATTGGGGCAACATCAGCAATTTGTGACAAGAAAAACAACATATGGATTGCTGGTAACGCAGGAATTGCAATCGTCAATTTAAACTCAAAAAAAATTACTTTGATTAGGAGCATCTCTTCTGATTATTACTCACTAGCGTCAAATATGGTCTATTGCTTATACAAAGATAAAGATGAGAACATCTGGATTGGCACAGACAAAGGGATTAGCTACTTTTCAAATCAATTTAATCAATTCAGACATTACCGCTTCAGTAGTAGTCAGTCTAATGGCCTTTCATCAAATGACATTACAGCTTTAATACAAGATAGAGACGGACTCATCTGGGTAGGCACAAAAGAGAATGGCGTTGATACATTTTCCACACAATATGAGTTATTTAACAATCTAAAATACACTCTCCTGAATGACAATATAGATAACAAAACTTTCATGAGAGAAAAAGCCATTTTATCTCAATACTATCTTCACACCTTTATAAAATCGCACCTTTCGTCATCTTATTTATTTAAAAGTTACTCTAATTATAAAAATGGAATAAAATCATTTGAAAAGGTAAATGAAAACAAAGTATCAACTTTATACCAGGACAAGAAAGGGAAAATATATATAGGGTTATGGTCACATATTGGGTTCAATATCTACGACAAACAAACTAATTGTTTTAAACGGTATGCCCTTTGGAGTAAAAAACCCGATAATTATTTTCCAATATTATTTGAAGGCGAACTATTTGGTTCAAACTGGTATAGTGGTTTCCTTGATGATGATAAAAACAGGTTTTGGTGTGCCACATGGGAAGGGGTTGGTCTTAATCTATTTGACCGAGACAAAGGAGAATTTACAGGCAAACATTTTATTACTGCCGATGTTCCCCGATATCCCAAAAGCTTAATCCACTCTTTTGCATATGATAAAAACAGGAAACAACTTTTCATGGGAGGTGCACTTTATTATGGATATTATAATTATGAAGAAAACCAGTTTTGTAGGTACGGCCAATTGCTCCCGCTAAACTACCCAAATAAAAATATCCTTGATCAATATAACTCCTGCTTTCGTTCTATACGATATGCAAAACTTCCTTACGATTTTAGATGTTATCAAATAACATTTGATGGGGATAATATTGCCTGGCTCTCAACCGAAAATGGAATTTTAAAGCACACCCTCTCGTCAGATATCTTTCGTCCGGTCACCCATGAAAAGAGATGCTCAAAAGTCAGTTTCAAAACGGCTTTAAGTAATGATAAAGAGATTCTATGGGTATGTAAGGCAAAGAAATTACTTGCTCGCTTAAATACAAGAGATAATAAAATCACCCCTTTTGAAAAAATAAACAAGGATTACAATCGGCTTCTAGGAAAAGAGATCATCAATACTATTTACGAGGATTCTCAGTCAATATTATGGATTGGCACCAACTCGGGTCTATTTAAGTACAATAGAACTAAAAACTCATTAAGCAGGTTTAATTTTAAAACGAATCCCTTATCACAAAATGCTAATATTATTACTGCTATAACTAACATAGGCAAAAACAAGCTTTGCTTAGCAGGAACATCTGGCATGTGGGTTTTGGAGAATGGGATAGAAAAGGATTTTTATCCCGTTGGTAGTAATAAAAATAATGAAATCCCATGCTCATATATTAATCAGCTATTCTCCTATCAAGACAATGAAATCTGGCTAGGCACTGACAATGGACTTATCTGTATTAATCTAAAAAAGAGAACAACACTCATCTATCAACACGATGAACTCAAAAAAGAAAGTCTACCAAACAACAAAATATTAGCCATCTCAAAAGGTGAAGATAATAACCTTTGGGTTTCAACAGATGCGGGACTTTGTATACTAAACAGAGAAACTGAGCAATTTCAAAACATCAGTCTTGCAGATAAAAACAATCTTTCTTCACGCTTAACAAGTTGCATCTTTCAAGATAGCCGAAATCGAATATGGATTGGGACTACTGAGAAGGGCCTTAATGTACTAAACGATGATACAGAAGAAATAACACATTTCTACTCCAACTCATGGGACAAAAACAGCCTATCAGATAATAACATCAGTTGTATCTTTGAAGACAAAAACAAAACCATCTGGATAGGGACTCAAAAAGGTTTAAATAGGTTTGTTGAATCCAGTCAGAAATTTGAAAAGACTACTCAATTAATAGAGCGACAAATATTAAGCATCCAGGAAGATCATTTAGATAGATTGTGGATTGGAACTGACAAAGGGTTGTTCTGTTTAGGACAAACCAACGGAGAGTACAAACTAATGGGAGTTTTATATAGTTATCATGGATTACCATCGGATGAACTAACGGGTGCATCTTGTCATTTACGAGATGGACGAATTGCAGTTGGCAGTCGTAATGGCTTTGTAATCTTTCCAGCAGATAGTATCAACTTTAATGTAAAAGCGCCAAAAACCATATTCTCTTTCTTGACCATTAGAGACTCCATCCGAATATTTGATTTATCTGCAAAGAGAATAATCGAACTACCCTATAATGATAACTCCTTCTCTGTACGATTCTCTGCAATAGAATATCAATTCAATTCTGCTTTAAAGTATCGATTTCGATTAATTGGCTTTGAAAAAACATGGAACTATACAGATGCGCTACACACCATAATAAAATACACAAATATTCCATCAGGATCCTATCTTTTAGAAGTCGAAGTAACCAATAGATATGGTATTTGGACAGGAGTAGTTAACTGCCTTAAGATTGAAATCAAAACACCTTGGTACAAACAATGGTGGTTCTATTCAATTCTACTCATAGTAATGATCCTTATAGTACTCTTCACTATTAAAATAAGAGAAAACAGTATCAGGCAAACAAATAAACAGCTTGAGGAGACAGTAAACAAACGAACTGCCGAGCTTATAGAAACAAAAGAAAACCTAATCAAAACCCTAAACATAACCAACAAATTCTTCGGTATTATTTCACATGATCTTAAAAACCCAATACATGGTATTAGCTATTCACTCGGTTTACTAGTCAACAAATACGATAATCTTGATAACACTAAAAAGCTAAAGCTTCTTACTACAATTAATCAATCAGTAGAAAACACAAAAATGCTACTTGGAAACCTCCTAAACTGGGCTCTGAACGAACAAAACCTTTTAGGAACAAACATGACTAGTATTAACCTTCAAGCATCAGCCAATGAAGCTTTAGTAGTAATAGAGCCTTATGCAAAAGAGAAAAACATTACCATAAAAAACACTATACCTTCAGATTTAAAAGTAATAGCCGACCAAAACATTTTGACATCCGTCTTCCAAAACTTAATAAGCAATGCTGTGAAATTCTCAAATCAAAAGAGCATTGTAACTATTTCTGCTATTAGTGTTGGTGAGATTACTACCGTAACTGTCAGTGATTATGGGATAGGCATCAACGAAAAAAGACTTCAAAACTTATTCAGAATAGACACCAAGTTTACAACCCGCGGAACTCAAAATGAGCAAGGAACCGGGTTAGGTCTAATTATAGTTAAAGAATTTGTTAGTAAATTAGGTGGCGAGATTAAGGTTCAAAGCATTGAGGGAAAAGGCACGACCGTCTCTTTTACCCTAAAAACGGCTGAAATCAATGACTAAAATAAACATCCTAATAATTGACGATGCTCAGATCTATATAGAGGGCATTAAATGCATCCTAGAATCTGAACCCGATATCAACATAATTGGAGAGGCTCATTCAGTTATTGAGACTAAACATATCCTTGAAAACAACAAAATTGATTTGGTTCTCCTTGACATTAGCTTAGAGGAAGAGTCAGATGGCTTAGAGTTGGCTCATTATATCAAGAAAAACTATTCTTCGATAAAAATCATTATAATCTCACATTACAAGAGTATACATTTCATCCTAAAAGCGCTCCAATATAAAGTAAACGCCTATCTTGCGAAAGACACAAGCCCAACAGAATTAATAATCTCTATCAAATCGGTTTCCTCAGGAAATGGATTATTCCTAGGGGAAACACTACCTTATGATAAACTATTAACAGCATTCGATGGTCGAGATAATCTAACCAAAGGGAAACCTCACGAATTGACACCCCGAGAGCTTCAAATAATAACATTACTTTCCAAAGGTTATTACAGTAAGGAAATTGCAAGCGAGCTTGATATAAATATAACTACGGTTGAATCATACAAAGAGAGAATCAAAACCAAACTGGGGTTCGATAATATTATAAGTGTAATTGTATTTGCAATAAAGCAAGAAATAATAAATACATAATACTTCATGTTCAAATAACTCAAAACCTAACCAAACTATCAAAGATTCTTGCTCCCTCTGGCAACCATTTTAGATTTAAAAACAGCTCAACTTAACTATCTCTGATCATAAGCAACCCGCTTACATGATAACCAAGGCCTAAGCTACTTAAGTTTATTATTACAATCGTTCATTCTACAAAACAAGAAATGAACTACTTGCTAAATAGCTCATTCTAGAAAAGAGAGCTACAATCAACTTTTGTGGTAAAAAAACGACCCTTTAATACCAAAAATATCACTACAACTTACGAATCGAGTTCCCCTAAATTAACACAAAATTTAGAAAACCAGATTTAACCAATATAAAGTTATGAAAAACACAATCACAGTTTTAATCCTTATTTTTTCAATTATTGGATTAATTTCTTGCTCGAAAGAAGAAACTCAGGAACCTGATCCAAACACTCCTGTAGCAGATCCCACAGGCACTGTAATTATCTCAATTCTTGCAGGAGACAATGGTAATAACTTTCAAGGTGTATTTATAACTTCTGCAGGAAATCTCGCTGGACAATCCTACACATTCAACTCGATTGGAAAGATATCGGGATTAGGAAATATCACGACAATTCCTAAAAGTGGTTACGCTACACAGTTTTTAGCAAGAGCGGGGTACGGATATATTGGGAAACAGACTTTATTTGGAACTAATTACGTCGAAACAAAATATATACGCTTTTGGATAGAAGCTGTCTCAGCAAACAGTGCTGACATACGTTATCAATTTCCTTTTCTAGGAAACGCCTCAGGAATTGAAACAACAAATAGTGACACTATCATCTTTCCTTGTCAATCAGATACAGCGATTGACATAACCTTTAAAACGGCAATACCTTTTAATGCATCTTTGCCATCAAACAGTTGGGCATTTATACATGAGTCAGAGAAAGGAGCATTTTCGATTACGGTTATGCCAAACACAAATGCTGAAAGCCGCACAATGAGTCTTAAAATTAACAGCGGCTCAGTATATCAAAAGACCATTACAATCCTCCAAAGAGGTGTTGCCCCATTTATTACTGCAAGCCCCAAAATAATTAATGCAGATGCTTTAAGTTCACAAAACACAATCACAATAAACTCAAACTCCTCGTGGAAAGTCTCAAGTAATGAGTCTTGGTGTAAAGTCTTAACGCCCCAAGGAGTTAGTAATGGAGAAATAAAGCTTAGGCTTGAATCTAATTACTCTGGCTTAAAAAGAACAGCAACTATTACTATTCAAACTGAATCTGGCGAAGCTAAAGAGGAAGTAACCGTCAATCAGGATCTGTTTTTCTCGGCAGGGGCAGGTATTGAAGGGGATCCATACATAATCGAATCAGCTGAACAACTTGATTTAATAAGAAAATACCCTGGCTCATATTTTAACTATACCTATTTTCGTCTTAACAATGATATTGATTTGACAGATTTTCTTTCCAATTCTACTGAAGGATGGGAACCAATCGGAAGCGAATCAGCCCCATCTTATATTGTTCTTGATGGAAACGAAAAATTAGTATCTGGATTACGAATAGACCGACCCAACACAAAGGACGTAGGATTTATTGGATATGGAGGTGGAATTAAGGTAAGTAATCTCACAATCTCACTTGGGACTACAGGAATTATAGGAGGAGAAAACACAGGTACCATAGCAGGAAGGATAATCAATGGACCGATAAGAAGCATCAATAACTGTTCTGTCACGGGTAAAGTAATTGGCAGTTCAAATACTGGAGGAATAGTAGGTAATGTAATAAATGGAATCGAAATCACAAATTGTAGCTTCGACGGTAGCATTAGCGCTGGAATTATTATTGGAGGAATAGCGGGTAATGGTTATGCAACAGTAATTGGCTGTTCGTTTAACGGAAATATAAAAGGAATAAATTGTAGTGGAATCACCAATTTCGGAAATGTTGACAGATGCAAAACTACTGGAAATATTGAAGGAACAATAACTGCCGCAGGAATTTCCACAGCAGTAAATGGACAGAACATATTCATATCTAATTCATATTCTAAATGCAACATAAAAGTAACTGGGGGCATTAGTAATTGTTTCGCTGGCGGAATCGTTGCAAATAACATTTATTCAACAATCACCAATAGCTATTTTGCAGGAACAGTCTCTCTCTCCTTCTCACCCGGCGGATCTGGGAGTGTCTGTGGAATCTGTAAACAGGGCAATGTAACTAACTCGTTTTATGATAAAGACATCATCGACAACTCTTCTATAACCGATATTACGCATGGCAGATCAACTTATTTGATGCAGCAAAGAGCTACCTACGTAGAATGGGATTTTATCACTATTTGGGACATGAACCAAGGAGAATATCCATTTCTTAGAGAATCAAAATAACCATCTATGTCAAATAAAGCAATCATGAATAATCATTCGTTGAGGTGGTTCGTATTCGTTCTATTTCTCTGCTCCATCGATACAATCACAGCCCAATGGGGCTTTACAGCTACTATACGTGTAATAGGAAAAGATTGTGAAGGGGTGACTCTAACTCTACCGACAATAAGTGGATTTCCAAATCAATCAATTTGTGAACAAGTAAGACGAGAAGTATTAGCTATAAAGTACTCATCATTTGGTTGTACTGCCTATTACAGCTGCACAGCTTGTACGGGACAAGACCTTAATTATGATCCATACAATACAAACACTAACCCATTGAACAGTGGATTTACCAGACAGTTCACACCAGGAACCCTATCAATAAATGGAACTGCTGTAGGACAAGCCTATTTTACTTCGAATAATTCGTTATCAATTCAAGAATGGATTGATAACGTTCAACAGCGTTCAGCATTAATTGTTAACAAACCGCCGATCATTACAACTCCTACCACTGAAGACTCTCGATTCGACAAAACCTATCAAAATGATATGATAGTATACATTGGAGAATCAAAGTCTCCGATCTCGATTGATCCGAACAAAATGAAAGTAAAAACATTTGATAATCCAACTTTAACAACCCCTGATATGGCTAAAAGAATGGAGATTGCAAATGTATCTAATGAAATGCAAATAGCATTAGCAGAATTACTAAGACTAGAACGATTTAAAGAAAGTTTTTGTAATTCGTCACCCTCAGACTGCGATTACTATCAAAATAAATATAACGAGGCTAATCAAGCATACTTGGATGCAAAAGAAAAACTAAGAACATTAAAGTATGAGGAATATTCAACAGAACTAAATAATTACAAGCAACAACTGGATAAATATAAAAAAGAGCAATCTGAACAAAACGAATTTTGGGCCGCCCAAACACAGAAACAAATAGACTATCTGAACGACCAAATCTCGAAAACGACAGAGAGATTAAACAGTATTGACTCGGAAATTAACTCAAAAATTGAATATACTGTGGAGGTAAACTCTAAATTATCCTGGGCTGATAAAACCGAAGAAATAGCCATAGAAAAAATAAGAAAACTTGACATCCAATCGGGCGAATTAGTAACCAAACTAGAAAAAAAAGAGATCACACAAGATGAATTCGAACAACAAATCAACCTACTATCATCACAATACATCCTGGCACAAGGAGAGATGAAATCCGCTCAATTAGCAAGAGCTACAAATGATAAATATATTGAAACTAAAACCTACATTAATGAAAAGAAAGAGATTGCAAAAGATTTCATTGAAAATACAGGGGAGTATCTTGAAGATGAACGAGTCGAAACAGCATTTGGATTCATAGCTGTTGATGTGATTTCAACAATCGGATCATATTCAAGCCCAATAGGACCAGTAGTGTTTGGCATGTACAGTGAAGAGGCAACTCAATATCTTGACAATAAAAAAATAGATCATTTTGAAGCAGGAAAAGATTGCATTACAGGGATTATAGTTGATGAAAGTATAGATTTAATTCCAAATGGTTCGATAATAAATAACATAACGAGTACTCTAGGAATTTTTAGTCATGCCCTAGATTTCATTAAATCGGTAAATGAAGTTGGGCAAGAACGAATTATAAAAAAACAATAAGTTATGAAGTTCAACATAATCATCATATATTTCTTGTGTCTAAGTACTAGTGTATTAAGCCAAACATCGAAAGGTGAACCAGACATATTCCTGAATGAAAAACTACTCAGCAAAGCATCATTTAATGTAAAATTTATAGAATCCATAGATTATACTAAAAATGGGCTCATTCTATTATCATCCATCGATCAATTCTACCTAGTCGGAATAGGCGGAATCATCCCTCTCTTTGAAAAAACAAAATTGAAAATTGAGAATTTTTCAGTGGCTACAGAAGATAGTACTCTGTTAGCCATAAATAACAAAACACTCTATAGAGTAGATTCGTCAGGCAGCTTTGTAAAACTCATGACCTTGCCTAACGAGAAAATGGCAGTCTACTCAGGGAAAAATAAAATATACCTATATGACAAATTTGAGAAAAGAAACAAGACAAACTACTCAATCTATGCCATTGATAAACTGGGACGATTAAACAAACTTGTATCTATACAATCTCCAATATCGTCAATATTTGAATATAACGCAGAATTATTTTTTTCATCCCAAAAAAAAGTCTATCATGCAAACGATATTACCAACCAATTCAGCCAATTAATCGATCTAAATCAAGAAAAAGAAAACATTATCTCTATAACAGGAGATTATAAGCATAACACACTCTATCTCTCAACAAAGAATACTTTGCTCAGAGTTAATAATGATTCTTTAGAGTACTTAACGAAAGAATTCGGCGGAGTACTTAAATATGATGGAGAAGGGCTATTAGTGTTTAATCCTGACAGGAAATTAATTGTTAGATTTAGAAATAACATTTTATACAAAACAGGGACACAACAAAGGCTACCGATTAAAACCAAAAAAGACAATTATCTATCAGACGAGTTATTAAAGCAATTGACGTTACAGGAGACTCGGAATCTTGTTGCTCAAAATCGGATTGGTGAAGCAATAAAAGCATATGCTTTCCAAGTTGAAAAAGACTCAACTAATACAGACTTATTAGCCGAATATTCATACACATTGGCACTAAACGGAACATACGACTGTGCATTAATGAACCTAGACAGAGTTCGACTTCTTTCACCAGAATCCGAGGCAGGAGATTTCTACACTGGTCTCGTATTCTCAACAATGGGCTATAATGATCTCTTTGAAGAATTTGTAAAAAGTATACCAAATTCTAAAACACCAAAGTGGATAACTTTCGAAACCCATTCTAAATTGATCTCTAATATACTAGAATCACCTATATTAAACACAGATGACTACGCTACAAGTTTAAAACGAGTAAATCACTTGGCTGCTGTTGGCCTTTACCTACAATCAATAGCACTTTTTGAAGAAATCATCAATGAATATCCAAAAGAATTTCTACCACATATTGGTTATAGTATCGTTCTTGAAAAAGTTGGAATATACCAGAAAGCTATTAAAGAACTCGATATTGCCATTCAATTAATGGGGAACTCACCTGCTGAACTAGGATCAAAAAATGTATATCAGGAAAAGAAGAGAAAACTTGAAGAAAAATCAAACGCCCCAAATAGTCTTAGAAACAAATGGATAACCTACAAGAACAACTTTAACCCTAAGACTATGCTATACATTGGAGGCATGGTAACTAATTCAACAGTTTCACTTGACTCTAGGTTTGGCCTCTATCTATCAAATTCTTTTAATGGTGCCGCAGATTTTGGATTATCGGGCGACTCCGAGAATTTCTACGTAAATCTTGGTCTATCAGGATATCAAAGATTTGGCGTCTTTGTATGGGGCGAAGGACTAAGCTTACAGCTAGGGAACTCAACAGTGCTAAACCTAAAAACTTCTCTCGGCTTAAGTTTTATTAATCGCAAAGGGAATTCTAGCTGGGATATTTTCTTTGATTGGTACCTTCCTATTAACCAAGAGTTAAAATCAACTTATGGGATATCAATAGGGAAAAGTATATACTTTGGAAAAAGGAAATAATCATCTTTAATCATCTTAAAAGAGCCCTCTTCAAAGAGTGTAATCAATTAATCTGCCGAATTCCATGTGGCTAATTAAATAAAATAAAGAACACATGAAAAAAATATATATCATCATTATTTTGCTCTTCTGTTTTCAATATATAAATGGACAAACCGAATGGGCTGACATTAATCTCACTGACTTCCTAACAGACAACGAGCAATACTTCTCTGATGCGAAACTAAGAAAAGACGGAACTCTTGAATTATTGGCTAAGGAATCATTTTCTAGCATAGATCAAAATAAGAAAAACGCTATTATTGAATATGCATTAAAGAAATGGAACATAGAGATAGTCTACATACGAGCTGGATATAAACGTGAAATATGGAAAAAAGATCTAACAACAGGGCTAATTACCTTAATTGGTCTTTGGGATTTAAACAATGCTGAAGTCTACAAATATCTTCCAAGAACATTGAAAACAACCAATATTCATCCATTCTTCTTCTATGTTGGGGGGCAATCCAATTTCAACTCCGAAAAATTCTCTTTATTTCTAAATGCTCGTATTGGTTCTTTTCTCTACAAAGACAGATGGGATGTTGCTCTATCTGCTTCAGTAAGTGTTTCAGATAATCAAGGAACCTCTATTGCTAACGCCGAAACTAGTCTGTTATCAAAAGTATATTTTCCTATTAGAAAATACAATTTAAGTCCTTATATCGGAACAGGCATATCTAGAGTCTTTTCTAGTACTGTGACTGATAATAGCAATCAATATTCTGAAAATGACGATAGTTATTGGAACAGTATGCTTCTGCTAGGTATTAGCTGGTATGTCGGTCCCGGTAGTTTAGATCTTGGTACTCAAGTAGGAGATAATTTTAATATTACATTAGGATACACTTTCTCCTTTTAATCTATAGAATACCTCTTAGACTAAACAAAATAGCCAACAATTACAACTATTAACGTATAAGAACCCTACTATCTGCGACATCATTCATTAATCAACACATCACAGATGATCAACAGTTGATCCTATCTAGTAATAACATCAATCTCAGCGCAACCAGCTTGATTTAAAGTACCATTAGTATTACCCATGGCCCTCAACTTAATGTACCTTGCCGTTATCACATCGAAGGTCACCACTTGGACTAAAGGGTTATTCTTAATATTAGAAAAGGCTCCATCAGATACCATTGTCCATTTGATATTATCCTGAGAGACATAAAACCGATACTTTGTCATGTGGGAACAAGGCCAGCGACTCTGATCAGGTAAATATTTAAACCCGCCTAGAGGTTGATACGATCCAAGATCGATAACGATTTCAGCCGGTTGGTTCTGGTCATTGTTAAAACACCAGGCTGACTCAGGATTACCATCTAAAATACTATTCACCTTAGGATCATTTACGCCAAGTACAGTCCAGTCCTTTCTACACAAATCATAACTTTCAGTTGTAATAGGACTACACTTTTTTGAAAAAGGATCGTAGGCCATCGCTTTAACCTCCACCTTACCCTCATTTACAAAAGGGGCGGAATAGATGAGAGAATGGATAGAAGGCACACTCCCATCCAATGTATAATAAATTACCGAGCCCTGATCTTTGGAAACAATAGTAATCTCACCCAATTGATTGCGCCTAACAACAGGAGCATCAAGAACCATGGGTGCGTTATAAACACCTAATTCAGATATTAGCGGACAACTTTTAGAATCAAGAATATTAAACCTCAATTGTGTCGTAGTTACAACAGGGAATCTCAATATTCGTTTATAACCGATGGTGGTGGCATGTGCTAATTCAATCCATTTATTATCAACTAAGGCCTCAATATTAAATGATTTTACACGTTGGCCAAGGGGTATATACTCTTGTACCTGAAAGCGGTTAAATGAGACTGGGGCTGTAAATTCGATTGTTAGAGAGGCACTTTTCACATTATCATCAGTAGCCCAGTAGGTCTTTTTATCACCATCAACAACTTTTATTGGCAGGTAATCAGCATCGTCTCCTCTGGTATTCGTTGCCTTCAGAGAAGCTTTTTGAGCTAGATTCTCCTTAAAAGACTCTTTTATCATTTTGGCAAACTCAAGCACTGCACGTTCATCATTCTCGTGAATCAATCCATCGGGTGTAATTGGAAAGTTAAGTAACAAGCTACCATTACGACCAATTGAGTTATAATAAAGATCCAAAAGCTGATTAACCGATTTCACTTTATTATCTTCACTTTGATGATAAAACCACTCAGGTCTGGTAGACGTATTTACTTCAGCAGGCACCCATGCATTTCCATTTTCCAAACCATAATGTAACATATCCCAGGTCACCAAACCAGTAGAATCCAATAGACTCCAGTTCGTCTCTCCTACATATCCATCTTCAGTACCAACCCAACGAAGATCAGCCCTATCGCCACCATCTCCCCAGAGTACAATTTTAGGTTGTAACTTCCTTACTAATGAGTAAGTATTAGGCCAATCATAATAAGTATACCGATCAATTTTACGAGAACCTTCTGTTCCACCATAGTAACCATCTCCTCCATTGGCTCCATCAAACCAAATCTCAAAGATATCACCATAATTTGACATCAACTCTGTAAGCTGATTACGGAAATAAGTTATATACTCAGAAGTGCCATAATCCTTTCTGTTTCGATCCCAGGGTGAGAGATAGATACCTAATTTTAAATCATACTCCTTACAAGCATGCGCTAATTCTCGAATGACATCGCCCTTTCCATTTTTCCACGGAGTGTTTTTAACCGAGTATTCGGTAAATTTTGAAGGCCATAAACAAAAACCTCCACAATGCTTAGCTGTCACAATGATCCCCTTCATTCCAGCCTCTTTACAAACTCGAGCCCACTGTCTGCAATCTAACTTCTCTGGATTAAAAAGACTTAAATCTTCATTTCCATACCCCCAGATCTGGTCGGTATAGGTATTTAAAGAAAAATGAACAAAGGCATAATACTCCATTTCATGCCATCGGAGTTGATTCTCACTCGGAACAGGGCCAGACTTACTTGGCTCAGAAACTTTACTCTGACCATTCATAAATCCAGTAAAAAAGAATAGCACCAGAAAAATAATCGAAATCTTTACTTTATTCATCGTAAATCTGCTGTTTGGTCTTATTTGAATCAATATTTGGTTAAAGCTGATATTCTCATTCGAATCAACAGCTACACATAGTAGCTCTTAATTTCTCTTCCAAAGATAGTAGATAGTCATAGATTTTTAAACAGTCTAACGAATTTCTTTCTGCTTAATAATAACAAATAATTATCTACACAAATAAAACCCGTGAACACAAAAAAATCAAACTAGTCATATCAAAACATTTATTAGTCACTATTATTATAATAAAATAGGAAAAAAAGTCAATTATAAATATTAAAGCCGCTAAATATATTATTCATGTCATATGATATTATAATATTTCCACATAATAAAATAAAATATCCATTTTGACAAATAGCACATAACAATTAAAATGCTCATATAGGTACATTTGTAATCTTTTTAAAAACAATTGACCTTTTGAAAAAAAGAATCACACAATCGATAAAAAACCAAACATTTTAGAAACAAAAAATGTAAATTTGACTGCTCAATGAATTAGATTTTGCTCTTAACAAGTTTCGGAATTCATTCTGGTTTTTTTAGACAACACAAAATGCATCAAATTGAAATTATTACCGTTTCTGATAGTTCTAAATCCATACATAACAAAAACAGAAGCATCTCAAAATAATAGAACATCCAGAATTTACGCAGCAGAAAAGATAACAACAACAATCGTCTCAAATAATCATCACATAGCACATCAGACAAAAAAATAGCCTTCAGAACAATCTCATTCAGAAGAACTGATCTACTTTAGCCATAAATTGGATGTTAACGCTCACTGGGATGTTTACATCGTGATAATAGCTAAGTTAAAGATTTACCTCATTTATTTTACGATTAGGATTTAACACGACTCTTTATAGATGACACACAACATACTGAAATCAATTTTCGAAACCTCTCAATTCGGATTTGCTCAACTAGAGGTTATAAAGGATAAAGACAATAAAACTATAGATTACTATTTTCTGGACGCAAATCCTGGCTTCGAAAAAATTATTGGGATCAACCAAGAAGAGATTTCAGAAAAAAAACTTAGTCAGCTATTTCCAAAAGAAGATCCATTGACCATTGCTTGGATTAACCTTTTAAAGCAGGCCGAGTTAACAGAAAACGATCGAAGCTTTGAGTTTCACTTTGAGTCCCTGTTACGGTGGGTTCAGGTTCATGTCTTTTCTAATGATAGACAAAACCTCACCCTTATGTTTACAGACATTAGTTCTCTGATAAAAACGAACAAAGAGCATAAACGAAATGAGGAGAAACTCTCGGCGACGCTTCGTTCAATTGCCGATGGCGTCATCACTTGCGATAAAAGGGGAAAAGTCACGATTTTAAATCCAGTTGCAGAAAAGCTCACGGGATGGACATCAGACGAAGCAGATGGAGTTTTTATTGAAGATGTTTTCAGAATTTATAATAGTCAAACTAGGGCTAAAGCAGAGAATCCAGTCTTCCGAAGTTTAAAAGAGGGAGTCATTGTTGGGTTAGCTAACCATACTATCCTAGTCTCAAAAGAGGGAAAAGAGTATCAAATCGCAGATTCTTGCGCCCCCATTCACAATCTTGATGGGAAAGTAAACGGGGCTGTACTTGTCTTTCGAGATGTAACAGAAGAGTACAAACAACATGAAAATCTTCTTGCTAGTGAAGCAAGATTCAGAGAAATATTCGCCAACAATCCTCAATCGATGCAGTTGATTGATAAGGATGGTTATACAATTCAAGTAAACACTGCACATACCGCCCTCTTCGGAACATTACCTCCTTCAAATTATTCGGTCTTTAATGATCCATTGATTGAAATACAAGGACTCTCCCACCTTTGGGAAGATGTGAAAAAAAGCAATATTGTCAACTTCCCTGATTTTAAATACAATACCTTCGAATTAGATCCTTCATTACCCAATAAGACTATTTGGCTTCAAATGACCGTATTTTCTATCCCAGGCACAGTAGATGACAAACCAAAATACGTACTCATTCACACCGATATAACCGATCGAAAAAACTATGAAATAAAACTCTTAGAAAGTGAAAAACTTTTTAGAAGTTTCTTTGACCTCTCAGGGGTCGGATTTGCGATATCATCTACGGAAGGAAAACTAAACCATTTTAACGAAAAATTCAAAGATATCTTAGGATATACAAGGGAAGAACTGTCAAACATGACTTGGATGGAGCTTACTCCATCAAGCGAACTTGAGGCAGAAAGAGAGATATTTGAAAAAGTTATAAATGACTCAACGAAACCAATAAGCATCGAAAAGCACTATATAACAAAAAGTGGCAAATCGATAGATGTCTTAGTTTCAACTCAGATAGTCAAAAATGAAAATGGCAAAATCGCATACTTAGCCTCCATCATTGAGGATATTACCGAAAGAAAAGCAGCAGAAAAAGCATTAATAGAAAGTGAAAGAAAATACCGATTACTGGCAGAAAACAGCACAGATGTAATTTTTACTTTAGATAACAACTTCCAATTCACCTTTATTAGTCCATCCATCTCTACCATTCGTGGATTTACACCAGATGAAGCCATTAAAGAACCTTTGCATCTAACAATGCCGCCTCATTCTTTAGAGGTCGTACATCAAGCTATTGAGGAAGGGAAAAAAATGGAAGCCTCAGGTGTATTCTATCCATTGGAAGTTGAAATAGAACAATACCACAAAAGCGGTGCATTAATATGGGTTGCTATTCTCGCAAAGGGACTCTTCAACGAAGAGGGTGAAAAAATCGGGTATGTCGGTAGTTCTCGTGATATAACTAAACGAAAGCTAATGGAAGAAAGACTGCGTGAAAGCGAGAAAGTCTTCTCCGAGATTAATGAATGTCTGATTAACTTAGGACCTGATTACCAAGAAAACATTAATGTTTTAACCGCATTATGTGGAAGATTACTAGGGGCTACCTGTGCATTATATAATCGAATGGATGGCGACATGCTATGTTCCTATGGACAGTGGTGTACGCCTCCTGATTACAATGCAGTAGACAAACCAGACGGACATATTTGCTATGATGTAATCAGGAATGGACAGCGTCAAATCTATCTGGTCAGAGAACTTTCAAAAACGCCTTACTTCGAGACTGATCCAAATGTAAAACTTTATAGCCTAGAAACCTACGCAGGACATGTGGTCTACTCTGGTGATGAGCCAGTAGGATCGCTTTGCGTAGTATACCAACAGGATATAGACCTTAGTGCCAGAGATAGAGGCGTTTTAAGTATAATTGCATCGGCTTTAGCCAGTGAGGAACAGCGATTTAAAAGTCATAAGATCACAGAGGAGAACAACAAAAAGTTCCGAGAATTATCAACCCTATTACGCCTTATGGCAGATAATATGCCCGATATGCTCTGGGCAAAAAACCTTAATAAAGAGTTTATCTTTGCCAATAAAGCTGTTTGTAGTAAACTTCTTGGAGCAATTGACACCAATGAACCCATTGGAAAAAATGATATGTTCTTTGCAACACGTCACCGTAACTCCCATCCAAATGATCCACAATGGCACACCTTCGACGAAATTTGTATAGACTCAGATGTCGCTACACTCAAGGAGATGAAACCCATGCAATTTGATGAATTTGGTAATGTCTATGGCAAATTCCTATTCCTGGATGTTCATAAAGCCCCATTATTTGACGAACATGGGCAACTCATTGGAATCGTAGGTTCAGCAAGGGATGTAACAGCTGCAAAAGAGGCAGAAAATCAATTACGAAAATTATCGCAGGCGGTTGAACAAAGCCCATCAATTGTAATTATAACGGATAACACAGGCCGAATTGAATATGTTAATCCGAAATACATCGAAGTTACCGGATATACGCTTAATGAAGTCAAAGACCAAATACTAAGAATTTTCCAAAACGAGGAGCAAACCAACTATAAAAACTCTTCAATTTTCAGCAGCCTCTGTTCCGGCAAAGACTGGAGCGGGGAATACGAAAATTGCAAAAAAAACGGTCAACTATTTTGGGAGTCAGTTCACATTTCACCCATCAAAAACGAACAAGGTGAAATACTCCATTTCTTATCGATTAATGAAGACATCACCGAAAGGAAAATATTGGAACAGAATCTGTCTCAACAGACCAAATTACGAGAACTCCTAATGGAGATCTCTTCTGGATTTATCAACATCCCACTAGAAAATGTAGATCAATCGATCAAGGAAGCACTGAAAAAGATGGGACTGTTTGTAAACGCTGACAGAGCTTACACCTTTGATTATAATTGGGAAGACTCTGTATGTAACAATACCTTCGAATGGTGTAATACAGGGATAAGCACTCAGATAAATAATCTTCAAAACATCCCCCTTTCTCTTATGCATGAGGCTGTTGAAGAACACAAAAAAGGCAAATCCACCTATATTACCAATGTTTTCGACCTTCCCGATGGCCCGGCGAAAGAGCTGATTATGATGCAGGATGTAGCGAGCTTTATTATGGTTCCCATGATGGATCGCAATAATTGTGTAGGTTTCGTTGGCTTTGACTCCGCAAAAAAACAACGTATTTACACTCAATCAGAGATTCAACTTCTTGAAGTTTTCGCTCAATTAATAACTAATGTTAAACTTCGCAAAGAAATTGAAGCTCAACTTATGACCGCCAAAGCTCAAGCCGAAGAGAGCGACCGACTCAAATCAGCTTTCTTAGCTAACATGAGCCATGAAATCAGAACACCTATGAATGGAATCTTAGGCTTTGCGGATTTACTTAAAGAACCTGGACTTGATGGAGAAGAGCAGCAGAGATACATCGCCATTATCGAAAAAAGCGGAAAACGAATGCTCAACATTATCAATGAAATAATTGATATCTCAAAGATTGAAGCAGGTCTGATGAAGATCAACATCACCGAAACGAACCTCAATGATCAGATCCAGTATATCTACAACTTCTTTAAACCTGAAGCCGAAGCTAAAGGACTAAAACTTATGGTCTATTCATCGCTTTCAGAATCCGAAGCGAAACAACGAACAGACCGAGAAAAACTCTATGCTATCCTAACCAATCTAGTTAAAAACGCAATCAAATACACAGAAAAAGGTAAAATTGAACTTTCTTGTTCTATAAAAAATGGTTCTATCGAGTTCTCTGTCAAAGATACTGGAATTGGAATTCAACAAGACAGGCAAAAAGCAGTATTTGAACGATTCATTCAAGCAGACATTGAAGATAAGATGGCACGAGAGGGAGCAGGGTTAGGCCTCACTATCACGAAGGCTTTTGTTGAGATGTTGGGCGGGAAAATTTGGCTAAAGAGCAAAGAGGATGAAGGAAGCACTTTCTTCTTTACGTTACCTCATAATTCTAATTATCACGCAAACAAGGAGGGGCAACATACAACCTCAATTATTAAAACCGATAGCTCACAATCGCAGGCTAAAGTTCTTATTGTTGAAGACGACATTACATCTGAGATCCTACTTGAAACCGTATTAAAAAAAGTTACCAGTAAGATTCTTAAAGCGAGAACAGGTATAGATGCCGTAGAAATGGCCCGTAATCATCCTGAAATTGATATCATCTTCATGGATATTAGATTACCGATTATGGGTGGCTATGAAGCAACGAAAGCAATTAGAGAGTTCAATCAAGAGGTGATTATCATTGCTCAAACGGCCTTTGGATTAGCAGGTGATAGGGAAAAAGTGATCCTCTCTGGTTGTAATGATTACCTTGCTAAACCTTACAAAATAGAAGATATACTTCTATTAATAAAAAAGTACACCAAGAAATCGTAAAGTGCTCTATTTCTAAACAATTTTAACGCTTCTATAGATGGTGACTTTAATTAAACCTAAAACTGAAGGTGACCATTATGAATACAAATGGTAACCATCAGTTTTAGGGTCGTAATGGGTTAGAACGCCTATCTTTTTATCTTAAAAGACTCTAACAGACTATTTTTATAAGAACTCCCAATAGATGATATTTAGCCTCACTTTGGCTACCTTCCTCTCTTACGGACTAACTCCAGCCAAAACATGGCCATTAACAATCAATTTACTACCTTTATCGCTGATTACAATCAAATTATGTAAATCATCAGATGCGAATTAGACTCATAATCATCTTACTTATCGGGCTGTCGCTTATTTCTCAAGCTCAAGACAATCCAAACAATACCCCTCTCCTAAATGGGAATAATAGCCAAAGAACCCATCTCCTGATTCCAAACATAACCGGATTTATAACCCTCACAGGCGACTTTCACACCCATACGGTATTCTCCGATGGTGAAGTGTGGCCTACAGTAAGGATTCAGGAGGCATGGGAAGAAGGTATTGATATAATTGCGATTACTGACCATATCGAGTATAGACCTCACAAGGCATACCTTCAAGGCGATCACAATACCTCTTTCGATATAGCTCAAATTGAGGCTAAAAAAAAGAACATCCTTCTTATTAAGGGTTCAGAGATTACAAGAGGAATGCCTCCCGGCCATCTCAATGCCCTCTTTATCAACAATGCAAACCCCCTCGATAAAACAGATTGGAAAGATGCCCTTAATGAAGCTTCTCAACAGAATGCTCTACTAATATGGAACCACCCCGGTTGGAGAGTTCAACAACCCGACTCAACAAAGCTCTTTGATATTCATAAAGAACTGATTGCAAATAAAAGAATCTCCGGTATTGAAGTCGCCAACTACACCGAATGGTATCCAATAGCTTTAGATTGGTGCATTACAAACCATCTGGCTGTCTTTGCCAATTCTGATATTCATGAACCAATCCAACAAGTATTTGACCGATCGGTCACCCATAGACCAATGACACTCGTCTTTGTCAGAGAAAACTCACTAGATGGTGTCAAAGAAGCGATTACTGCTGCTCGTACGATAGCCTGGTTCGATAAACAACTGGCTGGCCCTACCGATCTCTTATCAAAACTGATAAAAGCATCCATAAAAGTAGGCGTCCCTTTCTTTCGCACCGGCAATGAAGAAACAGATGTAAAATACTTTGAAATCACAAACAAAAGCGACTTTTACTTTGAATTCTTCAATGACTCTAAAACGAATGGAGCTCCCCAGAAATTCTCACTTCAGCCCAGAAAAAGCATCATTGTTAAAGTATTTAGAAACGAGAGATCACTCAAATGTACTTTAACAAATATCCACACTGGAATGAATCAAAATCTTACGATTGACCTTCTGAAAAGATAGTAGGAAATATTATGTCCTAACCAACACCTCTCCGTAGCCTCTCCATATCTTCTCCATTCAAACCTTACAAAATCTATTGCCAACCTTTAAAAATAAAAGGGTGGCATTTCTGTTTTGTGACCTACCTTGAAATGCAATCAAAAATATAGAGTCTTCTTCCTCTCAATACCCTTAACATCTTTATCCATTCAAATTATTCGGAAAGCACGAAGAATGTATGGAGAGGCAATGGTATCTCACAGATTTACAGTGACTAAAAATTTTAATCGTAGAAAAATTGTCATAACCTGACATGAAATGCTTTTTGCTAGAAAACTGACAAACTTTTCACAAAACATGACAAGCTTTTCATTTTTCAAAGATTTTGTCATGAACTTTTCATCCTATTTCATTATCCGGGAAGTTTGAAACAAAAAGAGGGTTCCTGCTCACGATTTGGACTAACAGGGTCATCAGCCACAAAGAAGGCTGAAGAAATAAACAGATTTTTCAAACCCTAAAAACAAACAAATCATGGGTAAAATTGAATCAGGAATCCTAGGTGGATTCAGAGGAAAAGTCGGCACCGTAGTCGGCTACATCCAAAACGGAGAATGCATCATCCGGATGTACAGAAGAACCATCAACGCTTCGAGGAGCATTGCGGCTTTAACCGTTAGAAGCAAATTCAAGATGGCGAATGATCTAATCAAACCATTAGCCCAATTGTTCAAAGCGGGCTTTTCAGGGACAAAGAATCCTTCGCAATGGCATCCTAATGCATTGGGAGCCATTCTTAAGCGGGCAACCGAAGGAATTTACCCCACGGTATCTATCAACTTTGAGAAGGTCGCTTTTAGCGATGGCCCGGGCACACAACTGACTGGTTTCGCAGGAAGTGTTACTCCTAACTCTCGCGAAGTTACCCTTAATTGGGACTCTGAAAATGATTACCCTGACAACGCTCAAAACGACAACTTGGTTGTTATTGCGCTCAACACCTCCTCAAAAAAGTATTGGAGCCAGGTTCTGCCCGAGAAACGTAGCATTAAGACCTCCTCCCTTTTACTTCCGGAATTTCTTGGTACCGGTACAATCCACCTCTTTGCTTACACCATCTCTCCAACCATCGATAGTAAGTTGGGCAAATACCGAATATCACCATCTGTATGTGGCGGTACTATAACACTCACTTAACCCCATCGATTTCAATGGCACTCTATAAGCGAATTACTTGCTCCCAACAAGCCTAAATAAAGTGCCATAAACATTCAAACCAGTGTGCCGAAGGTTGCTTATGAGAAATCAAAAGTTCCCTTCGGCACTTCTCATTGAAGACACTACCCGCAGGCATCACAATCCTTAAGATTCAGTTTAATTGATTTATCTTTGAGTCAATTTTAAGAATTATGTATCTAAACGAAAACACCAGAATACAAAAGTTTATTGTCCATTCAGTGGGCAACTCAGGGTTAGAAGAGGGAATCTACCTCTCTGATCAATTGATAAATCTCAGTGATGAGGTGGAAGAGCAATTCAATCGATTTTTTAATTCTTCATTCAAATCCGACGATCAGTATCGTTTCTTTCACGAATCCGAGCTTACTTTAAACGCAGTATTTAGCTTTGTGCGCCAGATATTTGAATACCCTGAAACATTTGTAGAACAATCCAGACACCTTGCCCGGCACTTATATGAGCAATCATCCCACCCTAGAATTAAAGGTGGAGAATTCTATATTGCCGTATTGAACGATTGTCAGATCAATGATCAGCGCTGCAATGCAATAGCTCTGTTTAAATCTGAAAACAAAGAGACCTATTTAAAAGTTAGACCTACTGCCGGTAGTTTCGATATCAATACTGATGATGGTATTAATCTTCGGAAACTTGACAAGGGCTGTCTCATCTTTGACACAGATGTTGAGAATGGCTATATTGTAACGGTGGTAGACAATCTAAACAGAGGGAACGATGCGGTTTATTGGAAAGATGGTTTTCTTAAGGTGTTGCAAAGAGGAACCAGTTATAGTCATACTTCAGAGATGATGCGAGTCTGTCAGAACTATATAAACGCGGAGCTTCCTCAAACTTTTGAGGTAAACAAAGCTGATCAAGCAGATCTGATGAACCGATCTCTCAGTTTTTTTAAAGAGAATGAATCTTTTAGCCTTGAGGAGTTCACTGATCAGGTCATCACTCAACCAGAATTAATTGAGTCATTTACCAGTTACCGGGAGAGGTTCGAGGACGAGAATCAAATTGAGCTTCCTGATCAGTTCGAGATATCTGACCAAGCTGTTAAGAAACAGGCCAGAGGTTTAAAGACAGTCATCAAACTAGATAAAAATTTCCATATCTACATTCACGGCGATCGTCACCTCATCACCAAAGGTTATGATGAGGTTACCCAGAAACACTACTATCAACTCTTCTTTGATGAAGAACAATAGAGTGATAAAACCTCAATCAACGCACTTTAATTACTGCGATTTAAGCTATAACTGACATCTTTTTTGAATCAAACAGAGCATAACGACATTCTATAGCTTATCTTAGTAAAAACAATAGAAATATGGCTTTTTTTACCCGATTACGAGATCACCTGCCTCTCTATACGCGCATCATCATGTACCTTTCGCTAATGGCATTAATTGTCATGATGTTTCCGAGAGAAGGCAAGTTTAAATATGAATTCCGAAAGGGTAAGCCATGGATGCATGAGGATATGGTCGCTCCATATGATTTTGGAATTTACAAAGATGATGATCAGATTCAAAAGGAGAAACAATCTATCCTACTCGGTTCTACCCCATATTTTCAGCGTGACACGATTGCAGAAGGGAAAAAACGTGAATCATTTCTGAATGAATTAGACAAATTCTTCCCTGATAACACAAGACTCACCAGTTCAGAACAGATCTTTAACAAGATTGCCCGCGAAGAAGCTATAGCCATCTATGACACACTTTTCACTCGAGGCATTATTGAAAATCCCTCGGGACAAGAGAAAGAAAAAGGAGGGCGAACGGTAAATCTTATTATTGGCAATACAGTAGTCGTTTACCCCATCTCTCATTTCTTTACCCTTCAATCAGCTTATCAATATATAAAAAATCAAGCATCCAAGAGCTCCCTTGATGGCTCTATACAGTTCATGAAATTCATGGAAGGGTCTCTGGAACGCAACATCCGTTTTAATGAAAACCTGACTAAGATAGATCTCGACGAGAAGATAAATGCCATCCCCAAGACGAGTGGAATGGTTCAGCAAGGGGAGAGAATTATCTCACGTGGCGAGCTTATCACCGATGAAAAATTCAGAATACTTGAGTCACTAAAGAAGGACTATGAAGAGAAATTAGGACTATCTGCCAGATTTGCCGGAGTATTAATAGGTCAAATTATCTTAGCGGGTATCTCAACCTTAGTATTGGTCTTTTTTCTTTACTTCTTTCGTAGGGAGGTTTTTAAAGATCATAAACGATCCTCTCTTATTCTAATTCTTATTCTTCTGGCAGTAGGATTAACCTCGTTACTACTTCGCACTCGTCCTGATTTGCTCTATATTGTTCCAATATGTCTCATTCCCATCATCATGAGAGTCTTTTTTGACTCTAGGTTGGCACTTTATGTACACATTATTACTATTATTTTAATTGGGTTTATGGCTCCTAATGGCTTTGAGTTCATCTTTCAGCAATTCATTGCCGGTATAATAACCATATTCAGTGTAGTAAACTTCCAGAGAAGAAGTCAGTTTGTTTTTTCTGCCTTTATGATCTTTGTTGTTTACAACCTCATCTATATAGGAAATTTATTAGTTCAGGATGGGAATCTAAGCCATTTTGAAATCTTCAGAGTTAGTCTTTATGGAGGTAATGCTTTTTTAATGTTACTCGCTTATCCTCTGATCTATTTATTCGAGAAGACCTTTGGCTATATTACAGAAGTAACCCTATTAGAGATCTCTGACACCAATATGCCTTTATTAAGGGAGTTAGCCAAGAAGGCACCTGGCACCTTTCAACACTCTTTACAAGTTGCCAATCTCGCAGAGGAGGTGATTAGAGAAATTGGAGGAAACCCATTACTTGTAAGAGCCGGAGCACTCTATCATGACATCGGCAAGATTGAGATGCCCCAATACTTCGTTGAGAATCAAGTAACCGGTTTTAATCCTCACAGTGAACTCACCAATGAAGAGAGTGCGGCTATTATTGTAAGCCATGTTGTAAGAGGAGTTGAAAAGGCGAAAAAACATAGCATTCCCGAACAAGTCATCGACTTTATTCGAACGCATCATGGGACAAGAAGAGCTGAATACTTCTATAAAAAATCAATAGATGAAGCAGGGGGAGATCCCGTTGATGCCGATGTTTTTACTTATCGAGGACCCATTCCCTTTTCCAGAGAGACCGCTGTATTAATGATGTGTGACTCCGTGGAGGCTGCTTCAAGAAGCATAAATAAACCTGATGTTGAATCGATATCCAACCTTGTTGATAAGATCTTTGAAAGCCAGGTTCGCGATGGTCAATTCAACAACTCACCTATTACACTTCGTGATATCGCCAAAGCAAATCGGATACTTAAAAACCAGCTTTTGCATATCTACCATCTAAGAATTGAATATCCACGCTAAAGGCTATTTAAATTCTAATCCTTTTAACTTGTCCCATGCACCGCGGGTAAAGTCCGGTATTTGAACCGGAACACCACCATTACGCACACTCTGTTCAGAGAGTTCCACAATACAAGACCATTCCGCAGCATCGTATACATCCTCATCCAAAGGTAGACCATTACGAAGACAATAGATCAAACGGTAATCCATAATAAAATCCATCCCACCGTGGCCACCAACCTTTCTTGCCAATTCACCAATCTCTTTTGAAAAGGGATGTTCATAAACCTTAAGCAATGAATCCATGGCAACTTTGCCCAAGAAATGATGTGCATTAGGTTCAAGAGCTATTGCCTGAATCGGGTATTTCTGAGCAAATCCTTCAGTACCACTTACCATATGAATTCTGCTATAAGGTCTTGGGCTAGTAACGTCGTGTTGCAGCATGATTGTTTTACCCTTATGAGTCTTAATCAATGTGGTATTCATATCACCTAGAGCAAAGTCTGTCTTACCATACTGAGAATTTTCACCAAACTTCTCTTTAGCATAAGCAGACATCCCAAATTGATCAGAAGAGACGCTAACCAAGTAATCCATCTTATCACCCCTGTGAATATTCAGGATCTGAGCTACAGGACCTAAGCCATGAGTAGGATATGGATTACCGGTATGGTTTGTATTATACTTTAAACGCCACATATCCCAATACCCACTCTTCTCATCAAAATTCAACCACCTAAGATCATGTATATAGGCGGCTTCACAATGTACAACCTCACCAAACAGTCCCTTCTGAGCCATATTTAAAGTAGCCATCTCAAAGAAATCATAACAACAATTCTCGAGCATCATACAATGACGACGTGTTTTTTCAACCGTGTTAACCAATTGCCAACACTCATCAATAGTTAGAGCCGCCGGTACCTCTATAGCCGCATGCTTCCCATGCTCCATCGCATAGACCGCTATCGGAGTATGCAACTGCCAATGAGTACATACATAAACCAAATCCACATTATGGCTCTCACACAGTTTTTTCCAACCTTCTTCTCCTGTATATTCAGAGGCAGCAGCTCGTCCATTCTCGGCTAATACCTTCTGACTCTCCGTAACCCTATCCGGAACAATATCGCACAGAGCGGTAACCTCAACCCCTTCTAAATACATAAAACGCCTTACAGCATCTGCACCCCTCATTCCTAAACCAACGAAACCTACCCGAACCGTGGGAATTGGCTCACATGCCAATTCAAGAGCATCCGTTTGGCCTTGCGGCCTGGGTGGTTCAGGAGTCATTATCATTTTGGAAGACTGAGCTACGGCAAAAACAGAAACAAAAAGACTCACAATCACTAAAAACGATCTAGTTAGTAACCTTTTAATATCCATGGTGTGTAAATTTATTTGGTATAAAGCTAGTTCTTAAATTTTTTCAAAAATAACAAAATATAGAACTCCTAAAAAGCATTTAGAAAGATAAAAAGAGAGAGACAAGACCTTTTCGTACTAAGAAGAAGATTTAGCAGCCAACAAGCCGCAAGCTGCCTCAATATCAGCACCTCGACTCTTTCGAATGGTAGTCATAATTCCGCGATTATCCAATCTGTTACGGAAATGCATCATTGAAGCCGGATCAGATGTCACGAATGGACTCTCTGGGAAGCTATTCCAAGGAATAAGATTTACATGGCACTTTAGGCCAGAGAGAAGCTGAGCTATAGCCTCTACATGTTTATCAGAATCATTGACCCCCTTAAGGACTATATATTCAAATGATAGGCGACGGTTCTTTTCAAACCCGACTTGTTTCAGATAGGCTACTATATCCAATATGTTGGAACGGTTCTCGACAGGCATAAGCTTTGCTCTCTCCTCAGGGAAAGGAGAATGCAGACTAATTGCGATATTACACTTAGTTTCATTGATTAGCCTGCCTAGTTCAGGAAGAATTCCCACTGTACTAACAGTGATATTTCGGCGGCCAAGTGCATAACCCCAATCAGAAACAAAAACATTAATTGCTTTAATCACCTCATCGATATTATCACAAGGTTCTCCCATGCCCATAATAACGATGTGGGTTACTAATCTTGATTCAGGAATAGCTGAATATTGGTTAATTATCTCATGAGCAGTCAGATTGCTTTTAAAACCGACAGAGGCCGTATTACAAAAGCGACAGCCCATCCTACAGCCACTTTGACTAGAAATACAAAGAGTATTTCTCTTGCTATCGGGAATAAACGCCGTCTCTATTAACCTTTCCCCAGGATATTCAAACAGATACTTCTTTGTTCCATCAGCCGAGATAGATTCCTTTACAGGAGGAAAAAGGCCAACTTCTGCAACACCATCAATCGAACATCTATCTTTTAACTTAATTCTTTCTATTTCAAAAGGAGTCTTTACTCTTTGCTTATAAATACCATAAGACAAAAGAATCGCAGAATGGTTATCGCAACCCTGAAGTTTACAGAGTTGCGACAACTCATCCAGATCCAAACCGAGTAAAGTCGTTTTATTCTCCCAATTAGTCATCTTTAAAAGAGGTCATGAAGACTATCTGCACAAAGATAACCAATCCGGACGTTTTGTAAATCGAGTACAAAGGCTATAGTTCGAACTTCATTTGTTGGACGTCAATTCCCTCCAACGCTCTAAGTTTATCTTCCAATTCAATTTGTCGTTCAGTAGCTCCATCCAGTTGAATAAGCATGATACCCACACGAGAACAGGTAGCTGAAGTTACCTCATGAAAGCCGAGCCGCATTGATACAATATCCGCATAATCGGATAGGAGTTGCTGTGTTCTTCCAGCCTCTTTAATTCTGTCAGTTATCAAAAGACCCAAAACCCGAATTTCCTTCATCTCAATAATTTTATAATTCCATTCGCATTATAGTAAGGGAGGCTAATAGCTTTCTACAAGATCCATTATCCCCTAGCCCACCTCTGGACTAGTAATAAAGGTCACGTTCACCCTTCTTTATTCTTTCAATTCGACTTCTCATCTCATCAACATCTTGATAGCCCTTAAGCGATTCAATCTGTTCATCGATTACCTTCCAACCCTTTTCTGCCGTAGCAGCAGGAGCATAGTCTATCAGATACTCTGCAAGAGTTAATATAGCATTTGCGCTGCAATATCTTTTAATAAAGCCAGGCACTGAAAACTCCATGAAATGTTCACCCGTACGTCCAAGTCGATAACAAGCGGTACAGAATGACGGGAGGTAATCCTTTCCGACTAATTCTTCAATAATTTCATTTAGAGAACGGCTATCATTAATGAGGAATTGTTCTCTATTGAGATCTTGCATCTCATTTTCCGATTCTGAGTAGCCGCCCAATTCGAGTTTAGTTCCACCATCGATCTGAGAGACCCCATACTGCATTACCTCTCGTCTTACAGAAGGATTTTCTCTAGCAGTCAGGATCATACCTGTATATGGGACAGCAAGACGCAGTATTGCCACTAGCTTAACGAACTCCTCATCAGATACTCGATATCTCCCTTCGAAGTCGAGCATTGAAGCGTCTTGAATACGAGGGAAGCTTATAGTGTGAGGACCTACATTATAACAAGCCTCCAAATGGTTTGTATGCCTAACCAAGCCTAGTACCTCAAAACGCCAATCATATAATCCAAAGAGAGCACCTAAGCCAACATCATCGATACCTGCTTCTTGGGCTCTGTCAAAGGCAGTTAAACGCCAGCTGAAATCAGCTTTTTTCCCTCCTAAGTGATACAATTTATAAGCCTCTGGATTATAAGTCTCCTGGAAGATCTGATAGGTACCGATACCAGCCTCTTTAACCGTTCTAAAACCATCAATATCTAATGGGGCTGCATTAATATTTACTCTTCTGATCTCACCATTTCCCTTTTTCACTCCATAAACCAAGCGAGTGGTGTGGGCGATATATTCAGCATTGTATTCTCTATGTTCACCATACACAAGGACAAGCCTTTTATGGCCGTTATCTTCTAAAGCCTCAACCTCTTTAATGATTTCTAAATCATCGAGCGTCTTTCTAACTGCATCCTTATTTGAAGCCCTAAAACCACAATAGCGACAATTGTTGGTGCATTTATTACCAATATATAACGGGGCAAAAAGCACAATTCGATTACCATAAATTCGTTTCTTTAGCTCTTTTGCGCCGTTTTTTATCTCCTCGACCAATTCAGGATCAGTCGCATTAATAAGAACAGCCGTCTCCTCTAGAGTCAGGCGTTGCTTATTAAGTGATTTTTCAATAACCTCTCTAACTCTAGCCTTATCTGATTTGGTATTATTGATTAAATCCCAGATTTCGTCAGGGTCAATGAAAGGAACATTTCTTTCATCTTTTATCTTGCATTGCTCCGGATAGAACTTCATGTGATGTTAATTTATATGTTGACCGTTAATAGGAATAGTCAATAATGAACACTATTGAAAATTAAATTAAAGTCTTAGAAATGACAATTCTCAATAACGGACAATCTATGGTATGATTTTATACAAAGGTACAGTTAAATGGGTAGTGTCATGCCTGAATAAGCCTCTTTTTTAACATTATTCTGAATTTCCATTTCTTTTAACGAAATAGGCCACTTTTTCAAGAGAGGTAATCATGTCATATTCTTCAAGGTAGACATGCGGAGCAACATTCACCGACTTAGGAGTATAATTCAGGATTCCCTTTATTCCAGCAATAACTAGCTTCTCAGCTACATCGGGAGCCTGTTCAGCTGGGACTGTTATGATAGCTATAGTGATTCCATCGCGCCTAATGATCTCATTGAGACGATCAACATGATGACAATGAACTCCGGCATAAACTTTGTCAATCTTATCTGGATTAACATCAAAGCCAGCAACGATAGAGAGTTTAGAACGTCGCCCATTAAAGTAGCCGATTAAGGATCGCCCCAA
This sequence comes from uncultured Bacteroidales bacterium, assembly GCA_964444785.1. Lineage (GTDB taxonomy): Bacteria > Bacteroidota > Bacteroidia > Bacteroidales > TTA-H9 > JAJTBW01. Next base: position 9,538 of record CAYUII010000014.1, on the reverse strand, counting down.
GTTGCCAATTCCAACTACACAGACCTTAAGACCATCTTTAGTATCTAAAATACGACCTATTAGATCAATCAATTCTTTTACATCATATCCTTTTCTAAGAGTACCGCTATGTCCGATAAGCATAAGATCCCGTCTTACCTGAACAGGAGTGATATTATGGATTTGAGCAATCTCGTGAGAAAAGATATGCTGCTTACCTTTCGACAAACATATAAGCAAGTTACGACGGTACTGGCTCAACCTCTCAATTGTTTTATCAGGTAAGGCTTTTAAGTTCGCAATCATTTTTGGAATATTTCTTTAATTATTGAGCCTTGATAGGCAAAGTTACAGTAAAGACAGAACCTACATCAGGAGTACTAGAAACCTCTACCTTCCCATTGTAAGTTTCGACCACTTTTTTCATAATACTCAGGCCTAAGCCTGTACCAGAAATTTCTCTGGTTTTTTCATTTTTGATTCTAACAAAATCCTGAAAGAGTCTAGCCAGATCCTCTTGTGCCATTCCAATACCGGAATCAGAGACCTTAATGGTAACCGCATCATTTTGTTTATCTATCAGGACTTCAACCGCTCCACCGTCTTTATTGTATTTAACTGCATTTGATATAAGATTATTAAAGACGATCTCCATCTCGCTACTATCGGCAAAGAAGGTTACATCAGAGGAGGCTCTTAGAGAGATCTTAACATCTTTTTGAATGGCAATAGGTTTAGCGGTATCAATAGCATTAGAAGCAATGGATGCAAGATTAAGTTCTTGAATATTTTTCTCTTTTTGGCCTGACTCAATACGAGTCATATCAAGAAGGTCAAGGATCAGGGTTCTCATTCCTTTAATGCGCTGCATACTACGTTCAATGGCTTGTTCGTAATCATCTAGTTGGTTTCCCAGCTGTCTCTCCTGCATCATACGAAGGTATCCCTCAATGGCATTAAGTGGAGCTTTAAGTTCATGCGATAAAACAGAGAGAAACTGAAAGCGAATCTGTTTTCCAGTTGCTTGCAACTCTTTGGTCATACGCACAAGAAAGACATGTTTAGTGATGCTTTCGATGGCCGATTTGAGTTCCTGAGGGGTAAAGGGTTTTGGGATAAAGTCATAAGCCCCATCGGCAGTAGCTTTGACTGCTAAATCCAGTGAAGCATAGGAAGTGATCATTACAACGACGATGTCGTGCTTTTTTTTCTTAACATACTCCAGAACCTCTACGCCTTGAATACCGGGTAGTTTATTATCAAGTAATATGATATCCGGTTTATTTGATTCAATTTGATCAATACCCTCCTCCCCTGTTGCAGCTTCGACAATTTCAAATTCAAATGGTTCAGCCATAAAGGGATAATCCACTCTGAAGTTCCGCAAGATTCTTTCTATTCCGGCTCTAATAAAAGGCTCATCGTCGACCACCAGTATTCTCAGCTTTGCCATTACTATTTTGTTTTAGATTCTTTGCTTTTGAGCAGTCGCTCAATCTCAACCTGTAACTGATCGGCTCGTAATCCCTTTTCAAGAAACAGATCCGCTTTAATCCACTTATGTTCAAGCTCATCAGTGCTATCGAACATGATTCCTGTTTCAGCAGTTACGGCGGTAGCAATGATGATGGGTACTTCCGGATACTTTCTTTTCATTTTATAACTAAGGATGAACCCACTATCTTCATTCTCCATCATTAGGTCAAAAATTGCTAATGAAGGTCTGAATTTCTCAATGATCTTTTCAGCCTCCCTTTGGCTTTCAGCAGCCACTACATCAAATCCGATTTTCTCGAGGATCAGTTTTTGCTGAAATAGATAATCAGGATCATCATCAGCAATCAATATTGTTCTTTTCTTTGACTCCATCATTTCAAGTATATCGTCAGACACTCTTTTTCCTAGGCAACATAAGCGTAAAGGTGGTTCCAGTAGGTCCTTCAGCCGGGTCGGCATTAGATTCTACATTTATTTTTCCTTTATGCATCTTGACAATTCCATAAATCAGAGGCAATCCTAAACCAGTGCCCTTACCTAACTCTTTCGTAGTAAAGAAAGGGGTAAATATCTTGTCCATATTTTCCTTAGATATACCCGATCCGGTATCTGAAATATGGATAATAATTTCATCATCTGTATCAGACATTGAAAGGGTAATGGTTCCTCCAGAGGGAGGCATAGCTTCGACGGCATTTTTCTCAAGGTTTGTCAAGACCTGAAGCATTTGATCTTTATCCAGGTCGGCTCTTGGATTCTGAACCGTTGTTTCAAAGCACAGATTAACATGTTCAGGCTTTATTACAGAGTCTAGGCTTCTTTTAGCTAATTCTACCACATCCAATTCTTGCAAGTTGACCTGGTTTTTTCGGGCAAAATTAAGCAACCCGCCTACAATCTTTTTACAACGTCCCGCTTGATCAACGATTAGCTGAAGATCCTGGAACATTGGATCAGATTCACCAACCTCCTCCATAAGGATATTACTATACATGGTAATAACCCCTAAAGGATTATTTAACTCATGCGCTATACCCGCTGAAAGTTGCCCCATATGAGCTAATTTTTCAGTCTGTTTAAGGGCATCTTTAGCTTTTGCGAGTTTCTCTTTCGAGATGTTTAGGTCATTTAAAGATCTATGTAGTTTTTCGATAGCAAAAGGCAAGCACATCTCGGTCTCAGCGAAACCATTTAAAATAGCGACTGCGTGTTCTTCACAAGTGTTATACCCGCAAGCCCCACAATTAAGTTGATCTTTCGGTTCGGTCTTACCCATGCTAAACATCACCTGAGCAATCTCATCGTGGGTTGGTTGTGGGATTCTTCGATCTTCAGGAGAAAACGACTGAGTGATATCTAGTTCTTTAAACTCTCTCATATCAAGTTCCCATTGCTTCTGATCAAAAGTTCGAAGTTTCTCTCTAACATAATTAGTAACCAGGACGCTTCTGGTATACCGTTTTCCACCCGGTGAGGTACCGGGCCCCATGATGCATCCGTTGCAACAGAGCAACTCAAGGTGTTGAGCCCCAATATAACCAGCTTCAAACTCCTTCAATGCGTTGCGAAAGTTTTCAGGTCCTTCCGCAATTATTATATCACGTTCAGAGAGATCCTCTCTAATATTAGTCGTCTGAAGCAATCCTCTACTAATAGGGAAGATGGCTCCCTTACCTGCTCTAGGAGGGTCAAATTCTGATCCTTCAACATTATCCTGGCGAATACCCGCATCCTCAAACATCTGTCTTAGTTCCTTAAAAGTGAGCACCTCTGAAACCTCAGATGACTCGGCCTTCTTGGCAATGCAGGGACCAATAAATACAACCTTGAGATCTTCACCATGACGTTTAATCAGAGCTCTAGTCATAGCCACCATTGGAGAAGCTATCTTAGCGAGTTGAGGAACCAGATCAGGATGGTAATGTCTGACATAATAGACAACGGCAGGACAATCACTCGAGATCATGCCTTGAATCTCATGAGAATTGAAGTTTTTCTCATACTCACGAGCCACCAAATCAGCACCAAATGCGACCTCACAAACATAGTCAAAACCCAAGGCGCGAACCATTCCCACAAACTGTTGTACCTCTTTAATATCACCAAACTCTGCTGCAAAGCTTGGGGCTATAATGGCGGCCTTCTTTTGTGATGAATGAAGAAGATTTTGCACTTCTGAGGTCGTCTGTAGATAAACTTTAGCATTCTGACTACAGACAGTGGTACATCTACCACAGCCAATACACCTAAGGTTAACTACCGCAGCCTGCCCATTAATAATCTGAATTGCCTTTACAGGGCACTCTCTGACACAGGTGTAACAGACCCTACAACGGTCTTTTATTGTAAACACCAACTGATTTCGATATGACCTGCTCATAGTCATCTTTATTGGTCTTTATGTATATATCCCGTGTGCAGATTTTCAATAGAGAGATCAGACATGGGCTTTTCCAAAAACTTTTGATATAAGTCACGGATACCCGGGTTCTTATGAGCCACTCGAATGGTCTCTCGTTCATCAATATCATACAAGCTTTTAACCCGTAGTTTTAAATCTTTTTCATCTGAACCTAACGGCTGACCTCCACCATTAACACAGCCTCCAGGGCAGGCCATGACCTCAATAAAGTGAAGATCTCTTCTGCCACCCTTAACCTCATCAATCAGTTTTAAAGCATTATTCATGCCGCTTACTGCAGCAAAACCAAGCTTAAATCGTCCGGCTTGAATAAAAAACTCTTTACGACTCGTATTCTGTCTGAGATCAGAAATTTTCAATTCAGCGAGTTCGGCACCAGTGATCATAAAGTAAACCGTTCGAGCCAATGCTTCGGCCACACCTCCAGATACTCCAACGAGTTTAGATGCAGAGCTTCTGATTTGGAAAGGCTCATCTGATAGGTCACTGCCCACATTCTGCATATCTATACCATGAAGTTTAATAAAACCAGCAAGCTCTCGAGTCGTTAAGACATGGTCAACATGTGTGATGGCCGCAACCGTCATTTCCTGACGTTGAGCTTCAAATTTCTTAGCTGTACAGGGCATTACTGAAACACAACAGATATCCTTTGGATCCTTGTGGATTACCTCGCTATAATACTTCTTCACCACGGTTCCCATAATTTGTTGGGGAGACTTTGTCGTAGAAAGATGAGGTATCAATCCCGGATGGAAGGTTTCAGCATAGTAGACCCAAGACGGACAGCAAGAGGAGAACATCGGCAATCTTTTTCCTTCATTAAGTCGATTCACCATCTCGGTAGCTAACTCCATAATAGCCACATCAGTAAAAAAACTAACATCAAAAACCTTATCAAAACCCATCTTTCGAAGCGAAGCAGTGACTATACCATTAACGTCCTTTCCACTCCTATGACCAAAAGAATCTCCTAAAGAAACCGGGACTGTTGGGCTTAATGCCGCTACCATGAATTTCTGATGATTATGAAGCCCCTCCATAAGATCTATTGTTCTGCTCTTTTCATAGAGAGCTCCGGTCGGACAGATGATAATACATTGTCCACAATGGTGACAACTTCTGGAATTAAGACCTTTGTTATAAGTAGTACCAATTACCATACTACTACCTCTTTTAATAAAGTCTATAGCACTAACGGCTTCAACCTCCTCACAAATCCTAACACACCTTCCACAAAGGATACACTTGGCTGGGTCACGAACGATACTAGGACTTCCTGTATCTCTTTTATGAGCTTGTTTTCTTCCAGAGAAACGTCGTTCTCTGACATTCATATCAACTGAAAGATCTTGCAACTCACAATTTCCGTTTCTTTCGCAATAGAGACAATCATCAGGATGGTTACTCAACAGCAGTTCAACGATCGTTTTTCTTGCTTTAATGACCCTTGGGGAGTGGGTTTTAATCTTCATCCACTCTTCAACTGGATGAGAGCAAGCTGGAATGAGCTCTTGTCGACCCTCTACCTCCACCACACAAATACGACATGCTCCGGTAGGAGAATGACCATTGATGTGACACAACGTTGGAACCCGAATTCCATTCTGCTCAAGAGTCTCTAGAATCGTATCCCCTTTGCGTGCCTTAATGACCTGATTATTAACTTCGATAGTAAAGATCATAGCAGAGGTTTTATTTGGAACTAATCGCATTAAACTTACATGAATCATAGCAGATTCCGCATCCGATACACTTATCCTGGACGATGAAGTGCGGACTACGTTGGCTACCTATAATTGCATTAGCGGGGCATTTTCTAAGACACACGGTACAACCGGTGCACTTATCAATATCTATTAAAAAGGTTCTAAGCCCTTTGCAGACATTCGCTCGACACACTCTATCGAAGATATGCTCTTCATACTCCTCCCTAAAATACTTAAGGGTGGACAATACCGGATTTGGAGCTGTTTGGCCAAGCCCACATAACGAGGTATCTCTAATGACCTCCGCTAACTCCTCCAACATCATTACCCCTTTAAAGCGTTCAAGCGTTTCATGTCGTCCATCATCACTAGGACGACGAGTTATAGCCTGTAAGATCTCAAGCATTCTACGAGTTCCCTCCCTACAAGGGATACACTTTCCACAACTCTCATTCTGTAGAAAATACATAAAGAACTTGGCTACATCAACCATGCAAGTCTCTTCATCCATGATAACCAACCCGCCCGAACCCATCATGGCTCCATGCTCGGCTATCGCTTCATAATCAACCAGCACATCCAAACAAGTGTGATCCAGGCAGGCACCCGAAGGGCCTCCAATCTGAAGAGCCTTAAACTGCTTATAATCCCTAATCCCTCCGGCAACCGTAAAAATAATATCCCTGAAACTGGTCCCCATAGAAACCTCAACAAGTCCAGTACGTCTTACCTTTCCCGAGATAGCAAAGACCTTGGTTCCATTACTTGTAGCAGTACCAATATTTTTGAACCAACCAGGACCAAGGCGAATGATTGCAGGGACATTGGCTAAAGTCTCTACATTATTTACCACTGTTGGTTTACCAAAAAGGCCACGTTGAGCAGGATAAGGTGGTTTAGGCTGAGGTGTTCCTCTTTTACCTTCAATACTATTAATTAATGCGGTTTCTTCTCCGCAAACAAAAGCACCTGCACCTACCCTTACCGTCAAATAGAGACTATAGCCACTGTCAAAGATATTCTGCCCTAAGATTCCATAGTCTTTTGCTTGCTGTATAGCCTTCTCAAGCCGTTTAACAGCAAGGGGGTACTCAGCTCTTATATAAATATATGCTTGGCTTGCACCAATAGCATAGGCTGATATAGCAATCCCCTCAATAAGTCGATGAGGATCTCCTTCAATCAAGGCTCTGTCCATAAAAGCCCCTGGATCACTCTCATCAGCATTACATATGATGTATTTCTGATCAGATTGAGTATTATACGCAATCTTCCACTTTTTCCCTGTTTCAAAACCAGCACCGCCTCTTCCCCGTAAACCACTCTCTTGAACCATATCACAAACCTCGCCTGAAGAGTAATTACGAATCACTTTAACAAAAGCCTTATAGCCCTCACGTGCTAAATATTCATCAATAGAAGAAGGATCAATTATACCGCAGTTCTCTAACACCAATCGAGTCTGCTTCTTAAAAAAGTCCAGTTCAGTCCATACTGGTACTCCCTCCCATAGAAGAAAGTTCGACGCTGGAAACTGGCACAAGACATCCTCTTCAGGGATCGTATTATTAAACACCGCATCTAGAACATTATAGACCTTTTCTGGTTTAACATTAGAAAACGATACCCTATTCTTTCCCGGCAACTGTACATCAACAATTGGTTCAGCTGAGCATAAACCAATACAGCCAGTCTCAACAATAGAAGCATTTATCTGATGATCAAACAACCAATTCTTCACCATCTGAATCGTTCCAGAAGCACCTGCTACTAAACCACATGTTCCTGCCCCTACAAATATCACCGGCTTATCTATCTTCTCTCGCCTTAACGCTCGAACTTGATCTTCAGTCTGACGCGATATCGAACTTTGATCATTTAACAGCAATTGCTGAACTAAACCATTCTTGATTTTTCTAGTCTCTACCATTTTCACCCTCCTCTCTATTTCTATATAACAGTAAAATATCTCGGATCTTTGCTAAGGTTACATGGTCATAAAAAGTTCCATTTATCGAAATAACAGGGGATAAACTACATGCACCCATACAACTAACAACCTCCAGACTGAACATACCACCTCGCGTGGTATTGCCCGCCGTTATCCCTAATTGCTTCTCTAACTCAGAAAGTATCGTTGAGGATCCTAATACATGACAAGCCGTTCCTCTACAAATTCGAATATGGTACCTCCCTTGGGGTGTAAATCTAAACTGATCATAAAACGTCGCTATGGAATAGATACGACTTGCCGGTATGGAAAGATATTCACTAACCTTTCGTATCGATGGGTCGCTTAAATAACCCTCCAACTCTTGTACCTCTTGTAATACTTGGATAAGACACTCCTTTCCCTTGCTGGGAAACCGCTCTAGTAACCGATCAATTGAATCATGCATCATGGTTGATTCGTTTTATGGTGCAGAAATATAAGCCAACCTATCATTGTTACAAATTTAACAATGTTACCCTCATAACAAACAAAATTTGAAAAAAAACTTCCTCCTCAAATCACTTATATCTCACTCAATATCCGTTCCTTTCGATTGCCTATTGCCTCTACCTCTTCCCTTCCTCTCCCTATATACTCCCTATAAACCTTATGCAATTAGCATATTCAGATGATATTCCCGAATTTTTAGGGTTATCATGTAGAGACACAACACATGTAGAGACGTGGCATGCCGCGTCTCTACATGTTGCGTCTATTTAAATCAAATCCTCTATGATCAGTTTTGTTTCTATTATCAGTGCAAATCCGCCTAATCAGTGTCATCTGTGTTCCAATTGCCAGCTAGTTGCCTAATCTACTTCACAACCACCAATCTTCCGACACCCTTCTCACGGCCACTAACGATACTACACATATACACACCACCCTTTAGGTTGGCTGTTGGGATTATATGCATACCCTCATGTTGCCTTAATTCAGCCGAGTAGACCATTTGCCCACTCAGGTCATAGAGTTCAAGTCTTGCTTTATTCTCTGAGGCTGGAAGCGTGTAATGAAGCACACTACTCTCATTGGCCGGATTCGGCTGGAAATAGAGTTTAATTGCTTGCATAGCCAGATCTTCCACTCCGGTGCAGTCATGGTGGACTTCAACCTCCAGAGTATCGCTAGGTTGAATGATCCCACACTCGGTATACAGTCTGACGCTGAGCCTTGCGGTACCTTCGAAGTTAGGAATCCATGTGATGGTAGTGATAGAATCAGTGTTAGAGGCTACACCAGCCTCAGCAGGGTCAATCACCCAGAGGTAACCTTTGGCATCAAAGTAAGGGTGAGTAACATACTCACTCGTTGGTTGAAGGTTAATACAAACCCGGGTATCGCCATCGGGGCGGCTGGTTTTATAATAGGAACAGTCCTTTAACTCAAAGGCCCAAATATTAGAATAAAAAGTGGTAAACGGTTTAGTACATTGAACATCAAAAGATATCTCATTGCTAATCGTTCCAACCATTACGTAATGTCCATCCGTCAATTTAACCCCATTATGGCCAACGTAATCAGAGCCTAATCCTCCTATACATTGCTGCGACAAAAAAACACCTTCTGAAGATAATTTAACCACCCAAATATCCTTGTTTTTATAGGCTCCATGTTTACCAGTTACATCTCCATCTTTCGATTCAGTGATACCAACAATAACGATATCCCCACTTTTTTCAGTATACATTATATGAGGATGATCAGTAAGAGAACCTCCCAAGCTCTTTTCCCAAATAATATTTCCAAGAAAGTCAGTCTTTACAATCCAAATGTCCTTCTCCCCATGTACCCCCGGTACTTGACCATCATCAGAGTCAAGAATCCCAGCAAAAACATACCCGTCATTAACCTCTATACTCAAATTGGTTAAATCATATCCTGAACCTCCATAGCATTGGGTCCATTCAAGGTTACCTAAAGAGTCCAGCTTAGCAA
>CAYUII010000013.1:106248-109129 GCA_964444785.1 uncultured Bacteroidales bacterium | reverse complement strand
CTTGGTCTTTTTTACATTTAAAGTCAAATTTACCCATTCAATTTGACAAAGAACCAAATGTCATTTATTGAAAACAATCAAATTAAAATTGATGTTACAATTCAGGATATAAGCTCTTTAATGGAAAAAAAGTTTAAAGAATTTAAAGAAATTATTGCAATAGAAAATCCTGATGTAAGCTTATTCTTAATAAAACCAGAGATTCCAGTTGAAAAATTTACAACAGATCATAATAGACTCAATCAGATTTTATCGATATTATTAGATATTGCTATAAAATTTACTGAAAAAGGGAGAATAGAGTTTTTTTATGAAATTAAGGGAACAGAGTTGTATTGCTATGTAAAAGATACTGGAATAGGTATTGAGAGCAAAGACTATTCAGTAATATCTGATAAATTTAGACAGTTGGAATCTATGTTTAGACGATCGTCTGCTGGAATCGGTATTGGTCTTACAATTGAAAAAGGATTAGCTGAAAAATTAGGTGGAAAAATCTGGGTCGAATCTCAATTGAATATTGGATCGACTTTTTTCTATTAATTCCAGATTTAAACATTTAATAACATGACCATTGGAAACCCAGTTGCTAACAAAAACTATATGTCAATTGGGGTTTCGGTGCGGACAAGAAAGTCCGCAGCCCGCAACAACGGCATCGGGGTTCGACAGGAAAACAACCCGCAAACCCCAACTGCATATGGTTCCGTCCGTTGGCGGTCAATTTAAAACGTCCACCGAAACGTTAAGCAACAAAAAGAATTTAAAATATGGCAACTTTAAAAGAAGACATTAAATCACAATCAGATTGGATAGTAAAAGCATTTGAGGCTGATGGCTTCAAACTTGATTACACTATTGACAGTATTATTGAAGTAGACAGATTTTTTGCAGTAAATATAAAAAACGGACAACCTAAAAAAGGTGGCCGACTATACGGTAAAGGATTTGGACCAAAACTTTTTTCAATTGATTCATGTGTTGGAGAGACAATTATCAAAAACGTAAATGGTGCTGAATGGGTAACTGATGACAATGACCCACAAGCCGAACTTAATGTATTTCTAAGACTTCCAAATGACGGACAAATTTGGCCGATTCAAAAAGTTCTTAGTACATGACAAATATTCAATCTAATAAAAATCAGTAAATTAAAGTATGAAATTAATGACTCTTTCCAATTATTTTAGGACCTTTATTAGATAGAGTTCATGAACGAGTGTATTGGTAATTGCTAGGTCAATTTCTGTATTGAATACCCTTGTGTTTGACTCAAGATCCGGCTGAACAATCTTGAGAATTAATTTAAGTCAGAGGCCAACTCCCTAATAAGGAAATTGCATTAGTAGTGTTCTTGGATGCTTCGTAATTCCTGCATGAAAACCATTGAAAGCATTTGGCGGCTTATCAAGACCGAATGACTGGATCTTATTGTGGGCAACTACAAACAATGTCATTCACTTTAATCAAGAATGATAGATTTTCCTTTTGATTTGGGTGCCAAAATTGGAAACAAATCAGTAATTTTACCCGTGTCTTGTTTTTTTCATAAGAAAAATGAGTAGGATTATTCTTCTTGTCTAGTGAAAATCAACGGCTTTTATTTGGCTTAATTGCGTTTTAAATTTATATACTATGAAATTAAACAACATTAGACTTCTAGTATCTGATTTTGACAATTGTTTTAGGTTCTATTCCGAGAAGCTTGGTTTAAAGGTGACTTGGGGAAAAATTGGTGGTGAATATGCCAGTTTTGATATTGGAATAGAATCCCATAATATGGGGCTTTCAATTTTTAAATCTGATTTAATGGCCAAAGAAATTGGTAATTTAGATAAATCATTACCATCAAATAATAGAGAAAAAATTATACTAGTTTTACAGGTTGATAATGTGGATCGAATTTACGAAAGACTGACTTATAATGGAGTAGATTTTATTAACAAACCGAAGGATATTGCAGAATGGGGTTCCAGGGTTGCCCACTTTAGAGACCCAGAAAATAATTTGATTGAGATATATTGTGAATTACCAAAGGAAAAATGGAGTGAAGATTTATTAGAAGATCTTTAATGAATAATAAAATGAGCAGCTGCGCAATATGTAGTCTATCAGTTATTTGGTATTGTGTTATACGATGCTCATCAAACAAATCTGTATTTTGCCTCCGTTTAATGAAAATGTCTCTCCGCAATCTTTTAAGAACATTTCGAAACGTTGCACTGCATTATTAGGTAGAACTATTGATATTTAATTTAATACTTGAAAGAAGAAATGGAAGCCGATTTTAAGCTAATTGATGATATGTTTATTGATATTTCAAGTAAGGACGATGTGATTCGCTATTCAGCATTACAAACACTCCTGAAATTAACTGAGAATAAAGTTGAATGGGTTTATGATAAATGGTATGAGTTGTCTGATAAACTAGAAAGTGATAACTCATATCAACGAAGCATTGGTTTCATGTTATTGGCTAATTTGAGTAAGAGTGACTTTGATAACCGCATGGGTGAAATAGTTAAGAAGCTAATTCAATTGTTTGATGATGAAAAATTTATAACATCAAGGCAGTGTATACAGAATGTTTGGAAGATAGCTATTTGTAATACTAGTTATAAGCATTTGGTAATTAATGAGCTTAGAAATACCTATTATGAGAATGTACACATCAATAGGCATGGAAATTTGATAAAGCAGGATGTGATATTCAGTCTGAACAAGATATATCAATCTGATAATGATAATAATATTTGGCTTATAATTAACGAATTGATTGATGCAGAGTCTGATGCTAAATTTGTAAAGGCTTTAAGGAAGGTTCTCTTATCAAGTGATAATTGTAATACAATTTCATCTGAGCCATCATCCAAGGTTAACA